>NZ_AP026978.1:2477055-3096318 GCF_027924405.1 Nocardia sputorum | reverse complement strand
CGCGGCGCGGCCCGCGGCGAACAGGGCCGGGATCGGGACGCCGTCGAGGTCGAGCACGGCGCCGTCGAGCGAGGTGTGCAGACCGCCGAGGGTGAAGACGGACGCGCCGGTTCCGCGGCGATCGCCGGACTCCGACGGCGGCCGCACTCCCGCCCGCGCGTCGATCGCGGCCAGCGGTGGCGTGAGCGGCCGCACCCAGCGTGGCGCTTTCCCGAATTCGGGATCCGCGCCGTCCGCGGCGTGGCTGTTGTAGCGACGGACGGTGTCGGCCAGCGCCGCGGCGGGCACGCCCATCAGCCCGGCGAGTTCCTCGGGCGTCTCCGCCACATGGGTGGGCCGCACACCCCAGCGCTGTGGTTCCGGCACTTCGTCGAAGGCCCGTTCGTCGAGCACGACCCAGGTCCGCATCCCCTGCCGGAACAGCGCCGCCTGGCCGATCCGGCCGGGATAGGTGTCCTCGTTGATGAACCGCTGCCCGTGCCCGTTCACCACCATGCCGCGCGCGGCCAGGCCGGGAATCAGCGAGATGCCGACCTGCCCCGCCGACATGTGCCGCACCGCCGCGCCGAGCGCCTGCGCCATCCGGATGCCGCTGCCGTCGTCGGTGCCCGCGCTGACCTTGGTGTGTCCCAGCAATCGCGGCGCGTGGGCGGCGAGCATGGCGTCGTTGTCGACGAATCCGCCGGTGGTCAGGACGACGCCGCGGCGGGCGCGGATGGTCAGCTCCGTGCCGTACCGCCGCGCCACCACGCCGACGACCGTGCCGTCACCGGCCACGATCAGGCAGGCGGCCCTGGTGTCGAAAAGCGCTGTCGCACCGGCTGATCGGGCGGCCTCGGCGAGGCAGTCCATGAGCAGCTTGCCGCCGAAGTCGGCGGCGGCCGGGCGATGGCCGCGGGGCGCAGGCGCGGCGAGGTCGGCGAACGGCTTGCTGTTCTCCCCCAGCCACATCAGCCCGTCGTCCGTCGGCGGGACCCACACCGGCGCATCCCACAGGCTGGGTTTGAACGGCACGCCACGGTCGGCGAGCCAGTGGAAATGCGCGACGCTGTCCGCGCTGTAGCGCGTGATCTTGGCCCAGTCGGCGCCCGGGCCGAGCGCGGCGGACAGGAACGCGGCCATCGTGGCCGGGTCGTCGTCGAACCCGCACGCCCGTTGGATCGGCGTGCCACCGCCGAGATAGATCTCGCCGCCCGACAGCGCCGACGCGCCTCCGGGACCGCTCATCCGATCGAGTACCAGCACCTGCGCGCCGCCCGCTGCCGCCTCGAACGCCGCGGCCGCCCCGGCACATCCGTAACCGACCACCAGCACATCGGTCTCGATGTCGTAGGCGCGCACATCGGCGGCGGCCCTCGGCACGACCGAATTCCGATCACTCATATGTCGACCTTCCCGCTCGGCACTCGGTGGCCCGGCGCCCATCTTGGTGAGCGACCTTCCGGTCCCGATCAGCGGGACTGCGGACCGTCGCGGGCGCGCCGGGTGGCGATGGTGTGTGAACGGCGTCACGTCTGCGTGGGCGCCAGCGAGGAGGAAGAATTCATGCGGGTCCTGGTCACCGGAGTGTCCGATCCGACCGGCCGCGCGGTGGCGCGCATGCTGCTGGCCGCGGGCCACGACGTAGTCGGGTCGGACCGGTCGCGGCACCGGTACGTCGACCCTCGGGTCCAGGTTTTCACCGGTGACCCGGACGATCCGGCGAGCTGTGCGCGGGCCGTCGCCGAGTGCGCGGTGGTGGTGCATCTGGGCGGTTCGCTCGCCGCGATCGCGACGGCAGCCCGAGCGGCCGGAGCGCGCATCGTGGTTCCCACCATCGCGGGGACGGATTCGGCCGCCGACGATATCGTGCGGTCCAGCGGTGCGCGGGCTCTGATCGTGCGCACCGCACCGGTCGCGGGCAGGTGCGTCGAGCGCGAGAGCTGGCGCATCCTGCGGCGGCTGCTCGGATCTCGCCGGGCGGGCGGATTCCAGGTGCTGCACACCGACGACTTCGAGCGTTTCCTGGTGCTGGCGGCGGAGTCGGCACGCGTCGGCGTGGTCGAACTCGCCGCGCCCGGCGTGGTCTCCGGTGCGGACGTGCGTCATATCCGCGCCGCGATCGGAACACGATCGGTCCGGCGGATGGCAGGTGGTCGGACTGTGCCGGAGGTGGATACCAGCGCCGCACAGGACGAATGGGGATTCCGCTGCGGATGGACCGCGTCCGAAGTCGCGGCGGACGTCCTCCGCGGACTGGCCGGCCGCAAGGTCGACGGCGACGAACTCGTCGCGCGGACCGGGGCGATTCCGCTGCCCGGCTATCTGATTCCCGCCCGCGCGGCCACCTCGGACGGCCATGCCCTGGTGTCGGTGGCGCCGGAAGGTCTCGAGGGCGAGTTCGACGACCGTGTCGATCCGGCCTACCCGGTGCACACCGCGACGAATACGTCCGAAGCGCTGCCCGGACCGCTCACGCCGCTCACCGTGGATCTGCAGGCGGGCGCGATCCGGCTGGCCAACGCCGCGATGGGCAGGATGATCGCGCTGGACGGGATCGCGCTGGAGCACTGGACCAGCCGGGTCACCACCGTGCTCGGGCACCACATCTACATCAACGCCTCCATCGGGGTGCTCGCCGCGGAGAACATGCCGGGCTGGGACGAGCAGAGCATCCGCCGCGACGTCTACGGCAACATTCCACCCGAGATTTCGCTGACCCCGCACGGCAAGCCACCCACCCCGAGCGGTTTCGCCAGCACCCGCGCCACCTGGCGCGCAGCCGGCCGGGTGCTGCGCACCGCGCTGCGCTATCGCGAAACCACCGACGGCATCAACGCCGCCGCGCATCAGGAATCACTGGGCGCCGCCGCGATCCGCGAGCTCACCGACGAGCAACTGCACGCGCGGGCCCTGCTGTGGCGGGACCGACTGAACCAGTCTTGGGCGGCGGCGTCCATCGGTGTGATGATGACCGGCGCGGCCACTGCCATCCACTCCCGCGGCAAGGAAGCCGCCGACGTGCCCATCGACCTGGAGCGGTTGGAGTCGGCCAGGACCATGCTCGCGGTGGAACGCCTTGCCGCGCTGTGCCGTGCCGACGCCGCGTTGCACGACGCGGCGCATTCCGGCGATGTCGCGGCGGCGCGGGCCGCCTCGCCCGCGTTCTCCGCCGCGCTGGACGAGGAGCTGCGCCGGATCGGGCATCGCGGCCCGGGCGAGTGCGAGCTGATCAACCCCACCTTCGGCGACCGGCCCGAACTGCTGGTGACCGCCGCCGCCCGCGCCGCCCAAATGCCCGCGCCCAAGCGGGAACCGGTCGACCCGTCGCCGAGCCGCACCGCGCGGATGGCGGCGGGCGCGACCATGGCGCGCGAACGCGTCCGCGACGCCGTCGTCCGGTATACCCACTGCCTGCGTCTCGCCGTGCGCGAGCGGGCGGAACGGCTGATCCGGCAAGGGCTGCTGCGACAGGCCGAGGACGCCTGTTTCCTGACCCTCGACGAGATCCTCTGGGCGCCTGCCGACCTGGCCGAGCGCGTAGCCCGACGGCGCGCGGAACTGGCCCGCTTGCAGGGCGTCCGCATGCCGGATGTGATCGCGGGCGACTGGGAACCGCTCCCGGCCGCGGACGCGTTGACGCCCGGAGACAGCCTCACCGGCATCGGAGTGAGCCCCGGCGTCGTGGAAGGCACCGTGAAACGCGTGCTGTCGCTGGACGACGACATCGAACCGGGCGACATCCTGGTGGCTTCGGTCACCGACACCGGGCACACCGCGATGTTCGCCTATGCCGCGGCCGTGGTCACCGACATCGGGGGTTCCGCCTCACACGCCGCCATCGTAGCCCGGGAATTCGGCATCCCCTGCGTCGTCGACACCAAGACCGCCAGCACGCGGCTTGCCGATGGGCAGCGGGTGCGCGTCGACGGGTCGGCCGGCACGGTCACCCTGCTCGTCGACGCCTGAGCCGGGGCCGGGGTGGCACACCCCGGCCCCTTACCGGTTCGGCGTCGCCGGGCCGCGATCCCATGGAAGGAATGATTCAGTGACGATTTCGCGTGCTCTACGCGGGGCGATGACCGGTGTCGCCGCCGCATTGATCGCCGTGTTCCCGTCCACCACCAGCGCTTTCGCGGGCCCTGCGATCGTGCACACAGTGCACGACCGCTCGATGCAGCTCTCGACGGCGCCGAATGCCAGGGACATCGGCGACTATCCCACCCAGGGCAACGGCAAATTGCGTACGGGCGTGGTCTTCCGCACCGACGCCCTCGACAAGCTCACCGCTGCCGACCAGCAGAAGCTGGTGGCGGCGGGCATCACCGCGGTGATCGATTTCCGCAGCCCGAACGAGTCGGGAGCCAACCCCGACAAGCTTCCGGCGTCGATTCCCGCACTCGCGCGTCCGGTGTACGACCCGGCCAACGACTTCTACCTGATGGTGGGCAAGGCGATACAGGGCGGTCCGGCCGTGCAACAACAGACGTTCGGCGACGGTAAGGCCGCAGGCATCATGCGCGACTACTACCGCTGGATGGTCACCGACACCACGGCGCGCGCTCAGTTCGGCACCGCCATCCGGGATGTCGCCAACGCGAGCGGTCCGGTGTTGTTCCACTGCACCGCGGGCAAGGACCGCACCGGGTGGCTGACCGCGATCCTCATGACGGCGCTCGGCGTGCCGAAGGGCCAGGTCTACAAGGACTATCTGGAATCGAACGACAACCTGGCCGCGGGCAACAAGGCGCTGGTGGACGGGCTGGTGGCCAAGGGCCTGGTTACCGACCCTGCGCTGCTCGATCCGATCCTCGGCGTGCAGAGCGACTTCCTCGACGCCGCGTTCGACCAGGCCGGCGCGTCCTTCGGATCGTTCGACCGGTTCGTCACCGAGGGGCTGGGCGTGGACAGTGCGACGCTCGAGGCGCTGAAATCGAAACTCCTGCCTCGGTAGTCGAAGACCAAGAGCGGGTCCGGTGGATGTTGTCCACCGGGCCCGCTCAGTCGTTCGACCCGCCGGAGGTGAACCGCGGCGGTATCGCTGGTCGGGCGTGCACTCAGCCGTGCGACGAGTTCGTCGATGTGGATCAGGGCGTGCTGACCCGTAGACGAGAGTGCATCGGTTGCCCGAGCGGGCTCCCGCCGAGTCGTCCGCGGCGATTCACGTGCGCAGGAGACCGCGCGGTCACCGCCGTGGATGAGTATTCGTACGACTGAAGGTGCGGCCACCCACCTGCGATGTCCGACTTTCGTCATAGGAAAGATGCCTCTCACTGCTGATGTCCCGAACGTGAGGGGAAACAACACTGGAACTGCGCCGGTCGGGGAATCGCTACGGCGTCAGCGGCCGAGACGAATGAGGAGACGAGCAGTGGTACAGCGAGAGTTGCGCGGGACGGTCGTCAAGAAGTCGCGTGGATTGCTCGATGGAGCGAATCTGTATCGGCGACTGCATATCCGGCTGGAGGATGGCAGCACGATAAAGGTCCGTGTGAATCGGAAATCGTGGAAGATGCTGGATGTCGGCGACTCGGTCGTCCAGCGCGACGGAGCCGATCCCGTGCAGGCCTGATCAGTCGCCACCTCTGCGGCGCCCGTGTGCCGGGCGCCGCCCACGCGACTCCTATTCCGGCGCGATCAGCACTTCACGCAGTCGCGCCAACTCCACCGGGGTGAGGCCGCTGCTAAGCAACCATTCGGCGGCGCCGCCGTGCTCGGCCGACAGATTCGCGAGGAAACGCACCATCACCTCGGCCTCCACGCCGAGAATGCCGGTGCTCACCGGGGGCAGCCCGGTATAGGACGGGAGCGCGTCGAGGCGGTCGCGGACTCGGTGCATGCGTTCGCCGGTCAGCGCGTAGTCGGCCGCGATCGCCTCGGGCGGTACGCCCACCGCGTCCAGGAGCACCGCTGCGAGCACTCCGGTGCGGTCCTTGCCCGCGGCGCAGTGGAACAGCACCGAGTGGCGTTCCGCGTCGACGACGAGCCGTACCGCCGCCACGATGGAATCGGCACTGCCCGCCAGCAGCTTCTGGTACAGGTCCACCAGATCGACGCGGGTGGAGTCCGGCACCAGATCGCGTGCCGCCAGTGAGGATTGCGGCGACTTCCGCACCGGGAGGCAGACCCGCCGCACGTCGGCGGTGGCCAGCCGTCCGTAGCCCTCGCGCTCCACTTCGTCGGGCAGCCGCAGGTCGATCAAGGTGCGCAAACCGATCGGTCCGAGCAGTTTCGCCATATCGGACTCGGTGAGATTCTGTGGTGTGCTGGAACGGTAGACCACGCCGAACCGGGTTGTGCCGCCGCCCTGCACCGGGAGCCCGCCCATATCACGCACGTTGTCGATCTGCGCGAACTCGACCCACCGGTCACCGGGCACCGTCGACTCCCCCGCGATGTCAGTGGGCACGGCCGGCCGCCGCCTCGTCGGCGCGGCTCAGGCCGCACAGTCCGATCAGGTCCTCGTGCAGCTCGAACCACACGGTGTGGTAACTGTCCAGCACGGGCCGGGCGACCCAGGCGTGATCACCGGCCGCGATCCGCTCGATCGCCTGCGCGAACCGGTCGGAGTACCGGGCCAGCCGCGGTGCGACCACGCCGATCCGCCGCAGCAGCGGCTGAGCGGCGCGATGCAGATCGGTCAATCGGGTCAGTACCGCGCCGTCGTAATCGGCGTCGGCGTGATCGTTGACGGTGGCCGGATCTTTCATCTGCCACGCGGTGACGATTTCTTTGAAAACCCCGTTGAAATCGCAGAATTCGGCATAGACGGAGGCGATCGCGGCGCGGTCGACCGTTCGTCGTTCCGTCGCCAGCAGGCCGTGCAAGTGCTGTCTGCCTTCCGGCGTGAGCCGTACACCGATCGGCGTCGCGGCGCACCATCCTCCGGCCACCAGTTCCGCACATCGAGCGGCGACGATCTCGGTCGGCGCACCTACGCCTGCGGCCAGCGCGTCGTGGGCGGCCCGGCCTTTGATCCCGATCAGCCGCAGCAGATCGAGTTCGGGTATTTCCGTCACCGTCGCCGGGGGCGCCACGTCCACCTTCGGCGCGTCCTCGCTCGCCCGCGCGTCCAGCCAGGCCGCCAACCCGTCCCGGTCGGTGCCCGCGCACTCGGCCAGTCGGCCGACGTCCGCGAGGGTGCTCGCGTCGACGGGCTTGCCTTCGACCCGCCCGGGCCAGACCGTGCCCGCGCCACCGTCGACGGTCACCACCCGACCGGCCAGTGTCGCGACGACGCCGGGGCCGCAGCCGACCACGCACGGCCTGCCGATCTCGCGGCTGACCAGCGCGGCGTGCGAAGTGGCGCCGCCCAGCCCGGTGACGATCGCCCGCGCGGCGATCATGCCGTGCAGGTCATCGGGGCTGGTGGTGGGGCGCACGAGGATCACGTCCTCGCCGGCTTCCGCACGACGTTCGGCCTCATGCGGATCGCTGACGGCGACGCCGGACGCCAGCCCGGGACACGCGGATTCACCGCGTGCCAGCGGCGTCCCCGAATACTCGCCGGTGGCCGGACGCAGCACGGTCCGCACCTGTTCGGCGGTGACCCGGTTCAGCGCTTCCTCGGCGCCGATGAGTCCTTCCTCGGCCATCGCCACCGCGGCGCGCACCGCCGCGCGCGCCGATCGCTTGGCGGCGCGGGACTGCAACAACCACAGGACGCCGGATTCGACGGTGAATTCGATGTCCTGGATGTCGCGGCCGTCGCGTTCCAGCAAGTCGGCGGCCGTGACGAGTTGGGCGTGCACCTCGGGCAGCACGGTGGCCAGTTCATCGAGCGGTCGCGGGGTGGTCCGGCCGGACACCACGTCCTCCCCCTGCCCACCGACCAGCCATTCGCCGAACAGCGAGCGCTCGCCGGTGTTCGGGTTGCGGCTGAACAGCACCCCGGTGCCGGATCTCTCGTCCAGATTGCCGAAGACC
The DNA here is from genome assembly GCF_027924405.1 of Nocardia sputorum. Lineage (NCBI taxonomy): Bacteria > Bacillati > Actinomycetota > Actinomycetes > Mycobacteriales > Nocardiaceae > Nocardia > Nocardia sputorum. Next base: position 3,088,413 of record NZ_AP026978.1, on the reverse strand, counting down.
ATGGCTTGTACCGTCACGGCGGTGCCGAGGGTTCCGGAGAGGCCGCGGTTGCGCCGATACGTCTGCGCCCGAGGCGAATCCCAGGACCGGAACACCGCGCTGATCGCCGCCCGCAACTGCTCCCAGGGATCCTCGGGCACCACACCGGCGGGATCACCCAGCACGGTTTCGCGATATTGGGTCCGGAACCGCTCCCGCGTATCCACCGCGTAGCCCGGATTCCCGGTCTCCGCCGCCAGGGCCCGCGCGACCGCGTCGTTCATGCCGAGGTTCAGTACCGTGTCCATCATTCCCGGCATGCTCACCACGGCGCCGGAGCGGACCGACACCAGCAGTGGACGGGCGCCGGCTCCGAAGCTCCTCCCAGTGCCGTGTTCCAGGGCGGCGATGGCCGCCTCGACACCGTGCCAGACGTCCTCGCCGATCTCCCCGTGCGCCGAGAAGTCGGCCCATCCCTCGATGGTGATGACGAACGCGGGCGGCACCGGCAGACCGAGCGCGCGCATGCGGTTGACGCTCCACGCCTTCCCGCCGATGCGTTCCCGGGACAGCGAACAGGCGCCGTCGAGTTCGACGACCGGCCCCGCGCCCGCTGCCTCGTCGTTTCGCTCCGCTAGCTCTGCTCCGGCCGTCATGTCACTCCTTAGCACTCACTGAACACTCCGCGCCCCAGCGCGATTCGGAACCTCGTACACCGGTCCGTGCCGGACCGGACGCGAACCCGCGGCGCACACACCGGTCGCTCGTTTCGAGCCTGCCGTGCCATCGGTCACCTGCCGTACCCGTGGTCCCGCTGAGCAGGACGGTCCCGATGAGCCGCCGGATGCGGCGTGTCGTCCGACTCCGCTGGCCGTGGCTCGATCGGTTTGCCGCGCTGATACCGGTACCCGTGCGGCGGCGCACGGGCTCCCGCGAACGCGTGACCGGGAAAGAATTCCCGGTCAACGGGATATTCGGCCGCGATCACACCGCGTGGAACAGTCGATGCGGCACGATCACGGCATGGATCGACGCGGTGCAGCGACCGGTGAACTCGCGACGATTCCGGCAGTGCTGGCCGAGCGGGCACAGCGGGACGGCGCCCGGATCGCGGTGGTGTCACCGGAGGGGCAGCTCACCTACGCCGAGCTCGCCGCGGAAGCGCGGCGTGTCACACAGGCGGTGATGGCGCGATCGGTGCGGCCCGGCGAGCGGGTGGCGATCTGGGCGCCCAACACCGCGCGTTGGGTGATCGCCGCGCTCGGCGTGCTGGGTGCGGGCGCGACGCTGGTTCCGCTCAGCACTCGACTGCGCGGTCCCGAGGCAGCGGGCATCCTCGCTCGTAGCCGGTGCCGCATGCTGCTCACCGTGGGCGACTTCCTCGGCAACGACTACCCGGGAATGCTCCGGGAATCGGGACACGCGCTGCCGGAGCTGCGGACCGTCGCCTTTCTCGACAAGTCCCGCGAAGACAGACCCGAGGACCTCTCCTGGGCTGACTTCCTCGCCCTCGGCGAGGTGATAACCGTCGCGGAAGCCGACGCGCGGAGTGCGTCCGTGGCCCCGGAGTCGATCTCCGACATCCTGTTCACGTCCGGCACCACGGGCGTACCGAAAGGTGTGCCGACCACGCACCGGCAGACGATCGAGGCCTTCACCCACTGGGCCGATGCGGTCACGCTCTCCGGCGACGACAGATATCTGCTGGTCAACCCGTTCGCCCACACCTTCGGCTACAAGGCCGGGATCATCGCGTGCCTGCTGCGCGGCGCCACCATGGTGCCGGTGGACCGCTTCGACCCGGAGCGGGTGTTCGGCGTCATCGAGCGCGAGCGGATCACCGTGCTGACCGGTCCTCCGACGCTCTTCCACGACCTGCTCGCCCACGACCGGCGCGTCCCTCGTGACCTGAGCTCGCTACGCCTGGCGGGCACCGGTGGTTCCAGCGTGCCGACGGAGATGGTGGAGCGAATCCGCCGTGAACTGGGTGCCGGAGAAGTTTTCACCGGATACGGACTGACCGAATCAACCGGTGTCGCCACGGTCTGCCCACCCGATGCCCCTGCGATCCAGCTCGGAAACAACGTAGGAAAAGCATTGTCGGACGTGCGGATTCAGATCGTGGACGACGCCGGGCAGCCGCTGCCGATCGGTCACCCCGGCGAGATAGTGCTGCACGGCCCGAATGTGATGCACGGCTACCTCGATGATCCCGCGGCAACAGCGACCGCCATCGATGCGGGCGGCTGGTTACACACCGGCGACATCGGCACCCTCGACGCCGACGGCTACCTGCGCGTCACCGACCGCCGCACGGACATGTTCGTGGTGGGCGGTTTCAACGTCTACCCCGCCGAAATCGAGCGCATCCTTCGTACCCACCCCGACGTAGCCGAGGCCGCAGTGATCGGCGTCCCCGACGCCCGTCTCGGCGAAGTCGGCCACGCCTTCGTCGTCATCGACCGCATCGCCGAAATCGCCCCCGCGGAGCTAATCGCGTGGGCCCGACCTCATCTGGCCGCCTACAAGCTCCCGCGTCGCATCGAGGTCGTAGCGGCACTACCCCGGAACGCCAACGGCAAGGTCCTGAAACGCGTCCTACGTTCGCGTGAGCCGCAGCCCTGAGCACTGCGAGAATGCATCCGTTGGGTATGGCTACGAGGCGGCCGAGGACTTCACTTGGCGCTCAATTGCCTCGAAAATTCCGATATCCGTCTTCTTCTGCCACTCGGGCAACTGGTCCCAGGGCGCGATATAACTAGGCTTCGGATCAGGTATCCGCGCCAAGATCTGCCCGATCCAGCAGATCGCGACGAACTGCCCTTTCAGTTCCGGACTCAGGCGAGCTGCCGCGTTCTGCGTGAGCCCGATGAAGTCGACCACCTGGCGGTAGACCGCCGCCGCACTGGCGCGCTCCCAGTCCGGCGTGTCCTCCCAGGGCGCGATGTAACTATCCTTCGGCGTACCCGGGTAGTGCGTGGTGACGCCGGCAATCCACGCTTCGCGGAAGACCCTACCGCCGTGGTCGTCGCTATTGCTCACAGTGCGCTCCTTATCCATGTGCAGTCGACGTGGTCAGCGTAGTGATCCGATGCTCGAGGTGGGCCACGTGACGATCACCCCGCAAGTCAGCCAGATGCGGCCGCAACTGATTCAGACGTCGCCCCAAGTACCCGGAACGGGTCCGGCGGGCAATATCGACAGCTGGGCCGCCATACCAGACTGCCTGGATCGGATCGCTTCGGAGCGCCCCAGCGGCGGCGAGATCAACCAAGACGCTGGCACGGCGACGAGTGGAGAGGGGACGATCTAGGAGTGGGCTCAAGATGCGCTCGGCCGATTCTGGTCGATGAAGGCGAATCAGGCAGCTGGCTTGTTCCTCGTCGATACGCGCCCCAGAGAAGCGCAGCCAGCCGAACGAGTGCGTCTCTACCAATCCGAGTACGCCTCGGGCGGCATCGAACGACCTTTCGCATTCACTGGCGTTGCCGAGGCCGGCTTCGGTCTGTGCACGGACACTCTCGACCCAGTAGCGCGTCGGCAGGAGACTGTCACCACGGCGGGCAACCTCAGATGCCTCTTCCACCAGTGGCAGCGCGTCACCGAAGCGATCATCGATGATGCCGACGTAAGCGTGTCGAGTTAATGCGCAGGCCCACAGATCGAACGCGCGAGCTTCGGCCGCGAATGTGCCGGACAGGGCGTAGCAGTATGCGGCCTCGGCAAAATGCGTACTGTCCAGGAGGATCTCGCCGGTCAACTGGAGCGCATCTGCGGTCAGTTGGAGCTGGCGACGTCGTAGCTCTGCGCTCCTGGAACTGCGAAGGCTTTCGACTAGGACGGCCAAGTGCTCACGTGCGGCGACGAATACTGCCGACTTCGTCTCCGCTTCCGCATAGTTCCTCCAGAGCAGCTCATTCAAGTGGCCGTACTGATCAAGGACGGTCGAGTCGACGCGGCCGGACTCTGCAGCAAAGTGCACGCGCTCCCAGTCGACGGCCCCCGGAGCCGGGAGCGTGGTTGTGGCGATACTCAGTAGCCGCAACAACTCGCGCCGGTTCATATCCGTGATCTCCATGGGGTAGTCACCGCCGTGCCCGGCGGGGTGGCCAGGATTCACAGTAGTCCGCGTGCTTGGTCTCGAACATGAAGGAGCCGGGGAGCCGCACGATCGATCAGTTAGGGGTTCGAGCAGATCGGTACCTGATTTGCCCGCGACCTCTTTGTGTGGTGTTACCGGGTGTCGCTGCCGCCAAGCGACTTCCCCCTCAGTGAGGATCTGTTCGAACCGGGCACGATCATCACTTGTCGCTCGTTGATCGAGAGCTATGTCGAGAAGTGCTTGGGTGTTCGAGCGTGGCCGCACAGCGCTCAGGCCCGTGCGCCAATTGACGACTGTCGTGGTCTCGACGCCGAGCAGTACCGCGAAGTCACGTACCGAGCGCCGCATCGCCTCTTGGAGCGCCGCCGCCTCGAACCCGGTCCATTGCCATCCCCTGACCATTGCCCCACCTACGTTACGTCATCTGACCTGGGAAAACGCTCACGGCAGCGTAACGCATCCCGCTTCCCTCCGAAGCCGCCAGCTTCTGATTTGGTGACTACCTCGCCGAGCGTCCCGGACCAGGCCATCGGATCTCTGACCGTCGCGTGGCCGTATTGCACGCCGTGCGAACCGGTAGAACACACCCGATAGCCGGACAATACCCAACCAATACGCGATCGAGCCGAATACGGCCGCGCGGGCATGGTTAGACCCGTGCCCGGTACCAAGCTGACGCCGCACCTCCTCGGTCGGCGCACCCGCTGCGGTGAGCCAGAGCTGGTGGCGAAAGCCCTTGGTATCGGGCGCCTTTCGATCCACGATGCTCTGGGAAGGTTCTCCCGCGATGCTCTATACGACCCTCGCTATCCACCAACTCGCCACGTTGACTCGACCCGAGACCCGCCGTGGACCCGAACAGCCCATGCATGACCGAACCCGCGCACACGACGGTGCGGTTCCGCATTGCTGGTCAAGCCCGAAATGCGGATGCATGCCAGCCGCACTTCGAGCGTCATTCACAGCTGTCCGGGTTGTGTCTCCCGTCGACAACTCTCGGTGATCCGCGCCGTGTGGCCTCCTCGCTCCAGCCGGCGCATCCGCCACCTCCACATCGAGATGGGTGCTTTGACGCTGGACTACCAAGCCAGCGCCGAACAAGCGCAGAGCGTTGCAGAAGCACTCGCACAGGGTTTTCCGGAGTTTGTGATCACGGTCGACGACGATGTGAGTATCGATCTACCGACGCTCCCGTGTGCCGAACTGTGGGACTGACCCCCGTTCGTCACTCGTTCGCCGATTGCCGCCGTGCAGATGAGCCGGAGCGGACGTCACTATCTTTTCCAGCTTCCGGATCACGTGGCATGCGGCATTGCCCCGGACGAGCCGACCACATTCCGTCATCTGTCGCAGCTCGACCGGAATCAGCGGCGACCTACTGCCCCGTTTCTCGGCTGGGTGTCAAGACCGACAGGGCGCCGCTCTCTTCTCCACGAGCTGTGCCACCACAAGCAGGAGCGTCGTCGTGACATTGCCCGATCCTCTGCATCACAGGACCTTCGTCCAAGCTGACGGCATGCTCGCCGAATTCATGTGCCGAGTGCACTTACTCGAACTGACTGTCGAACGCGCTCGCGAACTGCGGCACATTCACCGCCTTCACAATCCGGATGAGTGCATCGTGCATCTAGAGTCGGCGTATCTGCTACTGATCGAAGATGGCCGTTGAATGATGGCGTCGCACGCGTGGCGCTCACCTCCGCTCCGATCCGAACTTCACGGCCACCCGCTAGAGGCGAAGTCAAGCGATCTCGTTCTTTATCTGCGCGGTCAGGATCTTCTGGTGACCGGCTCGAAACGGTCCGACAGCCAATTGATTACGCGATCATCCCTGTCGATCAGGATCTTCGCCTTGTTCCTGCGGATGCCGTTAACGATGACCCGGGCGGCGCGCTCGGGGTGGCGCCGGTGCCTGCAAGACGATTGCCGTAGGGGGGCGACTCATCCGGTGATCGTGGGGACGCCGTTCTTGGCGGGCTGGCCGGGGTTTCGGGGCGCGATGCGAAACCGATTGTGTATCCGCAGGTGTCGGCGGACAATACCTTCGACATCCGCTGATCCAGGCCCGTTGGCGCGGCGCCTGCTGCTTGGAGGGCAGTCGGAATGTTCGTTGAACCGCTGTCGGGGCATCGCTATTTCCGAACCGCTGACCCCGACGTGGCCCGGGCGGGGATGAGCGGCATTCTGCGTGAGCACCGGCTCGATCCGGGCGCCTCCACCATGGAGGCCAGCTGCAATGTCGTCCGGTACGGTGATGTCGGCCTGGTCTACAAGCATTACGGGGTTCAGGTTCGGATCCGGACCGAACCCATCGAAACCTTCCGCCTGGTTCAAATTCCGCTGGCCGGGTGGGCCCGGGTGCTCAACGGGACCACGGATATCGCCTCCGACCCGGCGGTGGCCTCGGTTCCGGACCCGGACGCGCCCCTGGACATGAACTGGCACGAGAGCAGCAGGCAACTACTCGTCCGATTCGACCGTGCCGCGTTGGACGACCATTTGCGGCGGATGCTGGGCCGGCCGCCGGATCGTCCGCTGCGGATGGCCGTCGCGATGCAATTGCGGTCACCGGCCGCCCGGATCTGGTTCGAATCGCTGCGCATGCTGCAAGCCGACGCCGAAGGCCCCGGCCTGTTCCTGGATCCGCGGCTGCGGCCGCAGGTCGAGCAGCTGATGATGTCCCAACTCCTGCTGGCGCAGCCGAACAGCTACTCGGAGCTCCTGCTCGACGGTGCCCCAGGGAACTCGACGCCGCGTCCCATCCGCCTCGCCGAACAACTCATCGCCGACCACGCGCACGAAATGCTCACCGTCACCGATATCGCGGAGGCAGTAGGACTTTCGGTGCGGAGCCTGCAGGAGGGCTTCCGGCGATACCTCGACACCACACCGACGGCGCGATTGCGTGAAGCTCGGCTGGTGGGCGTGCACGCCGCGCTGGCCGCCGCGGACCCCACCAAGACCACGGTCGCCGCGGTAGCCGCAGACTGGGGATTCTGGCATCTGGGCCGTTTTTCGGCCCTGTACCGGCGGCGATGGGATGTGCCGCCGTCGGTGACGCTGCGCGCCTGACCCGCCGCGCAGCCCGGACAGAACTCGCGCGAGGTGGATAGTCGCGGGCGGTCCGGTCCACCCATCATGAGTGCGGCGGATTCCCGCCGCACCGATACCCGATCCCATCGGCTTCGAAGGGTCAATCATGTCCTCACTCAAACTGTTCCGCCGTCTCAGTGTCGCGGCGGCGGCCACCCTCGCGGTCGCCGGGTACGGCGCAGCCCTCGCGCCTGCACCGGCGTCTGCGGCCTACGACTGCCCCGGCGGACTGTTCTGCGGCTACGACCAGCGCGGCGGTACCGGCATGTTCGTGCAGGTCGACAACAACTGCCTGTTGCACGACATCGGCAACGAAGGGCTTGGAGATCGTCTGAGCTCGTACTGGAACCGCACGGGAAAGACGGTCGGGGTCTACAACTGGACCGGTCAGGAATGGCAACTTCTCGTCTCGGTCCCCGACAACAGCAAGGGCAATGTGCCCGCCGGCGGTGACAACAAGGCCGACGCCCTGTGGGTCTGCCACTGAGAGTTGCGATTCGCAATACTCGGTAGACCCTCCCGGCGCGCAGCCGGGAGGGTCTACGTCATCGAAGTTCTCGAACTTCTCGAGCGCGGTAGGACCACCTCGGCGGGAAGGCCCCGGACCGTCAGGCGACTTCGTTCTTCATCTGCGCGGTCAGGATCTTCTGGTAGCCGGCTCCGAAAAGGCGCGGCAGCCAATCGATCACATGGGCGTCCGTGCCGATCAGGATCTTCGCCTTGTTCTTGCGGATGCCGTTCACGATGACCCGTGCGGCGTGCTCGGGGGTGGTCTTGGCCAGGCGGTCGAAGTTGGCGGCCAAGGCGTCGCGATCGCGGTCGCCGCCCGCCCGCGCCTTCCAGGCGATGTCGGTCTTGATCATGCCCGGGTGCACACTGCTGACGCCGACCGCGTGTCCGGCGATGGTCATCTCTTGGCGCAGCGCGTCGGTGAACGCCCGGATGGCGAACTTCGTCGCGCTGTAGGCGCCCTGGCTCGGGCAGGCCGCCAGGCCGAACATGCTGGACACATTCGCGATGTGCCCGTCACCGGAGGCGATGACATGGGGCAGGAACGCCTTGGTGCCATACGCGACGCCCCAGAAGTTGATGCCGACGATCCATTCGAAGTCGGCCCAGCTGAGTTCTTCCACGTTCGCGGTCAGCGAGACTCCGGCGTTGTTGACGACCAGGTTGATCCGGCCGAAGTCCTCGGCCACCTCGTCGGCGTGCCGATAGACCGCGTCCCGGTCGGTCACGTCCAGTTTGTAGGCGCGGGCTTGGGCGTCTTCCTTGCCACACAGCGCCGCGGTCTCGGCGACGTTGTCCACGTTGCGGCCCGACAGCGCCAGCCGGGCGCCGCGGCGGGCGAGTTCGATCGCCACCGCCCGGCCGATGCCCGCGCCCGCGCCGGTGATGACGGCGGTTCTGCCCTCGAAGTTCTTCACGGTTGTTTTCCTTGTCTCGGTCGGCGGTAGGTCCGCCGGGTTGCCCTGCCGGACGTCGTCACAGGGACGTGTAGCCGCCGTCGGCCACGAATTCCGAGCCGGTGCTGAAGCTCGACTCGTCGCTGATCAGGAACAGCACCAGGTTCGCCAGTTCCTCGGGTCGGCCGGCTCGGCGGATCGGCTGGTTGCCCGACATGCCCTGCGAGCGCGCGGAGTCCGCGGTCATCTCCGTGACCACGACGCCGGGATGCACCGAGTTGACGCGGATGTCGTCGGCGGCGAACTCCTGCGCGGCGGTCTTGGTCATGCCGCGCACCGCCCATTTGGACGCGGTGTAGCCGAGGATGTTGGAGAAGGCGATGATGCCGCCGATCGAGGAGATGTTGACGATCGAGCCGCTTCCGGCTCGGCGCATCGACCCCAGCACCGCCTTCATGCCGAGGAACACCCCGACCTGGTTGACGTCGATCACTTTGCGGAAGTCGGCTTCCGACAGCTTTTCGATCGGATCGACGTGCACGATGCCCGCGTTGTTGACCAAACCCGAGACCGGCCCGAACACCTTCTCGGTGTAGGCGACCACATCGTTCCACGCCGACTCGTCGGTGACGTCGAGCGGAAGGAAGGTCGCGGCATCGCCCAACTCGGCAGCCAGCGCCACGCCTTCGTCCACCAGAACGTCGGTGATCGCCACCGTGGCGCCCTCGGCGACCAGCCGCCGCGCGAACGCCGCGCCCATGCCCCGGGCGCCGCCGGTCACGATGACATTCTTGCCGTCCACCCGTCCCATCAACGTTCTCCTTCCACTGCCCGCGCAGTCGCGCCAGGCTGGTTGTCGGCCAGGTGACCGGCCGCGATGTAGCCGAACACCATGGCGGGACCAATGGTCGCGCCCGCGCCCGCGTAGTCGTTGCCCATCACCGAGGCCGAGTTGTTCCCCGCCGCGTACAGGCCGGGGATCGGCCGGTCGCCGCTGTCGAGGACGCGAGCGTGCTCGTCGGTGACCAATCCGCCCTTGGTGCCCAGATCGCCCGGCACCATCTCGACGGCGTAGAACGGGCCCTGTTCGACGGGAGCCAGACACGGATTCGGCCGCACGGTGGGATCGCCGTAGTAGCGGTCGTACGCCGAATCACCGCGCCGGAAGTCCTCGTCGCGACCGGCCAGCGCGAAGCGGTTGAAACGCTCGACCGTCGCGGAAAGCGCCGCGGGCGGCACGCCGATCTGGGCGGCGAGGTCGGCCAGCGTCTCGGCCTGCTTGATGATCCCGGCATCCAGGTATTTCTGCGGGAGAGGACGTTTGGGGAAGTTCCCGAGGAACAGGTATCGGTCCCGGAAACGCTGGTCCATGATGAAGTACGCCGGAATGTGCCCGACGCCCGTCGCTTCCTGCTCGTACATCTTGTGCACCACGTTCACGTACGGGGCCGATTCGTTGACGAATCGCTCGCCCGCGTGATTGACCATGATGCCGCCGGGCTGGGAACGCTCGGCCAGACAGAAGAACGGCGGCCCATCGGGGTTGCGCACGGACGGACCCCACCAGGCGTCACCCATGAGATCCACTGCGCCACCGGCCTTCTGGCCCGCGACTATGCCCTCTCCGACGTTCTCGGTGGCGCCCACCGTCCACTCGGTGGACTGCGGACCGCTCATGTACTGCTCGCGCATCGCCAGGTTGTGCTCGAAGCCACCCGCCGCCAGCACCACCCCGCGGCGCGCCTTGATCACCACCGGCGTCCCGTCGTGCTCGGCGCGCACGCCGACCACCGCGTCACCCTCCGTGACCAGCTCGGTCAGCGGCGTGTTCAGCCACACCGGGACCCCGGCGTCCCGCAGCGACAGCCACAACCGGGCCGCCAGCGCCTTGCCCAGGCTCAGCGGCAACCGCCCCCGCAGCTTGTTCCCGACCGCTTGCATCCCGACCTTGATCGCGGTGCGCTTGCCGGCCCAGGTGCGGGCGATCATGTTCAGATCGTGGAAGTCGCTGACCGTGAACGCGATGCCCTTCGGTCCGGACATGGTCGGCTGATTGATCTTGTGCAGATCGCCGCCGAGCAGTCGTCCGTCCAGCGGCGCGGGCTCGATGCTGCGCCCTTGGGCCAGGCCACCGGGGAATTCCGGGTGGTAGTCGGAATAGCCGCGGTCGTAGACGAATTCCCAGTATTTGCTGCGAGCGCCGAGATAGCGCATCATCTCGGGTCCGCGATCGAGGAAGGCGCGCTGCTTGGCGTCCGGCACCCGATCGCCGACCACCGCCTTCAGATAGGTGCGGGCCAGTTCCGGGCTGTCGGGCACGCCTTCGCGCTGCAGCACCGGGTTGTTCGGGATCCAGATGCCACCGCCGGACCGCGCGGTGGACCCGCCGAAGGAGCGGCTCTTCTCGATCACCGTGACCGACAGCCCGCGGTAGGCGGCCGTCAGCGCGGCGGTCATGCCCGCGGCCCCGGAGCCGACTACCACCACGTCGAATTCGAATTCCTGAGTCATCGCATCGCTTCCGTCAGTAGCCGCAACCGGTCAGCATGCCGCCGTCGACGACGAATTCGCCGCCGGTGCAGTAACCGGCCGCGTCCGACGCCAGGAACACCGCCACATGGGAGACCTCGACCGGCTGCCCCCAGCGCGGAATCGGCAGGCTCGCGAAGAAGCCCTCGCCGTCCACGCCGGACGCCCCGGCCACCGCCGCCGTCATGGGCGTGGCGATGCCACCCGGGTGCAGCGAGTTGACCCGGATGCCCAGGTGGCCCAGCTCGCGAGCGGCCGACTTGGTGATGCCGCGGATGGCGAACTTGCTCGCACTGTAGGCGGACAGGCCCGCCGCGCCGACGAACCCTTCCACCGAGGAGACGTTCACGACCGAGCCGCCGCCGGTCTCGGCCAGCGCGGGTGCTGCGGCCTTGATGCCCAGCCAGGTGCCGGTCACGTTGACCGTCATGATCGCGGTGAAGTCCGCCAGGGCCATCTCGGTGATCGGGACGAACCGCAGAATGCCCGCGTTGTTCACCAGCGCGTCGAGCCGCCCGTAATGGGAGACCGCCTCGGACACCGCGGCGGACCAATCGGCTTCACTGGTCACGTCGTGGTGCACGAATCGCGCGGCGTCGCCCAGCTCGGCGGCCAACGCCATTCCCTCGTGGTCGAGCACGTCACCGAACACCACGCGCGCTCCTTCGGCCACGAACTGCCGCACGTGCTCGGCGCCCATCCCCCGCGCCCCGCCGGTGACCAGCGCCACCTTGCCGTCGAGTTGTCCCACCGATTCCCGTCCTCTCTGACCGTCGCTTCGCACCGACGCTAGGACGCCCATCGGGGCGCGGCACCGGACCGTCCCGGCCACCGGGACTTGCGCCTGACCTGAGAAGTTCCACCGGTCATATTTCGATTAGGCATACCGCTCCGGCCGTTCCGGCCCTGGGACGAGCCACACCGACGAAACCGCTGATCGCCCGATCGGGCGATCGAGAAGGAGACCGGATGAAGTTCTCGATGATCTTCGAGGCCCAGATGGCCGACCCGTCGCGCGAGCACGAGCACCAAGTGCTGCGCGACTGTGTCGAGCAGGCCGTGCTCGCCGACCAGATGGGATTCGACACCGTCTGGGCGGTCGAACACCACGGACTGAAGTGGTACGCGCACATGAGCGCCCCGGAGGTCTTTCTGACCTGGGTGGCCGCCAAGACCGAGCGGATCCGGATCGGGCACGGCGTGGTGTGCATGCCGTTCAACTTCAACCACCCCGTGCGCGCCGCCGAACGCGCCGCGATGCTCGACGTGCTGTCCGGCGGCAGGCTCAACCTGGGCGCGGGCCGCGGCGCGACCCCGGTGGAGACCTCCATGTGCGGTGTCGACCCCGAGCGCACGTACCAGGAGGTGGAGGAATCGCTGCGGATGATCGGCAAGGCGTGGCAGGATCCCGAAGCCGAATTCGAGTACAACGGTGAGCTTTTGCAGGTCTCGCCGCATTCGCTGCTGCCGCGACCGGAGCAGTTGCCGCATCCGCCGCTGTTCATGGCCTGCACCAAGAAGGACACGCTGAAGATGGCCGCCGACTACGGAATCGGCGCACTGGTCCTGGGATTCGCGGGTGTGGAGGAGATCGCCGAACTGCGGCGCACCTACGACGAGGCGATCGCCGCGCGCACGGGCGAGCGTTTCGTGTCGACCGTCGTGAACGATCATTTCGCGGCGCTGTGCCCCACCATCGTCCTCGACGACCGGGAGAAGGCCCAGCAGATCGGCGCTCGCGGCCAGCGCTTCTTCGCGCAATCCATCAAGCACTACTACGGCGCGGGCCCGGCCCCCGACGAGGCCGTCGACCCGAACGCGGACGAGGTCGCCGCGATCAAGCAGGCCGCCGACGACCACGTGGCCTACCTGCACGAGGCCAAGATCCCGGTGAAGACCGGCGCCACCTCGGTCTTCAATGTCGAGCACGCCTACGGCAGCCCCGAGGACGCCATCGCGTACGTCGAGCGCCTGCAGGCCGCGGGCGCCGACGAGATCCTCTGCCTCATCCAGATGGGCACCGTGCCGCAGGAGGCCTGCCTGGAGACCATCCGGCATTGGGGCGAGAAGGTCATCCCCCACTTCCGCAACAGCTGACCCACGGCGATCGCCGAGAACAAGAGGAGTTCGACATGGTTGACCTGAATGGGAAGGTCGCCCTGATCACCGGCGCCGCGCGGGGACAGGGCGCCGCCGAGGCGCGGCTGTTCGTGGAGCGCGGCGCCCGCGTGGTGATCACCGACGTTCTGGAAGCCGAAGGAACACAGCTGGCCGGGTCGCTCGGCGCGGCGGCCCGTTTCGTCCGGCACGACGTCGGCAGCGGAGCGGACTGGGAAACAGCTGTGGGCGAGGCGGTTTCGGCGTTCGGCAAGCTGGACGTCCTGGTGAACAACGCCGCCATCTACACCGCGAAGCCGCTGACCGAGACATCGCCGGAGGAATTCGAACGCATTCTGCACGTCAATCTGCTCGGCGCGTTTCGCGGCATCCAGGCTGCGGTCGGGCCGATGACGCGGGCGGGCGGCGGCTCCATCGTCAACATCTCCTCGCAGGCGGGCCTCGAGGGGCTGATGGGCCATTCCGCTTACGGCTCGTCGAAATGGGGGCTGCGTGGTTTGTCCAAGACCGCGGCACTCGAGCTGGGCCCCGCCGGAATCCGGGTCAACTCGGTGCACCCGGGCCCGATCGCGACGCCGATGGTCCCATATCTGACCACCGGTCCGGGCAGCTTCCCGTCCTTGCCGCTGCAACGCACCGGGGAGCCCGAGGAGGTCGCCGAACTGGTGGCGTTCCTGGCCTCCGACGCTTCGGCCTACGTCACGGGCGCCGAGGTCACGATCGATGGCGGCTTGGCGGCGGGCAAATTCTTGCCGCCGGACGCGTAGCAGTAGGCGAGGGAGCGAGCCGGATGCCGCTGACACCCGAAGCGCAGGCGCACGACGGCGCCGACCCCTACGCCAACCCGCTGCGCGCCGAGCTGTCCGGACTTCCGCCCGCACACATCGTCACCGCCGAATTCGATCCGTTGCGCGACGAGGGCGAAGATTACGGGCGGCGGTTGCGGCAAGCCGGTGTCGCGGCCGAAATCCATTGATACGACGGCATGTTCCACGGATTCCTGAGCATGGCCGACCACCTGCCCGAGGCGCTGCGCGCGAACGCCGCCACCTACTCGGCCGTTCGTACCGCGCACGCCGTGCCGCGTTCCTGAACAAGCCCACTGTTACGGAGACTGATGACCATCCAGCGAATCGGGCCCGCCTACCCCACCGACGATCTGGCCACGACCGTGGCCCTGCTGACCGCGATCTTCGGCGCCGGACCCACGGCGGTCGACGGCGACCGATGGGCCCAGTTCGACAGCAACGGAGTCCGCGTCATGCTCGCGGGCACCGACCGCGACGACGACACCCCGTTCCTCGCGATCAAGGTCGCCGACTTGGACGCCGAACTCGACCGGCTGCGCGCCGAAGGATTCGAGGCAGCGCAGCCGGTCACCGGACCGCACGAACGCCGAGCCGTCATACGGCCGACGCCCGGCGCGGTCTGGCACGTCGCGCTCTACGAACCGGTCATCGCAGCTTCGACGTGACCGAACCAAGGGAGCCGCGCGGGATCGAGCCCGCTCATTCGGTGCCGATGCCCGCGGTCGGCTCCGGCGCGGATGGCATCGGCCCGGCACGATTCCTCCTCCGCTTCGCTCGCTTCGGGAGCTTCCCGTCCGGAGTCGCCGGATCGGGCAAGACAACGCGGAACGATTCGGACGGCGGTCGCCGTAACGCGCGGTCGAACGCGCGAGCCGACGACGGCCACGGATTGGTGACGCGTCCGCTCTCGTGCTTGTACCAGCTCGGCCCCACGGCAGGCCACACCGTCTTCGCGAGGGCCGCCTCGATCCACTGCCGGTGTGCCCGCATCGCGCCTGCCCGGACTTCGACGGCGGACGCGCCGATCCGGTCCCGCCAGCGCAGACAACGGATGATGTAGTCGATCTGGCATTCCTTCATTCCCGGGTTGCTACCCGCGGGATTGAAGCTGTTCGGTCCGGCGATCAGGAACGCGTTCGGATACCCCGGAACCGCCACACCAAGGAGAGCCGCCGCGCCTGCGCGCCATTCGTCGTGCAGCAGCGCTCCCCCGCGCCCGCGCACGGTGATCGGGACCAGGAATTCCGGAGCGCGGAAGCCGGTGGCGTAGACGATCACGTCGGCCCGATGGAATGCGCCGTCGGCGGTGCGCAGTCCGTCCCGGGTGATCCGGCTGATGGGAGCGGTGACCAGCTCGACGTTCTCGCGGGTCAACGTCGAGTAGTAGTGGCTGTCGAAGATGATGCGTTTCCCCCCGATCGGGTAGTCGGGAGTGAGTTTCGCGCGCAGTTCCGGGTCCGCGATCCGGCTACGCAGATACCCTCGGGCAGCCCATTCGGCGGGGCGCGCCGACCAGCCCCGGTGCATGATCGGCGCGAGCACCGCATCGGCGCCGTAGTACAGCGCTCGGCGATACAGACAGTGCGCGCCGGGCAGCCGCAGCGCCGCTCGGGCGAGCGGCCCGAAATCGGCCGGTGGTTTGGGCAGCACCCAGTGCGGCGTGCGCTGGAAGACGCGGACGCGGCGGGCGGTCGCGGCCAGCGCCGGCAGCATCTGGGCCGCGCTCGAACCGGTGCCGATCACAGCCACCTCCAGCCCGCGTAGGTCTTGTCCGTGGTCCCAGCGCGCGGAATGGAAGGACGGTCCTGCGAAGTCTGCCCGGCCGGGAAGATCGGGAATGTTCGGCCGGTGCAGCTGCCCCACGGCGAAAACCACCACTTCCGCGTGCACGCGCTGTCCCTCGGAGGTGACCAGTTCCCAACCGCCGCGGGTTTCCAGATAGGTGGCCTCGCTGATCGCGGTACCCAATCGCAGATGCGGCGCCAAACCGTGGTCGGCCACCACCCCGCGCAGGTAGTCCAGGATCTCCGCCTGGCGCGGAAACCGAATGCGCCGGCTGCGGTAGGGCGCGAAGGAGAACGAATACAGATGCGACGGTACGTCACAGGAGCACCCTGGATAGGTGTTGTCCCGCCAGACGCCGCCCACGTCACCGCCCCGGTCGAAGATCACGAAATCGGTGATGCCGGCTCGTCGCAGCTCGACCCCCATCCCGATGCCGCCGAAGCCCGCGCCGACGACAGCCACCTTGCAGGTCATCGCGTTCGCCACCCCTCCTCCTTCACGCTCAGCACACAGTCAACGTTCAGCTACCTGAACTCTTCGTTGGCTGGAGCGTTTCGGATGGCAAGATCATCGAGGCACTTGCTCGACGTCATCGACATCCAGAAGTTCGGTGCCACACGGCACTACACTCATGACGTGATCAGCGGGACATTGTCCGGCGACCCGTTCGGAGCACACCGGTCACCCCGCTCGCCCGACCGCGAACGATGCGAACAGCACACCTTTCGCTATTCAACGCGTGACGGGCCCGTGCCTTACCCGCGTGGACCGGATGTCCACACGGGCAGGATCCCAGGCGAGAACCACCGAGATACCGTGCGCCGCAAGCCCGCCGAAGCGTTTCCTCGACGAGGGCGTAAGCGTGGGAACGGTTCACCGGGGCGCTCGCCAACGGCACACCGATCCGGAATCCGCTGGAAGTGGATGCGGGCTGCCGGAATTCAGCCCATCAGGTCCCGGTCGTTCGCTCAGGCCGTGGCGCGGGCGGTCAGGTCGTCGAGCAGAATCATGACCTCCCCTTCCTGCTTCACCACCTGGGTGAGCCGGATCGTCACAGCGACGATTTCGCCGTCGTCCACGGGATCCGCCGGTTCCTGTTCGAGACGCCGCCATTCGCCGGTCGCGGGGACGCTTCCCAGCACCAGCTCGCGCTCGCCCCCTCCGGCGCCACGGAGTCGCGCGGACACCCGGATCGACGCGTGCGGCGAACGCACCCACAGGTTGAGGGCGGCCAACCGCCCGGGGATCGACAATGCGCGGCCGGGCTTGGCCACGAGGTCGACTTCGAGGTCGTCGGTCGCCGACCGGACGAGCAGGACGAGCGCGCGGTAGTCGGCGCCCGCGACGCCGTCGGCGTATACGCCCGGCCGTTTGCTCGGCGCGCCTTCGGCGAAGGTCGTGAGATGGGTCCGGTCGGCCCCGGTTCCGGCGAGTTCCCACCTGTCCTTGCTCTCGAAGTCGTCCAGGAGCACCTCGACCGAAGCGTCCGACATCCCTGCTGTCCCTTCCCTAGCGACCGCGCCGGACGTGCCTCCGGCTCCGAGCACACCCTACAAGCCACCGAATGTCGTTGCGGCGCGCGGAACTGAGCGTTCACCTGCCGCGCACGCGGCATCCCACCGACCGGCCCGACGCGTCGGGATCAGCCGGCCACGGCGGTCGGTCCGGCCACTACCGGAACCAGGTACGTGCGCGCGAATTCGTCTAGCTGCTCGTCGGTTTCGAGTTCGGTGAGCCCGTGGGGCGCGAGGATCAGGGAGTGGACGATCCGGCACACGATCTCCGCGCGGGTGGTCAGATCCGTTGCGGGAGGCAGGATTCCGCGCTCGACGGCGCGCTGGAGGGCGGCGGCGGTGGCGTGGACGGACATCGCGAACGGAGCCGCGCCGTCGACGGTGAGTTTGAGGACCACGCGCGCCGGTTCCAGCGTCAGCATGCGTGCCACGAGCGGATTCGTGCGCCAGCGGGTGATGACGGTGACGAAGATGTCCGCGACCAGCTCACCGAGGTCGTCGTGGCGGTCGGCGATCTCGGTGATCTCGGCGAGCACCGCGGCCACCTCGCGACTGATCACGGCTTGCACCAAGTCGTCGCGGCCGCCGACGTGGCGATAGACCGTCACCCGGTCGACGCCCGCTTTCCGGGCGACCTCCTCGATCGTCGTCTTCTTGACGCCGACCTGCTCGAACAGCACCAGAGCCGCGTCCAGGATCCGGGTGACCAGGGTCCCGGGGACGTTCTCGCTGCTCGTGGCGGCCTTCGAGGCGGTGGGCATAGGCCAACGCTAGCAAAATCCAGCCCTCCTGCAACATTCTTCCGGTGTTGTTGCTGCAACATTGCAATACGATTTGTAGCTATGTATGGTCGGATCATGGCTGAGCAGGAGGGCGCGACGCAGCGCCGGTATCGCGACGAAGCGCATGCCATCCATGCGCGCGACGTCCATTTCGACTTCGATTCCGTGCCCATGCACTACATACCGGGCGAGGCCTTGGCCACCCACATCGTCAACGTGATGCACCTGGTGCTGCCCGAAGGGGAACGGGCGATGGCGCAGGCGTTGACCGAAGCGCTGCCCTACATCGATGACGAACGGTTGCGCGAGGAGGTGACGGGGTTCATCGGGCAGGAGACCATGCACGCGAACAGTCACGAAGCCGCGCGCAGGCATCTCCAGTCGATCGGCTTGGACGTCGACTCGTATGTCTCGAAGGTCGCCTGGCTCGTCGACCGCATCCTCGGCGACCACGGCTTGACCGGTCGTGCGCGGGAGGAATGGCTCAAGGAACGGCTCGGCCTGTTCGCGGGCATGGAGCACTACACCGCGGTACTCGGGGAATGGCTGCTCAACGCCGACATCCTCGAGGAAAAGGGCATGCACCCGGCGATGCTGGACCTGGTCCGCTGGCACGGCGCCGAAGAGGTGGAGCACCGCAGCGTCGTCTACGACGCGTTCATGCATCTCGATGGCAGCTACGCGCGGAAAACCCGGACGGCGATCCTGGCCAGCGCGACGTTGCTGCCGCTGTTCATCGTCTCGACCGCCTATCTCTACCGGAAGGATCCGTCTTCGGAGAAGGGCCGGTTCTGGGCACTGCAGTTCTGGAGCGCGACCCGGCGCGGCGTCATCCCGAAATGGACGGTCTTCTTCACCGAGATGCCGCGGTATCTGCGTCCTGGCTTCCATCCGTCCCAGTTGGGACCGATGGACAAGGCCCTGCGCTATCTCGCGCACTCACCGGCGGCACGGGCGGCGCACCGATGACCGGATCGTCTGCCCTCGAAGACCGCTCGGCGCCCTCGGGACTGCGGCTGATCGGCGATGTCATGGACATCTACCGGAAGGTGTTCGTCACCGGGCGAGCCGCTTCGCTCCTGTCCCGTCCGAACGTGGTGCGGCGCACCGGGTTCGACTTGGACACCACGATCACCGCGATCGATCGCGAAGCCGCCGACGTGGTAAGCCTGACGCTGCGCGCGGCCGCCGGCGGCCCGCTGCCCACGTGGCGGCCGGGCGCGCACGTGGACGTCTTCTTGCCGTCGGGCCGTCAGCGCCAGTACTCGCTGTGCGGCGACCCGAGCAACCGGTTCCGGTATCGCATCGCGGTGCGGCTCATTCCCGAAGGAGGCGGCGGATCGCGCGAGATCCATCAATCGCTGCGGATCGGCGACCGGTTGCGGATTCGCGGGCCGCGCAACGCGTTCACTTTCGTCGACGCGCCGTCGTACTTGTTCCTGGCCGGTGGGATCGGCATCACGCCGATCCTCCCGATGGTCAAGGCGGCGGGCACACGGGGACGTCTGGTGTATGTCGGCCGCTCACGCGAGACCATGCCGTTCCTCGCCGACCTGCCGGACGCCGACGTCAGGCCGGACGATGAATTCGGGCCGCCGGATGTCGCCGCGCTGCTGGCTCGCGCCGAACCCGGCGCGGCGGTGTACGTGTGCGGGCCACCGCCGATGCTGGAGGCGGCGCAGCAGTGCCTGTTCGCACTCAACCCGACCGCCTCGTTGCACACCGAACGGTTCTCCGCCCTTCCGGTCGTCGACGGCGCGGAGTTCGATCTCACCCTGGCCCGCGCCGGGACCACGATCCGGGTCGCGGCCGACGAAACGGCGCTCACCGCGATCCACCGCGAATTGCCGGACGTCGCCTACTCCTGCCGACAGGGTTTCTGCGGCACCTGCAAAGTCGCGGTCGTCTCCGGCGCCGTCGACCACCGCGACCGCGTGCTCACCGCCGCCGAACGCGAGAACCAGATGCTGGTCTGTGTCTCCCGTGCCGCGAGCGAGCACCTCGTGGTCGACCTCTGAGACCGACACACGAAAGGGACAGCGTTGTCTATCCGCCGCCGAACGAGCGAGCCCACCCTATGAGCGTCTCCACCAACCACCCCGCACAGTCCGTCGTGTCGACTTTCGACGTGCACGATCCGGCCACCGGCGCGGTGGTCGGCACCTACCCGGTGCACGATCGCCACGCCGTCGACACCGCCGTCGCCGCCGCGCACGAGGCCGCGACCTGGTGGCGCGATCTCGGCTTCGCCGGTCGCGCCCGGCATCTGGACGCGTGGCGTGCCGAGATCGCCGCCGGCCGTGACGAACTGGCCCACATCATCCACCGGGAGATGGGCAAACCAGTATCCGACGCGAAACTCGAGATCGCCATGGCGCTCGAACACTTGCGGTGGGCGGCACGCAATGCCGAGAAGGTGCTCGGCCGCCGCACCGTCCCGTCGAGCCTGCTCACGGTGAACCACGTGGCCACGGTCGAATACCTTCCTCTCGGGGTGGTCGGCGTCATCGGACCGTGGAACTATCCGGTGTTCACTCCGCTGGGCTCCATCTCGTTCGCGCTGGCCGCCGGGAACGCGGTGGTGTTCAAACCCAGCGAGTACACCCCCGGCGTCGGGCTCTGGCTCGCCGAAGCGTTCACCCGCACCGCACCCGCCGAGCCGGTGCTGCAGGTGATCACCGGTCTCGGCGAAACGGGGAACGCGCTGTGCCGCAGCGGCGTCGGCAAGATCGGCTTCACCGGGTCGACCGCCACCGGCAAGCTCGTCCTGGCCGCGTGCGCGGAGAACCTCACACCGGTGCTGATGGAGTGCGGCGGCAAGGACGCGCTGATCGTCGACGCGGACGCCGACCTCGACGCCGCTGCCGACGCGGCGGTGTGGGGCGGATTGTCCAACGCCGGGCAGACCTGTTTGGCCGTGGAACGCGTCTACGTCCATGCCGACGTCTACGACGAGTTTCTCGCGAAGCTGGTGGCGGCGGCGAGCCGAATCCAGGCCGGTGCCGCGGACTCGAAGATCGGACCGATCACCATGCCCAAGCAGCTCTCCGTCATACGCCGTCACATCGAGGACGCCGTCGCGCGCGGCGCCCGCGCCGTGCTCGGCGGGCCGGAGGCGATCGATCGCCAGTTCGTCCAACCGACCATCCTCGTCGACGTCCCCGAGGACGCGGCCGCGGTGACCGAGGAGACCTTCGGCCCCACCCTGACGGTCGCCAAGGTCCGGGACATGGACGAGGCCGTCGAGCTGGTGAATCGCTGCGCGTACGGGCTGGGCGGCACCGTCTTCGCCCGCCGTAACGGTCGCGACATCGCCGACCGCATCCGCGCGGGCGGCATCTCGATCAACGCGTTCGTCGCGCACGCCACCATCCCCGCTCTGCCGCTCGGCGGTGTGGGCGCATCCGGCTTCGGCCGTGTCCACGGGCCGGACGGGCTGAAGGAGTTCACCTACGCCAAAGCGACCACGCGGCAACTGTTTCCATCCCCGTTGCCCTTGACGTCGTTCCGGCGCGATCACCGTGTGGACGCGATCGTCGACCAGCTCATCTCGGTTCTGCACGGAAGGAAGCGGCAGTGACGGACGAACGGATGGAGCACACGCCCATAGCCATCGTCGGCGCGGGCTTCGGCGGCATCGGCCTGGCGATCAAACTGCGCGAGGCCGGGTTCGACGACCTGGTCGTTCTCGAACGAGCCGACGACCTCGGCGGCACCTGGCACGCCAACACCTATCCCGGGTGCGCCTGCGATGTGCCGTCCCACCTCTACAGCTACTCTTTCGCGCCCAATCCGGACTGGTCGCGCACCTACGGGCGGCAACGCGAGATCCTCGACTACCTCCGCGCGGTGGCCACCCGACACGATGTCGTCCGGCATATCCGGTTCGGCGCCGAACTGCTGGATGCCCGGTGGGACGAGCAGCGTTCGCTGTGGCGGATCGAGACTTCGCGGGGTGCGCTCACCGCGGATTTCCTGCTCTCGGCCACCGGGCTGTTCGCCGAGGCGAAATACCCGCAACTGCCCGGCATCGACTCGTTCGCGGGCACGTCCTTCCACTCCCTGCACTGGGACCACGACCACGATCTGACCGGCGAGCGGGTCGCGGTGATCGGCACCGGCGCCTCGGCGGTGCAGTTCGTCCCGGAGATCCAGCCGAAGGTGGCGAAACTGTCGCTGTTCCAGCGATCGGCGCCGTGGATCGTCCCGCGCATGGATCGTCGCACCCTCGGACTGGAGCGGCGGCTGCTGCGGCGTCTTCCGTTGGCGCAACGCGCGATCCGCGGCGGGTTCTACGCGGCGATCGAGACGTTCGGGCTCATCTCGCTGGTCGACCAGCGCTTCCGGCACCCCTACGAAGCGTTGGGCCGATTGCAGTTGCTGCGTCAGGTGCGTGACCGCGACCTGCGCAAGAAGCTCACGCCCGACTACGTCATCGGCTGCAAGCGCGCCATCTTCTCCGACACCTATCTCCCGGCGCTCGATCAGCCGAACGTCGAGGTCGTCACCCAGCCCATCGCCGAGATCCGCCCGCACTCCATCCTGCTGCGCGACGGCAGCGAGCACCCGGTGGACACCATCATCTTCGGCACCGGCTTCACCTCTATCCCGACCGCCTACGAACGTTACGCCGGACGGGGCGGGCGAACGCTGGCGCAGCTCTACCGTCGGCGACCGCAAAGCTACCTCGGTGTCGCGGTGGCCGGGTTCCCCAACTTCTTCTGCACGCTCGGCCCCTTCGGAGCCGCCGGGAACCAGTCCGCGATCTACATGATCGAATCCCAGATCGCCTACATCGTCGACGCTTTGCGCACCGCGCGCTCATCCGGAGCTCGCCGCGTGGAGGTGCGTCCGGAAGCGCAGGAGGCTTTCGTCTCGGAGATGGCCCGGCGCAGTTCGTCGACGGTGTGGCTCACCGGCGGATGCCAGAGCTACTACCAGACCCCGGACGGGCTCAATGCCGGTCTCTACCCCAACTGGAGCTTCGAATACCGGCAGCGCACCAGCCGATTCGACACCGCAGCCTACGAGGTCAGCCGATGATCAACGACATTCTCTCCTTCGGCCGAGGGCGCCGCGGCTATTCGGTCGAGGGGCGGGTTGTGCTCATCACGGGCGCGGGCCGCGGGATCGGGCGCGAGCTGGCCGCTGCGTTGCACCGGAAGCAGGCCTCGGTGGTTCTCGTCGACGTCGACCAGGACGCGGTCGACGCGGCGGCCGCGGCGCTGGGCGCGCGGACCCTGGCCATCGCCACCGACGTCGCCGACCGCTCGGCGATGCGGGCGGCCGTCGACCGGGCCGCCGAGCATTTCGGCCGCTTGGACGTGGTGGTGGCGAACGCGGGCGTGGTGCCCCGCCCCGCGACGGTGCGCACGCTCGACGGGCGGGACTTCGATCGCGTCATGGACATCAACCTCACCGGTGTGTTCAACACTGTGCGCCCCGCGCTCGACCATGTCGTCGCCGCCCACGGTCACGTGGTCGTGGTGTCGTCGTGCGCGGCGTTCGCACCCGGCATGGCGGGCGCGCCGTACATGATCAGCAAAGCCGCGGTCGAACAACTGGGCCGGGCCCTGCGCGTGGAGCTGGCGCCGTTCGGCGCGTCGGCGGGGATCGCGTATTTCGGCATCGTCGACACCCGCATGACCCACGACACCCTCGACCACGATGAGCTCGGCCGTGAGCTGGACGAGCTGCTGCCGTGGCCGCTGAACGTGCGGATCTCGGCCGAGCAGGCGGCACGGACCATCGCCGACGGCATCGAACGGCGCGCGGCGCGCACCATCGCACCGGCCGGCTGGGAGCCGTACGCGCTGCTGCGCGGCGCGGTCAACGTAGTGCTCGACCGCGCACTCGCTCGCGACAGCCGCGTGCACGACTTGCTGCGCAGGGTCGAAGCACGCACGACCACATCGTGACGTTCGCGCTCAGCCCGGTCCGGCCACAGCACCCGTCACCTGATCCGAAGGACTCCCTCCCGTGAGCACTCGACGCTTCGACACCCTCCCGGCGGCTTTCCAGCACAACGCGACCATCGATCCCGACGCGGTCGCACTCCGGACACCCGGGGACGCCGCCACCCTCACCTGGCGCGAATACGAGGCGCAGGTCCGGCGGATCGCCGCCGGCCTGGCGGGGCTGGGCGTGCGCCGCGGCGACACGGTGGCCTTGATGATGTCCAACCGCATCGAGTTCTATCCGCTCGAAGTCGGTGCCCAGCACCTCGGCGCCACCAGCTTCTCGGTGTACAACACCGCCGCGCCCGAGCAGATCGCCTACGTGCTCGGCAACGCCGGTGCGCGGGTGGTGATGTGCGAACCTCGATTCGTCGAGCAGATCCGCGCGAGCGGAGTCGGGCTCGACCACATCATCTGCGTCGATGACGCACCCGAGGGAACCTTGTCGGTCGCCGACGTGATCGCCGCGGGCGAAGAGAGCTTCGACTTCGACGCCGCGTGGCGCGCGGTCGGGCCCGACGACGTCGCCACGCTGATCTACACCTCGGGAACCACGGGCAACCCCAAAGGAGTGGAGACGACGCACGCGAACCTGATGTTCGAGTGCTACGCCGTGGACCAAGTGCTGGGAATCCGGTTCGGGGACACCATCACGTCCTATATGCCCACCGCGCACATCGCCGACCGGCTCACCGCGCTCTACTTCCAGGAGGTCTTCGGCACTCAGGTGACCTGCGTCGCCGACCCCACCATGATCAGCGCCGCCTTGGCCGACCTGCATCCCACCATCTGGGGAGCCGTCCCTCGCGTCTGGGAGAAGCTCAAGGCCGCTATAGAATTCGCGGTCGCGAACGAACCTGCCGAGGACCGGAGGGCGGCGCTGCGGTGGGCGCTGGCGGTGGCCGCCCAGCGCAGTGCGCATCAATTGAACGGGGAGCCGGTCCCCGAATCGGTCGCGGCCGAGTGGGCGCGCGCCGACCAACTGGTGCTGTCGGGGCTTCGAGCGAAACTCGGGCTCGACCGTGTCCGCTGGGCGATGTCCGGCGCCGCGCCGATCCCGGCCGAAACGCTCGGCTTCTTCGCCGGCCTCGGCATCCCGATCGCCGAGATCTGGGGCATGTCCGAACTCACCTGCATCTGCAGCGTCAGCCATCCCGCCGACGCGAGGCTCGGCACCGTGGGCAAGCTGCTGCCCGGCATGCGGGCCCGGCTCGCCGACGACGGCGAACTCCACGTCCACGGCCCGTTGGTGATGAAAGGCTATCGCGGTGAGCCGGGCAAGACCGCCGAGTCCGTCGACTCCGAGGGCTGGCTGAGCACAGGCGACGTGGTCACCATCGACGACGACGGCTATCTCCGGGTCGTCGACCGGAAGAAGGAGTTGATCATCAACTCCGCGGGCAAGAACATGTCGCCGACCAACATCGAGAACGCGATCAAGGCGGCGACACCGCTGATCGGGGCCATCGCCGTGCTCGGCGACGGCCGTCCCTACAACACCGCACTGGTCGTCCTCGACGCCGAATCCGCCGGACCGTACGCCGCGCGCCACGACCTGGGCGACGCCTCGGCGGCGGCCTTGTCGACCGATCCGGGTGTCATCGCCCAGATCGCGGCGGGCATCGCCGCGGGTAACGCTCGACTCTCGCGGGTTGAGCAGGTCAAGCGGTTCCGTCTCCTGCCCACCTTCTGGGAGGCGGGTGGCGACGAAGTCACCCTCACCATGAAACTCAAGCGCCGGGTGATCGCCGAGAAGTACGCCACCGAAATCGCCGAACTCTACGAGCCCGAGCGCCCCGCGGGTGTCCACGAACCCGCCGCCACCCCGGCGGATGCAGTCGTGACAGCGCGCTGAACGCGCGCTCAGCGCTGCTTGACCCAGAACATTCCGCGACCGGACTCCGCGGGCGCGCGTTTCTCCCGCGGCTCGATCCGATCCAGCCGATAGCCGAGCCGCCGGGCGACCGCGGCACTGCGGACATTGGCCTCGTCACAGTGGATCTCGACCCGGTCCACGCCGGGCAAGTCCAACGCGATCCGGGTCAAGGCGGCTGCGCTCCGGGTGATCACACCCCGGCCGGTGTGCGCGGCGTGACACCAGTAGCCGATCTCCACCGCACCCGGACCGAGCCGGTCGTGCAGGCCGATCGCGCCGAGCACATTGCCCGCGGCATCGAAGATGCCGTAGTTGAAGGCTCCGGCGGCGCTGGGCCAGCTCTCGTCCGTCTCCCGGCCGAAGGCGCACTGGCTGTCCAGGGTGGCGGGTTCGGGCAGCCAATCCATCCAGGGGTGGATGAGGTCGTACGACGCGTTGATCGCCTCGAGCCGCGGCCGCACATCCTCCGGAAGCCACCGCCGCAACAGCACGTCGTCCACCTCGATTCGTTGCGGTGGTCCTACACCCGGCGCCAGCGCGGAGCACGATTCGATGTCCATACCGATATGGTGGTGGCCCTGCGCTTGGCCGGGCAACGGATATATCCGGCGCCTGCGCTTTGCCGCTCCGCATCGGCGCTGTTCAGCGGTGGTGATCAAGCGCCTCGGAGGCGGACCTCGGCGTCCAGCTCGGCGGCCGCTTCGGCCAGCGCGGCGGCGTCGGGATCGGCTCCGAGCCGGTCGGCCAGGTCGGCTCGCGACAGGATGAGCATCCCGCGCGGCTCGGACCCGGCACCGGGTTCGATCTTGATGTGTCCCTCTTCCAGCACCAAGCGCGCGTCCGGCTCGTCGGTCGCCAGCAACCGGCGCAAGTCGTCCTGCGTGACTCGACCGGAACCCTGGGTGCCGCTCGGCGTGGCGTCTGCCGACCCGCTCGTCTTTTCAGCGTCCATGGGGATCGATTGCCCTGGCGAATCCACGGGAAACCAGCCGGACCACGTATGACCGCAGTGAGCGCGCCCGGTCGGATGTCACCGCGCTGCGCCCTCCGGAAGTGAGCTTTGCAGGATTCATCCGTCTCGGGTGAGTTGGGGCCTGCTCAGCAGCTCGTACGCTGCACTGTGCGAAAGCTTTCCGCGAGCCGCCGCGCCGGCCGCTGCTCTCGGGTGATTCGACCTGTCGTGGCTGCGGCACAGGACGGTGGAGTGCCCCCGGTGTGGCCGAACTCGCGTCACCGATTCCCTGCGCGCTCCAGCGCAACGAACCGCAGGAGAGGCCAATGACCAGAACCGATATGCCACTCAAGCAAGCGACCGTGTCTTCGTCCACGGCCCAAGAGTCAGCCGAGCGGAGCTCGGTCGGCACGTACACCATCTACAACGACATCGATATTCCCGTTACGGTCTTGATCATGGACGGCCAGAATGGCAATCCCCTGAACCTCATCGCATTGATCCCGGGCGGCACCAGCGACTCGTTCAGCGACGGCAGCTGGGCAGCCGTGCTGTATTTGAACAGCAACTGGCCCGTCTACCAGTGGTCCAACGGAGCCTACTGGTACCACAAAGATGGGCCCTTGCATCCGAACCAAGTCAATGTGAGTTCCATCGGTTGATCCAAAGGTTCGGCCGCCCGACTCAGCCGACACGGCTTGGAGGCCCCGGCCGCGCCGCGGCAGCTGAGGTGCCCGGCAGCCGGAACGAGCATCACAGCACCTGAGACGGTCCCGGAGCACCTCTCCGGGACCGACCGGCGTGCGCAAGACGTGATGTGAAAACGCTCGTCGGACCGGGTCGACACGATCACCGTGCCGAAGACCTGCCGCACCCGACGCAAGCGGTCACCATCGGGAAGCGGAGCGAATGCTCCGGACTAGCTGTGGTGCATGCCGGACGTCATCGCGCAGAGCTTTTGCCCGCACTGGGGATACGTGGTGCTGCGGTGGGCGGCGATACCGCGCGTATAGGCAACACTGGAGCGCCTGCCCAAAGGCCCTTCGGCCATGCGGCGCGTAGATGCCCACGCGGGAACAGTGCCGCAACAAGAGGCCCGGGGCAAAGGCAACACCGAGACGCCTATCCGATACGCGACCGCCGCAGGGCTCGCTGCGCGGCGTTCGCGCCGCACATGCCGTGCGCTCCCGGGCCCGGCGGTGTTGCGGCGGAACAGAGGTAGTGGCCCGGTACGCCGATGTCGTAGGGCTGCAGGGTCATTCGAGGGCCGAACAGCAGCTGGGGGATGTCTTTCGCACCGGTCATGATGTTGCCGCCGACGTAGTTGGGGTTGTATTCGGCGAACCCCGCCGCGCTGCGCGCGCTCGTCCCGACTATGCGGTCGCGGAATCCCGGGGCGAAGCGTTCGATCTGGGCGGTGATCGCCGCTGTCGCATCGCCGCGATATCCGTGCGGGACGTGGGCGTACGCCCAGATCGGATGGATGTCGCCGACCGACCGTTGCGCATCGGCGAGGTACTGCTGCCCGACCAGCACGAAGGGGCGTTCCGGCATACGGCCGCGGTGAATCTCACGTTCGGTCGCGGCGATCTCGGCGAACGTACCGCCCAGATGCACCGTCCCCGCCCGGCGGGCCGCCTCCGCCGTCCACGGCACTCCGCCGTGCACGGCGAAGTCGACTTTGCAGGCGCCAGGACCGTAACGGAAACGGCTGTAGGACTTCCTGATTCGCGGCGGCAGGCGCTCGCCCATGATCTCCGCGACCGCGGTGGGCGCCAAGTCCCACATCGTCACATCCGCCGTCGGCAGATCGGACACCGACCGCACGCGAACGCCCGTTTCGATCTTCCCGCCCAGGTCACCGAGGGCCGCCGCCATGGCTTCGGTGATTCGTCGCGATCCACCGGCGGCGACCGCCCAACCGTAGGTGTGGCCGGCGGTGAGGATGCCCAGGCCGATACCAGCGCTGAGCGGTCGATGCAACGGATGAAACGCATGAGCCGCGACGCCGCCGAACAGCCCCCTGGCCTGCTCGGTCCGAAACAGTCCGGCCAGCAGCGCGGCCGGGGCGAGGGCGGGTATCCCGAACCGGGCCAGCGAGATCGGATGGCGTGGCAGGCGCAGCAGCGGCCGCATGATGTCACCGCTCATCCGCTCGTAACCCGCGGCCGTACGCTCGAACAGCAGCCGCCACGCTCGGCCGTCGCTGCCGAGACCGGCGGCGGTCTCCCCGACCGAGCGCAGCAGCACGCCCGCGGTGCCGTCGTCGAGCGGATGGGCGCAGTCGATCTCCGGCCACGCCCAGGACAATCCGTAACGCGTCAGGTCGAGTTCGCGCAGGAACGGAGAGCCGACCGCCATCGGGTGGATGGCCGAGCAGTGGTCGTGCAATAGGCCGGGCACGATCGCCTCGCCGGTGCGGGTGCCGCCGCCGATCTCGTCGGCGGCCTCCAGCACGGTGACGTCCGATCCGGCTCGGGCCAAGATGATGGCCGCGGCCAAGCCGTTGGGGCCGCTGCCGACCACCACTGCGGTACTCATGTCGCTCTCCTGTCCCTACGGTATGCCTCAGCCGACGGTCTGTGGGGCCAGAACCCGCGTCGATGCGTCCGGCAGCATCGGCACCGTGTAGCCCGCGCGCCGCCACGTCACCTCGTGCGGGATGGGGCCGTCGGGCAGCCACGGTTGCGTCTCGACGGCGTCGCGCACACGCCAGGTGCCGCGTTCGACGACGCCGAGCGCCGCGTCGATCACCTGATACTGCTGGACGCCGCGGTGGATGGGCTGCGACTCCACCCACACCACGATCCACTCGCCCGGCGCGAACCCGACCCGGGACTGCACAGCGTTCACGAGGTCCAGGTTGTGCAGGTGACCGTCGCCGAAGTTGAAGCCGATCAGCGAGTTGCAGCCGAATTCCGCTTCCCGCACGGTCCATCGATCGATGTCGGGAAGGAGCTTGTACAGCAACGAGAACAGTCCGCGTCCCTGGCTGTGCATCGAGCGCCACGCGATCGTCTGCTGCATGGTGATCTCCGCGATCGCGGGCGGATAGCCCATGGCCTTCAACTGGTCGATCTGGTTCGTCGTGGGCCGGTGCTCGATGGTGTTGAGCTTCTCCTCCGCACCAGGGGCGAAGGCCCACAGGGCCGACGCCCAGTTACCGGCGTACTGGCGCATCGACGGCAGGAAGGACACCAGATCCGGGCGCAGGTTCCCGAGGACCGGGAAGAACATCAGCGCCGCGACGATCACCACAGCCAGCCACGGCGAGGAGATGTCACCGAGGCCATAGCCGGCTTCGTTGGGAAAGCCCAGGAACAGGAAGACGGTCAGGTAGGCGAACAGGACATTCCACTCCAACGGCACCGCGAGCGGGAACGTCGAGGTGATGAACGCGTGGAAGATCACCATCAGCACCACGCCCGCCAGCGTCAGCCAGTGGTTGGTGGAGAACAGCAGCACCAGCGGCGTGACGATCTCGACGGTGGTGCCCCCGACATGGGCCAGGAACGACGCGACCTTCGACGGACGGAGGTCCCGGGGGAAGTCACGGTAGTGCAGCCGCTTGATCCACTTGGCGGGCACGCCCGGGCTGTTGGAGACCATCGGCGGAACCACATTGGTGAAGTGCCGCCCGAACTTCGACACACCCGCTCCGATCCACACCACGCAGATCAGCAGCTTGGCGGCGACGATCATGTCCACGAACGGCAACACCGCGAAGAACACCAGTGCGGGCAGGTACTGCTCGCCGCGCGCGGTGAGGAAGATCGTCTTGTCCCGCAGGCCGCATAGGACGTACAGCACGATCGGGGCGATCAACAGCGCAGGATTCACCAGGCCGGAGGTATTGTCCGGCAACACCGCGCTGAGCGAGGCGCTCGGCACACCGGGCAGCACGATCGCCACCAGCAACGTCGCCAGGAACGCCAGATACAGCAGCACGTCGAAGACCGTGCGCGTGTCGCCGCCCGTGAACGGGACCCGCCGCCAAGGGCGCAGGCGGATCGTGCCGGGGCGTGCGTAGAACAGGATTCCGCCGGTCATCGGCTTGAACTTGCCCGCGAGCGGCCCCCACGACCCGGCGATCCCGAGTGCCTCGATGAAGACCGTCCACAACACCAGCTTCTGATAGACGATCGGCTCGTCCCACCACGCCGTCACGTCCCAGAACGGGCCGACGCCGGAACTCCAGGTCGCCAACGCGACCCCGGCCAGCACCGAGACCAGCAGAACCTTGAGCAGATAAATCGTGTGGATCATCCTCGGCGAGCCGAAGCCGTATTCGGCCCAGTGCAGAGCGAGTGTTTTCATCCGCTCCCGCAACGGCTGGTCGAGGAATGTCGTCACGTCGACGGGCGGAAAATCCGCTGTTTTGAATCCCATTGTTCGGACCTTTCTCATCCGATGAACCGAGCGCATGCGAGGACCCGGCCGAATTCGGTTCGGATCGTTGAATTCCGCTCTCCGCCGAGCGGATTGTTCCTATGCCGTGTATGCCGTGGTGACCGCGTCGGCGGCCAGCGCGCGGAGCTTTCGTTTGTCGATCTTGCCGACCGCATTCCGTGGCAGCGCGGCGGTGAGTCCGATCGACACCGGCACCTTCCCGCGGGACAGGGATTTCCGGCAGTGCTCCACGAGATCCACGGCATCGACTCGCGTCCCGGGCATGGTCACCACTTGGGCGACGGGGACCTCACCGAGAACCGGATCGGGAGCGCCGACCACCGCGGCCTCCAAGACGGCGGGATGGGCGTGCAGGACGTTCTCGATCTCCTTGGGGTAGATGTTCTCCCCGCCGCGCAGGATCATGTCTTTGATCCGATCGACCAGGACCAGGTATCCGTCCGAATCGAAGTAGCCGACATCGCCGGTGTGCAGCCAGCCGTCTCGCACCGTTCGCGCGGTCGCCTCGGGCCGGCCGAGATACCCGCGCATGACGTTGGCGCCCCGGATGACCACTTCCCCGCGCGTCCCGGTGGCCACGACTCGGCCGTCGGCATCCACGATCGCTACGGCTTGCCCTGGCAGCGGCCGCCCGACCGTGCCCGGCTTCCGTGGTCCGTCCGGCGGATTGAGCGTCGAGGCGCAGGTGCCTTCCGACAATCCGTAACCTTCCACGATCGGTACCCCGAAACGCGCTTCGAATCGCGCGATCAGTTCCGCGGGCATAGGCGCGGCCCCACAGATCGCGCGGCGTAGCGACGAGGTGTCCGGCACCGCATTCTCGGGCTGCGCGACGAGCATCGCGTAGATCGCGGGCACAGCCGAAAAGTAGGTCGGCCGAACGCGTTCCACGATGCCGAAGAACGCCGAAGCCGAGAATCGGCCCGCGATCGTGGCCCGGCCACCGGCGAGCAACGGCGACAGGATGCCGACCACGATCCCGTTGACGTGGAACAGCGGCAGGACCAGCAGGCTGTGGTCGGTGTCGTCCAAGCTCAGAGCTTCGACGAGCATCTCGCACATCGCGGCGATGTTGGCGTGGTCGAGAACCACCCCCTTCGGCTGCCCGGTGGTGCCACTGGTGTAGATGATCAGCGCCGCGGCGCCGGGATCCACCGGCACCGGTTCGGGCCCGCCGGTTTCGGGGCCGGGCCCGGCCACTTCGGTGACATCCAGCGTTCCCGCTCCGCGTCCGTCTTCGGTCACGACCACCTTCGCCCGGCAGTCATCGATCTGATAACGCACCTCCTGGGAGGTCGAATCCGGCTTTACGGGAGTGACCGCGGCGCCGAGCCGCCACGCCGCGAAAAGAATGACGATGAATTCGAGTCGATTCCGCAATACGAGAGCGACGACATCGCCCTCGCGGACTCCATTGACGTAAAGGACGGCCGTGGCCCTGCGCACTCTTCTCGCGAAATCCTGATTATCGAGCTGCTCGCGGTCGTCCGCGATGCAGGGGTCGGACGGATTCCATGCGGCGCGGACCTCCGGAATTTCTACAACGTGCTGCATTCATAGCCTCGACTGCTTCGGGGTGACTGGAATTACATACCAAGGTAGATTCGGCGCCAGGCCACAGCTACGGGCCCGCATCCCAGAGTTTCCGTGCGGCTTTGTACCGCCGGCACAAAAGGATGGGGAATGCGTCCGAGCCGTCGCACCGATTCCGGTACGGTCCGGACATGAGCGTTGACGTGGACAGAACCATCCGCGATGTCGCCGGACGCGTCGAAGCCGATCTGGACCGACTGATCCCCGAGATGACCGCGATGTTCGTGGAGGTCATCCCGGAGTTCCGCCACGACGACGAAGTGCGGCGGCTGATGGTCGCCAGCACCGCGTCCAACCTCACCGCGATCCTCGACATGCTCACACTGAGCATCTCCCGCGACGACATCACCGTGCCGCCCGCCGCCGCCGAATACGCTCGACGCTTCGCCCAGCACGGAATGTCGCTGGAGGCCCTCCTGCGCGCGTACCGCCTCGGCGAGCACATGTTCATGCAACGGACCATCGCCGTACTCCGGCACTCGGAGGCCTCCGCCGACCTGGCCCTGGAGACCACCAGCCGGGTCGGCCTGCTGGTCAACAGCTACATCGACCAGGTCATCGAGGGTGTCATCGACATCTACGAGAGCGAACGCCGGCGCTGGGACGCGCGCACGGACAACACCCGCGCGGCCCAGATCCGCGCGGTGCTGGACACCGAAAACCTCGACCTGGCCTCGGCGGAGCAGATGCTGGCCGCCTCGTTGCGGGGATGGCACGTGGCCGCGATCGTCTGGGTGCGCGAACCCGTCACGTCATCGATCGACTCGGTGCGAGCGGGAGTCTCGATGCTGCAGGCCGCGACCGGGAAGCATCCGCTGACGGTGCTGGTGGACGAGCAGAATTGCTGGGCCTGGATCTCCTCCATCGGCCGACCGTCGCTCGATGCCGATCGCTTGGAGCGAGACCTGGCCCGCCGACCGGAACTCCGCGTCGCGATCGGCGATCCCGGCGCCGGACTGGCCGGCTTCCGGCAGACCTTCCGCGATGCCCAGCGCGCTCGCAACCTGGCGTTGACCGCCGACCCGACCCGCGCGCTGACCTTGTACTCCCGCGTGGCATTGGCGAGCCTGCTCGTCGACCATCTGCCCGACACGAAAGCATGGGTACGCCGGGTGCTCGGCGACCTCATGCGCGACGACGAGACCACCGCGCGTCTTCGTGAGACGGTGCAGACCTATCTCGAAGCCCGCGGCAGCCTCACCGACGCCGCGGCGCGCATGCACGTGCACAAGAACACCGTCCACTACCGGATTCGCAGAGCCGAGGAGGTGCTCGGCCACCCGTTGACGGTGAACCGGCTGGAGACCGAAGTCGCCCTGATGGTCTCCGAACAGCTGGGCCTCGACCGGATGGAGTGAACCCCGCCCGGCGGCGATGACCGCATCCGGCCGGCGGTTTCCGGCGAGCGGAGAGGTGACACGCGGGGACATCTGCACAGCACGGCGATTCGTCATGGCGTGCGAAGCCCCGCGGCCCGATACTGAGGGCAGGTTGGACCGATTCCGAGGTGGAAGATGAATGTGATCGGGGTGGGCTCGGACGGGCTTGTCGCGGCCGGTGAGACCTGGGGCATCTCCGGGCCGGAATTCCTGGCGATATACCTGCCGCTCGTGCTGGTGGCGGCGGTCGCCGGGATCTGGCTGCGAGTACGTGTCACGGGTGCTGATCCGGAGGCAGACGCGGTTGCGGCGCCGGGCGCGGAACTGACGTCGCCCGAAGTAGGAATGCTTTTCGGCGACCAGAACGCCGAACTGGCGGCGATGGCGCGGCTGCGCGCTGTCGACGCGATCGATTCGGGGGCCGCGCCGGTTCGCACCCTCACGGCGCAGGAGCGCGGACAGCTGGATCCGTTCACCGTGTCGGTGTACGACCGGCTGTCGGCGGGTCAGCGCAAGACCGTTGTCGGCGGATCGTCCGCCGCGCTCGAGGCACTGCGTACCAGAATGATCGACCTCGGGTACTTCCCCGGACCCACGGTGCGCCACGGATTGCGCGACGCGGGCATGCCGCTGCTGGTCACCGGCGCGCTCGGCGTGGTGCGCATCATCGCGGGCGCCTCGCACGGAAACCCGGTCGGCCTGCTGGTGCTGGTGGTGATCGCGCAGGCGTTCGCCTACTGGCTGGTGGTGCGCAAGCCGCGGCTCACCGCGCTTGGCGTCCGCGCGCGCGACGCCGCGAACGAGCGCAATCGCCATCTGCGCCCGAGCAATTCCCCTTCTTTCGCCACCTACGGCGCCGAGAGCGCGGCGATCGCGGCCGCCGTGTTCGGCATCGGCGCGCTGAGCGCGCTGGATCCCGGCCTCGCCCAAGCGGTCGTACCGCCGAGCGCGTCGAGCGGCGGCGGTGACGGCGGCGGCGACAGCGGGGGCGGCGGCTGCGGCGGCGGCTGTGGAGGCTGTGGTGGTTGCGGCGGCTGAACCGTTCGGGCCGCTGCCCGAGGGTGCGCTCGGAATAGGCTGGCGACCGGAGATCTGCGGGGTGATAGCGGCTTTGGATGGACTCGAGTTCTGCGAGGTCATCGCCGAGTCGTTGCCCAAGGATCCCCGCCGTGCCGGACAACTGATCGTCCCCGAAGAATTGACAGCTCTGCGTGCGCGAGGCGTCGCCGTGGTGCCGCACGGCATCGCGCTGTCGCTCGGCGGCGCGGAGCCGGTCGCAGATCAGCGCGTCGAGCACTTGGCGGCGTGCGCGGTGGCCGTCGCGGCTCCGCTGGTGAGTGAGCACGTCGCTTTCGTCCGCGCGGGCGGCCTGGAAGCAGGCCACCTGCTTCCGGTCCCGCGCACCCGCGAAGCGCTGGACGCGCTGACCCGCAATATCACCCGAACACGCGCGGCGCTGGACGTCCCCCTCGCTGTGGAGAACATCGCGACGCTGTTCGACTGGCCCGACGACGAATACACCGAAGCGGAATTCCTGTCCGAACTCGTCGAGCGCACCGGTGTCTTGCTCCTGCTCGATCTCGCCAATGTCTACGCGAACGCTCGCAACCGAGGTCGCGATCCCCTCGCCGAGCTGCTGCGCCTGCCCGCCGAACACGTCGCCTACTGTCATGTCGCGGGCGGTCACGAGTCCGGTGGCCGCTACCACGACACGCACACCGATCCGCTTCCCGCGGAGCTGCTGACTCTGGTCGCGGAGTTCGCCGCGCGGCACCGCGCGCCGATGATGCTCGAACGGGACGGCAACTATCCGCCCGCGGCCGAACTGCTCGACGAGCTGGATGCCATCGCGGCGGCCGCGGGCCGGCCGCCGATCACCACCGGCGCCAGGGCGGTAGTGGCGTGAGCGCCGGATCCGGACCGGCGCCCCACGCCACCCTGGCCGAGCGACAGGCAGCACTGGTGCGAGCGCTGGTCGCTGGAGCCGCCACACCCGTGGGTTTCGATGTGGACGCCGTCGCTGCCGCGGCCGAGGCATTGCTGCACAAGCGTGCCCATGAGGTGGCGCGTCGCTTCCCGCTGCTGGTGCACGCCTGCGACGGCGATTTCACCGCACGCTTCACGACGTGGGCCCGCGAGCATCCCAAGACGACGACCTCCGCTGACGCGGCAGCTTTCGCGGCCGCCGAAGGTATCGACTGGAACGCCACGCCGCGCCGATGGGCAGTCAGCCGCTTGTTCCGCCGACATCGTGCCGCAGGCCGCGGCGCTCGCTGAACGCCGAACCTGGACGTCGGCTCAGGGGCGGCGCGCTTCGACAGGCATCGCGGAGTCGCCGGCGTCGCGCCGATCCTCGAGCCACACACTGACCGCCACCGTCGCATACGCGGCGACGGTCGCCATCCCCGGCAGCATCAGCATGAGCATGAGAAAAGACAGCATGGAAAGCCCTCCCGGACAACGCGATGGAAACTGTCGCACCGGTGCGCCGCGCTGCGTCACCGTCACGCCCGGCATACCCACGACCGGAGGTCCAATCTCGCCCGCACCGGCGAGCCGATGTGATTGATCTCACTCTCGAATCGAGCCACGCCGCGCTAGGGTCGCGCGGGATAATCCGCCGCTGGCGCGGCAGCTCGACCGAGGTCGCCTCCGAGGTGGTACACCGGTCACCATGCGGTTGCTCATCATCTCCGATACGCACGTGCCCAAACGTGCGCGTGATCTCCCGGAGCCGCTGTGGCGCGAGGTCGACGAGGCCGACGTGGTCGTGCACGCGGGCGACTGGGTGGAGGCCGCGCTGCTGGACCGGCTCGAAGCGCGCAGCGCGCGCCTCATCGGCGTCTACGGCAACAACGACGGTCCAGAACTACGGGCCCGGCTGCCCGAGGTGGCCCATGCCGAACTCGACGGGCTCAGGCTGGCGGTGGTGCACGAGACCGGGCCCGCAAAGGGGCGGGAGCAGCGCTGCGCCCGAGATTTCCCGGACACCGATCTGCTCGTCTTCGGGCACAGTCACATCCCTTGGGACAGCGTCACCGACAGCGGATTGCGCCTGCTCAATCCCGGCTCGCCGACAGATCGACGCCGACAGCCGGAGCACACCTATCTCACGGCGCGGATCGAGTCGGGTCGTTTGAGCCGGGTGACTCTGCATGCCGTTCCGAAAGAATGACCGCCGTCGGCACGCTCCTCTTCCAGGGGCGACGCGGATCGCCGGGCCGCACCGGGCCCCTAGTGCCGGGTAGCGGTCAGCACTCCGAGGGTGACCGGTTCGACGAAGCATCCGCCGGGGCCGATGCCGAGCACGGTGCCTGCGAACAGGTCACCCGGCGCATCCGGCATGGTCGCCCCACTTCGAATCCCGGAATGCTTCCAGCAGCGGCGATCGTAGCCGTCCGGCGGCGAGGCGAGCTGCCCTCGCACCTCCCGAACCGGCCACAACCGCTGTCGAAGGCAGCGCCGCCCCGGCCGCCTGCGCCGCCGGTCAGTCGCCGCGATCGCCCGCCAGCGCCAAGCGGTGGTCGCCGATGGCGGAGTCGGTGATCGCGGTGGAGATCTTCGGCAGGGCGTGCGGATGGTTGCGGCCGAGCCAGTCGAGCATCTCCTCTCGGACCGCGCAGCGCAGGTTCCACACGTCGTCGGCATTGGCGGCCGACATCGTCGCGCGCACCACGATGTTTGTCGGCGTGCTGTCGGTGACTTGCAGACCCCAGTCGCGACCGTCCCAGTCCGCGCGCGTGCGCAGGTACTCCTGCAAATGCTCGCGCAGCAGCGGCACCGGCGTGCTGTGATCGAGGTAAAGGTAGACGGTGCCGGTGATCTGAGGGCCACCGCGCGACCAGTTCTCATACGGCTTGTTGTTGAAGTAGGAGACCGGCATGGTCAGCCTCCGGTCGTCCCAGATCCGCACGGTGAGGAAGGCGAGGGTGATCTCTTCGACGATGCCCCACTCCCCCTCCACCACGACGGTGTCCCCGATCTTCACCGAGTCGCCGAACGCGATCTGCAAACCGGCGATCAGGTTGCTCAAGGTCGACTGCGCCGCGACACCGGCGATGATGCCGATCACGCCCGCCGAGGCCAGCAGGGAGGTGCCCAGCGTGCGCAGACTCGGAACGAGCAGCAGGATGACCACGGCAGCGGTCGTCACCACCAGGACCGAGGTGATGATCCGGCGTACCAGGCCGAGCTGGGTACGCAATTGCCGCACTCGCGTGATGTCCTGGGTGCGCCGAGCATAGGAACGCAACGTATTCTCCGCGACCGCGTCGGCGGCGCGGATGACCACCCATGCCGCCGACATGATCGCCGCCGTGGCCAGCACGGTGCGGATCATCGCGTCCTGGCGCAGATCCAGGTGCGCCAGCGGATAGGTGGCATGCAACGCCAACGCGCCCAGCAGGACTTGCAGGGGCAATTGGACCCGGCGCAACAGTGTGGGGAGTTGGTTGCCCGGACGTCTGCGAGCAGAGAAACGTAATAATCGATCGATCAGCAGACCCGCCGTCACGGTGAGCGCCACCGTGCCGAACACGACGATGAGCGGCCGTAGTACTTCCTCCAACAGAGCGAACTCCTTCTCCTCATCCACCCGGTCTCTGGCGCTGCCGCGGACTCTCGCCGTCCGGGCAGCGCGATGAGATCTCCGAGCAATGCGGCTCGGCTTGTGTACGGGTGCGTGGTGCTTCGGTGCCGGCTTCGGCGCAGCGGCGTTCAGCCGCGGTCGTTTGCTGCCGAGCCGTCACCCGGCCAAGGCGGTGTTCCTACAGCAGTGCCAGTGCGATGCTCAGCACGGTCACGATCAAGACCCATGCCGCGACGGTCCATTCGATGGGCCCTTCGGAGCCGGAACAACCGCTGTGGTTGCGTCGGGCGGCGCGATACTGCGAGCGCGAGGCCGAAACGGACATGACATCCTCCTTCGGTCGGTTGCGTCATTCAGCGCATACCCGCTCGAGCCGTCGATCGTCGCCACATCACTGTGGCGAATCCCACCCAACCGGCCTGCCCGCGAGCGCGATACGTTGCCGATCAGGGCTTCTCGAGATGTCATCGCCTGCCGGAGCGGCTGCGGTAGCGAAAATCGTCCAACGAAAGAGGCGGAACGTAGCGGCTCACGAGCGTGCGGTGCCACCACGCCTTGGTGTCGGCCAACTCGCGCGGTGTCGTGAAGCGGTATAGATACAGCTGTGCCCGGATGAAACGCGGCGCGGCATCGGGAAACGGATTGTGTCGTAGCAGCCGCAGCGTGGCCCGGTCGTTTTGCAGCAGCCGTGCCAGGAACGGGCCCAGCCACGACTCCGCATACCCCGGCGAGGCCGCTGCGAACCACATGAGCCAATCCAGGCGCAGATGGTAGGGAGCCCATTGACGGGGAAGCCGGCGCGGATCGCCGGGCTTGCCTTTGAACTCGTATTCCTTCCACTGCGTCCGGTCGGTGACGGTCGGCTCGTCGGTGCCTTCGACGACTACTTCGTAGCGGGTGCGGCCGATGCTGCCGAACGCTCCGTAGGTGTTGACCAGGTGGTACGGGTCGAACGATCGGTTCATCGCCTGGTGACTGGAGACCAGGTTGCGGGCGGGCCGGTAGCTCAGGAAGACCACCTGCGCGGTGAACGCGACGACCAGGGCCGTGAACCACGGCGGCGGCCCCGGCAGCGCGGGCGGGGCGGGCACCGGTAGCACCGCCGCGGCCGCGGGCCCGCTGACGGCGCCGCACGCGAGGACGATCGTGATCCAGTTCAGCCAGGCGAAATTGCCCGACAGCACCAGCCACAGCTGGGTGATCACGATGACGGCAGCGGCGATGCTCGCCACCGGTTGCGGGGCGAACAGCCCGAAGGGCACGACGAGCTGCGCGAAATGGTTGCCCAGCACCTCGGCGCGGTGCAGCGGCTTGGGCAGGTGGTGGAAGAACCAGCTCAGCGGTCCGGGCATCGGCTGGGTCTCGTGGTGGTAGTACAGGCAGGTCAGATCGCGCCAGCACCGGTCACCGCGCATTTTGATCAGCCCGGCGCCGAACTCCACCCGGAACAGCAACCAGCGGGACAGCCACAGCACCAGCACCGGCGGCGCCGTGTGGTCGTTGCCCAGGAAGATCACCAGGAAGCCGCATTCCAGCAGCAGTGACTCCCAGCCGAAGGCGTACCACTCCTGTCCCACGTTCACGATCGACAGGTAGAGCGCCCACAACGTCGCCCACAGCAGCATCGCCGCCCACAGCGGCACCGCGTCGGCCGCGCCGGCGACCATCGCCGCGGACAGCGCCGCACCGAACCAGCAGACGGCGGCGAAGAAGCGATCGGAATAGTGGATATGGAAAATGCTCGGCGTCCGCCGGAACGACCGCCGTTCCAGCCACCGCGGCACCGGCAGCATGCCGTGCTCCCCGATCAGCGCCCGGAATTGCCGGGCGGCGACCACGAAGGCGATCAGATAGACGGCCGCGACACCGCGGGTCAGCACTTGCCTGCTGAGCCAGTATTCGGATGCGGTGAACCAGTCCATGCCCGCAACTCCTCCGACCGCGGACCTTCGTCCCACCCGGCCGCATACCCACCCCGGGAGCGGGAAAACCCGTCGCTACATCGGGTACACGCTGTGCTTGCGCGGTTGTGTTCGGCGGCCGCTTCCTTGTCCCGCAGGAGCTGGAGCGCATGCCGAATCTCCAGCCGCGTGCGCGAAGGCTCGATGACGGCGTCGATGTAGCCGCGTTCCGCCGCGTTCCGCCGCGATCCACGGCGTGGCGACCGTGGCGTTGTACTGGTCGATCATGAACTCCCGCGCCGCCGCGCGCTGGTCTTCGGGAACCTGCATCAGCTGGCGTCGCCCGGCGATGTCGACCGCGCTCTCCGCGCCGATCACGGCGATGTGGGCGGTGGACCAGGCCAGGCTGATATCGGCGCGCCGAGCTGCTTGCACTTCGCGTCCGGGGCTCCTGGCGTGCGAGTGCGCCGATCTCGACGAACGTTCCGGGATCGAGCAGTGGTGACGTCGGCACAGCGCCCTATGGATCGACCGCGCACGGAGGTTTCCTTGCGGCCTGGAAGGATTCGGTGCATGAGTTTCACCGGGGACGATGTCCGGGCCTTCGCGCTGTCGCTGCCGGAGACATCCGAACAGTTCGCTTGGGGGATGCCGATCTTCCGCGTCGCGGGCAAACTGTTTCTCACGCTTCCGGAGGCGGAGACCTCGATGGCGGTCCGCTGCCCCGTCGCCGACCGAGACGAACTCGTTGTCGCCGAACCGGGCAAATTCTGGATCGCCGCCCACGAAGCCAACAACGCCTGGGTTCGCGCGCGTCTGACCGCCCTCGACGACCAGGACGAACTGGAAGCCATCGTGCTCGACTCCTGGCGGCAGGCCGCGCCCAGGCGTCTTCTCGACGACGCCGGGTGACCTCCGCGACGCCGCCTGCGTCAGCGTGCGCGGCGGCGGCGCGGCCGGGGCGCGAGTTTCAGCCCGAAGAGCAGATCGGTATTGCGGGCCGGTGTCGGTTGTTCGGACCCCCGCAGGAGTCCGGCCTGGCGGATCCAGCTGTGGTGCCAGTGGTACAGGTCCGGCAGGGTCACCTCGCACGCCGCGGCGAGCCTGCGGAGGCGGAAACCCGCGCCGCCGATGGCTCCGGCGAAAAGTTTGCCATTGGACGCGGGGCGTGCTTCCTGCTGGACGCGGGCGTCGTAGAGCAGCGGACGCGCCGCGGGCGGAATCACCCACACGTACAGGTCGGGCGCGTGGGTGTAGCCGATCGGACCGTTGAAGATCAGTGCGTCGGCGGCGAGCGCGACCGTGGGGATCGCGTTGAGTTCCATCGCGGTGGCGCCGGTGAACAACGCGGTGGCCAGCGCCGCCGCGTCCACCGGATCGGATGTGCGGGCACGAATTCGGGCGATGAGGTCGTCATCGGTCGGGACCGTCGTCAGCCCCGGCCCGACCGAGTAGGCCAGGTCCGGCGGCAGGTCCAACCGCAGACCGTGCAGCAGGAACGCGGCCTGCGCGCCACGCAGGCGCGTGATGGTGTGCCCGCGGCCCGGGCTGTCGGCGACCAGACTGCCGAGGAACCGGTACAGGCTCAGGATGTCGTTCCACTCGTCCACCAAACCGGCGCTTCGACTCTGCGGGAAGCGATCCGGCGCGGAAAGGCGAGGTTGCAGCACCGAGAGCATGTATTCGGCCAAGCCCGCCCCGCGAGGACCCAGCCAGCTTCCGACGCCGTTCTGGTTCAGGTCGTGTCTGCACGGCCGTCCGGTATGTTCGGCGAGCCACCGGCAGGCCGTCTGGATCCCGTCGGTGTAGACGGCGTCGATGCGGGCGAACTCCTCCGGTGGCAGGCTCCGGTAGGCGTCGGCCCGGAAATTGGTGACGTCACCGTCGGAGATCTGCGGCAACAGTCCGTCGCCCGCCGCGTCGGCGAGCGTGATGATGCGGGACGGCCGCTGGTTGACCTGGCCGTACCCGACGTACTTGGTCGGCGGCTCCGGCACATTGATGCGCGTGGTCCGCGGCTCGGGGACACCGATCCGCGTAGTGGCCGGGTCAGGAACACCGATGCGGGTGGTGGCCGGCTCGGGAGCACCGATACGCGTGGTCGGCGGATCGGGGGCATCGATACGCGTGGTGGCCGGCTCGGGGGCATCGCCCGTGGCGACCGGATCAGGGTCGTCGACGCCCGTCGTGACCGGAGCGGGGTCAGCCACGCGGTCGGTGGCCGCGGACGCGCCGCGGCGGTCCGCCAGCCACCGCCACAGGTCTTCCTCCGGCACGCCCAGCCGCTCCGAACTCTTTCTCACCTGGTCGGCGGAGAGTTCGTTGTGTTCGTCGAGCTGAGCCAACCTCTTCAGCTCGGACGGACGCAGCGTGGGCACGCTTGCGTCGACCACCGCCACAACCTCCCGGATTCGGCGAACCCGTGACGCCTCACAACGGGTTCTGAATGTCAGTTGCAGAGCATTCGATCACGTACCCGCCGGTAAGGCGGTGAATTCCACCGAGTTTCGGATGTTGTCTACGTCACCGACAACTTCACGGTCTACCGAAATCGCTATGGCCGGAATGCGTTCTGCCTAGTCATGATGCCTGTCGGCAGTGGCGACGGAAACAAGTGCGCCATAGCGACATCGGAAAAACTGGGTGACTTTGTCTACCGCGCTGGACACCGCCATTTCGGCACCTCCCACAGCGCCGTCGTTCCGCGAGCCACGCGCCGATCCGGCGCACGCCAGGATCACCAAACCGATTCCGAGCCACTGCGTCGCCCGCATGTCCTCGCCGAGCAGGAGCAGTCCGGCACCCGCGGCCACCGCGCACAGCACTCCGCTCCACGACACCGGCCCTTCGCTGTCGACCAGACGCGAAGGAAGCCGAGGCTCCACGAGAGGACGGTCGACACCGGCCGTGACCTGATCGAGAGCGAATTCTCAGCGTTCCCACAACCGGCTCTCGCCAAGCCCAAATACTGATGCGGTGTCCTTGACGTGTGCTGGTCGGCAGCACTCCCCAGCCCACTCCGAGGAGACCAGCTTGATGCACACCGGTACCACCGCGAGCATGCCGCGGATCGAGACATCCTGGCTGGGCGGGTCCATGGGAGCTTCCGCCAGTCGGCGTGCGTCACGGTCCATCAACGCCGACGCGGTCGCGATCGAGACCGACGCGCTGACCGGAGCGACGGCATTCGTCGTCGCCGACGGTGTCGGAGACCATCTGCTCGGCGCCCGGGCGGCGCGCACGGCGGCCGCCGCGGCGGCACGTGCCGGAGCCCGCGACGGCGCGCGAGCGGGGATCCTGGCAGCACAGGACGAGCTGCTGCGGGAGGTCCCGGAACCCTCGGCCGACGCCGTGCTCGTAGTCGCGGTGCTGCCCTCGGCCGGTCATCCGGATGGCCCCTGCGAGGTGGCGTGGGTCGGCGACTGTCGCGCGTATCGCTGGAATGGCCGGGTGCTGCATCAGATCACTTCCGATCACACCGTCGCCGAGTTCTACCGCGCCCGGGGGCGCGTCCCCACGGCGCGGATGGGTCATCTGGTCACCACCTCGGCCCGCACCGTCCGGCCGGACCACATCGGGTATGCCGCCACCGGCTCGAGCACGGGCAGGCTGCTGCTGAGCACCGACGGAGTGCACAAGCCGCTGGGCATCGCGGCCGTCAAGGCGATCCTCGCCGAGGGCGAGGCGGCTTCCGTGATCGCCAACTCGCTGGTGGACGCCGCGCTCCTGGCCGGAGGAAGAGACAACGCCACAGCGCTGGTCGTGGACCTGCCTTCCCGCACCGGTTGAGCCGCTGCCCGCGCCCTCGGGAGCGGGGCGAGCCCCACCCTTCGCGACGCGAGCAAAATTAATTCGTAAATGCTATGAATCGGCAGCGTCGGCGCGCAGTATGTCGCTGTGGATCTGACAGCCGTGCGCATCGACAAGCCGGACGATCTCAACGTCGTCATCGGACAGTCCCATTTCATCAAGACCGTGGAAGACCTGCACGAAGCGCTGGTCGGGGTCGGTCCCCATCTGCGCTTCGGGCTGGCGTTCTGCGAGGCCTCCGGG
The DNA here is from genome assembly GCF_027924405.1 of Nocardia sputorum. NCBI lineage: Bacteria > Bacillati > Actinomycetota > Actinomycetes > Mycobacteriales > Nocardiaceae > Nocardia > Nocardia sputorum. The sequence continues at coordinate 3,043,587 of NZ_AP026978.1, read as the reverse complement.
CCTCGCCTCGTCCGCCACTCCGGCAACGACGACTCCCTCGTCGAACTCGCCACCAAGAACGCGGCCGCCCTCGGGGCGGGGCACTCGTTCATCGTCTTTCTGCGGGAAGGCTACCCCGTCAACGTGCTCAACGCGATCCAGCAGGTTCCGGAAGTCTGCGGAATATTCTGCGCCACAGCCAATCCCGTGGAGGTACTGATCGCCGAAACGGAACTCGGCAGAGGAATCGTCGGAGTGATCGACGGTTCGGCGCCGCTCGGCGTGGAGACCGCCGACGACCAGGCCGCCCGTAAACAGCTGCTGCGCCAGATCGGTTACAAACTCTGACAGAGCGCCGCTCCGGCTTCCGCAGAGGTCGTTTCCGCGAAATCGCCGACCGGGCCCGGCATCCGGTGAAGCGATCCGGGCCCATACCGCGATACCTCCGCCGCGCCGGCCTCGATGGCGGACTGCGTTGCGTCAGCCGAGTTCGGCCAACTGCTGGACGGCGGGCGACATGCCATCGATCCACGCCGCCGGGGAGCCGGTAGTCGGCGTGACGATGGCGGTTTCGATGCCGAGTTTCGCGTAGTCCGCCATCTGCCGGACGAATTCGTCCCGGTTATCCGGGTTCGGCCGCGGATTGTTGGCGATGATCGTTTTGCGAATATCGTCGTAATTCCGGCCGACGTCGTCGCAATGCCGGCGCAGCACCTCGAGCTTGTGCTCGACGTCCGCGGGCGAGGAGCCGAACAAGTTGCAGGCGTCGCCGTATTGCGCGACCAACCGCAGCGTCTTGCGCTCTCCCCCGCCGCCGATGAGCACTTTGGGCCGATTGATGGGCTGCGGCGAGCACAGCGTCTCGGCCAGTTGGTAGTGCTTCCCCTCGAACGGCCCGTTGTCCTGCGGGTCCCACATCTGACGGCAGATGCGCAACGCCTCCTCCAGCCGCTCGAACCGCTCGGCGGTCGACGGGTACGGCACGCCCAGCCCGTGGTGTTCGCGTTCGAACCACGCGGCGCCGATCCCGAGCACGGCCCGGCCACCCGACAGCACGTCGAGAGTGGTGACGATCTTGGCGAGCAGGCCGGGGTGGCGATAGGTCACGCCGGTGACGAGCAGGCCGAGGTCGACGCGCGAGGTGTGCGCGGCCAAGTACCCGAGGGTGGTGTAACCCTCCAGCATGTTCGCCTCCGCGGGCAGCCCGGTCGGCTCGATCTGGAAGTAGTGGTCCATGAACGACAACCAGGTCGCTCCGGACGCCTCGGCGGCCGCGCCCACTCGCGCCAGCTCACCGGCGATGGCGGTCGTACCGCCGTCGATGTCGAAGATGGGGACGTGAAAACCGAGTTCCATGAACCGATCCCTTCCGGTGGACAATCCTGTACGACCGCACACTAAGTGCTGGAGTGCGCTCCAGGTCAAGCGGTGGATTTACCGATCGATTTCCGACAGTCGGCCTGCGGTCTCGGGGCGGTCGGCCAGCCCTAGCCGCAGATGCTCGCTGTGGTAGATCGCCTCGTCCAGCAGTTGAGCGACGTGGTTGTCGTAGAGGCTGTAGACGATGCTGCGGCCGGTGCGAGTGCCCGTGACCAGCCCGAGATTGCGCAGCAGCCGCAGCTGATGGGAGACGGCGGACTGTTCCATCCCGATGGCGTCGGCGAGCGCGCTCACCGGCAGCGGGCCCTGACGCAGTTCGGTGAGGATCATCAACCGGCTCGGCGTGGCCAGTGCCTGCAACGTGGTCGCCACATGGCCGGCCGATTCGGGGTCCAGGCGCGCGGCAGGGCGATCCCTGCCCTCCACGCCGTGTCCCATGACTGAGAAGCATACTCCAAGAACAAATGAAGACATGTTCATGTTTTCTGATATGGTCGGCGCGATCGTTCGACTGCTCTCCTGGAGGTGACCCGTGGCCGCGCCGACACTCGCGCCGACCCGTCCGACTCCGCCGTCCGATCGCGTGCTCACGCGCCGGACTCGGCTGTTCGCCCTGCCGGAAGTACGGTGGGCCGCCCTGGCGGTGGCGTTCTTCCTCGCCGGTCTCGCGATGCAGCTGGCCGATGGTCCGCAATGGCTGTGGTGGGGCCTCTACCTCGCCTGCTACGCCGCGGGCGGATGGGAACCGGGATGGGCCGGCTTACAGGCGTTGCGGGACAAGACGCTCGATGTCGACCTGCTCATGGTCGCGGCGGCGATCGGCGCGGCCGCCATCGGCCAGATCACCGACGGCGCGTTGCTGATCGTCATCTTCGCGACTTCCGGCGCCCTCGAAGCGCTGGCCACCGCCAGAACCGAGGACTCGGTACGCGGATTGCTCGACCTCACGCCGGACACCGCGACCCGGGTCGCCGCCGACGGCGCCGAGGAGACGGTGCACGCCGCGGACCTGCGCGTCGGGGATGTCGTGGTGGTGCGCCCCGGTGAGCGGATCGCCGCGGACTCGACGGTGCTCTCCGGCGGCAGCGAGGTCGATCAAGCCACCATCACCGGTGAACCTCTGCCGGTCGACAAGACCGCGGGCGACGAGGTGTTCGCGGGCACACTCAACGGCACCGGCGCGCTGCGAGTCCGCGTCGAGCGCCGTGCAGAGGACTCCGTGGTCGCCCGGATCGCGGCCCTGGTCGAGCAGGCGGCCCAAACCAAGGCGCGCACCCAGCTTTTCATCGAGAAGATAGAACAGCGCTACTCGATAGGCATGGTCGCGGTCACCCTCGCGGTCTTCATCGTTCCCCTGCTGTTCGGCGACACCGTGCGGCAAGCGCTCTTGCGCGCGATGACATTCATGATCGTCGCCTCCCCCTGCGCGGTCGTGCTGGCCACCATGCCGCCGCTGCTGGCGGCGATCGCCAATGCCGGTCGCCACGGCGTCCTGGTCAAATCCGCGGTCGTCATGGAGAAGCTCGGCGCCACCACACACATCGCCTTCGACAAGACCGGCACCCTGACCCGCGGCATCCCCGAGCTCGCCGAAATACGCCGCCTCGACGAACGATTCACCGACGACGAGTTGCTCGCGCTCGCCGCGTCGGCCGAGCGCCCGAGTGAACACCCGCTGGCGGCGGCGATCGTGCGCGCGGCCCGGCGCCGGGATCTGCGACTGTCCGAGGCCACCGAGTTCACGGCATACCCCGGTCGCGGCGTGACCGCTCGCGTGGGCGATCGCCTCGTCGGTGTCGTCTCCCCCACGGCGTCGCGTCCCGCTGATCAAAGCCACTCCCCGCACACCGCCGTCGACGCATTCCACGCCGACGGCTACACCGCCGTGGTCGTCACCTGTGAGCATCGGCCGATCGGAGTGCTGGCCCTGACCGACCGGCTCCGCCCCGAAGCGGAGGCCGCCGTGCGCGCGAGCAGCGCGGTGACCGGCACCGCGCCGGTGCTGCTGACCGGCGACAACCGCGCCGCCGCCGACCGGCTCGCCGCCGAGTTGGGCATCACCGATGTGCGGGCCGAACTCCTGCCCGACGACAAGGTGACCGCCGTGCGGGAACTGCAGAAGGACGGACGGAAAGTGACCGTGGTCGGCGACGGCATCAACGACGCCCCGGCCCTCGCCACGGCTGAGGTCGGCATCGCCATGGGGGGCGCCGGCTCCGACCTGACCTTGCAGACCGCCGACGCCGTCGTCGTGCGCGACGATCTGACCGCTATCCCGGCGGTGATCGCGCTGTCGCGGCAGGCGCGGCGGGTAGTGCTGGCGAACCTCGCCATCGCCGCCACCTTCATCGGCGTGCTGGCCGTCTGGGATCTCGCCGGAACGCTACCGCTTCCGCTCGGCGTCGCCGGGCACGAGGGTTCCACCGTGATCGTCGGGCTCAACGGACTGCGCCTGCTGCGCCGGGCGGCGTGGGAGCGAGCTGCCGGAATACGCGACTGACCGGAACCGGATGCGCAGTGCGGGAACGAACCCCGCACTGCGCTTGCGCCCGGCTAGTCGGCGCGGACCTCGCTGCGGTCACCGCTCCAGAGCGTGTGGAACTTCCCATCGGCGTCCACGCGCTCGTAGGTGTGCGCGCCGAAGAAGTCCCGCTGCCCCTGGGTGAGCGCGGCCGGAAGACGCTCGGCGCGCAGGGCGTCGTAGTAGGACAGGGACGAGGCGAACGCGGGCACCGGGATGCCCAGCAGGGTCGCGGTGGCCACGACCCGGCGCCAGCTGTCGATGGCCGTCTCGATCGCCTCGCGGAAGTACGGCGCCAGGATCAAGCTCGGCAGCGCGGGGTTCTCGTCGTAGGCTTCCTTGATCCGGTTGAGGAATCGGGCGCGGATGATGCAGCCGCCACGCCAGATCGTCGCGAGATCGCCGGGGCGCAGGTCCCAGTCGTATTCGGCACTGCCCGCCGCGATCTGGTCGAAGCCCTGCGCGTAGGCGACCACCTTGGAGGCGTAGAGCGCCTGCCGGATGTCCTCGGTGAACTGCTCCACGTCGGTGGGCTTGTCGGCCAGCCGGCCCGAGGCCAAGCCGCGCGCGGCTTTGCGCTGCTCGCGGGAACCGGACAGCGCCCGCGCGAACACCGCTTCGGCGATGCCGGTGACCGGCACACCGAGATCGAGCGCGGACTTCACCGTCCAGCGCCCGGTGCCCTTCTGTTCCGCCGCGTCGACGATCACGTCGACGAGCGGCTTGCCCGTCTTGGCGTCGACCTGATTCAGCACCTCGGCGGTGATCTCGACGAGGTAGCTCTCCAGGTCGCCGGAGTTCCACTGGGTGAACACGTCGGCGATCTGCTTGGCATCGAAACCGAGCGCGTCGCGGAACAGGTGGTAGGCCTCCCCGATCAACTGCATGTCGGCGTACTCGATGCCGTTGTGCACCATCTTGACGAAATGTCCGGAACCGTCGGGACCGATATGGGTGCAGCAAGGCGTTCCGTCGACCTTGGCGGCGATCGACTCCAGCAGCGGCCCCAGCGAGTCGTAGGACTCCTTGGGACCGCCCGGCATGATCGCGGGGCCGTTGAGAGCGCCCTCCTCTCCACCGGAGATGCCCGCTCCGACGAAGTTCAGCCCGCGCTCACGCATCGCGGCCTCGCGCCGGATGGTATCGGTGTAGAGGGCATTTCCGCCGTCGATGATGATGTCGCCCGGCTCCATCGCGTCCGCCAGTTCCTCGATCACCGCGTCGGTGGCCGCGCCCGCCTTCACCATGATCAGCACGCGGCGCGGCTTCTCGAGCGCGGCGACGAACTCCTCGACGGTCTCGGTGCGCACGAAGTCGCCGTCGTCGCCGTGGGCCTCGAGCAGTGCGTCGGTCTTGGCGACGGTACGGTTGTGCAGCGCAACGGTATAGCCGTTCCTGGCGAAGTTCCGTGCGATGTTGCTACCCATGACCGCCAGACCGGTGACCCCGATCTGTGCACGCGCTGTGGAGGTCGGCATCAATCAGCTCTCTTCGTTCGACAGGGCGGCGCGTCCGCGCGAAGGACTTCGGCGGCTGCATCGTGGAGTCCGTTCCACGACGCTTCAGACCTTACCTACCGCATCGGTGCGGATCCGGACGGCATCGCGAGCGCTCGAGGTGACCACAACCGAGCGATTCATCGATCGGCCGACGGGCCGGCGACCAACTGGTCGCGAATCTCGGTGAACGCGTCGGCCAGTTGGTAGATGCCCGGCCTCTCCACGGGATAGTGCGCCGCCGCGTCCAGCACGATCAGACGCTTGGGCGCGGCGATCCGATCGAAGAACGCCTGGCTCAGCGACAGCGGAGTCCAACGATCGGCCCCAGGGTGCACCAGCCACACGGGGCAGGCGGTGAATTCCTCCGGTTCGACATCGGGAGCGGACCGCAGATAGGTGCGCAGGAATCCCAGCGGTATCCGGGAGCCGCCGCCGTGGGGATCGGTCGCGACGACACGGGTCAACCCGGGGTCGCTGGACATCGCGGACATGTTGGCGAGCAACCGCACCGGAACCCGCAGACCGTCGAGAACGGGAATCAGCAGCCGAATTCCGTACCGGCCCAGCCACCGGTGCCGGGCGATGGCTGCCCGAACCGGCGGCAGCCGCGGGTCCAGCAGACAAGTGGCCGCCAGCGCGTCGGCCATGCCGGTGCGCGCCGCCGCGGCGTACGCCAGCATGCCGCCCATACTCGCGCCGACCAGCACCAGCGGCCTCGGGTCGGCCGACTTCGCCGCCCGGACCAGATCGGCGACGCAGTCCACCCAGTCCGAGTACCGGATCCCGCGAGGCGACGGGACCCCGGTGTGGCCGTAGCCGGGCAGGTCGGGCACCTGAACGTCGAAACCCCGCGCCGCCGCCAGCGCCGCGAACGGCCACATGGCCGCGGCATGCCCACCGGCGCCGTGGATCAAGATCATTTGCACCTCCGCCTCCGGTCGGCGGACACGTTCGACGTGCACCCGGTGCCCGCGCCACGACCAGGCGGCCGACTGCGGCCGTAGCTCCGGGTCCGCGCGCAGGTCGGCAGGAAGAAATGCGAGGTAGGAGGTGTGCATGCCACAATAATTCGAGCAATCCTCGGTTTTGCCAACTCGATTTCAGGACCCCATGTCGACACCCCGGAAAACCCCGCGCCAGCAGCGCTCGGAGTTCACTTTCGAAGCGATCCTCGACGCCGCTGCTCGACTTTTCCAGCAGCATGGATACGCGGCCACCACGACGAACAAGATCGCCGAGCTCGCCGGCGTCTCCATCGGAACCCTCTACCACTACGTCCCGAACAAGGACGCGCTGCTGTACTCGCTCGCCGAACGTCACCTCCGCGAGGCCTCGCTGACGCTCCTCGTTGCGGCCGAACGCCTCCGTGCCGAGCAGCCACCGCTGCGCGAAACCATCGAGCAGTTGGTCGACGCGGTGACGCGGTTGCATACCGCGCAGCCGGAGATGCACCGGCTGCTCTTCGATCAGGCGCCGCGCACGCCCGATGGCGTCGAGCGCCTGCGCCAACTCGAACAGGTTCTCGCGGGCGAAGTGGAGTTCCATCTGCGCCGCCTCGACGTCGGCGGCGCCGACCCGGCATTGACGGCCGTGTTGCTCGTGCAGGCGGTGGAGGCACAGATCCACGGCGCGGTCCTGGACCCACCGGCCGGTCGCACCGCGGACGAGTGCGGCCGGGCGATCATCGATCTGTGGACCGGGGCGCTCACCCCGTCTCCCGGCGGACCGGCTGCCATGTCATCGTGCGGTTGCCGGGCAAGGTGACTCGGCTTCGAGGCAGCCTGCGCTCCATGAAGCCGCGCCGCGATCACCCATAGGCGATGCGCTCCAGCAGATCCAGCGCCTCGCCGACCTTGTGCAACTCACCGGTCCGCAGGCTTTCCGACAACACCTGCGCGAGCGCGGCGTTCGCGGAGGCCTGGTGACCGCACACCCACGCGCGGCCTTCGTCGGTGAGGGTCAGATTCACCCGGCGTCCGTCGTTCGAGTCGCGCACACCGACGATCAGGCCCTGATCACGCAATCCGTCGACCACGTTGCGCATCGTTTGCGGCCGGAGCATCTCCAGCCGCGCCAAGTCGACCGCGGCCATGGCGCCGTGCCGATGCAGACGACCCAGAACCGCCCACTGCGTCGCGGACAGCCGCCGTTCCTCGGGATCCCGCCGGGCGCGCCGCAGGATGACGGTCGACGCGATGCGCAGGCGAGCCGCCATGCTGGACAGTGCTGTGGCGTCCGCGGTGTCAGCGCTCACGGGCGGGCTCCCTCTGCTTACCTGATCGATGAACGATCCCCGGGCTGGTGATAGCTGCGGGAAGCCTACTCGACAGTAGAACCGCGGCGTCGACTATGACGAAATCGTCATACGGATGGTCGTCGCGCCGGATCCCCACCGCGCCTACCAGCGAACGGCTCGCACGCGGAGGCGGCCCGACCCCACCGAGGACGATCCGATACGCGACACTGACCGCGATGGGCACACAGGCGCACGGCGGACAGCCACGACGAAGACCACCGCATCGGCGCGAGATGATCCTCGACGCCGCGGTCGACGCCTTCACGCACGGCGGCTATTACGGCACGACGATGGCCGACATCGCGGCAGCGGTCGACATCTCGGCGACGGCGTTGTATCGGCACTTCCGCAACAAGCAGCAACTTTTGGGGCAGTGCCTGATGGTCGGGCTCGACGACACGCTCCACCGGCTCGACGCCGCGTATCGCGCCGACGATTCCGGTGGCGCGGTACTGGCCGAATTGGTCCGGGTCGCGCTCGAGCTGCGCGGCCTGCCGCGCCTGTGGCAACTGGAGTTCCGCAACTTGACCGCCGCCGACAAGACCGCGGTGCTCGTCCGCGTCGCGCGGCTGACCCGCTACCTGCGGCGCGCGATCCGCCTGCGCCGCCCGGAGCTGAGCGCCGCTGACGTCGAACTGCTCAGCTGGTGCGTGCTCTCGATCGCGGTCAGCCCCTCCTATCATCGCGCCGAGTTGCCCGCACCGGCCGCCGCGCAGGTGCTCGACGCCGCCGTCGCGGCCGTGATCACGACCCGGATGCCCGCGTGTCCGGCAGGCTACGCGCCGCACCGGCCACCGCGCATGGAGACCGGCAACGCCGCGCTCGATCGAGCGCTGCGGTCGGAGCGGATGCTCGCCGAGGCGGCGCGCCTGTTCAGCGCCCGCGGTTATGCCGCCGTGGGCATCGAGGACATCGGTGCGGCGGTCGGCGTCACCGGACCCGCGCTCTACCACCACTTCTCGAGCAAGGCGGATCTGCTGGACCAGATCGTCCGGCGCCAGGACGAGTGGCTCCGGCTGCTGCTCGCCCGGGCCATCGCCGAGGGCCGCAGCGCCGAGGAGTCCATGCGCTCGCTCATGCGCAGCTTCGCCCAACTGGGCGTCGACGAGCCCGATCTCTTGGCGATCACCGTCAGCGAGATCCGGCATCTGCCGGGCGACGGGGTGCGGCGCTACCGACGGGTGCGCCTCGACGGCATCGCCCAGTGGGCTCGCATGCTGCAGGCCGTGCGACCGGACCTGTCCGCGCCCAGCGCACGGGTGCTCAGCCGCGCCGTCACCACTGTCGTCATCGATGCCGTACGCAATCCCCGCTTCCGGCGGCGCGCCGATCTCGTCGAGATTCTCGTCGCCATCGGGGAGGGCATCGGAGCGGCCGGTAGCCATGGCCGAGTTGGTCGGCAGTGATTTGTGCCACTTAGTGGCTATTAACTTATGCGCGCCGATTATGCGCTAGCAGCGGATTGAATATTGCCGCTCCTCTGAGACTTTACTTAGCAGTCATTAACATGAGATTGCTTTCGAGTTGTCGGTGCCGCACAGTGTGCCGTGGGTGATCACCTCTCCGTGCGCCCGCCGAATCCTCGCCGGTACACCGGCCCGTTTCTCGAAAGGCACTGGCCCGTGAGCCATTACAAGAGCAACGTGCGCGACCTCGAGTTCAACCTTTTCGAGGTGTACGGACTCGACGACATCCTGCGGACCGGAGCGTTCGGGGATCTGGACGGAGACACCGTGCGATCGATGCTGGCGGAGGCGGCGCGCCTGGCCGAGGGACCGGTCGCCGAACCGTACGCCGAAACCGACCGCACCCCGCCCGTTTTCGATCCGGCCACGCACTCCGTCAGCCTGCCCGAGCCGTTCAAGAAGGCGGTGCGCGCCTGGTACGACGCCGACTGGTGGCGCGTCGGCAAGGCGGAGGCGGTCGGCGGGGTGCCCGCTCCCTCGATGGTCAGCTGGGCCATCAGCGAATTCGTTCTGGGGGCGCAGCCCGCGGCCTACATGTACCTGACGGGGCCGATGATGGCCCACATCATGCACGGCGTCGGCACCGAGCAGCAGCAGCGCTGGGCACAGTTCATCACCGAGCGCAACTGGGGTGCCACGATGGTGCTGACCGAGCCCGACGCCGGTTCCGATGTGGGCGCCGGCCGCACCAAGGCGATCGAGCAGGAAGACGGTTCCTGGCACATCGAGGGCGTCAAGCGGTTCATCACCTCCGCCGATTCCGACGACCTGTTCCCGAACATCATGCACCTGGTGCTGGCCCGCCCCGAGGGCGCCGGGCCGGGCACCAAGGGCCTGTCGCTGTTCTTCGTGCCGAAGTTCCACTTCGACCACGAGACCGGTGAGCTGGGCGAGCGCAACGGCGTCTTCGTCACCAACGTCGAGCACAAGATGGGCCTGAAAGCCTCCGCCACCTGCGAGCTGACCTTCGGCGGCCACGGCATCCCGGCCAAGGGCTGGCTGGTCGGCGAGGTGCACAACGGCATCGCGCAGATGTTCCAGGTCATCGAGGAAGCCCGCATGATGGTGGGCACCAAGGCCATCGCCACCTTGTCCACCGGTTACCTCAACGCCCTCGAATACGCGAAGAACCGCGTGCAGGGCAGCGATCTGACCCGCATGGCCGACAAGACCGCGCCGAAGGTACCGATCACCCGGCACGCCGACGTGCGCCGGTCGCTGATGATGCAGAAGGCCTACGCCGAAGGTCTTCGCGCTATCTACCTCTACACCGCCGGGCACCAGAACGACGTGGTGGCACAGCACATCTCGGGCGCGGACGCGGAACTCGCCGCGCGGGTCAACGACCTGCTCCTGCCGATCGTCAAGGGCGTCGGCTCCGAGCGGGCCTACCAGTACCTGACCGAGTCGCTGCAGACCCTGGGCGGTTCCGGCTTCCTGCAGGACTACCCGATCGAGCAGTACATCCGCGACGCGAAGATCGACTCGCTCTACGAGGGCACCACCGCCATCCAGGCGCAGGACTTCTTCTTCCGCAAGATCGCCCGTGACCGCGGCGTCGCGCTGGCCCACCTCGCGAGCCGGATCCGGGACACGGCGCACTCCGCCACGGGCAACGGCCGGCTCAAGGCCGAGAAGGTTCTGCTCGCGACCGCGCTCGAGGATGTCCAGGACATGACGGGCCGGTTCACCCAGCATCTGCTCGCGGCCCAGCAGCAACCTGCCGAGTTGTACAAGATCGGACTGAACTCCGTCCGGTTCCTGCTCGCCGTCGGCGACCTCCTCGTCGCCTGGCGGCTGATCGTCGCCGCCGAAATCGCCATCACGGCATTGGATGCCGATCCCGGCGACCAGGACCGCGCCTTCTACCAAGGCAAGGTCGCCGTCGCGTCGTTCTTCGCCAAGACGGTCCTGCCGCACCTCAGCGCGGAATGGTCGGTGATCTCCGATGTCGACATCAGCGTCATGGATCTCGACGAAGCCGCGTTCTGACCGGACCTGCCTACGCACAGAGTGATGCGTCGACCGGAAGCAATCCGGTACGGGAACAGCCTCGACTACTCGGGCTGTTCCCGTACCGGTGGGACGTTGTACGACGGAGTCTGTCAGACGGTCTCCGGCCGCACGCCGTAGATCTCGTGCAGTTCGGTCCCCGTCAGGCTCGGGTCCTGGCGGGTTCGCGCGAGCAGGCCGTGCCTGCGCAGTAACTCGCAGCACTGCGCCAAACGATCGTCCCGGTCGTGCACCTCGGCCACCACGGCGCGGATGCGCGGCCAGTCCGTGTCGGCCACCCCGAGCAGTACGTCGAGTTCCGCTCGCTCGACATCGACCTTGAGCAAGCCGACCTCCGCGTTCGGACCGTGCTCGCGCAGGATCGCCGAAACGGTGGTGACCTCGACGTCCATGCGCTCACCCTCGTGCAGCCCGGCGGTGATGAGCGCGATCGCCTCGTCGTCGAGGCCGCTGTTGCGCAGATAGATCTCGGTGGCTTCGTCGTCCGCCGCGCGGTCGGCGTAGAGCCCGGAATTCGCGGAGGCTCGCGGGTACCAGGTGAACGGCGCACTGCCGGGCGCGGCGCCGACCGCGACTTGCAGTGCCACCCCGTCCGGCACGTGCATGCCCATGTTGCGCTGTAGACAGTCGAAGGTCGCCGGGGCCGGCTCGGCGGCGATCACTCGCACCCCGGGGCAGGTGTCGGCGAACATCATCGCGCTCAGCCCGATGTTCGCGCCGATATCGAGTGCGATGTCCCCCGGTCGCAGGAGCGCGGCGGCTAGCCGGTAGAAACCGTCGGTCGACATCTCGCCCCACAACATCCGCGCCTCGGCCGGACTGGTGCAGGCGACCGTCCTGCCGTCCTCGAGCCGGAGTTGCTGGAGTTGATCGAGAGTCTTCAGCATTCGTTCAAGAACCTTTCGAGGATCGGGCCGATGACGGCCAATGCGTGCGGGTGGGTCAATTCGAGATGCCGTGCGTCGACGACCGTGTTGTGCAGGTCGCCGGTGATGAAGGGCCGCCACGTCCGCAGGACGGCGTCGCCGTCCGCGCGGTCTTTCCCCGCGGTGAAGAAGACCAGGTCGCCGTCGAAGACGCCCGGCTGGTACTCCTCGGCGATGGCGGTGGCGGTCTGGAAGCTCTCCATCACCCGGTCGACCTGTTCGGCGGTGAACATGCCGCTGGCGGTCACCTGCGCGCGGATCACCGCCCATGCCTGTTCGTGGGTATCCGCGGTCACCTCCGCGCCCAGATCGAACAGTTCACGCCAGCCGCCGAGCAGATCGGCCATCAGTTCGCCGGGCGCGGGCTCGCCGGCGGTGGATCCCATCGACGCGGCCAGCGCCTGGGAGTCGCCGACGGCGCTGTCCATCATCGCCAGCATGCCGACGTGCTGCCCTTCCCGCTGAAGCCGGACGGCGACGGCATGGGCGATCGCACCGCCGAGCGACCACCCGAGCAGGTGGTACGGGCCGCTGGGCTGCAGTCGGCGAATCTCGGCCGCATAGCGTTCGGCCAGTTCGTCGACGGAACGCGCACCCGGTTCGCCCGCCACGACGTGGGGATCCTGCAAGCCGTAGACCGGCCGGTCCTTGTGCAGATGCTCGACCACGCCGCCGTAGAACCACGCCAGACCGCCCGCGGGGTGCACCGCGAACACCGCGGGTTTCGCGCCCTGCGCCCGCAGCGGCAGCAACACTTGCAGGCCCGAGCCGCCCTCCGCGCCGTCGGCCCTGGCCGCCAGCGCTCGCGGCGTCGCGTCGTCGAACATCCACGGCAACTGGATGGTCACACCGCGACCGCGCAATTCGGTCACCACCATCGTGGCCAGCAGCGAGTTGCCGCCGAGATCGAAGAACCCGTCCGTCGCCCCGACGCGCCGGACACCCAGAACCTGCGCGTAGACGTCGCTGATCACTTTCTCCGTGTGCGTCCGCGGCTCCGCGAACGCGGCCGTCGATTCCTCGAACTCGGGCGCAGGCAGCGCTTTTCGATCGAGCTTGCCGTTGACCGTCAACGGCAGTGCGGGCAGCACCATGATCGTGGCGGGCACCATGTAACTCGTCAGGACCTCGGCGGCGGTCTCGCGGACCTCCGCCGGATCGATCCGCTCCCCGCCGACGCCGACGACGTAGCCGATCAACTGGTCCACCCCGCGATCGTGCCGGTGCACCGCCGCCGCGGCCTGGGTGACCAGCGGGTGCCGCAGCAGCGCCGACTCCACCTCGCCGAGTTCGATGCGGAAACCACGCAACTGCACCTGCGCGTCGGCCCGGCCCGCGTAGGCCAACTCCAGCCCGCTCGCCGACCTCCGCCAGCGGCCCACGTCCCCGGATCGGTACAGCCGGGAGCCGTCGCGGTCGAACGGGTTGGCCACGAATCGGCCCGCGGTCAGTGCCGGGGCTCCCAGATACCCTCGCGAGAGCTGGCCACCGGCCACGTAGATCTCACCGGCGACGCCGATCGGCACCGGCCGCAAGCGGTCGTCGAGGACGTACACCCGCAATCCGGGGAGCGGCGCACCGATCCCGGCCGCACCTGTCTGAGCCGGCGTGACCTCGGAGAACGTCACGTGCACGGTCGTCTCGGTGATGCCGTACATGTTGACCAGCCGCGGCGATCCCGGCGCGTGCGCGGCGAACCAGCCGTCCAACCGGGACGCGTCCAGCGCCTCACCACCGAAGACGACATAACGAAGCGCCAGATCGCCTGCGGGGCAGCCCGCTTCCCGGTAGCGGCGCTCGGCGTCGGCGAAGCCGTAGAACGCCGAGGGTGTCTGGCTCAACACCGTCACCCCTTCGCGGGCCACGACCTCGACGAAGGTCTCCGGCGACCTGGAGGTGTCGTAGTCGACCACGACGACCTTGCCGCCGGACAGCAACGCACCCCAGATTTCCCACACCGCGAAATCGAAGGCGTAGGAATGGAACATCGTCCACACGTCGTCGGGTCCGAGGTCGAAGCGCTCGGCCGCGTTGGTGAACAGGGTGACCGCTTCGCGGTGGCCGACCGTCACGCCCTTGGGACGGCCCGTCGATCCCGACGTGTAGATCACATAGGCGACGTTGCCCGGTCGCGCAGCGGAAACCACCGGATCGGACGCGTCATCGCAATCCTCGAGGAGCAGGACCGGCGCGGCGCACTCCGGCACCGCCGCGGACATGCCCGCCGTGGTCAGCACCGCGGACGGACCCGCGTCGTCGAGCATGAAGCGCAACCGCTCCGCGGGATACGCCACGTCCAGCGGCAGATATCCCGCACCCGCGCGCACGACGCCGAGCAGGCCAACCACCAGGTCGGTCGAGCGCGGCAACGCCACGGCGACCAGCGATTCCGGTCCCACGCCGAGTTCGGTCAGCCGTGCCGCCACCGCGGCGGCGCGGCGGTCCAGCTCCGCGTAGGTCAGCCGCGCCTGGCCGTCGGTCACCGCGACCGCGTCCGGCCGTGCGGCGGCCTGAGCGGCGAACAGCTCGGCGAGGGTGGTCTCGGGCACCGCGACCCCCGCGTCACCGGCCGCGTCGAGCACCGCACGACGTTCCCCCGCGCCCACGAGGTCGATGTCGCCGACCGCGACCGCCGGGTCGGCGGTCACCTCTTCCAGAATCCGCACATATGCCTGCGCGAACCGGGTCATCGTCTCCTCGACGAAGAGATCGGTGGCGTAGGTCAGGCGTCCCCGGATGCCATCCGGCTCCCCCTGGGCGCCCGACCGTTCGACCAGGTTCAGGTTCAGGTCGGCCTGCGCCGGTTCGAATCCGTTCTCGACCGGCTCGACGATCAGTCCGGGCAGTTCCAGCGCGGCCTTGCTCAGGTTCTGGACATCGAGCGTGACCTGGTACAGCGGCAGATGCGCGGTGGACCGCGGCGGGTTCAGCGCCTCCACCACTTGCTCGAACGGCACGTCGGCATGCGCGAACGCGGCCAGGTCCGTTTCCCGGGTCGCCGCGAGCAGCTCGGCGAACGACTGGCGCGACGACACCCGTGACCGCAGCACGAGGGTGTTGACGAACATGCCGATCAGATCGTCCAGCTCGCGCTCGCCGCGGCCGGCCACCGGGGTGCCCACCGCGACGTCGCCGATCCCGGCCAGCCGCGAGAGCAGGACTGCCAGCGCGGCGTGCATGACCATGAACACCGTCGCGTTCGCCGCACGTGCGACCGCGCCGATCCGTTCCTGCAACGCGGCGGAGATCGCGAAGTCCACCGTGCGGCCGCGCATGGACGCCACCGGCGGGCGCGGCAGATCGGTCGGCAATTCGAGCAGCTCGGGCAGCCCGCCGAGGGTGTCCTTCCAGAAACGCAACTGCTGGGACATGACCGAGCCCGGGTCGTGCTCGTCGCCGAGCACGTCGCGCTGCCACAGGGTGTAGTCCGCGTACTGGACCGCGAGCGCGGGCCACGGCGGCG
Source organism: Nocardia sputorum (assembly GCF_027924405.1). Lineage (NCBI taxonomy): Bacteria > Bacillati > Actinomycetota > Actinomycetes > Mycobacteriales > Nocardiaceae > Nocardia > Nocardia sputorum. The sequence continues at coordinate 3,028,044 of NZ_AP026978.1, read as the reverse complement.
GCGTCCCTTGCTTGCTCGCCTGGTAGGCCATCGCCACGTCCCGGGCGAGCGGCAGCATGGACTGCCCGTCGGCGCAGATGTGGTGAACTGCGATGACCAGGACGTGCTCGTCCGCACCGAGCCGGAACAACTCCGCGCGCACCGGGGGCGCCTGCGTCACGTCGAAGCTCGCCGAAACCGTGGCGAGCACGAGCTCCATCAGCCGTTCCGCGTCGACCTCGACCGCGTCGAGTCCGGTCGGGACCTCCTCGACGGGCACGACGACCTGATGCGGTGTTCCGTCGGTTATCGGGAATTTGGTGCGCAGCGACTCGTGCCGATCGATGACCAGCGCGCACGCGCGTCGCAGTGCGTCGAGGTCGAGTTCGCCCTTCAGCCGGAGCACCAGCGGGATGTTGTAGGCACCCATCGAGGTGTCGAGCTGATTGAGGAACCACATTCGTTGCTGGGCCAGCGACAGCGGGACGAGTGCGGGGCGGGTGCGCGCTACCAGGGGCACCCGGACTGCCAGCTCGGAGGTGTCCAGCCGGGCGGCGAGCTCGGCGACCGTCGGCGCTTCGAACAGGTCGCGAACACCGACGCGCACGCCGAGCGCGGTGCTCAACTGGGCGGTCACCCGCGTCGCCGACAGCGAATTGCCGCCGAGGTCGAAGAAGCTGTCGGTGGCCCCGACCCGGTCGACGCCCAGGACGTGTGCGAAGACTTCCGCGACGTGGCGTTCGGTCTCCGTACGTGGAGCCGTCCAGGCCCGTGCCGCCGTGAATTCCGGTGCGGGAAGCGCCAAGCGGTCGAGCTTGCCGGTTCTGGTGAGCGGGAATTCGGGGAGCACCGTGCACACATCGGGCACCATGTGCGCGGGCAGCCGCAGCCGCGCGGCGGCCCTGACCTCCTCCGGATCCAAGCCATCGGAGCCGACCAGATAGCCGGCGAGCCTGCCGATGCCGCGCTCGTCCTTGCGCAGCACGACCACCGCGTGCTCCACGCCGGGCTGTGCGGCGAGCACGGCCTCGATCTCACCGAGCTCGATACGCTGGCCGCGGATCTTGACCTGGAAATCGCTGCGGCCGAGGTATTCCACGGTGTGTTCGGGCGTCCAGCGAGCCAGGTCACCGGTGCGGTACATGCGCGACCCCGGCGCGCCGAACGGATTCGCCACGAACGCACCCGACGTCGCCACCGGCCGGTTGACGTATCCGCGGGCCAGTTGCACACCGGCGAGATACAACTCGCCGACCACGCCGACCGGCACCGGTCGCAGCCACGCGTCCAGCACGACGGCCTCGACACCGCCGATCGGACCACCGATCGTGACGGTCTCGCCGGGATGCAGCGGATCGCTGATGCCGGCCAGAATCGTCGTCTCGGTCGGACCGTATCCGTTCAACAGCCGCCGGCCCGGCGCCCACTGCGTCACGATCTCCGGTGTCACCGCCTCGCCACCGGCCATCAGCACCCGCAGCGAATCCAGGCCTTCTGGCGACATCGTCGACAGCACGCTCGGCGTCATGAACGAGTGCGACACCCGCTGCGCGCGAATGAACTCCGCCAAGTCGGGCCCGCCGAACACCTCCGGCGGCGGCACCACGAGCACCGCGCCGTTGGTGTGGGCCAGCAGCAGCTCGAGGACCACCACGTCGAAACCGGGAGCGGACGCGTTCAGCACCCGCGACCGGTCGTCCACGCCGAAGCGAACCCGTTGCACGGCGGCGAAATTCGCCAGTCCCTCGTGCGTGACGGCAACGCCCTTCGGCGTTCCGGTCGAGCCCGAGGTGTACAGCACATAGGCCGCGTCGCGAACGTGTGGCGTCCGCCGTCGATCCCGGTCGGTCACCGCGGCCGAGGACCGCGCCTCGATCGCCTTGCCGATTTCCGGATCGTCGAGCACCAGCCGCCGGACAGCGTCGGGAACCAGCCCTCGCGACGCCGCGACCGTGACCGCGACGCGAACCTCGGAGTCGGCGACCATATGCGCGACGCGCTCTGCCGGATTCCGCGGATCCACCGGCAGGAACGCGGCGCCGGTCTTGGCCACCGCCCACATGCCGACCACGAGTTCCACCGACCGCGCCATCGCCAACGCCACCTGGTCGCCCGGGCCGACGCCCCAATCGATCAGTTCGCGCGCCACACGGTTCGACCAGGCGTCCAACTCGGCGTACGACAGCGCGCGCTCAGCCGAAACCACCGCTGCCGCATCCGAATTCATCGCGGCACCGGCCGCCAGCAACTCCGCCAGCACACGGGGCGCTTCGGCCGGTCCGCCGGTGGCGGGTACCAGCGCACGGCGCTCCGCCGCGGTCAACAGGTCGACCGCGCCCAGCCGCGCTTCCGGATCGGTCGTGATACCCCGCAGCACGGTCTCCATCCGAGCGGCCAGACCGGCGGCCGTCCGGTCGTCCACGCGGGCCTGCTGGTAGCGGATCCGCACGTGCAGTCGGTCGGTCTGGTGGGCCTGCACCGTGATCGGGTAGTGCGCGGCGTCGCTTCCGTCCGCCGCGACCACCCGCATGCCGTCGATGTCCGCGTCGCCCAGGCCACTGCTGTCGACCGGGTAGGACTCGAAGACGACCAGCGTGTCGAACAGCGGGCCGGCGTCCGCCTCGGACAGGATCCGGGACAGTTCGACGTCGTGGTGATCGAGCAAGCGGGTGTTGTCGGCCTGCAACCGCCGCAGCGCGTCCGCCACGGTCGCGTCCCGCGGGACGTGCACGGCCACCGGGATCGTGTTGATGAACAAGCCGATCATCGATTCCACGCCCGGCAGGTCGGCGGGACGTCCCGAGACCGTGCCGCCGAACACGACGCGCTCGACGCCGAGCAGGTTGCCCAGGACCACCGCCCAGGCGAACTGCACGATCGTCGCCATGGTGACCGCCCGTGCCCGAGCGAATTCCACGAGCTCGGCGGTGACGGCGCGATCCAGCTCGACCGCGAGGTCGACCGGGATGCCGACCGTGGTGTGCGTCCGCGCGTCGGCGACCACCGTGGGTTCGGTGAAGTCGCGCAGGGTGTCGCGCCACACCTCGAGGCCGGTGGACGGCTCGCGCCGATCCAGCCATTCCAGGTAGCCGCGGTAGGACGCCGCGGCGGGCAACAGCTCGGCGCGTGCGCTCACCGCGTACAGGCCGATCAGCTCGCGCCACAGCAAAGGCAGCGACCAGCCGTCCAGCAGCAGGTGGTGAGCCGTCAGCACCAGCCGGTAGTCCTGCGGCCCCACCTCGATGAGCAGGAAACGCAGCAGTGGAGGATCGGCCGGATCGAACGGGATCGCCCGCTCGGCCGCGATCAGCTCCTCCGGCGTCGTCGTGCTGCCGCGCAGATCGACTCGCCGCCAGCGCACGACCGCGGACGCCGGAATCACCTGCGCCGGAACGCCTTCGACGGTGCGGACGAACGCCGCGCGCAGGTTGGGATGACGCTGCAGCAAGGCCGCCGCGGACCGCTCGAGCCGATCCTCGTCGAGCACACCGGCGAGGGCGAGGGTCGATTGCGCCGTGTAGACGTCGAGATCACCCGCCGCGAGTTCGGCGTGGAACAGCAGGCCGGCCTGCAGCGGCGCCAGCGACCAGACATCCCCGAGGGCACCGTAGCGGTCCGCGAACGCGTCCAGGTCGGACTGCGTGACCGCGACGAGCGGAACGTCGGTGGGTGAGAAGCCCCAGTCCGCGTCGGCCCTGGCCGCCGCCGCGATCGCGGTCAGCGCCTCGACCCACGCGTCGACGAGTTCGGTCACGTCGTCGTGCTCGAGCAACCGCGACGCGTATCCGACATGCGCCGACAAACGCGGTCCCGCCTCGGTGTCCACGATGTTGACGTCGATGGTGAGGGCCGCGGCCGCGGGCATGTCCGGGTCGAAGGCGCCACGCCGGTCGAACGTCTCGTCGGTCGGAATCCACGCGAGGTCCGACAGTGCGGTGAGGTCGACGCCGACGCGGCCGAGATTGTTGAAACTGATCTGCGGCTCCGGCAGCGCGGCGAGCCGGTCGGCCGTGCCCGCGTGCAGGTAGCGCAGCAGGCCGTAGCCGATTCCCTTGTCCGGAATGCCGCGCAACTGCTCCTTGACGGCCTTCACCGCGGCACGCGGATCGTCCGTCTCCACACCGTTCAGGTCGAGCGCCACCGGATAGGTGTTGGTGAACCACCCCACCGTGCGGGAGACATCCGCGCCCTCGGCGATCTGCTCCGCCCGGCCATGCCCCTCCAGCAGGACCTTGACACCCGCGTGCGCGACGCCGCGCCGGTGGCGCCAGCGTGTTGTCGCCACGGCCAGAGCGGCCAGCAACGCGTCGTCCACGCTGCCGTGCGCGGCCTTCGGGACCGCGTCGAGCAACGTCGACGTGACATCGGCAGGGAGGGACACCGTCAGATGCCGGACGGTCGACTGGATGTCGACGGCGGGATCCAGCACCGCGCTGCCGAGCAGTGGGTCGGGGGCAGCGCCCATCCGGTGCCACAGCTCGAACTCTCCGGCGCGGGCCGCGGCGGCGTCGGCCACCGCGTGCGCCCACCGGCGCATGGACGTGCCCTGTGCGGGCAGTTCCACCGCGCGCCCCTGGGTGATCTGCTGCCATGCCGTCGCGAAGTCGGGGATCAGGATCCGCCACGACACACCGTCGACCGCCAGGTGATGAACGACCACGAGAGCGCGGGCTTCGGCCTCGACACCCGATTCCGGCAGCAGGCACATGACCTGCACCATCCGGCCCGCCGCCGGGTCGAGACGGTCGGAGGCCTCGGCCAACGCCGCTTCCACCACCGCGGTGAACCCTTCGCTCCCCGGCGTCTCGTGTGCGCGGAAAGTGCGGGTGAACACCACGTCCGCGACGTCGGCGGCGCTGTCCGGCGGCACCTCCAGCCACTGTTCGCGCAGCCGCGCACGCAGCATGTCGTGCTGCTGGAGCACCGCCCGCACGGTCGCGGTGACGTCCTCGACCCGCGCGTCGCGCGGCAAGCGCACCAGCATCGATTGAGCGAACCGGGGGGCGGCGCCGAGGCGCTCGGTGAACCAGGAGACCACCGGGGTGAACGGGACCCGGCCCACGCCACCACCGGGCAACTCCGCGAGCGAGACCCGTTCGGCGGCCGCGGCGACCCGCGCCAGGCCCCGGACGGTCTTCTGCTCGAAGATGTCGCGCGCCGTCACGACGACACCGGCCGACTTCAACCGGGAAGCCAGCTGGATCGACAGGATGGAATCGCCACCGAGAGAGAAGAAGGAGGTGGCGACACCCACCGACTCGATGCCGAGCACGTCCGCGAACGCCGCCGCGACGGTCCGCTCCAGCTCAGTCGCCGCTGTCTGCCCGTCGTCGTCGGTGACTCGGAACACGGGTTCCGGCAACGCTTTCCGGTCCACCTTGCCGGTCGAGGTGATCGGCATGCGGTCGAGCACGGTGACGACCGACGGCACCATGTGCGCGGGCAACGCCGATGCGACGTGCTCGAGCACGGTGTCCGGGTCCACGTCCGCACCGGCGTCGGTCACGATGTACGCGGCCAGCAGCGGCTGTCCTCCCGGCCCGGTGCGGCTGACGGTCACCGCGGCGGCCACCTTCGGGTGCGTGAGCAGCGCCGCGTCGATCTCCCCGAGCTCGATGCGCTGGCCGCGGATCTTGATCTGGAAATCGCTGCGGCCGACGTATTCCAACGTGCGCTGCGCGGTCCAGCGGACGATGTCGCCGGTGCGGTACATCCGCGCACCCGCTCCGCCGTAGGGATTCGCGACGAACGCACCGGCCGTCACCGCGCGCCGGTTGAGGTAACCGCGCGCCAGCTGGGCTCCCGCGAGGTACAGCTCCCCCGCGACACCGACCGGGACCGGACGCAAACGCGCGTCCAGCACCACTGCCTCCGCGCCACGAATCGGGCCGCCGATGGCGATCGGATCGCCCGGGCGCACCGGGGCGCTCATCGTGATCACGATCGTCGTCTCGGTCGGGCCGTAGATGTTGTGCAACCGGCGGCCGGGCGCCCAGGTGGCGATCAGTTCCGCGGGCACCATCTCACCGCCGACCGCGAGCATCCGTACCGACTCGAGGCCGGCGGGCGACATGGTGGCCAGCACGCTCGGCGTCAGGAAGGCGTGCGACACCTGATGCGTCCGGATCAGCGCGGCCAGATCCGGGCCGCCGAACACCTCCGGCGGCGACACGACCAGCGCCGCGCAGGCCGCGTGCGCCATCAACGCTTCCAGCAGCACCGCGTCGAACGCGGGCGCCGCCACTTGCAGCACGCGGGACGTGCCGTCGACCAGGTACCGATCGCGCTGCTCCGCGGCGAAATTGGCCAATCCGGCATGGGTGACCACGACGCCCTTGGGCGTTCCCGTCGAACCGGACGTGTAGATCAGGTAGGCGGCGTCCTCCACCCGCAGGACACGTCCGCGTTCGGTGTCCGTCACCGGCCGGTCCGACTGCGCGGCGATCTCGGCCGCCGTCCGTGCCTCGTCGAGCATCAGCGAATCCACACTGTCCGGCAGCGCCGCGTGGGTGGTCGCGAGCGTGATGCCGATCGCGGCGCCGGAATCGCTCAGCATGTGGGCGATCCGCTCGACGGGGTAGCGCAGATCCACCGGGACGAACGTGGCGCCGGTCTTCGCGATCGCCCACATGGCGACGTGATAGTCGACCGACCGTGGTACGGCCAGCGCGACGAACATGCCCGGCCCGGCGCCGCGGGCGAGCAGCACACGGGCGAGGCGGTTGGCCCTGCTGTCGAGTTCGGCGTAGGTGAGGGTTTCGGTGTTCCCGATCAGCGCCGTCGCCGCCGGGGCCACGGCCACGGCGGTGGCCAGCACATCCGGAAGCAGGCACGGCTGGGTGCCCTCGATGCCCCGCACGGGCACCAACCGTTCGAACTCGGCCGCGCTCAGCAGGCCGATGCGGCCGATCGGCCGCGCGGGATCGCTGACGACCGCCTCGAGGACACGAACGAATCTCTCGCACAGCGCTTGGGCGGTCGACTCGACGAAAAGATCGGTGGCGTAGATGATCTCGCCGTCGATCCCGGCGGGCTGATCGCCCTCGCGGCGTTCGGTGACCAGCACCGTGAGGTCGGCCTTGGCCTGCGCGAGGCCGGGGTCGAGGACTTCGACGCCGATGCCGGGCAGCTCGAATCGGGCCGCTCGGGTGTTCTGCAACCCGAACATCACCTGGAACAGGGGCGAATACGCCGTCGAGCGCGGACGTCCGATGACATCGACGAGCCGTTCGTAGGGCAGGTCGGCGTTGGCGAGCGCTTCGAGGTCGACGTCGCGCACCTCGGTGAGCAGGTCGCGGAAAGAGCGGGCCTCGTCGATCCGCGTGCGCAGCACCACCGTGTTCACGAACATGCCGACCAGATCGTCGAGTTCCGGCCTGCCGCGACCGGCGACCGGCGTGCCGACGGTGATGTCGTCGCTGTGTGCGGTGCGCGCCAGCAGGATCGCCAGCGCCGCGTGCAGGACGACGAACACGGTGACGCCCTCCCGGTGGGCCAGCCGCACCACGGCGTCGTGCAGCGTTGCCGGCATCCGGAACCGGACGTTGCCTCCGTCTGTGGACAAAGTGGCGGGCCGCGGCCGGTCTGTCGGCAAGGCCAGCAACTCCGGGGAACCGTCGAGAACGTCGGTCCAGTACTCGATCTGCCGGGCGATCGGTGAGCTCGGATCGTCCTCGGCGCCGAGCGACTCCTGCTGCCACATCGCGTAGTCGGCGTATTGGACGGCCAGCGGTTCCCACTGCGGCGTGTGGCCGTTCACCCGCGCCCGGTACGCGGCGAACACGTCGCGCGCGAGCGGAGCCATCGACGCTCCGTCGGCCGCGATGTGATGGACCACGACCACCAGCACATGCGTATCCGGCGCGGTGCGATACAGCCGCGCCCGCACGGGCGCCGATTCCGCGACGTCGAATCCCGCCTCGACCGCGTCCCGGATCCGCTCGGCCAGTTCCGTTTCGCCGCTGACCGGCTCCGCTGCGAGTGTCACTTCCGCGTCGATCGCCGCGACGTCGCGCACCACTTGGCGGGGCTCACCGTCGATCAGCGGATACACCGTCCGCAACGGCTCATGCCTGGTCACCACGTCCAAGAACGCCGCCCGCAGCGCATCTACGTCCAGCGCGCCGGTCAGGCGGGCCGCGAAGCAGATGTTGTAGGCAGAGGAGGCGGTGTCGAACTGGTTGAGGAACCAGATGCGCCGTTGCGCCGCCGCCAACGGGACCGCACCCGCGCGTTGCCGTGCGGTCAGCGGAATCGCGGTGGACCGGGTCCGCGCCGAAATCCGTTCGGCCAGAGCGGCGATCGTCGGCGCGTCGAACACGTCCCGGATACCGACGTCGACACCCACGGCCGCCTGCGCCCGCGCGGCGAGCTGGGCAGCCGACAGCGAGTTGATCCCGATCTCGAAGACGTTCGCCGTCACGCTCACCCGGTCCGCGCCGGTCAGGTCGGCGACCAGCCGCGCCAGCATCGCCTCGGCGTCGGTGCGCGGCGAGACGAAGGCGTCGCCGGCGTCGAACACCGGCCGGGGCAGCGCCGATCGGTCGAGTTTGCCGTTCGCGGTGAGCGGCATCGCGTCGAGCACCTGCACGGCGTCCGGCACCAGGTAGGACGGCAGGGTGCGGGTCAGCTGCTCGCGGATCGCACGGCCGTCGGTCACCGCGCCCGGTGCCAGGGTGACGTATCCGATGATGCGTTCGGTCGTCACGACGGCCACCGCACGCGCCACCTGCGCGACAGCGCGCAGGGCGGACTCGATGTCACCCGGCTCCACCCGCTGGCCGCGCACCTTCACCTGGAAGTCGCTGCGGCCCAGGTACTCGAGCTCCCCGGTCTTGCGCCAGCGGACCAGGTCACCGGTCCGGTACAGCCGCTCCCCCGCCGCACCGAACGGGTTCGCGACGAACGCGCCGCAGGTGAGGTCGGCGCGCGCGTGGTAGCCGCGCGCCAACTGGACACCGGAGACGTACAGCTCACCGACGACGCCGACCGGCACCGGCCGCAACCGCGCATCCAGCACGTAGACCTTCATGCCCGCGGCGGGCGCCCCGATCGGCACCGTCGCGGCGGTCGTCGCGTGCGGTGCGCACCGTTGCGCGGTCACCACCTCCGCTTCCGCAGGCCCGTACCAGTTCACCAGTTCCGCGTGCGCGAAGACGCGCTCCGCCGCGTCGACCGTGCGTTGTGCCAACGCCTCGCCCGCGACGAACACCCTCCGGATCGACGGCAGTGCCGCGACACCGGCGGATTCCAGCAGGACGTCGAGCATCGACGGCACGAAGTGCACGGTCGTGATCTCGTCGCGCGCGATGATCTCCGCGAGATAGGCCGGGTCGCGATGACCGCCGGGTTCGGCGACCACGATGTGCGCGCCGGTCTGCAACGGCCAGAACAACTCCCACACGGCGATGTCGAAGGTGATCGGCGTCTTGTGCAGCACCGCGTCGGAGGCGCCGTGCGGCCACTGCTGCTGGGCCCAGGCCAACTGGCTCACGGTGGCGGCATGGGTCAGGGCCACGCCCTTGGGGACGCCGGTCGACCCGGAGGTGAACAGCACGTAGGCCAGGTGGTTCGGCCGCAGCGGTGTGCGCCGCTCGGTGTCCGTGATCCGGGCGCCGGACAGGCCGCTCACGTCCAGCCGGTCGATCGGCGCGTACTCGAATCCGTCCGGCAGACCGTCGCCGTCGTTCTCGGTCGTGAGCACCAGCAGCGGTCCGGCCGCGCCCAGCACGTGCGCGATCCGCGCGCTCGGGTGGTCCGGGTCGATCGGCAGGAACGCCGCGCCTGCCTTCACCACCGCGTAGAGAGCCGTGACGAGCTCGGCCGATCGACGGATCGCCACCGCCACCACCGTCTCCGGGCCTGCACCGCGCGCGATGAGCCACCGGGCCAGCCGGTTCACGCTCGCATCGAAGTCCCGGTAGGTCGAGGTGCTGCCGTCCGGCAGGCGAAGCGCCGTACCGTCGGGGGTGCGGGCGACCTGTTCGTCGAAGACGTCGACCAGTGTCCGGCCCGCCGCGGCGGAGCCACCGGTGTCGTTCCACTGCTCCAGCACCTGCGACCGCTCCGCCTCGTCGAGCAACCCGAGCGCCCCGACAGTGGCCTCGGCGTCGCGGGCCGCGGCATCGAGAACGCGAACGAATCGGTCGGCGAAGCGCCGCACCGTGTCCTCGTCGAAGAGGTCCGTGGCGTAGGTCAGGCGCAGCGTCATGCCGGTGGGCTCGTTGTGCGTGCCGTGGCCCTCGCTGATCATGAGCAGCAGGTCGTAGATCGCCGCGCTGTCGCCCGGGTCCACGTTCTCGACGGTGAGGCCAGGAAGCTCGACGCGAGCGCGGGTCATGTTCTGGTAGGCGAGCAGTACCTGGAACAACGGCGTGTGCGCCGTCGAGCGCACCGGGTTCAGCGCGTCGACCAACTGCTCGAACGGCACCGTGGCGTGATCGAACGCCTCGATGTCGGTGCGCCGCACGTCGTCGAGCAGGCTCGCGAAGGTCTGATCCAGGGAGATCCGCGTCCGCATCACCAAGGTGTTGACGAACATTCCGACCAGGTGGTCCAGCGACCGGTCGCCCCGTCCCGCGTGCGGAACGCCGACCGTGACGTCGTCGCTGCCGGACAGCCGCGACAGCAGCACCGCCAGAGCCGCGTGCACCACCATGAACGTCGTGGCCCCGGCTCGCCGCGCCAGCGATTCCACCCGGCCTTGCAACTCACCGGGGATGGTCACCTGGATCACCGCGCCACGCTGGGACTGTTCCACCGGCCTCGGACGGTCGGTCGGCAACTCGAGCAGGTCGGGCACGCCCGCGAGTTGCGTTCGCCAGTAGGCGATGTCGCGGCCTACGAAGGAATCCGGGTCGTCGACGGAACCGAGGACCGCTCGTTGCCACAGGGCGTAGTCGGCGAATTGCACCGCCAGCGGCGCCCAGTCCGGCGCGGCGCCGCCGGAACGCGCCCGATACGCCGTCACCAGATCGGCGGCGAGCGGAGCCACCGAGAAGCCGTCGCAACTGATGTGGTGCGCGGCCAGCGCGAGCGTCCACGCCTCGTCCGACAACTGGTACAGCGCCACGCGCAGCGGCACGCCCGCGGCGACGTCGAATCCGGTGCCGCAGAATTCGGCCAGCCGGTGCGGCAGCTCCCGCTCGCCGACCGCCTGCGGGGTCAGATCGCACGTCGCCAGCACGTCCTCGGCGTTCAGCACCACCTGGGTGGGCGTGCCGTCGACCGCCGGGTACATCGTGCGCAGGCTCTCGTGCCGCTCGACGACATCGCCCACGGCGGCGGTCAGCGCCGCCAGATCGAGCTCGCCCTCCAGCCGGATCGCCAGTGGCACCACGTATCCGGGCGCCGCCGGGTCGAACTGATTCAGGAACCACATCCGGGTCTGCGCGTGCGACAGCGGAATGCGGTCCGGCCGCGGGATCGGGGTCGGCGCGGGAAGACCGGGAATCGCGCGCAACTGGGCGATACGCTCGGCCAGAGCGGACACGGTCGGAGCCTCGAAGATCGCGCGCACCGGGATGGTCACGTCGACGACGTCGCCGATCCGGCTCAGCGCGCGCGTCGCGACAAGCGAGTTGCCGCCGAGTTCGAAGAAGTCATCGTCCGCGCCGACCTCGGGCCGGTCGAACAGTTCCGCGAAGACCGCGGCGATCGCCTGTTCGACCAGGCCACGTGGCGGCCGGAACTCGGACTCCTGGACGCTCGGGTCCGGTTCGGGCAGCGCCCGATAGTCCACCTTGCCGTTGGCGTTGAGCGGAATCGAGTCGATCCGGGTCACCGAGGAGGGCACCATGTAGGCAGGCAGCCGGTCCAGCAGCACGGCCCGGACCTGCCGGACGTCGAGCGCCGCGTCCGCGACCACGTAGGCGACCAGCCGCTGCTCGCCGCCGTCGACCCGTACCTGCGCGACGGCCGCATGCACCTGCTCGTGCGCGATCAGCGCCGCTTCGATGTCGCCGAGTTCGATCCGCAGGCCGCGCAGCTTCACCTGGGTATCGGCGCGGCCGACGTAACGCAGGTTGCCGTCCTCGTCCCAGCGCACCAGGTCGCCGGTGCGGTAGAGCCGAGCGCCGGGCGCGCCGGCGAACGGATCGGCGACGAACGTCGCCGCCGTCAGCCCCCGGCGGTCCTGGTAGCCGCGAGCCAGCTGGACGCCACCGAGGTACAGCTCACCGGTCACCCCGACCGGCACCGGATGCAACCGCGCGTCCAGTACATGCACGGTCACGTTCGCCTCGGGCACGCCGATCGGCACCGCCACGCCCTCGACCGAATCGATCCGGTGCGCGGTGACGCTGACCGCCGCTTCCGTCGGGCCGTACAGATTGTCGATCCGCGCGTCGCTGAAATCCCGGAAGCGGCGCACGATCTCGGCAGACAGCGCCTCACCGATGCACAGCACCCGCCGCAGGTCGGGGAACTCGCGCGGAGTGGCCACCTCGAGGAACGCCGAGAGCAGTGACGGCACGAAGTCCACCGTGGTCACCCGATACTCGGCGATCAGCCGGGCCACTTCCCGCGGATCGCTCTGCGCGTCGGGACCGGCGACGACCAGGGCCGCACCGCAGGTCAACGCGGAGAACAACTCCCAGACCGAGAGGTCGAAGGTCACCGGCGTGCGCAGCAGCATGACGTCGCTGCCGCCGAGCCGGTAGTGCTCGCGCATCCAGCGCAACTGGTTCACCACCGCGGCGTGCGGAACCGCCACGCCCTTGGGCACACCCGTCGAGCCGGAGGTGTAGATGACGTAGGCCAGGTCGTCCGGGCGCAGCGGGCGCGTCCGGTCGGCATCGGTCACCGCGGAGGCGTCCAGCCGCTCGGCGGCGAGGTCCCCGAGCGCCCAGACCGGCACGTCGCCGGGCAGACTCGCCCGATCGTCCGGACGGGTGAGGATCGCGGTGGGCCGTGCGTCGGACAGAACGGCCCGCACCCGGTCGACGGGGTGATCCGGATCCAGCGGCAGGTAGGCCGCACCTGCCGCGTGGATGGCGTACAGCGTGGTCAGCAGGTCCACCGAGCGGCGCATCGCCACCGCCACGACGGTCTCCGGGCCGATTCCGCGCTGGATCAGCGCACGCGCCAGCGCGTTCACCCGGGCCGCGAATTCCCGGTAGTCGAGCCGGGCGCCGCCGTCGGCGTCCACCACCGCCGTGCGCTCCGGCGTCGCCTCGGCCTGCACGGCGAACAGGTCCGCGATCGTCGCCGCCGGCGCCTGTGTGATCACACCGCTGGACCGCTGCGCGATCCGCCGCGCTTCCTGATCGGTCAGCAGATCGATGTCGCCGATCGCGCGGGTGGGGTCGAGGACGATCGCGCGCAGCAACAGCAGGTAGCGATCGAACATCGCCGTGATCGTCGACTCGTCGAAAAGGTCTGTGGCGTAGCCGAACTCGACGGCCATGTCGCCCGGCTCGCCGTCCGGCGCCAAGGCGTCGACCAGATTCAGGTGCAGGTCGTATTTCGCCACGCTCGGATCGGCCATCTGCGCCGAGACCGTCAAGCCCTCGAATCGCACCGTCGGGATCTCGATGTTCTGGAACGAGAAGCCGACCTGCGTCAGCGGGGCGTGTGCCGTCGAGCGCGGCGGGTTCAGCACCTCCACCAGACGCTCGAACGGGATGTCGGCGTTCTCGAAAGCGGCCAGGTCGGTGGCCCGGACCTGATCCAGGATCCGGACGAAGGACGCTCCGGGCGCGATGTGCGTGCGCAACACCAGCGTGTTGACGAACATGCCGACCAAGCCGTCCAGCCCCGGCTCGCCGCGACCGGCGATCGGGGTGCCGACCGCGATGTCCCCGGTGCCGGACAGCCGCGCCAGCAACGCCGCGTAGGCCGCGTGCATCACCATGAAGACCGTCGCGTCGTGGCGGCGGGCCAGCGCGACCACTTCCCGGTGCAGATCCGCGGGCAGGGTGGCCGAGACCGTCGCGCCGCGGAACGACTGCTTCGCCGGCCGCGGACGGTCGGTGGGCAGGTCCAGCACTTCGGGCAGGCCGGCGAGGGCCGCGAGCCAATAGCGGGTCTGCGCGACGGTCGGGCTGTGCGGATCGTCCTCGCTGCCGAGCAGCTTCCGCTGCCACAGCGCGTAATCCGCGTACTGCACCGGCAGCGGCGCCCACTGCGGCGCTTCGCGCCGGACCCGGGCCCGGTAGGCGGTCATCAGGTCCGCGGCCATCGGCGCGAGCGAGGACCCGTCGAAGCTGATGTGATGGACGACGAGCACCAGGGAGTGGTCGTCGGGTGCGCTGCGCAGCAGCGCGACCCGGAACGGAACCTCGGCGGTGACGTCGAAGCCCACCGTTACCTCGGCGGCGACACGCGCCTCGATTTCCTCGGCCGCGACGGTCACCGGAGTCAGCGGGCGCAGCGCCGTCTCCACCGGCACGATCACCTGGTGCGGTCCGCTGTCGCTGTCGGGGTAGACAGTCCGCAGCGCTTCGTGCCGTTCGAGCACGTCCGCGATCGCCGCGTGCATCGCGGTCACGTCGAGGTCTCCGGACATCCGCACGACCAGCGGGATGTTGTACACCGGTGAGCTCGTGTCGAACTGGTTGAGGAACCACATGCGGGCCTGCGCCGGTGACAGCGGGATCCGATCCGGGCGCTCCTGCGGGACCAGCGGCGCCCGGGTCGCCGCGTCGGCGCTGCGCAGCCGCTCGGCCAGCGCACCGATGGTCGGCGTCTCGAAAATCGCGCGCAACGGCACCTCGACGCCGAACGCGCCGCTGAGCTGCGCCGCGGCGCGCGTGGCCGACAGCGAGTTGCCGCCGAGGTCGAAGAAGCTGTCGAGGACGCCGACGCGGTCGATGCCCAGCACGCCCGCGCAGATGTCGGCGACGATCTGCTCGGTGGCATTGCGTGGCGCGACGAACTCCACGCCGGGAGCGAACTCCGGTTCCGGCAGCGCGGCGCGGTCGACCTTGCCCACCGCCGACAGCGGCAAGGTGTCGAGCACCATGACCGTGTCCGGCACCATATGCGACGGCAGGCGTTGGGCCGCGTACTTGGTCAGCTCGGCGGTGTCGACCGCGCCGTCGGCGGGCACCACGTACGCCGCCAGCCGCGAGCCGCTCTCGGCGTGCACGCCGACCACTACTGCCGCCGCGACGGCGGGATGTCCGGCGAGCACGGCTTCGATCTCGCCGAGTTCGATGCGCTGCCCGCGGATCTTGACCTGGAAATCCGTGCGCCCCAGGTATTCCAGCGTGTGTTCGGCGGTCCAGCGCGCCAGGTCACCGGTGCCGTACATGCGGGTGCCCGCAGGGCCGTAGGGGTTGGCGACGAACGTCACCGCCGTGGAGGCGGGCCGGTTGAGGTACCCGCGGGAAAGCTGCACACCCGAGACGTACAGCTGCCCGGTCACGCCGACCGGGACGGGCCGCAACCGCTCGTCGAGGACCACCGCGTCGACGCCGCGGATCGGGCCGCCGATGGTCACCGGGTCGCCGACGCACAGCGGGTCGCTGATCGCGACCATGATCGTGGTCTCGGTGGGCCCGTACCCGTTGTGCAGCCGTCGTCCCGGCGCCCACACGGCCACCGTCTCGGCCGACACCGCTTCCCCGCCCGCCACCAGCACCTGCAGCGAATCGAGTCCGGCGGGCGACATCGTCGCCAGCACGCTCGGCGTCACGAACGCGTGCGAGACCTCTTGTGCGCGAATCAATTCCGCCAGCTGCGCACCGGCGAACACCTCCGGCGGCGACACCACCAGCACCGCGCCGTTCGCGTGTGCCATCAGCAACTCCAACATCACCGCGTCGAAGCCAGGCGCCGCCACCTGCAGCACGCGCGACCGGCGATCGACGCGATAGCGCTCCCGCTGCTCGATCGCGAAATTCGCCAAGCCCTCGTGGGTCACCGCCACGCCCTTCGGCTTGCCGGTGGAGCCCGAGGTGTACACCACGTAGGCCGCGTCGGCCACCCGGCAGGCGCGCAGGCGCTCCGCGTCGGTCACCGCCGCGGACGATTGCGCAGCGAGGAACGCCTCGGTGGCCGGGTGGTCCAGGACCAGCTGCCGCACGTGGCCGGGAAGCAGGGCATGCGACGCCTCGACACTGAGCGCGACCTCCACATTCGAGTCCGCGATCATGTGCGCCACCCGCTCGGCGGGGTAGCGCGGGTCGACCGGCACGAACGCGGCACCCGCCCGCGCCACCGCCCACACGCCGACCACGAACTCCACCGACCGCCCCATGGCCAGCGCGACCTGGTCGCCCGGCCCCACGCCCCAGTCGATCAACACGCGGGCAAGACGATTCGACCACTCGTCGAGCTCCCCGTAGGTGAGCACACGATCCCCCGCCACCACGGCCGGCGCGGTGCGCTCACCGACCAGCAGCACATCCGCGAGCACGCGGGGCTGCTCGGCACGACCGCCGGATGCCGGGACCAATTCCAGGCGCTCGACTCCGGACAACAGGTCCACGTCGCCGACGCGCGCCCGCGGATTCGCCACGAACGCGTCGAGCGTGCGGTTCAGCCGATCGGCGAGCTCTTCGACGGTCTCCCGGTCGAACAGATCCGTCGCGTAGTTGATCCGCAGCGCCACATCGCCACCCGCGGCGGTGTTCTCGGCGACGGTGACGATGATGTCCACCTTCGCCGGCTCGGCGCCGGGATCCAGCAGCTCGACGGTGAGTTCGGACAGCTCCAAGCTCGCCCGGCCCATGTTCTCGAACGCGAGATATACCTGGCACAGCGGCGCGTACGCCAGGGACCGCTTCGGATGCAGTTCGTCCACGACGCGCTCGTAGGGCAGGTCACTGTTGGCGAAGGCGTCGACATCGATGCCCTTGACGCGCGTCAGGAACTCGGTGAACGACTCCTCGGCGGACACCTCGGTACGCAGCGGCACGGTGTTGACGAACATGCCGATGAGCGGCTCCAGCGCCCGTTCGCCGCGACCGGCGACCGGCGTGCCGATGGTGATGTCCGCCGAACCCGACATCCGCGCCAGCAGCACGGCCAGCGCCGCGTGGACGACCATGAACGTCGTGACGTTGGCCGCGCGTGCCAGCCGCTCGATCCCGGCGAAGGTCTCGGCCGGGATCACCGTGTCCGCGACGTCGCCGCGCATGGATTGGCGGGCCGGACGCGGCCGGTCCGCGGGCAGCTCGAGGACCGGCGGCATGCCCGCCAGTCGCTGCGACCAGTAGCGCAATTGGCGGGCGGCGCGCGAATCCGGGTCGTCCAGGTCGCCGAGCAGACTGCGATGCCAGACGCTGTAGTCCGCGTACTGAACGCTCAACGGCTCCCAATCGGGGGTCTTCCCCTGCACTCGGGCCTCGTAGGCGACCGCGACGTCGGCCGCGAGCGGCCGGAGCGAGGACCCGTCGCAGCAGATGTGGTGCAGGATGACGGCCAGCACATGCCGGCCGCGGTCCGCGGTCGCCAGCAGCGCCACCCGGATCGGGGCGCGTTCGCGCAAATCCGTTCCGACGGAAGCCAGCTCGCGAATTCGATGTTCGATCTCGTCCGGGTCGGTCGGTCGCGGAGTCAGGTCGAGACCGGCGACGACCTCGTCGGCAGGCAGAACGACCTGGGTGCCCTCGCCGTTCACGGCGGGGTAGACGGTGCGCAGCGATTCGTGCCGATCGATCACGTCGGTGAGCGCGGCACGCAGCGCCGCGGCGTCGAGACGCCCGGTCAGCTGCACGATCAGCGGAATGTTGTAGGCGGCCGAGGTGGGGTCGGTCTGGTTGACCAGCCACATCCTGTTCTGCGCCGGCGCCAGCGGAATGGGCTCGGGCCGGGGCGCCGCGGCCCGCAGCACGGGCCTGCCGGAACTGCGTCCGGCCTCGAGATGCGCGGCCAGTTCCGCGACGGTCTGCTTGACGAACAGGTCGCGCACCGACATATCGCACCGGGTCACCTCCGCGATGCGCACGGCAGCGCTGGTCGCGGTGATCGAGTTGCCGCCGAGTTCGAAGAAGCTGTCGAAAACGCCCACCCGGTCGATGCCGAGGACTTCCGCGAAGACATCCGCGATCGACTCCTCGACGACCGTGCGGGGCGCGACGTATGCCGCGGCCGAATCGAAGACCGGTTCGGGAAGTGCGCGGTAGTCCACTTTGCCGTTCACGGTCAGCGGCACGGCGTCGATCACGACGACGCTCGACGGCACCATGTACTCCGGCAGTCGCCCGCCGACGTGGGCGCGCAAGGCGTCCGGATCCACGTCGGCGCCGACGGCGGGCACGACGTATCCGACCAGCCGGGCGGCCTCCGTGCCGGGCAGGTGCACGACGACGACCGCCGCGGCGACGGCACCGTGCGACAGCAGCGCGTTGCGGATCTCGTCCAGCTCGATCCGGAACCCGCGCAACTGCACCTGCTGGTCGGCGCGGCCGCGATATTCCAACTCGCCTCGGTGGTTCCAGCGCGCCACGTCACCGCTGCGGTAGAGGCGCTCCCCCGGCCGCCCGAACGGATCGGCGACGAAACGTGCGGCGCTCAGCGCGGGCCGGTTGAGGTAGCCACGAGCGAGTTGTGTTCCGGCGACGTAGATTTCGCCCCAGGCGCCGAGCGGGCACGGGCGCAAGCGCTCGTCGAGGACATACGTGCGCAAGCCCGGCAAGGCCGGGCCCACCGTGCTCGGTGCGCCTGGAACGGCGACGTCCGCGGTGAGACCGGTGTAGGTGACGAAGACGGTGGTTTCGGTGATCCCGTAGCTGTTGGCCAGCACCGGCAGATCCGGGTTGTGCTCGTACCAGTCGGACAGCCCGGCGGGATCGAGGGCCTCACCCGACAGGACGACCAGACGCAGCGACAGCTCGCCTTCCGGCTCACCGGCGTGCGTGTACCGCTGTCGGGCGGCCGCGAACTGGTAGAACGCCGAAGGGGTCTGGCTGAAGACCGTGACCCGCTCGCGTGCCGCGAGCCGCACCATGTCGTCCGGCGAGCGGCTGGTGAGGCCGTCCACCACGACGATCCGGCCGCCGCTGACCAGCGCACCGAAAATCTCCCAGACCGAGTAGTCGAAGGCGAAGGAGTGGAACAACGTCCAGACGTCGCCGGATCGGATGCCGATCTCGGCGCACGAGTTCACCAGATAGGTGGCCACGGCGCGGTGGCTGATCGAGACGCCTTTCGGCCGGCCGGTCGATCCGGACGTGTAGATGACATAGGCGAGGTGGTCGGGACGCAGCAAGCCGAGCCGATCGGCATCGGTGATCGGGTCCGCGGCTTCCTCGGCGGCGAGGACGTCCTCGAACAGCACGACGCGGCCGGGATCACCCGGCACGTGCTCACGCATGTCCCGCTTGGTCACCACCGCGATCGGGTTCGCGTCACTCAGCACGTATTCGAGCCGCTCGGCCGGATGGGCCGTGTCCAGCGGAAGGTACCCGGCGCCTGATTTCAGTACGCCGAGTACCGCGACGATCAGATCGGCATCCCGTGGCAGTGCTATGGCCACCAGCGCTTCCGGCCCCGCGCCGAGCGCGATGAGCCTGCGCGCGAACCGGTTGGAGCGTTCGTCGAGTTCGCGGTAGGTGAGAGTGGTGTCGTCGAATGTCACGGCGACTGCGGACGGCGTGGCGGCCGCCTGTCGGGTCAGCAGATCCACCAGTGTGGCCGAGGGCGATTCGCCGTCGCGGCCCGCGAGTTCCTGGACGATGCGCAGTTCCTCGGCGGGGGCGACGAGCGGGATGTCGCCGATGCGGGCGTCCAGGGGCGCATCCATCATCCGGTGCAGGAAATCGAGGAACCGGTCGGCGTGCGACTCGAGTTCGTCCTGCCCGTAGAGGTTCGGGTTGCCGTGCAGTTCGATGAGCAGCGGCGCGTCCGCGCCCGAGCGGTACAGGTTCAGCTGCAGATCGTCGAGCGCGCCGGAGGTCAGGGCGCGATAGCGGCCGACGGCCGAGCCGAGCCGAATCTCCGAATCGAAGAACAGGATGTTCACGATCGGGCCGTACGAATTCGCGGAGGAGTCGATCGCGGCCGACTCGCGGCGCAGATCCTCGAACCGGTACAGCTGGTGACGCATGGCCGCGACCAGTTCGGACACCGACGCGCGGACCAGCTCCTCCACGGTGGTCGAGTGGTGTACGGCGAAGCGGATCGGCACCATGTTCGCCAGCATCGCGGCGGCATTGCGCAGGCGCTTGGTCACCCGGGCGGTCACCGGCAGCGACAGCACGACATCCTCGGTGCCGGTCATCCTGGCGAGGAACGCGGCGAACGCCGCGATGACCACCTGCGCGGCGGACGCGTTCACCTCCTCGGCGTAGCGGTCGAGCCGGTCGGACAGGCGTGCGGGCAGCTGCAACCCGGCCACGCGGTCGACCTTGCCGGAACGGGCTGTGCGGCCGGACAGACTGACCGGCTTCGGCAGGTCGGAAACCTTGTTCATCCAATACGCTTTGTCCGCCTCGTATCGCGAGCTGGCGCGATAGGCGTGCTCCGCCTCGACGATGTCGTGCAGGCTCGCCGCGTCCAGTCGCGTCGGCGGCCTGCCCTCCAGCAGGGCGTTGTAATGCTCGGCCATCCGGGTCAAGCTGTTGAAGGCGCCGTACCCATCGATCACCAAATGGTGCGCGCGGCCGTACCAGAAGTAGTGGTCTTCGCCGACCCGGATGAGCCTCGTCTCGGTGAGCCGGTCGCGGCTCAGATCGACCGCCTTCGTGTTGTAGTCGCGGCGCATCCACTCCATCGCCGTCGCGACCGGATCCTCCGCATCGCTGAAATCCAGCACCGGCTCGTCATAGATGATGCCGCGGTCGACGAATTGATAGGGGCGGCCGTCGGATTCGACCACGCGCACCACCAATGACTCGGTTTCGTGACCGCCGTCGTTCACCGCCTGGGTGAACGCGTCGTAATCCACCGGGCCCTCGATCTCGACACAATGTGCGATGTTCACAGCCGGTCCGCCGGGCACATGGTCCGCGAGCCACATGCCGTACTGCGCACTCGAGAGCGGGATCAGCCCCAGATCGCCGTCGGCGGTTCCGTCTGACTTCAGATTCATCGCATGTCCCCTTATTCATACCCGGACGCGCGAAGGCATGACGGAAGCACGCCCGCTCTCCGCGTCCGAAATCTGGCTTGTATATGCACTTCGTGTACTGGGAAGCGGCGCTACCCCTGCGCTTCGCCGCTCCGTTCAGGTTCCGCGTGTAGCTCGATCCGCCGGTGCCCGACCTCCGATCGGCCTGCCTACGGCGACTCCCACACCTCCTGTTTGTCGGCATTCCAGTCGTCTCAAAATCTGAAAACAGAACTTTTGAACCTGTGGTGAAGCATCGACACTCTGGCGGGACAAGCTATCTGACAGCAGCTCGGCTCAGTCTAGTCATATCAAAGCTCCCAGCTCCGCACGGAAGCCGGGCGTTTCGAATCTCGGTGCGCGCAATGCGGGCCGTGACACAGCCCGGGCGATGCGACCGCAGTGCGCAGGTATCCGACACCGAAGTGCCTGGTTCCGAGGGGTCGCCCCGCTAGGAGACACCCGCGATCGGGCATCGTACATGCCGGGTCGCGGCCGGAATCAAGCCGGGATGGCCAACGCCGCGGAAGCGAGCAGGAAGCAAACCTCGACCGCCGATGCTCCGAATCTGCTATTCCCCTAGAAGAAATTGATTGACAACAGGGCAATACATTGGCAATTGCATTGTGTCCAACCTTCTCGCATCTAACCAATTGCCTCAGCTCGGCTTGAAGTCAGATTTCGACGCAACACCACCGGCATACACATATTTATGTGTCATCCGAATTCTCCGGTATACACTTCCGGGCGGAATCATGCACGTATGTCTCGCTTTCCCGTCGGGCGCCGTTGTCTTATCCAGAACGATTCCGCCGGGCCGCGCACCTTTCCGCGCTCGCCATCATCCCGATTCGCCGGTCAGCCGAAGGCGCGCAGCCGTCGAGACGAGCCCGGCGAATGGCGTCCGGCCGGTCAAACCACGGATCCGCCCCGCCAACCGGTTCGCCGGAGACCGGCGCCGACCCTCCTCGAGCATGCTCGAGTCACCATGGAGTGTGTTATTCCGCAGCGGATCTCGCACGTCTAACGGACACGCGAACGATCGCACCGGAAGCGTCGCAAAGAATTCTCGGGACGATGGTTCGGCAAATTCGGTCGATGGCTCACGCGGCGTACCGGGGGGACAAATCTCCCGGTCGAGGGGATGCGGAGAGGTCCACCGGTCGCTTTCCGCACCCGAAAGTCCTCGATTCTCCGATATCTCACACCTACCGCCGCTGAACCGATACGCTCGCCGTCGCTGCGCAACCACTCCAGATCGGCCTCGCCCAGCGAGATCCCGGGCCCGGAGCCGGTCCGGATCGCCATCGAAGTGACGATGTGCAACGCACAGCCAGGCAGCGCGGCTTCGACTGCCGCTCAGGCGTCCACCTGACACGAGCCGGCCGAGCCGTCGACCGCGGCCAGGATTCGAGAGTCCAGATCTGCTACGCGCGAGATGCTTTCCGTGTCCATGGGATCCTTCGGGGTCCATCGGATCCTTCGGGCCTGCCGGGGTCAGCGCGCCGCCTGATCCTGCTCGCCGAGCAGCCGGACACCGGTCACGATCGTGGGTTCGATGGCGATGACCGTGTCCATGACCGCATCGGCCCACGGCCGCAGCAGTCGGGTATAGCGCTCCACCCGTTCGGGGTCGGTGACCGTACGGGCGAGGCCGGTCACCACGACCGACCAGCCCACGTGGGTCACCGCATCGATGTCGTCGGCCTCGTAGGCGACGACGACGGAGGGATCGGCGCGGACGGTGCCGGTGAGCCGCGAGGTGACCCGGGTACGCACGATGACCAGCCCGGCGTCCACGAAATGGTTGACCGGACGGATCGCGGGCAATGCGTCCCGGGTGAAGACGACGCGGCCGTAGGCGACGCCGGCCAGCAGACGCAACGCCTCCTCGCGGTCGATCTCGACCATCGTGCGGGCCGGGACGCCGTTGTCCGCGACACGGCCGTTCGATGCGATCATGATCTCGCACCGCGGCACATCACGCGCGCATCCACTGGGGACGACCTCGCTTTCCGGTCTGCACTCGATACCACGGCTTCCCATACCATCACCGAGTTCTCCTGCTGGACAGAGCAGAAAGTCCCCGATCGGTCCCTGCCACCTGCGGAGCCGGGACTCCCGGCCGAGTGATCGTCATGGTCCGCTCACCTCCGGCCGGGACGGTCGCCGGAGGCCGGCACGCTCCCGTAGCCGCCGGAAATCCCGCTCGATACCCTCCGCGAGCACCGCGATATCGGGGGCGCTGTCGTAATCTCCCGTGATGCCGAACGTCAACTGGTCCGCGTAGCTGAGCACCGCGACGGCGGTGCGCACTCGCATGGCGATCGGCACGGCGGGCAGGATCTCCGATACCGTGCGCCCCCGGATGGTCAGCTGGTCACGCGGGCCGGGCACGTTCGTCACCAGCGCGCCGACGGTTCGTTGCGGGAACCGCGCCAGCAGACGGAGACTCCACGCCAGGGGCGCGAACGGCAGCAGGCCGGCCAGTGCGAGCACCGAGTTCTCGGCTTGCGCCGCACCGCCCGACTTGTGCCTGGACATCCGCTCACCGATCGTGTTCAGCCGCTCCACCGGATCGGCCATATCGATCGGCAGGAACGGCAGCACCGCCGTAACCCGATTGTCCATCAGGTATTTCGCCTTGTCGGACCGCATGGAGATCGGGACGAGGATACGCAGTTTGTCCGGAGCTGTCCGCTCGTTCCGGCCGGCCAGCAGGTCGCGATAAGCGCCGGCGACGGATGCCAGGACGACATCGTTCACCGTGACGCCGAACGCGGCACCGATGTCGTGCACGTCCGACAGGGCGGCCCGTGCCATCGCGTACCGGCGTTGCCGTCCGATGGGGCCGTTGAGCGAGGACTCGGCGGCCGGCGACACTACGGCGGACACCACCGGAGCCAGACCGCGCGTCACCGCGAGCACCGACCGTGGCGCGACGACGGGGAGCCGCGTCACTCCGCGGACCGCATCGAGCCACCGCATCCCGGCGCGGCGGCCCTGCGTGTCGGACCTGGGGTGATCCGGCTCCCCCGGCACGGGATCGCAGAAACTCCGGAACACGGATATCCCGGACACGCCGTCCACCAAGCTGTGATGCGCTTTGACGAACAGTGCCCACCGGTCTCCCGCGAGATGTTCGACGACGACGCACTGCCACAGCGGATGGTCGCGATCGAGCCGCTCCTCCAGTTCCGCCGCCACCAGTTCGCACAATGCGGGGTCGTCACCCGGCGTGGGCAGCGCGGTCCACCGAATGTGGTGCGTGACATCGAAATCCGAGTCGTCCTCCCAGACCGGCGTAGCCAGGTCCAGCGGCGCGCGCCGCACCTTCTGGCGCAGGCGTGGGTTCCGCTCCGCGCTCCTGGCGACCATGTCGCTGAACTCGGGCCTGCCCGGCGGAGCGCCGGCGATGATCGCCACCGCGCCGATCCCGAGGCTGATGTGCCGGTCAGCGTCCTCCAGTTCCATGAAGCCCGAATCGAGGGGCCGTAGTTCTGTCATGGGCACGCTCATTCCGGTGGTCGATGCCCAGCGCTCCGGCCACACGGCCCGGCGAGATACATCGCGGCACCTCGATCACTTGTTCGTCGGAACCCGCCGTTCCAGTGCGTCCTCGACGACCGGCGCGCGCGGCTGGGACAGGGACTCCTCGGTTCGTCTTTCCAGCATCGCGCGAAGTGTCGCCGGAGTTGATGGCCGAAGGTCACCGATTGCAGGGCCCTCCGGCCACGCGGCACGAGCATCGGCACCGGCAGGCACGGGGGGCCTTCGTCACGCCTGCGGACGGAGGTGAAGACGTGCTCGACTCGTCGGCGCCGCAGGGTGAAGAATCACCGTATGCGAACCGTACTCATTCTCGGTGCGGGGTTCGGAGGACTGGAGCTGGCCACCCGTCTGTCGGGTTCGCTCGCCGGTGATCTCCGTGTCGTCGTCATCGACCGAAACGACTCTTTCACCTTCGGCTTCGCCAAGCTGGACATCCTGTTCCGAGACGTGCCGCCGGAGGCCGTGCGCGTGCCGTACACCCGTTTCGCACATCCGCGCGTCGAATTCCGGCAGGAGGAGGTCACCGAGATCGACCCGAGCGCCCGACGGGTCCGCACCGATCACGACGTGTACGACCCGGACATTCTCGTCATCGCACTCGGCGCCGATTACGACCCCGGCGCCACCCCCGGATTCCTCGAAGACGGGTACGAGTACTACTCCATCGACGGCGCCCGCCGATTGCGCGAACGCCTGACCGGCTTCGACGGCGGTTCGGTGCTCATCGCGGTGCTGGGCGTCCCGTTCAAATGCCCGCCCGCGCCGTATGAAGGCACGATGCTCCTGCACGAGCAGCTGGATCGGCGTGGGGTCCGCGACCGCGCCGAGATCCGGTTCGCCAGCCCGATGGAGTCACCGATCCCGGTGTCCCCGGAGACCTCCGCCGCGATCGTCGAAGCGCTGGCCCGGCGTGGGATCGACTACTCCCCCGGGCTGCCGGTCCAGGCGCTCGACCCGAGCCGTCATGTGGCGGTCACCCGCGGCGGCGATCTGTCCTACGACCTGTTCATCGGAATCCCGAAGCACCGCGTCCCCGCGGTCGTCGAGGCATCGGGGCTCACCGAAGGCGGGACCGACGGCTGGGTCGCCGTCGACCCGCAGACCCTCGCAACGCCGTATCCCGGCGTCTACGCCCTCGGCGACTGCGCCGATGCTCCGGTCCCGCGTGCGGGCGTCTTCGCCGAGGACGCCGCCCGCACCGTCGCCGCGTGTATCGAGGCCGAGCTGCGCGGAGCGGCCCCGTCGGAGCGGTACCGCGGCCGGGGCACCTGCCATATCGAGTTCGGCGACGGGCTGGTCGGCAAGGTGGAGGCCGATTTCCTCTCCGGTCCCGCGCCGGCCGCGCCGTTCTCCCCGCCGTCGGCGGAACTGGCCCGGGAGAAGGCCGCGGCCGCCGAGGCCAGGCTGCGGCGCTGGTTCACCGGCTGACCGGCCGCTCCTCGCCCGTCTCGCCCGCACGCCACGCTCGGGTGAGCACGTCGGCTATCTCCGCCAGGCCGGCCGCCGTGGTCATCCGCCAATGCGTGGTGGACACGGCGTGGTTGTGCACGCGGCCCTCGACGACCTCACGCCACAGCGACGCGCCCACACAGCCGGTCGGGTCGTCGAGAGCGGCGGTGAAATAGACGACGTCGCCGCGGTACACGGGCGGGTCGTAGGCTCCGCGCAGCGCGACCGAGTGCACTGCCGCGTCGAGGATGCGAGTGACGCGGTCGGATCCGAACGAAGCGAAAGGCTCGGGGAATTCGGTCATCCTCTGGGGCAGCGCGGCCCAGTCCACTTCCGCGACGTTGCCGAGGTCGCCGGCTTGCTCACCGAGCAGACCACCCATGAGTTCGGCCACCGGCACCTGGCCCGCGTCGCCGGGCGGTGTGCCCGGCGGATCCGCCATGTAACTGTCCATCACCGCGAGCAACGCGACTCGCTCGCCTCGACGTTGCAGTTGGACGGCTATCTCGTGCGCGATGACGCCACCGAAGGACCAGCCGAGCAGATGATAGGGGCCGGCCGGTTGCTTCGAACGGATCAGCTCGACGTAACGGTGCGCCCATTCCTCGATCGAGCCCGGCATCACTTCGTCGGTTGCCAGTACCGGCGTTTGCAGACCGTAGAGCGGGCGCTCCGGGTCGAGGTAAGCGGCGAGGCCGGCGTACGACCAGGAGATCCCCGAGACCGGGTGAACGCAGAACAGCGGTGCGGCCGAACCCGAGGGGCGCAGCGGCAACAGCATGTCGAAGGCCGCCTCGGTCTCGACCGCGCCGCTCGCACGACGGGCCAGGTCGGCGACCAGCTCCGCGGGTGTGGACGCGGTGAACACCCGCATCACCGGGATACGAGTGCCGAGCGCGGACGACAGCCGGAGCGTCAGCTTGGCGGCGAGCAGCGAGTTCCCGCCGTGTTCGAAGAAGTTGTCGTCCATGCCGAAGCGCTCGGCGCCGAGCACCGCGGCGAATGCGTCGGCGACGGTGGCCTCGACGGGCGTGGCGGGCGCGCGGAATTCCCGTGTGCCGAATGCCGGCGCGGGCAACGCCCGACGGTCGAGTTTGCCGTTGGGCGTCAACGGGAAGGCGTCGAGCACGACGATCGCGGCGGGAACCATGTAGCCGGTCAGATACGCGGCAACCTGCTCGCGCAATCCGGCCGGGTCGGGCCGCGCACCGGGCTCCGGTAGCACGTAACCCACGAGCTGATCGCCGAGAGCGGCATCGGTCCGCACCAGCGCGACTGCCTGGCGCACGCCCGGACAACGCACCAGCGCCGATTCGATCTCCCCCAGCTCGATCCGGAAGCCCCGCAGCTGCACCTGCTGGTCGCCGCGACCCGTATAGGCGAGACCGGCGTCACCGCCGAAGCGGCTCCAGCGCGCGAGGTCACCCGAACGGTACATCCGGGACCCGGGCGGCCCGAAAGGATTCGCGACGAACCGCGTCGCGGTGAGCCCGGGGCGTCCCGCGTAGCCGCGCGACAGCTGACCACCCGCGACATAGATCTCCCCGGGGGTACCGAACGGCGCCGGTCGCAGGCGGATGTCCAGCACGTGCGTGTCCAGCCCGGGCAGCGCACGGCCGATCAGGCTGAGCGGACTGTCCGCCAGATCCGCGCCGACCTCCAGGAAGGACACGTGCACGGTGGTCTCCGTGATGCCGTACATGTTGACCAGGCGTGGCGTGTGCGCCGGATGACGCTCGTACCAGCGTCGCAGGTGCCGCAGATCCAGCGCCTCACCGCCGAATATCACGTACCGGAGCGCGAGCTCCCCGGGCGCGGCCGAAGCGTCCCGGTCGGCGTCGACGAGTTGGCAGAACGCCGACGGCGTCTGGTTCAGCACCGTCACCCGCTCGCGAATCAGCAACTGGCGGAACTGCTCCGGTGATCGCGAGGTCTCGTAGTCGACCACGACGACGGCACCGCCGGTCACGAGCGCGCACCACAGCTCCCACACCGAGAAGTCGAAGGCGAAGGAGTGGAACAACGTCCAGACGTCCCGCTCGCCGAATTCGAACAGCGGCTGCGCCCTGGTGAACAACTCCACCGCATTGCGGTGCGTGACGCCGACACCCTTGGGCACGCCGGTGGAGCCAGAGGTGTAGATGACATAGGCGAGGTTGTCCGGGTGCAGAGGCGTCACGCGGTCGGCATCGGTGAGCGGATCGTCGGTGTATTCCGCCGTCTGCTCCAGCAAAACGGCGGTCAGGCCCGAGTCCGGGAGAGCGGACTGTTCGTCGGTTGTGGTCAGCACACACACCGGTGCCGCGTCGGCGAGAACGAAGGCCAGCCGCTGCGCCGGATAGGTGAGGTCGATCGGCAAGTACGCGGCGCCGGCCGTGAGCACGCCGAGCAGCGCGGCGGGCAGTTCTTCGGTGCGTGGCACCGCGACGGCCACAACGGTTTCCGGCCCCGCCCCGGCCGCGATCAGAGCGCGGGCGATGCGATTCGCGCGCCGCTGCAACGCGCCGAAGCTCAGGGTGGCGGCGCCGGACCGCACGGCCGTCGCCTCGGGCCTGCGGCGCGCCTGCTCGCCGATCAGCTCGGGTAGCGTCGGCGCGATCACGTCCGGTGCCTCGCACGATCGCGTGACCGCCGGGCAGCTTTCGCCTTCGTCGAGGACATCAATGTCCCAGACCCGCACCGAGGGATCCTCCGCGACCGCGGACACGACGCGCTCGAACC
Organism: Nocardia sputorum; assembly: GCF_027924405.1. Taxonomy (NCBI): domain Bacteria; kingdom Bacillati; phylum Actinomycetota; class Actinomycetes; order Mycobacteriales; family Nocardiaceae; genus Nocardia; species Nocardia sputorum. The sequence goes on along the minus strand of NZ_AP026978.1, from coordinate 2,999,348 downwards.
GGCGAGCGAAGGCGCGGACGGTCGATTCGTCGAAGAGTTCGGTGGCGTAGGTGAAGGTCACTGCCATCTCGGTCCGGCCGTCGTCACCGAGCCGGGGCTCGACGACCACTTGCAGATCGAATTTGGCCGCGGTCGAGCCGTTGTCGACCGCGGTGACCGTCAGGTCGGGCAGTTCCAGGGTGGGCTGCTCGATGTTCTGGAACGACAGCAGCACCGGGAAGAGCGGGTTGCGCGCCCCGGTGCGTGCGGGGGCGGCCTCCTCGACCACCCGCTCGAACGGCACGTCGCCGTTGCCGAACGCCGAGAGGGCCGCTTCCCTGGTCCGGCCGACGAGGTCGCGGAACGTAGCGGAGGGGTCCACCTCGACGCGCAGAGCCAACGTGTTGACGAACATCCCGACCAGGTCGTCCAGCGCGCGTTCGCCGCGCCCGGCGACCGGGGTGCCGATCACGACATCCGTCGCGCCGCACAGGCGCCCGATCAGTGTCGCGAGCGCCGCGTGCACGACCATGAACAGCGTCGCGTTGTGGTCGCGCGCGATCCGGCTCAGCCGCTCGTGGATCCGCGCCGGGATCGAATGGCCGATCGACGCGCCACGGGAGGAGACGGCCGACGGTCGCGGTCGATCGGTCGGCAGTTCCAATGGTCCCGGCAGCCCGGCCAGCTGGTTGCGCCAGTATGCAAGCTGTTGCGCCGCAATCGAATCGGAATTATCACCGAGTCCGATGGCGGCGTGCTGCCAGAGGGCGAAGTCGGCGTACTGCACCGGCAGCGGCGCCCGGTCCGGCGCGCCACCGCCGAGACGCGCCGTGTAGGCGGTCACCAGGTCGCGCGCCAGCGGCGCGAGCGACGATCCGTCCGCCGCGATGTGGTGGGTCACGATGACGAGCAGATGATCGCGATCCGAGGTGAACAGCCGGACCCGGATGGGCGCGGCCGCGGTCACGTCGAAGCCCGCGGACATCAGCCCGTCGACCATGTGCGCGACGTCGGCGACGCGGTGCTCGACCGCGATGCCGTCGGGAAGAACCGCGTCCGCCGGAAGGATCTCCTGATAGGGCTGTCCCTCGGCGTCGACCGGGTACCGGGTGCGCAGCACCTCGTGGCGTTCGATCACGTCGGCGACCGCGTGGCGCAGCGCGGGCAGGTCCAGGACACCGGTCAGCCGGATGGCGAAAGGCATGTTGTAGGCAGGTGAGTCCGGCTCGATGCGGTTGAGCAACCACATGCGCTGCTGTGCGAGCGATAGCGGAATGCGGTCCGGCCGTCGCGTCCGCGTCAACGGCGGACGAGTGGTACCCGCCCCACCGGCGGCAACCCGCGTGGCGAGCGCGGAGACGAGCGGCGCCTCGAAGAGGTCGCGCACGCCGACCTGAGATCCCAGCGCCTCGTTCACCCGCGCGACGGTTCGGGTGGCGAGCAGCGAATTGCCGCCGAGGGCGAAGAAATCGTCATCGATCCCGACTCGCTCGGCGCCGAGCAGCTCGGCGAACACCTGCGCGACGGCCTGTTCGACGGGGTTGCGAGCAGCCCGGAACGTCCTGGCCTCGATCGCCGGCTCGGGCAGTGCTCTGCGATCGAGTTTGCCGCTCGCGTTCAACGGCAGCTCCGGGAGCTCCACCAGGGCGGACGGGATCATGTAGGGGGGCAGCACCGCCGAGATCCCGGCCATGAGTTCCGCGCGGTCGACGGCCTGGCCGGGCTGCGGGACCACATAGGCCACCAGCCGATCTCCCGATGGCGAGGGCACCACCGCGGCGACCGCTTGGCTCACCGAGGACTGCGCGAGCAGCGCGGTCTCGATCTCCCCTGGTTCGATGCGCTGGCCACGGAACTTCACCTGGAAATCGGTGCGCCCGAGATATTCCAGTCGTTGGGGCCGGCCGCCGCCGGGCGCGCGCCACATGGCCAGGTCGCCGGTGCGGTACATCCTTGCGCCGCTGTCGAACGGGTTGGCGACGAAACGACCGGCGGTCGATGCGGCCTGCCGCACGTATCCACGGGCGAGTTGGTCTCCGGCCAGATACAACTCGCCTGGCACGCCGGCCGCGACCGGTTGCAGCCGCGAATCCAGGACGTAGACCTGGGTGTTCCATTGCGGCTGACCGATGGGCACCGTCATCCCGTCACCTGTTCCAGCGGGCCAGTAGGTGACCGATACCGCGGCTTCGGTGGGTCCGTAGAGGTTGTGCACGTGTGCGCCGGTGACCGCACGGACCGCGCGCACGGTCTCCGGTGGCAGCGCCTCCCCGATGACGAACAGATCGCGCAGTGTCGCAAGGCTTTCGGCCGGCGCGTGCGCGGCGAACGCCGTCAACATCGAGGGCACGAAATCGGTGACCGTGACACCGTGCGCGGCGATGGCCGACGCGAGGTAGCCCGCGTCACGATGCCCGTCGGGTTCGGCGACGACCAGTTTCGCACCCGCCCGCAGCGGCATCAGATAGCCCCACAACGAGACGTCGAAGGTGGTCGCGGTCTTCTGCAGGTAGGCATCCCCCGGCCCCATGGGGTACCGGGCGAGCATCCACCCGATCTGGTTGTCGATCGCCTTGTGCGAGACCATCACGCCCTTCGGGCGTCCGGTCGAACCCGACGTGAAGATCACATACGCCGGGTGTTCGGGGCGCACCGTCCGCAACAGTTCTTCCGTGCGGATCGGCGCGCCCGAGCGCCGATCGGCACCGAGCGCCTCCACGTGCAGGACGGTGACGTCGTCGGGCACCGGTACTTCGTCGGCGGAGGTGGTGAGCACGCAGAGGGGCCGGGCGGCGGCGAGCACGTGCGCGATTCGTTCGGCGGGATGTTCGGGGTCCAGCGGTACGTACGCGCCACCGGCGGCGAGAATCGCGTACATGCCGACCACCAGATCCAGCGAACGCCGGATCGCCAGTCCCACCAGCGTTTCCGCGCCGACGCCGTGATCGATGAGCACCCGGGCGAGCCGGTTGACCCGCTCGTCGAACTCACGGTAGGTCAGCTGCCGGTCCAGGAAGACGACCGCGACATCGTCCGGATGACGCGCCACCGCACGCCGGTATCCGTCGAGCACCAGACCCGCCGGGACCGGGCGCCGGGTGTCGTTCCAATGAACCAGGATCGCGGTGCGCTCCGCGGCGTCCAACAGGTCGATCTCCCCTACCGCGCGATCCGCCGCATCGGCGACGGTCGCGAGGATCCCGCACAGCCGCCGGGCGAAACCCGCCACCGTGGCCTCGTCGAACAGGTCGGTGGAGTAGGTGAACGCCGCCGAGATGCCCAGCGGCGTCCGCTCGTCCTCGTGCGGCACCATGGTCAGCTCGAGATCGAATTTCGCCAGCGGCAGGGCGAAATCCAGCGCGGAGACGCGCAGCGCGGGCAATTCCAGTATCGCGGGCGCGAAGTTCTGGAACGTCAGCATGGTCTGGAACAGCGGGTGATGCGCACTCGAACGCACCGGGTCCAGTAGTTCCACCAGACGTTCGAACGGCACGTCGGCATGACCGAACGCTTCGATGTCCCGGCCGCGCACCTGCGCGAGCAGTTCGGCGAAACTGTGGGCGGGGTCGACGTCGGTCCGCAGCGCGAGGGTGTTGACGAACATGCCGATCAGGCCGTCCACCGCGGCCTCGCCACGTCGGGCCACCGGTGCGCCCACGGTGATGTCGCGGGTGTTGGACAACCGCGCCAGCAAGACGGCGTACGCGGCGTGCGCGACCATGAACAGCGTCGCGTCGGTTCGGTGCGCCAGCCGGTTCAGCGCCGCGTGCACCGTCGCGTCGATCTTGAACTCGTGGACGGCGCCGCGACCGGAGAACACCGCGGGGCGCGGCCGGTCGGCCGGTAGATCCAGTCTCTCCGGCAGGTCGGCCAGCCGCTCGCGCCAGAATTCGAGTTGTCGCCCGAAGATCGAGTCCGGATCGTCCTCCGCTCCGAGCATGTCGCGCTGCCACAGCGTGTAGTCCGCGTACTGGAAGGGCAGGGGTTTCCAGGCGGGCGCGCGGCCTGCGACCCTGGCCGCGTATGCCGTCATCAGGTCTGCGGTCAGCGGGCCCATGGAGGAGCCGTCCGCGGCGATGTGCTGGACCACGCCCACCAGCACGTGCTCGGTCTCGCTCGAGCGCAGCAGACGCAACCGGACCGGCGGCGCCGCCGTAACGTCGAAACCCTCGACCACAGTGGCCACCGTGCGCTCGAGGATTTCGGCTTCGGTGACGTCGAGCACCGGCAGTTCCGGGACCGCCCCGGGCTCCGACAGGGCGTGCACCCGCTGGCTGCCTGACCCCTCGTGCTCCGGATAGCTGGTCCGCAGCACCTCGTGCCGCTCGACGAGATCCCGGATCGCGGCCCGCAGCGCGTCCATGTCCAGCTGTCCGCTCAGCCGCACCGCCAGCGGGATGTTGTTGCTCGCTCCGGCCGGATCGAATCGGTTCAAGAACCACATCCGCCGCTGCGCGAACGACAGCGGCACCCGCTCCGGTCGCGCCATCGGTCGCGGTGCGGGATGGCCGAGGCGTGCCTGCTCGTGCAAGCGTTCGGCCAGTTTCGCCACCACCGACGCCTCGAACAGCAGCGCGACCGGAACCCGCACGCCCAGGGCGGCGCCCAGCCGCGCGGCCGCCCGCGTCGCTATCAGCGAATTGCCGCCGAGCTCGAAGAAGTCGTCGTTCGCACCCACCCGGCCCGCGCCGCCCGGCGGCAGGAGCAGCGCGGCGAAGATGTCGGCGACCACCTGCTCGGTCGGTGTGGCGGGGGGCCGGAACTGCCGGGTGGTGAGCACCGGCTCCGGTAACGCGGCGCGATCCAGCTTGCCGACCGGCGTCAGCGGCAGATTGTCGAGCACCGTGATCGCGGCCGGAATCATGTATGCCGGAAGAGATTTCGCGAGAAAATCGGTGAGCTCCGCGGTGTCCAGCGCCACCCGGACGCGGCCGCCGGTGGTGGATGCCGTTCGTGGCAGCACATAGGAGACCAGCGCGGCGCCACCGGAGGGCAGTGTCGTGCCGAGGGTCGCGGCGTAGTCGACGTCGGGGTGGCTGGTCAGCGCGTTGTCGATCTCGCCGAGCTCGATCCGCAGCCCGCGGATCTTGACCTGGAAGTCCACCCGCCCGTGGTGTTCGAGCACGCCTGCCGAGGTGCGCCGTACCAGGTCTCCGGTGCGGTACATGCGGGCGCCGGGCACCGCCGCGAAGGGATTGGCCACGAACCTGTCCGCGGTCGCCCCGGGGCGCCCGAGGTAGCCCTGAGCCAGCGCCGGTCCGGACAGATACAGCTCCCCGATCACGCCCGTGGGCACCATCCGCAACCGGGCATCGAGCACGTGGACGCCCAGCGCCGGTACCGGGGTGCCGATATGGGTCGCGCCGCCCGCGCACAACGCCTCGGTGCCGGTGGCGAAGATGGTGGTCTCGGTGGGGCCGTAGACGATGTAGAAGCTGCGGTCGCCGGTCGCCCATCGTGCGGCCAGTTCGCGGCCCACCCGTTCACCGCCGCACAGGATGGCCCGCAGTTCGCCGAGACCGGCCGGCTCGAGCGATTCCAGCGCCCCGGGTGTGATGCACAGATGCGTCACCCGCTCACGGCGCAGCAGATCGGCGAGTTCGACGCCGCCGAACACCGTGGGCGGCGCGACGACCAGCGTCGCGCCCGCCGAGAAGGCGAGCAGCATCTCGATCACCGAGAAGTCGAAGCTCGGTGTGCACAGATGCGAGACGCGCGACTCCCGCCGCACCGCCCGGGCGGCGATCTCGTGCTCCACCAAGCTCGCGAGACCGGCGTGCGTCACCGCGACGCCTTTCGGCTTGCCCGTCGAGCCGGACGTGTAGATCACGTAGGCGAGGTGCTGTTCGGTGAGCGGACGTAGCCGGTCCAGATAGCAGACCGCATGGCCCGGCTCGGCGGCGACCTTCTCCCGGTGTGCCGCGGCGTCGAGTTCGATCCACCGCACTCCGAGCGGGGCGAGCGCGCCCACGTGCGCCGAGGTGGTGAGCCCGACGACCGCGCCGGTATCCGCGATCATGTGCGCGATTCGATCTGCCGGATAGGAAGGATCGACGGGCACGTAGACGGCGCCGGTCTTCGCGACCGCCCACACCGCCAGCACCGACTCGATCGAACGGGTGATGGCCACCGCGACGTAGTCCCCCGGCCCCACCCCGAACCCGATCAGATAGCGCGCCCACCGCGAGGACGCCTCGTCCAGTTCCCGGTAGCTGAGCTCCCGCTGATCCGCTGGATCGCCGGTGGGATTATACCGGACCGCCGTGGAGTCGAACGCCGCGTCGACCGCGGCCGTGAGCAGTTGAGGGAACAGGAGATTGCGTGCCCGTGAATGCTGGGTGCGACGTGCGGAACGGCGTGTCGGGGTCATGCGGCGGCGGGTTCACTCTCTGGTCGATCATCGTCCGCCCTGGCGATGGAGCCAGAAGCAGTGCCTCAAATGCGTGAACCATGACCCGAGCGTGCAGACGGACCTTAGCGAACGCCGCATCGATCGGCGCGGCGAGGCTAGGAGAGTTCATAGGAGTACCCCGGCCAGGATTGGGCTACGACATGGTGTGATGTGAAGAACAGTCATCTCGTCACAGGAATCGATGTGATTAAAATCACTCCATCTCCCCTCGTATGACGCTTCCGCAAACCGGTTCTCGGGCGGGCGTAGTGCACTGAGATCGAGGTGATCGACCAGCCGATCCTCTGCGCGCGAGCGAAGATCAACCGCACCGACGCCGACCCGGGCGCGGCAAAGCCGATGGACGTCGGAAGTCGGGAGCCGCCCGTCGACGGCGGCGCTCCGACCCTTACCGATACGACCGGACAACTCGCCAACCGCCCCAGCGTGGACGGCCCAACCATTGATCGCCACGAGGAAACAGTGCATGCCCCCGATCGCGCCAGCAGCATCGACCTCCCCTGCACCCCCAATTGAACATGAGGTAATTTACTCGCAAGTCAATTAGATCGTGGGAATGGAGCCGTGTGATGGCGACGAGGTCCTGGTGGGGATGGGGCAACCGGGAAGACGCGGTGACCGGCCACGAGCGAGCCGCCCTGACGAAACGCGTAGCGGCCCTGCTCCCGGACGCCGAGTTGACGGTGCACGAAGCGCCGGACCTGACCTCGTTGCGCGTGCCCCCGCCGCGCGTCCAGGTACCCGATGCGCTGGCTGAACTGGCCTCCGACGACCTCGGCGACCGCGTCGCACACGGCCACGGGCAGGCTTTCCGCGACGTGGCGAGGGCGCTGCTGGGACGTCTCGACCACATTCCCGACCACGTGCTGCGGCCGCGTACCGAGCAAGATGTGGTCGACATCCTGGACTGGTGCGCGAGCGCGGGGGTCGCCGCGGTGCCGTTCGGCGGCGGAACGTCGGTGGTGGGTGGGGTGGAACCGCGGTGCGCCGACGCCTACGCCGGAGCCGTGTCGCTGGACACGAGCCGCCTGAACCGGATTCTCGAACTCGACCGCACCAGCCGGGCGGCACGAATTCAAGCGGGCATCCTCGGCCCGGCACTGGAAGCCGCGTTGCGGCCGGAGGGCTTGACACTGCGGCACTTTCCGCAGTCGTTCGAATTCTCGACGCTCGGTGGCTGGCTGGCCACCCGGGCGGGCGGCCACTACGCGACCGTCTACACCCATATCGACGACATGGCCGAATCGCTACGAGTGGTCACTCCCGCCGGCCTCAGCGAATCCCGCAGGCTGCCCGCGTCGGGCGCGGGACCCTCGCCGGATCGGATGTTCCTCGGGTCGGAAGGCATACTCGGCGTCATCACCGAGGCGTGGATGCGCTTGCAGGACCGGCCGCGCTGGCGGGCCGGCGCATCGGTGCTGTTCGACGACTACGACGCGGCGGTCGCCGCCACCCGCGCCGTCGCCCAGTCGGCCTTGTTTCCGGCCAACTGCCGGTTGCTCGATCCGGTGGAGGCGTTCCTCAACGCGGGCACGAGCGCGCCGGGCGGAGTGCTGGTCCTCGGATTCGAGTCCGCGGACCATCCCGTGGACGAGCCGATGCGCCGGGCGGCGCAGATCTGCCGCGAGCACGGCGGCACGATCCCGGACGGCATTCGCACCACCGACTCGGCGGAAGACCCGGCGCGCGCGGGCGCGGCGGACACGTGGCGCTCGTCGTTCCTGCGTATGCCGTATCAACGGGACGCGCTCGCGGCCCAGTCCATGATCGTGGAAACCTTCGAAACCGCCTGCACCTGGGATCGTTTCGACGCCCTGCGCGCGGCCGTGCGGGCGGCGACCACGGCCGCGTTCCGATCCGCCGGTGTCACCGGGGTGCTGACCTGCCGGTTCACCCATGTCTATCCGGACGGTCCCGCGCCCTACTTCGGCATCTACGCCGCGGGCCGCTGGGGACGAACGGTCGAGCAGTGGGACGAGATCAAGACCGCCGTATCCGAGGCGCTGCACGGCAACGGCGCGACCATCACGCACCATCATGCCGTCGGCCGCGACCACCGCCCCTGGTACGACCGCCAGCGACCCGAACCGTTCGCCACGGCGCTGCGGGCGGCCAAAGCGGCGCTCGATCCGGCCGGAGTCCTCAATCCCGGGGTGCTGCTCGACCCGATCGTCCAGCCGCCCGCGCAGGACGCCCGATGAGCAGACCCGGCACCAAGGGTGTGCCGCGGGAGCGGCGCGAGGAACAAATTCTCGACATCGCCACCACCGAGTTCGGCGAGCGCGGCTACGCCAAGGCTTCCGTAGCCGAGATCGCCACGGCCGCAGGCGTTTCCAAGCCGCTCGTGTACGCCTACTTCGGTTCCCGCGACGGACTGCACGCGGCTTGCGTGCACCGCGCCGGGAAGAGTCTGATCGCTGCGGTGGCAGCGGCTCAGTTCGCGCAGGGCGCGCACGACCGGGCGCTGAAGACACTGACCGGAATCTTCCACGCACTCGACGGGCGCACGCAGAACTGGAAGATCATCTACGACGCCACTCTGCCACGGCCGAGTGCGGCCTACTCGGTGGCCCGGGAGTATCAGGATGCCCTCAACGGCATGGGCTCGGCAGGCGTGTCGCAGGTGCTGGCCGATGCCGGCATCTCCGACGACGACGATCACTCCTTGTTGCTGGCGCTGTGGTTCAGCATCGTGTCCACCACCATTTCCTGGTGGAGCGACCATCCCGGCCATACACCCGACCAGATGACCGCACGCTGCCTGCGGCTGTTCACCACGATCCGCGCGACGACCGTCTGACACGCCGAGCGGTGATCACCACGTGTCCCAGTGCATAACCTCGGCTCGATCGATGCGTTCGGCGGGCCGGAAGTCGGTGCCGAGGGTGAACGCGAGCGGGATGAACGCCGCCAGCATGACCTTCTCGTAAGGCACGCCGAGCACGGTGGAGAGTTCCCGCTCTAGTGGTGCGTGCGCCGTGGTCCAGACCGTGCCGAGCCCCCGCGCGCGGGCGGCGAGCATGAAACTCCAGACCGCGGGGAGGATCGAGCCCCAGGCCATGGATTGCTCGAGAACGCCCGCGTGGTCGGTGCGGCCTTCGATGGCTGGGATCACGAACGCCGGCACCCGGTGGATGTTGTCGTAGAGGTGCTGGAACCCCTCGCCGATCCGGCGCAGAGACGCCGGATGAGCGGACATGCGACGTACGTCGGCGGGCGTGAGTGGTTGTCCGCCCGCACTGTGCACCGCGCGTCGGAAGATGTCGGCGACGACTGCACGCCGCGCCCGGTCCGTGACGACCACGAAGTGCCACCGTTGCCGGTTGCGTCCGGTCGGCGCTTGCGTTGCCAGGTCGACGCATTCCTCGATCAGCCCGCGCGGTACGGGCCTGGTGAAGTCGAGCCGTTTGCGCACGGCTCGCGTGGTGGACAGGACTTCGTCCGCGGACAAGTTCAACGACATGGCGCCGGATCCATCTCTCTACAGATTATTGGTGAACAGATCATCTGTGACAGTACGGTTCATAATCATCTGACGTCAAATGATCTGCGCACAGATGGTCTGATACACTGCATCGATGCCGACCACGACCGACCGAGCGCGAGTGGAATACCTTTCGCGGCTCGCCGCGCAGCGCCCGGATATCGCCTTGTGCCGCGTGTCGTCCGCGATCGCCCGCGCGGCAGAGGCCCATGCTCAGCAGCAGGGCTTGGGCGTGGGTCAGCATCTGGTGCTGAAAATGCTGGCCGATATCGGTCCGTGCTCGCAGCGCGTGCTCAGCGAGGAACTGCGCATCGACCGCAGCGTGATGGTCGGCATCGCCGACGATCTCGAGGGCTCGGGCTACGTCCGGCGTGAACGTGACCCCGCCGACCGCCGGGCCTACGCCGTGACGATCACCGAAAAGGGGAACCGGGCGCTGTCGAACGCCGAACAGGCGGTCCCCGAATTCCTCGACCGCGCGTTCACCGCGCTCGAGCCGGACGAACGCCGACAGCTCACGGCATTGCTCGGCAAACTCCTCACCGTGAGCTGAGCGTCGCCTCGACAGTCACCGGTTGCCCCCGCGTTCTCGCGAAGGGCCGTCCGCCGCGGGCCGTCCTCGCTTATGCGCTCGGCGCCAGAGCGCGCAATGGCTCGTCGAGTTCCCGCCGGTAGAAGTCGATGAAGCCGTCCGGGTCCGGGCCCGCGTTCTGCATCACGAGATGATCGAAGCCCGCGTCGGCGTACTGCTTGGCGGCGTCGAGGTAGCGGGCCGGGTCCGGACCGCAAGCGAAATTGTCGAGGATGTCCTCCAGGCGGACGGTGGTGGTCGCCGCGGCGAAATTGACCGGATTCGGCAACTCGCTCATCACCTTCCATCCCGTGACGGCCCAGCGCGTCGTATCGAGCACCGCCTTCGCGGCCGTCTCCTCGTCCGGCGCCCACGCCATCCCGACCTCCGCATAGCGCGGGCCCGTGCCGCCCGCCACGCGGTAGCGCTCGACGATCTCGGAGTTCGGTTCGGTGGCGAACAGGCCGTCACCGAGCTCGGCGGCGATGCGGGCCGCCTCCGGCCCACCCCCGGCGACGGCGATCGGCGGGAGCCGCTCGGGCAGATCGAAAACGCGCGCCTCGGAGATGGTCAGGAACTCACCGTCGTAGGAGTGGTAGCCGCCGCTCCAGAGCAAGCGGATGATCTCGAGCGCTTCACGCAGCATCCGTTGCCGGATCCGCACCGGCGGGAATTCGCGGCCGACGACATGCTCGTTGAGACGCTCGCCCGAACCGACACCCAGGGTGAAACGATTGCCGGACAAGATCGCGAGCGTCGCCGCCGCCTGCGCGATGATCGCGGGGTGGTAGCGCAGGATAGGGCAGGTCACTCCGGTCGCGAGTGCGATCCGATCGGTCTTCGCCGCGATGGCTCCGAGCACGGTCCAGGCGAACGGCGAATGGCCCTGATTGTCCAGCCAGGGATGGAAGTGATCGCTGATCTCGACGAAGTCGAATCCGGCCTCCTCCGCTCGAATCGCTTGACGGACAAGCTCGTTCGGACCGAATGCCTCGGCCGCCAGTTTGTACCCGATGCGCATCGCCACCTCCTGGTTCGGCTGGAGGGCCGGTCACCTCGCGAACCGGCTCTTGGCGCGCGTACCCGGCATCCGGCGGCGAAAACTCCGCGTCGACCGCGGCACAGCTGCCCCGGCGCGGCGGGTCGACCGGACGCGCGCCGCGGACCAGGTGCCGCGTAGTCGCTTCACTCGCGAGTCGGCCAATAGCTGGCGGCGTGGCGGCCCTGCGGAACATAGGTGTTCTCGTCATCGACCTCCGTGACGCCGAGGTGGAGCAAGAGCATCACGGTCACCAGGCTGATGCTCACGATCAGCGGAGTCAGCAACTGCGTCGCGCCGGCCCCGGAGGGTGCGTGCATGTGCTCGGCTTCGTGCACGCGCATCGCGAACATGCCCGTGTAGTGCATGCCCGACACCGCGACGCCCATGACCAGCGCCGCCGCGACGGTGACGAGCGTGCCGCGGACGTGCAGCGTGAACCACAACGCGGCGGTCGCCGCCACGACGGCGATCGCCATGGACAGCGCGACGATCCGTCCGTCGTAGCTGATCGACGCATCGGATTTCATGGCGTACATGCCCGCGTAGTGCATGGCACCGACGCCGAGACCGGTGATCCCGCCCCCCGCGAAGAGGCCCACCGGACCCAGCGCCCGCTGGTGGGCGATCCGCAGTCCGACCCACACCACCGCGATGGCGATCAGCGCGCTGATCAGGGTGAGCGGAACGTCGTAGCGGATCGATGCGCCCTCGATCGCGAACCCGAGCATCGCTATGAAGTGCATGACCCAGATGCCGGTGCCGCCGATCGCGACCGCCGCGGCCAGCAGCCACCCGTCGCGCGCGGAACCGGTACGGGATCTGGCCATGCACCGCAGTCCTAGCAATGAACCGGTGAACGACATGACATAGGCGACGATGGGTGTGAGCCACCCGTGGCTGAAATGGTCGATTTCCAGCACGCGACACTCCCTCGCTGGATAGATTCGGCGTGTCGATCGGACGGCGACCGAATCTCACATAGTGAAACTGCAGGTAGATAATTTAGAGTACTACTATCCTGTTTAAAATCATAGGATGAGTCTCGAGTAGCGGGAAATGCGCTGTCCCTGAAGTGAAACGCACGCCCTTCGGTCGGCGCGACCGTCTTCGGAAGTGTCGCGCGTCAACAGCTAGCAGCTGGCTTCCCTCTCGCACCCCCGGTGCGCCGATGCCCTCAGCGCACCGGCAGGAGAGGATGCGCAACGCGGCCGCCCATGACGTCTCGCCCGCGACCCGCGCGGTCCGCGACGAAACCAGCGCGCTGGACAGGATCGACGCTGGATAACTGCGAATTCGCTGCCGGTGCGCGAGCGATTGGCGACAATAGGGAAAACCGCATCTGTCAGGGACTTCTCATGGAAACCCACACCGACGAGATAGCTGAGAAGATCTACCGCATCTCCACATTCGTTCCGGAGGTGGGACCAACCGGCTTCACGTTCAACCAGTTCCTCGTCGACGCCGAGGAGCCGTTGCTCTTCCACGCCGGCATGCGCGCGCTCTTCCCTGTCGTATCCGCGGAGATCGCGCGGATCATGCCGGTCGAGCGGTTGCGGTGGATCACGTTCGGGCATGTGGAAGCGGACGAGTGCGGCGCGATGAACCTCTTCCTCGCCGCCGCACCGCAGGCGCAGGTCGCCCACGGTCTGGTCGGATGCCTGGTCTCGATCGATGATCTGGCCGACCGGCTGCCACGCCGGTTGACCGATGGCGAGGTGATGGACCTCGGCGGCCGCCGGGTGCGGCACCTGGACACGCCGCACGCGCCACACAACTGGGAGGCGCGGGTGCTCTACGAGGAGACGACCGGCGTCCTGTTCTGCGGCGATCTGATGACCCAGCTCGGCAATGGTCCGGCGCTCACCTCCGCGGATCTGGTGGAGCAGGCGGAAGTCGCGGAGGATGTCTTCCATCCCACGTCACTGGGCCCCGCCGTACCGGCTGCCCTGAATCGGCTCGCCGGACTGGCGCCCACCACGTTGGCGATCATGCACGGCTCGAGCTTCGTGGGCGACGGCGCCACGGCCCTGCGTGACCTCGCGAACGTCTACCAGGCCCGTCTGGCCGCCGGAGCGCCGCGCCGCACGCCGAATGAATAGCGGCACGGTCGCCGCCACAGGCCCCTCCCCGACTGCCATAGGGCGACACTCGTTCTCGTTTTCGAGTGCACATGCACACGTGTTTTCGGCACCGCCGCAGACTTTTTCAGCAGGAGGATGCGGGCACAACCGCAGCTAACGCCGCCGGTGCGGCACTGTGGCGATTCTGGTGCGACGCTGCTGCCGAGCTGGCGAACTCCGGAAAGAGCTTCCACACCAGGGAAGCTGCTGGACCGTCGTCCGGGTACCGAACGAAGGGGACGATCCAGACTCTCACTCCGGACCCCGGCGGCGGCGGTGCAGCCGGATCCCGAACGCTCGCACGACTGTGCTCCACGACATCTGGCGAACTTTCAGCGTTTCTTCGTATGTCTCACCCGGATAACGGCGTATGGTCGCGCTATGACGACAGCGACGTCGATCGATACCGGAGCCGAACACCTCGCCTGCTGGGTCACCGTCGTCGGGCAACGGCTTCACCAGTTGCCCACAGCAAACCCGAACGTTCTGCTCGCCCACGCGATGAGCGGGTTCCTCGCGATCGGGCGGGCCAGCATGGCCCTGCTGACCACTTCCGCGAATCCCACCGATATCCGAGACCACGATCTCGTCTTCGAGATCACGGCCGACGCGGAACGCTGGCTCACCGATGCGGCGACCGAATCGATCGTCAACCGGGTCACCGATCGCGGCGAGCACATTCAGCGCTACCTCAGTCCCGCCGCGCTCGATACCGTGGCGAAAGCCCGCCTACGGCGCTGTGCGCAGGCAACGGCGATCCACACCCGCGATCTGCTGGCCGGGATCGACGCCGACCCGACCGCGTCGGACGAGATCCGCGACCTCGCGAAGGATCTGGCCGCACGGGCGAACATCATCGCCACCGTCTACGCCGACGACCCGCAACAGCTGCTTTCGATGTCCAGCAGGTGAGCGGGACGGGCCCGCGGGTCCTCGCCGACCGACCGACCGTGCGCCCGCGCCCGGCCGTAGAACTCGACGAACAGCGCGTTCCCATCGGCCCCGCGATGGCCGACAATGGTGGTATGCCGACGGTGCTGCTGGGCGGCGACGTCATGCTGGGGCGGGGTGTGGACCAGATTTTGCCGCACCCCGGCGATCCGAGGCTGCGCGAACGATATGTCAACGACGCGCGAACCTACGTCGAGCTGGCCGAACGGACGTACGGCGAGTTCACCCATCCGGTCGGCTACCGGCACCTGTGGGGTGACGTCCTGCCGATCCTGGCCCAGATCGCCCCCGAGGTGCGGTTGCTCAACTTGGAGACGTCGATCACCGCAGGCGGTGTATTCGCTCCCGCGAAAGGCATCCATTACCGGATGCATCCGGACAACGTGCCCGCGTTGACCGCGATAGCGCCGGTCGTCTGCGCACTGGCCAACAATCACGTCCTCGATTTCGGGATCGCCGGTTTGGCGGACACGCTCGCGGCGCTCGACGCCGCACACATCGATCGCGCCGGCGCCGGGAGCGATCTGGCGGCTGCCCGCGCTCCCGCCACCGTAGAACTCGCCGACGGGCGCCGGGTGGTGATCGTCTCGGTCGCCGCGGGCTCGAGCGGCGTTCCGGAATCCTGGTCGGCCCGGCGCAAACGGCCCGGACTGTGGCGAGTGGGTTACTCCCCCGACGCGGCGGCGGCCGAGGACGTCGCGGCGGAGGTGGCCGCGCACAAACGCGACAACGACATCGGCATCGTTTCCGTGCATTGGGGGCCCAACTGGGGCTATGAGGTCGCACGAACCGAAACGCGGTTCGCGCATCGATTGATCGAGGCCGGCGTCGACGTGGTGCACGGGCATTCCGCGCATCATCCGCGTCCGATCGAGATCTACCGCGGAAAACCGATCCTGTACGGATGCGGCGACGTCATCGACGACTACGAAGGCATCCGCGGCCACGAGCGGTACCACGCCGACCTGCATCCGCTGTACCTGGTCTCGCTGGAGCCCGGCTCGGCGGAGGTCCGGCTGATCCCGCTGCGCGTGCGGCACATGCGGCTGGAATGGGCTCCGCGCAGCGAATCCCGCTGGCTGTGCGAGAAGATCCAGGACATCAGCCGCGGCTTCGGCACTCTCGTCGCGCCTCGGCCCGGCGATCTGCCGGTGGTATTCAGTGCAGCACGACGGTGAGATGGCGGTGGAACCATTGGACCGCCAGGTCGGCGACCTGCTCGAGCGCACCGGCTTCCTCGAACAGATGGGTCGCTCCAGGGACGATGTCCAATTCGCTCGGACATGGCATCCGTAGCTGGGCCTGACGGTTGACCTCCAGCACCCATCGGTCGTTCCCACCCACGATGAGCAGCGTCGGGGCGCGCACCGAACCCAATCGCGCACCGGCCAGGTCCGGCCGCCCGCCCCGGGAGACGACCGCAGCGATCTCGGTGCCGGGTTCGGTCGCCGCCCACAGCGCGGCGCCCGCGCCGGTGCTCGCCCCGAAATATCCGGTCGGCACGCCGTCGAGCTCCGGTCGCGTCCGCAGCCAGTGGGTGACCTCCACAAGGCGATGAGCGAGCAGCGGAATGTCGAACACGCGAGCGCGGTCGCCCTCCTCCTCGGCGGTCAGCAGGTCGACCAGCATCGTCGCGAACCCCGCCCGATTGAGGACCTCGGCGACGAACCGGTTGCGTGGACTGTGCCTGCCGCTACCACTGCCGTGTGCGAAGGCGATCAGCGCGGTGCGGTCCGGTGGGACAGCCAGTACCCCGGCCAGCCGGGCGTATTCCGACGGCACGATGACCTCTTCTGTCCGCGTCGGGGACCGGTGTGCGGACGGCATCGAACACCTCCTGATATCCGGGGTACCCGATCAGACCGGTCATGCGCAAGGGGGTTCGCACGACGGCCCGGCCCGCATGCCGGGCGGCAGCAGCGGACACCGGGCATCGCCGAACGGTCAGTCGGCGTCTTCGGATTCGCCAGACCGTTTCGTCGTCACGATCCGGATGCCCCCCGGTAGACGGAACAGACCGCTGGATCGGTTGCGGATCCACTGGGTGAGGGCGGCAACCGCGGAGCCCAGCGATGTCACGCCCGCCAGCAGCGACCACGGCGTGAGCGTCGCGGACGTGTACGCGACCTGACCGATGCCGGGCACGACGAGTCTGCCGTTGCCGAACGCCCAGTTCATCAACGACCCGATCTGTCCGCCGAGATCCGACTTGCGTCCGACCATCGCCTTCAGCTCGGGGCCCTTGCTGTTGATGTAGAGCACGGTGATCACCACGAGCACCGCCCCCGCCAACGTCGCCAGCGTGGCCAGCCGATCGAGCGCCTCGATGCGCAGACGCAGGTTCACCACGACCGAGAAAACGACGACGATGATCGCGGCGCTGGCGAGCAGTGCCCAGAAGCCGGTGACCCGCGCACCGGGCGGGGCCGACCGCGACCAGACGTTGAGGAATCGCGTCGTGATCTCCATCCGGCCGAACGCGTTGGTGCTGACCTTGCCGTCGGCGCCGGCGGCGGTGAGCCACGGCTGGAACAGCAGCACCAGCGTCACCAGGCTGCCGACCGCGGCCCACACGTAACCCCAATGCCCGCGCAGCGCGGCCAGAATCGCCTTTGCCGGTACGGCGCCGCTCTTCGCCTCGTCGGGCTGGTCGGATCGGCCGTCTCGAGCTTCGTCCGACTGCCACGGCGTTGGCTGCACCATTGCCTCAGTTTAAGGTCGTGTCGGTGTCCGAATTCGGAGCGGACTCACCGCCGGTGGGAAGTGCACGGTGCACTATGCCACCGGGTCTTCGAGCGCAGGCCGGCGTAACCTCTACGGCCCGTGCGCGATCGCGGCAGCGACGTAACGATCACCGTTACCGACCGGCGCTACCTTCAACGCCCGAATCAATTCGCCGGTGGAGCCGCGATAGCGGCGGCGAGTCGTATACCGCGACGCAGCGCCGTCGCCGTATAGAGTTGGTCCCCCGCGGCCGAATATTTCCGATTCCTTTGGAAGAGCACAATTCGGGCAAGGTGCGGGGAGTAAAGAGTCTCCAGGTTTGTTTTCGCCGCGACAACGGAGCCGCCACCCCGGAAAAAGCACCCTCGGTGATCTTCCCGTTACGCGCCGGCGGGGAACTTGACATTTCTTTGCCTGGTGTTCACTGCTCTATAGGTGAAGCATGAAAATCGTGAGTCAGAGATAAGTTTCACTCGAGTCGAAGGATGCACAATGTCCACCAAAATCACGAAGATCCTGGCCGCGACCACAATGGCCGTCTCCTTGGGCGTCATCGCGGCTCCCGCCGCTTCTGCCGAAACGACGCCATCGGACGTCGCGACGCCGGTATGGGGCTCGGTTGTACTCTGCGTTCCGCTCGGCAGCGTTGTCTTCTGCATCTGATGCGGAAGCTGTGCGGCCGCGCCTAGGCGAGGTGCGTCGCACTTTTCGGTCGGAAATAGTTTCAGTCCAGGTACTCGGCGGTGTGCGGGGGCATCCCGCCGAGTCTCGCGCGAACAGACGCAAGGAGGCAGCGCGACAGTAGTTGCCGCCGCACGTGGATCGACCGTCGCGGCGGCACTGTCACGACTGCCTTCGTCATGTCACACCCGCCGTCGTCGTTTCGTCCACTCACCGAACGTGAGTCGAAGGAGATTGCGATGCGAGTAGCGGTTGCCGGCGCAAGCGGGCGGATCGGCCGGGATGTGACCGACGTGCTGCGGACCCAGGGCCACGAGGTCGTGGAGATCAGCCGAACAGTGGGGGTGGATGTCCGAACCGGAGCCGGCTTGGCGGATGCCTTGGCCGGGGTGGACGTGGTGGTGGACGCGATCAACGCGGCGACCACCGAAACCGAGGCGGTGACCGAGTTCTTCCGCACCGTCGCCCGGAATATCCAGCGTGCCGCGGCCGCAGCCGGTGTGCGGCGGATCGTGCTGGTCTCGATCATCGGGATCGATCGGTTCACCGCGGGCCACTACGCCGGGAAACTCGCCCAGGAGAACGCCTACCGGGAAGGTCCCGTGCCGGTGCGGATCCTGCGCGCGGCCCAGTTCCACGAATTCACCGAGATGATGCTCGACTGGACTACTCGCGGCGACACCGCCTACGTCCCGAAGTATCGCGCCCAGCTCGTGGCCGCCCGCACCGTCGCAGAGCAGTTGGCGCATCTCGCCGTCGCCGAGACGGCACCCGAATCGGTCGAAATCGCCGGACCGGAGGAGCTGAACCTCGCCGCGGCCGCGGCCGACGTCGCGGCTCGACGAGGTGAACCGGCGCGAGTCGAGGAGATCGTCGACCTCGACGACCCGGATCACGAACTGCAGGCCGACGGTGCCCTTTTGCCCGGACCGGGCGCCATCCTCGCCGGGCCGACCTTCCAGCAATGGCTCACGCGGAAGTACCCGGCACAGCCGTGACCGCTCGACCCACACCGTACTTCTCTTGACTTCAGGTCGACCTCAACTCGCAAGCTGAGCGCACCACGAGGAGAGGTTGATCATGACAACGTTCGGAGAAAAACAGAGCCGGGGATACGACCAGCGGGCATCTCGCCTGCTCGGGGGCCTCTACCGCCGGATCGCCGCCGACATCGACGCGTCCGCGCGGCCCGGCGCGTGGGTGCTGGACGTGGGGACAGGTCCGGGAAAAATGCTGGCACGGCTGCGTTCTCGTCGGCCGGACCTGCGGCTGCACGGCGTGGACCTGTCCCCGCACATGATCGATCTCGCCGAGACGACGCTCTCCGGCAGCGCGACCGAGTTGGCGGTCGGTGACGTGGCCGCGCTGCCCTATCCCGACGACAGCTTCGACCTGGTCGTCTCGAGTTTGAGCATGCACGAGTGGCCGGATCTGGACCGCGCGGTCGCGGAGCTGGCACGGGTACTGCGCCCCGGCGGCGCCGTGGCCATCTACGACTTCCGATTCGTGCGGGCGGCGGCTGGGCTCAGCGCATTACGGCGCTTTTTCGACGCGGCGACGGTACGGCGGGAGACGGTGCGTCCGCGGCGTCATCCGATCGGGCTGTACGCGCGGCTCACCGCTCGCGTCGCCTAGAGTGCGGCTATGGCGGGCGGCGACATCTCGATCGGTGAGCTGGCAGCGCGTTTCGGCCTGGCCACCCATGTGCTGCGACACTGGGAGGACGTCGGATTGCTCGCGCCGCGGCGGGACGGCGCCGGTCGGCGCCGGTATCACGACGACGACGCGGAGACCGTCGCGATGATATTGCTCGGGAAGCGGTCGGGTCTGGCGCTGGACGAACTCGTCGCACTATTCGCCGCGGCGTCCGACCGGACCGCGCGCCGCGACCTGCTGCGTGCGCACCGAGATCAGCTCGTTCATCGGATCGCGCAGGCCACCGCCGCGCTGGAGACCATCTCACACGCTCTCGACTGCGCGGCCGAGGACTTCCGCGAGTGCCCGCACTTCCAGGCGAAGGTCGCCGACGCGCTCGCACTGGTCACGAACCGGTCAAGATCGCGAGGGTGAATCGTTACGGCACAGGGAATTCCGTCTTGACGGCGGAGTTTGCCGCGGTCCGCGCGCCGCGATGCGATTCGACGGAAACAGGGGGGTTCGGCGGATGTCACCGCGGATTAGGATCGATTCTTGCGAACAGTGACACCGCAACCAGTGACACTTCGACCCGATAGAGGTGCCCCATGAGCAGGACAATTCGTGTGCCCGCCGCGGAACTCGCCGATCACGTGGGCGAATCCGTCGTCGGGTACGGCACCCTCACACAGGCGGGAGTGGTCCAGCCGGGCGGCGACCTCGTGGTCGCCGTTTTCGGCGTGGAAACCAACCGGCGCGAGAAATCTTTCACACCAGCGCAATTGGTCGAACTGGAGGTCGACGACTGACGGCGGTGGGAGGCACGGCACGCGGACGACCGCCTCAGCCGATCAGCGCGTTCATAATCGTCCCCGCACTGGTGGCGATGACCCCGCCGAGCATGCCGCCGGCGACCATTTTCGCGGAAGCCAGTGGACCACCGTTCCACTTCTCCCAAGCGAATTTGCCCCCGGCATAGGTGATTCCGGCGACTCCCGAGAGAATCACGAACCACGTGAAATATCGGAAGAGCTGGAGGATTTTCTCCGAGTTCGGGGGAGCCTCGGGGACCGGGTCGTCCACCTGAGCCAGAAGAAATGTTTCGACTGCCGTATGGATCATCATTGATCTGTCTCCGTAGCGTTTCCACAGGACGAGTTATACGCAATCGCTATGACGTTCGAAGTATCGCGATCCGCGGGGCTCGCGTCAACCCTCCCCTGTGGCCGAGGACATCCGCCGCGCCATCGTTTCTCCGCCGCGAGCCGGTGTCAGACGGCCTCGGACGGGTAGTGCGTGCGTGTGAGTTATGACGCTGACGGCACAGCGGCCGGTGACATCGATCCGGTAGCCGCGCGGGCGGTGATCGAACAAGCCAAGGGCGCGGTGATGCTCGTCTACGGCCTCGACGCCGAGCAGGCGTTCGCCATCCTGCGCGTCCGATCCCAGGAAACCAACACCAAGCTGCGGGTTCTCGCGGCCAACGTGGTGGCCGAGCTTCCGTCGATCGGCCTGCCCGCCGTGACCGGCGAACTGCGCAGCCGGGTCGACCGGCTGCTGTCGACGGCACACGAGCAGGCTCGGTGACCAGCCGCGCACCGAATCGAGACACCGCCGCCGCCAGGTGCGGGGTCACCACGGCGCCCCGGCCGAACACCGTGTGCGGACATACGATTGTCCGGGTCTTGTCCGCGCTCGCCTGCCCCCGCGCTACCGCCTCTGGGCAACCGCGAAGACGCGCCGGAACGGCAGCCAGGTCGTGCCGTCGGCTCGCCGAGGGTAGGCGCTACGCAGCAGCGGCGCGAGTTGTGCGGTGAACTCCTGCCACTGCGCGTCGTCGAGCGCGCCGCGCACCGGTCGCAGCGCCGTGCCGGTCACCCACGCGAGCACGGGATCGTCACCGGTCAAGCGCTGCAAGTAGGTCGTTTCCCAGGCGTCGACCGCCCCGCCGGCCAGGTCGAGCAGGTCGGCGTACGCGCCAGGATCGAGTACCGCCCGCGGCTCGAGGATGCCCGCTCGGTCGAGGCTGTCGCGCCACTCGTCGCGGGCGGCCACCTGGCGGATCGCCCGATGCGTGGCGGCGTCGAAGTTCGCGGGTACTTGAACCGCCAGAAATGCACCCGAGGGGAGCTGACGCATCCATCGGGCCAGCAGATCGGGGTGTCCGGGCACCCAGTGGAGGACGGCATTACAGACGACGACATCGGTCTCCGGACTCGGCTGCCAGTCCTGCACCGCCCCGAGCGCGGCGTCGATCCCGCGCGCACGCGCGGCCGCGACCATTTCCGGCGACGAGTCGAGCGCTCGCACGATCGCGCCGGGCCAGCGCTGGGCGAGGACCGCCGTGAGGTGCCCAGGGCCGCAGCCCAGGTCCACCACCACCCGCGGTTCGTCCGCCGTCACCCGGGACAGCAGGTCGAAGAAGGGGCGGGAGCGATGGTCGTCGAACGCGAGGTATTGCTGAGGATTCCACACAGGCCACTCCGAGAGGCTCTACCAAACCGTACGTACGTACTGTACGCCTGCCGTGCATCCAGAGCTGTGTCCGCGGGGTCACCGACCTGCGATCGAGGCCGAGGCGGAAGGCCGACTGTCTATCACGGTTTCGTAACGAGGCAGCGTGGGTATTACATAGCTATGACGGATCACCGACCAACCCGGATCGCCGGTGTGGAACCGGGAACCGGCGCGCTCGCTTTGACCACGTGCCTTGCCTTTTCGATCGGCATCGCGACGCTTACCCAATCGGCGTTCGCCACCCTGGTGGCGTGCGTGAGCATTGTGGCGGGGCTCACGCTGGTACTGAACATCCTGCCGCACAAGGCGTAACCGCACGGACCTTGCCTCACCCGCCGAATCCTGGTGGCATAGCCGGGGTATCGACGTCAATCGGAGGCGGGCATGCTGTCGTTGCAGGAGATTTCGGATCGACTCGAGATCGAAGACCTGATGGTGCGATATTCGCACGCGGTCGACACCCGGCAGTGGGACCTGCTGGACGACGTGTTCACACCCGACGCCCACATCGATTACTCCGCCATGGGCGGCTCGGTGGGCGATCTGGCGGCGACGAAGGAGTTCCTCGCCTCCGTTCTGCCGAACTTTCCCGCCTTCCAGCACCTGATCAGCAACTCGTCCATCGAAGTCGACGGCGACACGGCCACCGGGCGGACGATGTGCCACAACCCGATGGTGGTGTCCGGCGGTGACGGGCCGCCGACGATGATGCTGTGCGGGCTCTGGTACCTCGACACGTTCGTCCGCGTAGACGGACGTTGGCGGATCAAGCAGCGCGTCGAAGAGAAGAGCTTCCTCTTCGTCGCGCCCTCCGCACCCGGCATGGGGTGACGTGGCGGCGGGTCGCCGCCCGGCCGCCCCTCAGCGTGTGGTCAGCGCCGAGGGCGTGTCGTCGGACGTCCGGACCGGCTCGCCGGATGACGGGTTCCCGCCCCGGGTGACGGAGCGCTTCCCGGCGAGCAGGAACAGCACGACCAGCACCACACTGAACCAGACGTAGGTGTTGCCGATGAAGTGCTGCCAGGGCGTCCACGCGGTTTCCCGGTGTTCGCCGTCGGGCAGCCAGTTGTGCGGTCCGATGACGAACACCGCCGCGGTGACCACGAACGTCACCCACCACCCGATCGCGCGCCGGACAGGCAGTCGGCTCGCATAGCCGACCACGGCGAACAGGGCGGGTGCGATCCACACCCAGTGGTGCGACCAGGAGATCGGCGAGACGAGCAGTGTGAAGACGGCATTGAGGGCCAGCGCGAGCGCGGGCAGGTCGGCGGCCCGGCGCATGGCGGCGACGACCAGGGCGAGCAGCAGCGCGCCGAGGACCAGCCAGATCACGGTGAACGCGGGCTCCGGCACTTCGAACCGCGAGAACACCGCCTGAATCGACTGATTGGTGTGGAAGGCCGAGCCGCTCAGTCCGGACACGTTGCCGAGACCACCGAACCAATACTTGACGGATTCCTTGGGGAGAATCGCGAAACCGAGCGCCGTCGCCGCCGCACCGGTGACGGCGGCGGTCGCGGCCGCGCGGTAGTCCCGGCGGACCAGGAAATAGAGCACGAACGCCGCGGGCGTCAGCTTGATCGCGGCCGCGATGCCGATCAGCATGCCCCGGGGCCAGCGCGGCTTGTGCGTGAGACAGTCGGCGGCGACCAGAGCCATCAGCAGTAGATTGACCTGACCGAAATCCAGCGTGGAGTGGATCGGCTCCAGCAGCAGCCCCAACGGAGTCGCGCACGCGGTGGCCCACGCCGCCAGCCGCCGCTGCGACTCGTCCGGCCAGACCCGCCGTGCCACCAGATAGAGCGTGAGAGCCAATGCGGCCACCGAGGAGACGAAGAAGCTCAGGGCGGCGACATCCCACGGCAGCATCGCGAAGGGACCCAGCGCGAGCGCGGCGAACGGCGGATAGATGAACGGCAGGCCCGCCCCGATGGTGGTCTGCGGTAGTTGCCCGTACATGTCGGCGCCGTGCCGCATGGCATCCACGCCCAGTCGATACACCTGCAGGTCGATGAACCCGCCGGTGATCTTGTGGAACGGCCAGACCGGTGTCAGGAGACAGAACGCGGAGAACGCGAGCGACAGGACCGGCGCCGCCCGCAGCACACGCCCGAGTCGACGGTTCTGGGACATCGGCGTTCCGGCGGTGGCGGTGACACTACTCATCCGCGGCGACTATACCGACCCATGTCACCTCGTTCAGCACGTGGGAGGGAGATTCGCGACGCGCGCGTGAGGGCCGCCGAAACGGGTAAGCCGCCACCAGCACGAGCGGCAGCGGAGTTCGGCGACGGCCGTCGCGGCCCCGCCGAAGGCAGGAGGCGGACAGTGACGAAGGCGCCCGGCGCCGCGATGTTCGTACCCGAGAACGCGGATCTGACGGGGCTGCGGCAAGCGGCCTGCGACTGTCGCGGGTGCGATCTCTACCGCCACGCCACGCAGACGGTCTTCGGCGCCGGTCCTCCGGACGCGGACGTGGTGCTGATCGGCGAGCAACCCGGCGATCAGGAGGACGTGACGGGGCAGCCGTTCGTCGGCCCGGCGGGGCGGCTGCTGGACCGGGCGCTGGCGGACGTCGGCATCGATCGCGACGCCGTCTATGTGACCAACGCGGTGAAGCATTTCAAGTTCGTGGAGCGCGGCAAGCGCCGGATTCACAAGCAGCCCGGCCGCACCGAGGTGGTCGCCTGTTCGGCGTGGCTCGACGCCGAGCTCGACCTCCTGCGCCCACGGTTGGTGGTGTGCCTCGGCGCGATCGCCGCGCAGGCGCTGCTCGGCCCTTCGTTCAAGGTCAGCGAACGCCGCGGTGAGGTCGTCGAGACCGCGGACTTCCGCGCGATCGCGACGGTGCACCCGTCGTCGGTACTGCGCGCGCCCGATCGGACCGCCGCCTATGACGGGTTCGTCGCCGATCTACGCATCGTGCGGGAGCAACTGGGAAAATCCGCGGCGACGCGCTGACTCGCGCGCGGCCCACGACAGGAGTGAGCGGATGAACGCCGGCGAAATCGACCCGGAACTGCTCGAACTGGCCACCAAGGTGTTCGACTTCGCCCGGCACGGAGATGCCGCGAGGTTGGCCGCCTACGTGGACGCCGGCGTGCCGGTCGATCTCACCAACGATGCCGGTGACACGCTGCTCATGCTCGCCGCCTACCACGGGCACCCCGACGCCGTGGCAGCGCTGCTGCAGCGGTCCGCCGATCCGAACCGGGCGAACGACAAGGGCCGGACTCCCCTGGCCGGAGCGGTGTTCAAGGGCGAGACCGAGATCGTGCGCCTGCTCGCCGCGGCGGGAGCCGACCCCGACGCGGGCACCCCGTCTGCCCGCGACGCCGCGGTCATGTTCGGCAAGAGCGAGTTGCTCGAACTGTTCGGCGCCTGAGCGCCCTACCCACGTCGGCGAACGGCGGTGACGGCCTTGCGCGCGGCGACCAGAACCGGGTCCCACACCGGGGAGAACGGCGGGGCGTAGCCGAGGTCGAGCATCGTCATCTGCTCCACCGTCATCCGGGCGGTCAGTGCGACCGCCGCGATGTCCACGCGTTTGCCCGCGCCCTCGCGGCCCACGATCTGTGCGCCGAGCAAGCGGCCGGTGAAACGTTCGGCGAGCATCTTCACCGTCATCGTCTGGGCGTCCGGGTAGTAGCCGGCGCGGTTGGTGGATTCCACCGTGACACTCACGTATTGCAGGCCCGCCGCGTGAGCGTCCTTCTCGCGGAGTCCCGTCCGGGCTACCTCCAGCTCGCATACCTTGCTGACCGCGGTGCCCACGACGCCGGGAAAGACCGCGTATCCCCCGCCGATGTTCGCGCCGATGATCTGACCGTGCTTGTTGGCATGGGTGCCCAGCGGAATGTGGCGTGCGCGGCCGGAGACCAGATCCAGCACCTCGACGCAATCACCGCCCGCCCAGATGTTCTCGTAACCGCGCACCCGCATGGCGAGGTCGGTCCGCAGCCCGCCGTACTGCCCCAGCGGCAGCCCGGCGGCGCGGGCGAGTTCGGTCTCCGGGCGCACGCCGATGCCGAGCACCACGACGTCCGCCGGGTACTCCGCGGTGTCGGTGACGACCGCGGACACCCGGCCGTCGGCGCCGGTCCGCAGCTCGGCCACCTCCGCGTCGCCGACCACCTTGATGCCCATGCCGCACATGGCGTCGCGCACCAGGGCGCCCATATCGGGGTCGAGCGTGGACATCGGTTCCGGGCCGCGGTTGACCATCGTGACGTCGTAGCCGCGCCGGATGAGCGCCTCCGCCATCTCCACGCCGATGTAGCCTGCGCCGACCACGACGGCGCGGTTGCCGCGGGCCCGCTCCAGCGTCTGGAGCAAGGCTTGCCCGTCGTCGAGGGTCTGCACGCCGTGCACGCCATCGGCGTCGATGCCGGGCAGCGGTGGCCGCACCGGGCGGGCGCCGGTGGCGATCACCAGGTGGTCGTAGGGCAGCCAGGCCGACGCGCCGGTTTCCTGGTCGCGGTGCCGCACGCGGGCGCCGTCGACGTCGATCGCGGTCACCTCGGTGTGCAGTCGCAGGTCGATGTCGCGGGAGCGGTGTTCTGCCGGGGTGCGGGCGATCAGGGCGTCCCGCTCGTCGACATGGCCGCCGACCCAGTACGGGATGCCGCAGGCCGAGTAGGAGGCGAACCCGCCGCGCTCGAACACGACGATCTCCAGCGCGCTCGCGTCCTTCATCCGGCGCGCCTGCGACGCCGCCGACATGCCCGTCGCGTCACCGCCGATGACCACCAGTCGCTCGCTCATGGTCCCCACGCTACGTTCGGCGTCCCCTGCCCGGGGGCGGGACCCGTCGTTCCATGGATTTGCTGGTTGGGCTGCGGTTGACCGATCGGTACTTCACACTGATCTTCTGGCAAACGCGGTATGAGGGCAGCGTTTTCACCCGGGAGCACGACATGACCGACACCCGAACCCCTTCCGACGACGAACGTCGGCTCGCCGAACTGGGCTACAAACAAGAACTGGCCAGGTCCTGGTCGGGTTTCTCCAATTTCGCCATCAGTTTCACCATCGTGTCCATCTTGACCGGCGGATTGGCCAGTTACGGCATAGGTTTGGCCAATGGCGGCCCGATCACGATGGCCTGGGGGTGGCCGCTGGTCTCGGTCATGGTGCTGTTCGTGGGACTCGCCATGGCCGAGTTGGCCTCCGCTTATCCGACCTCCGGCGGGCTGTACTGGTGGGCCGCCGAGCTGGGCGGTCCGGTGTGGGGCTGGTTCACCGGATGGTTCAACTTGATCGGACAGATCGCCGTCACCGCGGCGATCGATTACGGCGCGGCCATCTTCACCACCGTCGTGCTGAACGTCGTCGGGATCGACATCGGCACCGACCGCACCGCGATCTTCCTGGTCTTCGCCGCCGTACTCGTGCTGCACGCCGTCCTGAACGTGCTCGGTCCCCATCTGTCGGCGGTGATCAACAACGTTTCCGCGTGGTGGCACGTCGGCGGCGTGGCGATCTTCGTGCTGGTCCTCGGGTTCGGCGCGCGACACCACCAGAGTGCCGAATTCGTCTTCACCGAGACGGTCGACAACAGCGCGATCGGATTCGGCGGGGTCGCGTTCAGTTTCCTGCTCGGCCTGCTGCACGCGCAATACACGTTCACCGGCTACGACGCGTCCGCGCACATGTCGGAGGAAACGCACGACGCATCGCGGATGGCGGCCAAAGGCATCATCAACACGATCGTCGTGTCGGCGATCGCCGGTTATCTGCTCATCATGGCGGTGACGTTCGCCATTCCGGATCTGGACGACGCGCTGGATCCCGGCAAGAACAGCGGTTACCCCGTGATCTATATCCTGGAGAACTCGTTGAACGGGTTCTGGTCGGGGCTGCTGCTGATCATCGCGGCGGTCGCGCAATTGTTCTGCGGGTATGCCTCGGTGACCTCCGCCTCGCGGATGCTGTTCGCCTTCGCGCGCGACGGCGCGGTGCCCGGATCGAGATTCTGGTCGCGGCTTTCCGCGCGGAAGGTGCCGGTGCACGCCGTGCTGTTCATCTCGTTCTTCGCGTTCGTGTTGCTGATTCCGTCGATGCTGGTGCCCCCGGCGAACGCACCGACCGCCTACGCCGCGGCCACCTCGATCGCGACCATCGGGCTCTATATCGCCTATGGCATTCCGATTCTGCTGCGGCAGCGGCACGGGGCTCGCTTCCGCACCGGCCCGTGGCGACTGGGTGCGTGGTACCGCCCGATCGGGGTCATCGCGCTCCTGTGGATCGCGCTGATCAGCGTGCTGTTCATTCTGCCCACCGACGCCCGCGGATACCCGTGGCACAGCGAATTCACCTGGACCACCGTGAATTACGCGCCGATCACGCTGGTCGGCGTGGTGGGCGCGATCGGCATCTGGTGGCTGGTCTCGGCCCGGACCTGGTTCACCGGGCCGAAGCGGACGGTGGACGAGCCACCCGCCGACCAGCCGGAAGAACAGGCACCGGCCGAAGCCTGAAGCGCGAACGCGGCCGGGCGCGGCTTCCCGGTTCTGGCATGTCGAGTTTGTCGGCCTCGGTCGCTAGGGTGTGTCGGATGGAAAGGACCGACCTGGTGCGTTTCTCGCCCGCCGGGAGAATTGTGTTCCCGGGCAATCCGTGGCCGGAAGGGCACGCGATCGAAGAGTTCGCGTGGACCGGCCGCATGGACCAGGCCGGCGGCCTGTGGTTCGATCTGCACCTGCGTTCCGCGGCGTACGACGCCGAACGCGATCCCGCCGGCGGCGAGGAGACCTGCGAGGACTGGCTGTCGCCGATCGTCTGGCAGAACTATCACAGCTGCACGCTGTCGTCCACGTACTGGGGTGAGGACGACGCCACCGGGCTGCGCGCCGCCGCACCCGGCCGTCCCTTCCTGCTGAAATCCGAACAACCGCAACGTCTCACGGTCGATCCGCTGCCCCTCGCGCACGCCGACGACGTCGAATGCCTGGCGTTCAACATCTATCTGCTCGGGCACGACTCGGTCGCCGACCAGGAAGTGTTCTTCACCCGCCGCCCCGACGGCAGGCACGACATCGACTGGCAGGGCCGCATCGCGCTGACCTACGCGGGGCAGGGCGAATTCCGGTACCGATTCCGGGCTCGGATATCCGGCGCCACCCTCGAATACATCCGTTTCCCCGCGGAGATCTCCGCCGATCGAGCGCTTCGCCAACTCGGCGCCGTGCTCGACGCTCCCGACGAGTTCGAACTGGGCTTGGTCGACGGGCAGCCCGCGTGGGTTTCGAGAATTCCGAGGTAACTCCCGCGATTCGTCAACCGGCGGAATGGCCGGGCAGCACGCAGACCGAATCCAATCCGAGGACGTGATTCAGTCGGCCGAACGCCAGCCAGGAGCCGATGCTCATGCTCAGTTCGACCACTTCCGCCTGGCTGTAGTGGGCGAACATCCGGCTCCAGAATTCGTCGTCGAGATTGTGGTGGTCGGTGGCGTAGCGTTCGGCGTATTCGGCGGCGAGCCGGGTGCGTTCATCGAAGGCGTCGGTGGTGCGCCACTCGGTGACTGCCTCGGCGAATTCCGGTTCGACCTTCGCCCCGTCACGTTCGGTGCGCCAGTCCATGCAGAACAGGCAACCGTTGATCTGCGCGATGCGCAGCCGGGCCGCCTCGAACTCGCGCAGGCCGAGCGTGCTGTGCGAGTAGACCGACAGTGAGAAGTTCGAGGCGGCGACGCCGATGCCGGGCACCATTTCGCCCCAGACGTAGCCGATCGGATCCTTGCCCTCGGGAACGTCGATGATCATGGGTGCTTCCTTCCGAGTTTGCCGACCGCGGGACGCAGCGGGACGTCCAGTGCGTCGTAGAGTCCGGGTTTCGCCGCTACCAGCCAGTCGATGGCGCCGACCAGGCGGCCGACGGCCGTGGCGTTGCCGCCCGCGGAGCGGTTGCCGTGTTCGTCGGTCGCCTCGACGGTCACCTCGATGCGCGGGTGACCTTCGATGATCACGCGGTGCGCGCCCGCGCCGCCGTCGGCCGGCGCGGGCCAATCAGGTGCGCACGACGGATGGATGCGCGTGACGTGCTCGATGACCAGACGCGGTTGTCCGTCGACGATGCCCTGGACTTCGAAGCGCACGGCGCCCTGGGTACCCGCCGCGAACTCGCCCATGGACGTCGTGGTGACGGCGACCTCCAAGGCGCGCCGGTCCAGCGTCTCGCGGATCTCGTCGAGTTCCACACCGAGCGCCCGCGCCATGAGCCGGATCTGCCCGCCCCACACCATGGTCGGCACCGACGGCGCGAGCATCGGCGGCGGATAGTCCATCGGCTGCCCCATGCCGACCAGGTAGCGCACCGAGTCCGGCTGGTCGTAGGTGGAGTAGTCGAAGATCTCCTGGCAGCGGATCGACTCCACCGTGCTGCCGAGCCCGCTGATCAGGAGGGGCAGCACGTCGTTGCCCCATCCGGGGTCGATGCCGGAGACGAACAACGAGCCGCCGCCCTCGGCGATCGCGGCCAGCACCGGGTCGCGGATCTCGGGCGGTGCGTTGCGCGGGTCGTAGAGCGCGTAGAGCGCCGGCGTGACGACCACCGCGCCCGCGCGTAGCGCCCGCACGATGTCGGCGAGGGCGTCGTCGGGCCGGATATCACCGGAGGCCGCGTAGACGATCGCTTCCGGGCGGGCGTCGAGAATCCCGCCTACGTCGTCGGTGGCGGCGACGCCGAGTTCGCGGTCGAGCCCGGCGAGTTCACCCGCGTCACGGCCGACCTTCGCCGG
This sequence comes from Nocardia sputorum, assembly GCF_027924405.1. Lineage (NCBI taxonomy): Bacteria > Bacillati > Actinomycetota > Actinomycetes > Mycobacteriales > Nocardiaceae > Nocardia > Nocardia sputorum. The sequence continues at coordinate 2,968,489 of NZ_AP026978.1, read as the reverse complement.
ATCGTGCACGAGCACCCCGGCCAAACGCAGCGCCGGGTGGGCGTCGACGGCCCGGATGGCCGCCCGGCCGACATTGCCGGTGCCCCAGACCACCGTGGAGATCATCGATCGAGCGTAGCAAGCGCTTGGTCGACTGGGCGCCGTTCCGCGGAAGGGCCTCCGGTCGATACGATGCCCCCATGGCGCACCCCGCCCCGCCGGTTCCGGGGGCGACGGTCGCAGCGGACCGATCGCCGATCGAAGCGCGGGGCACCGGAATCGCCGACGTGGTCGAGCGCTTCGCCGACGCCTGGCGGACGGCGGCGACTCCCCCGGATCTGGCCGACTATCTTCCGGACTCCCCCGCCATCCGCCGAGTGTCGCTGATCGAACTGATCAAGGTCGATCTGGCCAACCGGTGGGGCCGTGGAGCCGCTCCCAAACGGCTGGCCGACTACGCCGCCGAACTGCCGGAACTGCGCACCTGGCCGCTCCCGCCGGATCTGATCTACGAGGAGTTCCACGTCCGCAGGCAGGCGGGCGGCACGGTCGACGTCGCCGAGTACACCGCCGCCTACCCCGACCAGGCCGACCAGCTGTCGGAAATGCTCGCGACCGACGACTACCACAGCACGCTGATGACGGTCGCCCCCGAACCGGCGAACCTGGACGACCTCGCGGCCGGCCAGCGGATCGACGACTTCGACCTGATGACCGGCCTCGGCCGCGGCGCGTTCGCCCGGGTCTTCCTGGCGCGGCAGCGGTCGATGCAGCGGTTGGTCGCGGTGAAGATCTCGCGCGACAAAGGCGCCGAGCCCCAGACCCTGGCTCAGCTCGACCACGACTACATCGTGCGGGTGTTCGACCAGCGCGTGCTGGCGGACCGGAAACTGCGCCTGCTGTACATGCAGTACGTGCCGGGAGGGACGCTGTTCACGGTGCTCGAACGCGTCCGCGCGACACCGCAGGCCCAGCGCGGCGGAGCCATGCTGCTCGACGTCATCGACGGCGTACTCGCCGCGAAAGGTGAGATCCAACCCAGTGAATCGCCGCAGCGGGCCGAGCTGGCCGGGCTGACGTGGCCGGAGACCGTGGCATGGCTGGGGCGGCGCTTGGCCGAAGCGCTCGATTACGCGGGGCGGGCCGGTGTGCTGCACCGCGACGTCAAGCCCGCCAACGTGCTGCTCACCGCCGACGGCGTGCCCAAGCTGGCCGATTTCAATATCAGTTTCAGCGGCAACGTCGCCGGGGACAGCCCGCTGGCCTACTTCGGCGGCTCGCTGGCGTACATGTCGCCCGAGCAGCTCGCCGCGGTGCATCCGGATTTGCCCGCCACCGCCGAGGATCTGGACACTCGCAGCGATCTTTTCGCCCTCGCGGTCGTGCTCTGGGAACTGCTCACCGGCCGCAAACCGTTCGACGACGACGCGGCCGCCGGGGGCGACCGCACCGCCCTGGACGCCATGCTCCGGCGCCGATCCCACAGCCCCCGCGCCCTGCCCTACTCGGATCTGCCCCCGGACTGCCCCGAGGCGTTGCAGCGTGCCCTCGTCCGTGCGCTCCATCCGAACCCCGCCGAACGGTGGTCGTCCGGCGCCGACATGGCCCAGCAGCTGGCGGTCTGTCTCGACGCCCGCGCCCGCGACCTCGTCGATCCGCCGCCCGGCAGCTGGCGGTTGCGCGCTCGCACGCTGAGACACCCGATCATGGCCCTGGCCGTCGGCGTGCCCAATGCGCTCGCGATCCTCTACAGCTACAACCACAATCGCACCCTGATCATCGACAAACTCGACGCGCAGGCCCAGCACCGTTTCGACCAGATCGCGCTGGCGACCTACGCCGTGTGCTTCCTGATCGGCTTCGTGGCGACCAACCTGCTTCTGGCGGGGCTCTGGTCGATCGCGCGCGGGCTGCGCGAGGGGCGCTCGTACGACTCGGCGACCCTGGCGCGGGCCAGGGCCGACACCCTGCGGCTGGGCAGACGCAACGTCCTCACGTGCTTCGCGCTCTGGGCCATCGCGGGCGTGGCTGTCCCGGTGTCGGTGCGGGTGTCCGGCAATCAGATCACCGCGGCGTCCTACGTGCACTTCTTCCTCACCCAGATCGTCTGCGGCGCCATCGCGATGGCGTATCCCTATTTCTTGGTGACCTTCTACGCGTTGCGGTCGCTGTACCCGATGTTCCTTCCCCATGGCGGGCTCGGCGCCGAGGACGCGCGTCGCCTGCGGCAGCTCGACGCCGACAGCACGTACTTCCTCGCCGTCGCGGCCGCTGTGCCGCTGCTGGGCGTCGTGGGGGCGACGTTCATCCCACCGGAGGACATCCCCGCCGTCATCGTGCCGCTGCGCGTGCTCTGCGCCGGTAGCGCGGCGGCGTTCGTCGGCGTGTACTGGCTGTTCCGGACGCTGGAAAAGGATTTGGCCGCACTGGGACGCCTCGCCGCCGGACATCGGTAGCCCGGAGCGGCGCCGGTCGCTGACGTACCGGCCGCGCGGCCGGACACGCCACTGTGCAGCATTGGGAAATGGGACGAACCCCCCGGTAGCGTTGGCGCTCGGGGCGTTACCTACCGCCAGGGGATTGCGGCGCAGTTCCGGTTCGCGGCGAGTACGGTATACCCCGCTGCCCGGCGCGGGGGCGGCGGCAGGGATCGGGTGGAAAGGCAGGCGCGCGACAGTGAACGAGCGGTATTCGTCGTGGGCTGCCCGGAATACGCCCGAAGAGCTGCCGCTGGCCGCGCGTTACCAGAGCGCGGATCCGATTCTCTGGCACGGCAGCATGGTCTACCCGATGTACACCGAGCAGGTCGGCCCAGCCCCCACCACCGTCGCCTTGACGATGATCTCGGCGGCGCCGCCTGCCGGGCTGCGCGGGCTCGGGATGGGGCTGTCGGTCGTCGACGGCTATCTCGACCTGCACGGACGTTCGCTCGCCGGAGTCGACGCGTGGAGCGACGCGCTGGCCGCGGGCGTCAGCTTCGCCGTCACGCCCACCGCGCCGGTGACCCTGGTGACCCTGACCCCGGTCTGGGTGGACGAATTCGGCACACAGAAGTCCTGGGCGGGCAACTACGGCATCGTCGTCGAGCACCAGCCCAACGGTCGCGTCGTGCTGTGGTGCAGCATCGGCGAGGGACCGCCGAACTTCGCGAACTTGGTCGTGGAGCTGTCCACCGCTCCCACACCCCTTCCGCCGGAGGCGCCGGCCCCCGCCGCGCCCGCGAGGGCTCCGATCGGCATGAGCCCGCTCGGCCCGCGTTCCTCCGCTTCCGCGGGTCCACCCACCGCGCCGACCATGCCGGTTCCGCGAATCGACGCCGGCTCGCCTGTGACCGCATCCGCGGCACCGACGGAGCGGCCTGCCGCCGAACCGTCCGCGTCCGCGGGTGCGGTGAACGGCCGACTGAGCCAGAGCCCGCAGCCTCGACACTCCGGCAACCTTTTCGTGAACGTGCAGTCGTCTCGGGCAGCACGGCCCGTTCCGGAAACTCCGCGCACAGTTCTCGGAGACCGGGCTCCGAACGACACACTCGCAGCGCCGAGCCCGTTCGCCGGACACTCCGCAACGGACGCCGCGCACGATGTGCCCGACCCATTCGCCACCGGCGCCCCGGTCGAAGCGGAGCGCGTCGCGCCTCCGCCGGCCCCGCTTGTCCCGTCCGCACAGGCCGAAGTACCTTCCCGAAGATTCGATCACCATCCCCGGACCGCGCACGAGAGATCGACGGCGGACTCGTACGGCACGTTCGGACCGCCGGTCGCGCACACGCATCCGCCCGAAGACCCAGCACGCTCCATCACCGCCCTATCGATCAGCGACGCACCGCCTGGCCCCGACTTTTCGCCACCGCCTCGGCCCGTGCCGAATGCCGGTCGCACCGAATCCAACCCGCTATCAGCAAACCCCTGGACCGCAGCGGACGCGTATCACGCACTCGACCCCACCGGCAGACACCCGCAACCCCAGGCGGAGACTTCGCCCTCGCATTCCAGGCCTGGACCGGCAGACCCGCACGGCATGCAAGCTATCCCGGGGTCTGCCGCTACCCCACCCCCGGCAGAGCAGCCGGGCACCGATTCCAGTCCGCTGGTCACGGATTCCTGGACCGCGGCCGACGCGTATCACGCATTCGACCCCACCGGCACACACCCGCAACCCCGAGCCGAGACTTCGCCTCCCGATTCCCGTGCCGCGCCGGTGGAGCAGCACCTCGCCCCTGCGGCGTCCGCCCTCGGCGGACAGGTTTCGCACCCACCCGCAGCGGACGCACCCGCGCGTGAACCCGGTCCGGCCGTCGCGAACACCCGCCCCGCGGCGAGTACACCGATGACACCGCCGAGTCTCGACGTTTCCACCGCACCGGCTCCCGACGGCTTTCCGCAGCGCGCCCAACGATCCGCGACGGTCGATGCCCCGCGCCCGAGCAAGTCCAGTCAGTCGGGCGATCCCGGGTTTCGCGGTGCGCTCTACGACCTGGGTGTCGCGATGTACCGCCGGGGCGAGGAAGAACAGGCGTGCGGATTGTGGGCCCAGGCTTCCGAGGCCGGACACGCCGGCGCCGCCTACGAGCTGGGCATGGTGCGCCTGCGCCGCGGCGATCCGGTCGGAGCCGAATCCTGGTGGCGCACCGCCGCCGACCGCCGCGAGCCGCGCGCCATCGCCGAACTCGCCGATCTGCTCGACCAGCTCGGCAAGCACGCGGAGGCCAAGTCCTGGCGGACCTTCGCCGCCGAGCTGCAGGATCCGGACGTGGTGGATCAGCCGACGTCCCGCTGAGCCCGAAAAGAACTGGCACCCGGCTGCGCGCCTGTCGTACGGTGCCGGACATGGGTGGCAATCCTGGCATGAACGGAGCGTGCGCGGCCGGCGCGTATTACATCCGGCTGCGTACGGAGGCCTGGCCCGCGCCGGCGCACCGTATCGCTCCGATCTGCTGAATCGTTCGAGCGGAATCCGCATCGGCGGCCGGTAGCGGCCGCCGAACTCTTCGTGCCCCGGCATGGGTCCAGGCGAATCGACCTTCCCGATTCGACCACTCCGTTCGGAGGACACCCATGTCCCGCCATCGTTCCCTGCCGCGCGCCCGCAGCCGTGGGAGCCGTCCCGCGACCACGCGGAAACTGCTGTCGCAGAACTTCCTCTCCGATGCCGGCGTCGCCCGGCTGATCGTGCACGCCTCGGGCGTCACCGCCGACGACCTCGTCCTCGAAGTCGGACCCGGTGACGGCATGCTGACCAGGCGATTGCTCGACGCGGGCAGCCGCGTTCACGCCTACGAGAAGGACCCGCGTTATGCGGCGCTGCTGGGTCGCCGGTACGCGGACGACCCGCGAATAGCCGTGCAGCACCGCGATTTCCGCACGGTGCGCCCGCCACGGGAGCCGTTCGCGGTCGTGGCCAACGTGCCGTTCGCCATCACGACCGACATCGTGCGCTGGTGCCTGGCCGCGCGCTGGCTCACCTCCGCCACCCTGCTCACCCAACTCGAGTTCGCGCGCAAGCACTCCGGCGACTACGGCCGGTGGACCAAACTCACCGTCGGCCACTGGCCCACGACGGCGATCGAATCGGGCGCGCGCGTCGGCAGGCACAGCTTCCATCCGGTGCCGCGAGTCGACGCCGCGATTCTGCGGTTGCGTAACCGGCCCGCTCCGCTGCTGCCGCGCGAGTGGATCGGTGATTATCGCAGGCTGGTCGAGCTCGGTTTCTCCGGTGCCGGGGGCAGCGTGGCAGCGTCGTTGCGGCGGGAATTCCCCGCCCGTGCCGTCCACCGCGCATGCGGCGCGGCAGGCATCCCGCTCGATCAGCCGGTCGGACTCGTCTCCCCCGATCGCTGGTTGACGCTGTACCGCGCGTTGCGCGCCTGATCGGAACGGTACTTGCTACACGAACGTATCGGATACATTCATGCATCGAGACGAGGACAGGAGCAGCGTGACCAACTTCGGCGACTACCAGAACGAGATCTACTTCCAAGGGCTCGGCGGCGTGCTGCCGGATTTCCCGATGACGTACGCCGAGCTGGAAGCGAAGGCTCGAGCGGCCCTGCCACCGAGCATCTGGTCGTATGTGGCGGGCGGGGCCGGCGACGAGCTCACCCAGCGGTCCAATGTGACGGCTTTCGAGAAACTGGGCCTGGTCCCCCGCATGCTGCGCACGAGCAAGACTCGCGACCTGTCCATCCAGCTGTTCGGGATGACGCTGCCGACGCCGGTCTTTCTGGCTCCGGTCGGCGTAATCGGCTTGTGCGCCCAGGACGGGCACGGCGACATCGCCACGGCGAAGGCCGCAGCCCGCACCGGCGTCCCCATGATCGCCTCCACCCTCACGGTGGATCCGCTGGAGGAGGTGGCGGCGGAGTTCGGCGACACCCCGGGCATGTTCCAGCTCTACACCCCCACCAACCGAGACCTCGCGCAAAGCCTGGTCCGGCGGGCCGAGGCCGCGGGCTTCAAGGCCATCGTGGTCACCTTGGACACCTGGGTGCCCGGCTGGCGCCCGCGCGATCTGGCGGTCTCCAATTTCCCCCAACTGCGCGGGCACTGCCTGGCCAACTACTTCAGCGATCCGGTGTTCCGCGGCCTGCTGGCCAGTCCGCCCGAGCAGGACCCGAAAACCGCCATCCTGACCTGGATCTCACTGTTCGGTAACGCGTTGACCTGGGACGATCTGGCGTGGCTCCGGTCACTGACCGACCTGCCGCTCGTGCTGAAGGGCATTTGTCATCCCGACGACGCGCGGCGCGCCAAGGACGCGGGCGTCGACGGCATCTACTGCTCAAATCACGGCGGCAGGCAGGCCAATGGGGGCATCCCGGCGATCGAGCATCTGCCGGAGGTGGTGGCGGCCGCCGACGGCCTGCCCGTGCTGTTCGACTCCGGCATCCGCACCGGCGCCGACATCGTCAAAGCGCTGGCGCTCGGCGCGACGGCCGTGGGGATCGGCCGTCCCTATCCCTACGGACTCGCCCTGGGCGGCGTCGACGGCCTCGTGCACGTGGTGCGGTCGCTGCTCGCCGAGGCGGATCTGCTGATGGCGGTGGACGGGTACCCGTCGATCGCCGACCTCGGGCCGGAGGCGATCCGGCGGCTGGTCTGACCTCCGCGCAGAGCCCGGGAGGCCATGCGAAACGCCCCGCGCGTGCGGCTCGCCCGAGAGGTGGGCGAGCCGCACGCGCGGGGCGGCGCTCGATCAGTCCGGCAGCGGCGTGAAATCGCGGCTGCCGATGTACTCCGGTCGCGGCGCGGGCGCGGCGAACGGTTCGAGGAGCGTGTTGTGCACGCTGTTGAACACCACGAAGATGTTCGACCGCGGGAACGGCGTGATGTTGTTCGACGACCCGTGCATCAGGTTCGAGTCGAACAGCAGCGCCGAGCCCGCCCGGCCGGTGAACTGGCTGATTCCGTACCGGTTCGCGAGCGCGGTGATGTCGTCGGTCGTCGGCACGCCGATCTCCTGCTCCTGCAACGACTCCCGATAGTGCTCGGCCGGAGTGCTGCCCAGGCACGGCACGAAGGTGTGGTGCGAGCCCGGCATCACCATGAGGCTGCCGTTGATCGGGTAGTTGTCGGTGAGCGCGATCGACAGGCTCACCGCACGCGGCGCGGGCATGCCGTCTTCGGCGTGCCAGGTTTCGAAATCGGAGTGCCAGTAGAAACCGGTGCCGCGAAAACCGGGCATGTAGTTCACCCGGCTCTGGTGCACGTACACCTTCGATCCCAGTACCTGCTCGGCGAGCCCGAGCACCCGTGGCTGACGCACCAGGTCGGCGATCGCCTCGCTCAGCTTGTGCACTTCGAAGACCGAACGCACCCGGTTCGACGACTTCTCCACGATGACGCGGTCGTCGTCTCGCAGCGCGGGATCGTTCGCCAGCCTGGTGATCTCGCCGCTGTACTCGGCCACCTCGGCGGGCGTGAGCAGCTGGTCCAGGATGGCGAACCCGTCGGCGTCGAACGAGGCGAGTTCCGGGCTCTCGATCTCCCCCCACACCGCGGGGTCGGCGCGCTCCAAGTGCGGAGCGGGCCCGCCGAGACGGGTCGGGTAACGATCGTAGCGAGCCGTCTCGGGCCGGGTTTCGGTGTGCTGCAGAACCATTGGAGCTCTCATCCTCCGATCGTCGCGGCGACCAGCGGGTAGACGCCGTTGCTGTCGTGAACCTCCTGCCCGGTGACCGGCGGATTGAACACGCACATCATCCGCATCGTGGTGCGGACCTCCAAGCGGTGCCGTTCGTGTCCGTCGAGCAGGTACATCGAGCCGGGGGCCAGCTCGTAGGTGACGCCGTTGTCCAGGTCGGTCAGCGTGCCCTCGCCCTCGACGAGCCACACGGCCTCCACATGGTGCACATAGTGGAACTCGTGCACGGTTCCGGCGTCGATGGTGGTCTCGTGGAAGGAGAAGCCGACGCCGTCGCCGCCGAGGACGATGCGCTTGCTGCGCCAGCCCGCACCCGCCACGTCGCGCTCGGTGCCGGTGATCTCCGCGGTGGTGCGCACGATCATGCGATCGCCCCCATTCCGCCGCACGCCGACTCGACGGCGCCGGTGAGGATCTGCAAGCCCTGGTCTAGCTCCTGGTCGGTGACCGTCAGCGGCGGCAGCAGCTTCACCACCTCGTCGGTGGAACCGGACGTCTCCACCAGCAGTCCGCGCTCGAAGGCGATCTGGCAGACCTTGCCCGCCTGCGAGGGATCGTCGAACACCACGCCTTGCACGAGGCCGCGTCCGCGCGTCGAGACACCGGGGAAGTATTCGGCCAGCTCCCCGAGAGTCCGCGCGATCTTCTCGCCCTTGGCCTGCGTCGCCGTCTGCAGGGCGTCGTCGGACCAGTAGTGGCGCAGCGCGGTCGTCGCGGTGACGAACGCGGGATTGTTGCCGCGGAAGGTGCCGTTGTGCTCACCCGGCGACCACTCGTCCAGCTCCGGCTTGAACAGCACCAACGCCATCGGCAGGCCGTAGCCGCCGATCGACTTCGACAGCGTCACGATGTCGGGGGTGATGCCTGCGATCTCGAAGGAGAAGAACGGCCCGGTGCGGCCGCAGCCCATCTGGACGTCGTCGACGATCAACAGGATTTCCCGCTCCGCGCACAGACCGGCGAGGTGCCGCAGCCACTCGGCGCGGGCGACGTTGACGCCGCCTTCGCCCTGCACCGTCTCCACGATCACCGCGGCCGGGCGGTCGAAACCGGACGACGTGTCGTCGAGCACCTTCGACATCCACTGGAAGTCGGCGGTGGTGCCGTCGAAGTAGCCGTCGTAGGGCATGTGCGCGGCGTGCACCAACGGCACACCGGCGCCGGCGCGCTTGGCGGCGTTGCCGGTGACCGACAGCGCGCCGAGAGTCATGCCGTGGAAAGCGTTGGTGAAGCTGACGATGGTCTCGCGACCGGTGACCTTGCGCGCCAGCTTGAGCGCGGCCTCGACCGCGTTGGCGCCGGTGGGGCCGGGGAACTGGACCTTGTAGTCGAGGCCGCGCGGAGTGAAGACGGTGTCGCGCAACGTCTCCAGCAATTCCCGCTTGGCAGCGGTCGACATGTCCAGGCCGTGGGTGATGCCGTCGCTCGCGATATAGTCCAGCAGCGCGCGCTTGAGCACGTCGTTGTTGTGGCCGTAGTTCAGCGCACCGGCGCCGGCGAAGAAGTCGAGGTAGTCCTTGCCTTCCTCGTCGCGCAGCCAGCTGCCCTTCGCCGTGGTGAACACGGTGGGCCAGGCACGGCAATAACCGCGCACATTCGACTCCAGGCTCTCGAAAACAGTGGTGTCGGCGTTGATCATCGGTGATCCTCCTCGGTGGTGCGGGCGGTCGGGGCGATGCGATACAGGTCTTCGGGTGCGTGGCTGTCGGGGAAGACGCCGGCGTCGAACAAGGGGCGCTTGGTCAGATCGGCGCCGCGCGCCTGCGCCACCGACGTGAACAGCGCGATGGAACCGGCGTTGTCCGGCGAGATTGTCGTTTCGAGAACCGAAACGCCCTGAGCCGCAACACTGTTGAGCAACGTGTGCAGCAGTTCGGCGCCGATGCCGCGGCCGCGCTGCGAGCGGTCCACCGCGATCTGCCAGACGAACACGGTGTCGGGCGCCTGCGGGCGGACGAATCCGATCACGTATCCCACGACGCGGCCGTCCAGTTCGGCGACCACCGATGTCCCGGCGAAATCCCGGCACCACAACAGGTACGCGTAGCTCGAATTGACATCGAGCACTGCGGAATCCTTCGCGATACGCCACATCGGAGCACCATCACCCAAGCGAGGCGTGCGCAGGACCACGGCCGGTCCGGTTTCCTTCCGAGACGGGGTGGCCCCGAGAGCGGCCGCGGCGTTGCCGACACGGGATCGCTCGATCTCCGCTGGGGACAGGGTTGGCAGTGACATACGACTCCCTCGTCGATCAGCAGTACTTTTCCAGGCTTACGAAGCGACTTTGAGGTGAACCAGTCGACTTCTTTACGGTCGTATTACGGATTGATGTCGCCGAGCCGGGGCAGCCGCACGACGAATCGCGCGCCCCCGCCCGGTCGTTCGGTGCAGTGCACCCGGCCGCCGTGGGTGGCGACCGTCTCGGCGACCAGGGCAAGGCCGATGCCCGTCCCCTCGGTCGAGCGGCGGCCGCTGCGAGCGGTCGCGAAGCGTTCGAAGATCCGGTCCCGGTCCGCGGGCGGTACGCCGGGGCCGGCGTCGTCGACGGTGAGCACCGCGTCGGTGCCGTCGCGGTCCACGGTGACCGCGACAACGCCGCCGCCGTGCCGGTCGGCGTTGTGCAGCACGTTGGCCACCGCGCGCTCGAGTTCCACCTTGCGGCCGCGCACGGTGACGTCCTGACGCACCGTGAGCAGCTCGCCCGGGTAGTGGCGGTCGGCCAGGGTGTGGACCAGCAGGTCGCGCACCGACAGCGGCTCGGCGTCGCCGTGGTGCATCCCCGCTTCCACTCGCGCCAGGGCGAGCAGGTCGTCCAGCAATTTGCGCAGGTGGTCGACCTCGGCGGTGACCAAGCCGAGTGCTCGCTGGGAACGCTCCGGCAGATCGCCCCGGTGCCGGTTGAGTACGTCGACGCTCGCCATCAGGGTGGTCAACGGGGTACGCAACTCGTGGCTGACATCGCCGAAGAGCCGGTGCTCCCGCTCGATACGCCGTTGCAGCGAGTCCACCATGGTGTTGAACGACCCGACGGTGATCGCGAGATCCTGGTCACCCGTGGCGGGCAACCGCTGGCCGAGATCACCGGAAGCGATCCGCGCGGCCGTGCCCGCGAGCTGGTGCAGCGGGGTCAGCACCCGCCTGCTCGCCCACCAGCCGACCGCCGCCCCGATCAGGGTGACCACGCCGGCGCATCCGATCAGCACGTTGCGCAGCAGGTCCAGATCGGCGTTGAGATCGCCCGGCGACTGTGCTTCCAAGTAGCTGCGGCTGATCAGGAACACCGAAACGACCAGTACCAGCGACATCAGCGCGGCGATGGTCGCGAAAGCGGCGGTCACCCGGGCGCGGAGGCTCCAGGCGTTCGGATTCCAGCGTTCGGCGTGTGCGCAGCGTTCAGCGGCGCACATCGAGTCGGTAGCCGAGCCCGCGCACCGTCACCACGATGCGCGGATCGGACGGATCCCGTTCGATCTTCGTGCGCAAACGACGCATGTGCACGTCCACGATGCGTTCGTCGCCGAAGAATCCGCGGTCCCAAACGCGCTCGAGCAGCACCGTACGGCTGAGCACACGGCCCGGTGACTCGGCGAGCTCACAGAGCAAACGGAACTCGGTGAGCGTGAGCCGGATCTCCTCGTCGCCGCGGCGCACCACGCCACTGTCCTGAGCGAGCACCAGCGGAGCCGTGTCGTCGGCCTCGAGTACCATCTCCTGCGGCGTCTCCCGCTCGGCGGTCAGCCGGGAGCGGCGGCGCACCGCGCGCATGCGGGCGGTGATCTCCTTGATCTCGAACGGCTTGGTCACGAAATCGTCGGCCCCCGCCTCGAGCGCGGCCACCACGTCGTGGGTGTCGTCGCGGGCGCTGACCACGATGATCGGGACGTCGTGATCGCGGCGGATCTCCCGGATACATTCGAATCCGTCCATGCCGCCGAGCATCAAATCGACGATCATCACGTCCGGAACGCCATTGCTAGGCAGATGGGTGAGCGCGTCCTCGGCTTCCTCCGCCTCGTCGACGTCGTATCCCTCGTCCTCCATAGCGAGCCGTAACGCACCACGGACCCGGTCGTCGTCTTCCACGATCATCAGGTTTGCGCTCAAGACCTTATCCCTTGCAGACATGCGAAAGCGCGTCACGATGCGGACTACCGCATCCCCATACCGACGCGACCTTCCGCTTTTCGAGCAACCTTTGCTCGGCTACGAGTACCCCTGTGCCCGGCCGGTAAACGTCCGGCAGACCGATCCGGGGTCTCTTGGTCGTTCCATCGACGCTATACGCCCGGCCGATTCTGCGGTGCAAGGGGGCGATGGCGCAGTACGAGTTCCGCGTGCCGCAGGCGGGGTACCGGAACGGAAACGCCTACGAAAAACGCTGAGCAGCAATTCTTTTCGTTTCCATCACCGAACGGAACGAGACAAGCGGCGACAGCGAGGTCGCGGATGGAACGCGCGGCTGCGTCGTGCCGTGCGTCACATGAGCAGGATGCGCCGGTTACGTGGATCCGACGGTGACCGGCCTCACGGTGGCGCCAGCGGCCCGCCGGCTACCGCGGCGGTTCCAATCGGTTGAAATTGCTCGGCGGACGGTCGGCGCTCGGCTCCTGATACCAGAAGCGCAGATTTCTCGCGTCGAAGGTGGCGAACCACTCGTCCCAGCCCACCCGACGCAGTACCGCCCCGCCGTATCCGGGGAAGTCGAACCGCAGCACTCCGAGCCGTCCGTCGTGCTCGCTGCCCGGCACGGTCGCGGGCCGAGCGCCCCGCTGCGCGGCCCAGCGACGGATGACGTCGTGATTCCTGGTGACGGCAATCCCGCGAGACTGGGGCGACGCCCCTGACCCACCCGGTCCGAACCGCGGAATCCGGGAGCCTGGGCGGCGCTGGTCGGTCATGACGAGCTCCTCGAGCCATCGGCATCTGTTGTCCGGTTCTTGTCTGACTACCCGCCGGTCATCGTCGGCAAACTGGTCGGCCGAACCACACCCGGCGCGAGCGCGGACCCGGTTCGCGCCGCGATCGGTGGGTAACCGGCCGATGATCGGACCGGACGAGCGAAAACACCCGCTGGCCGATCGCTCGAACGAGAAGGAGTTGGCATGTCCAGTGACAGCGCGGCACAGCCGGTCCCGCCCACACCCGAGCCGGACCCGGTGCCGCCGATCCCAGAACCGGATCCGGTGCCGCCGATTCCCGAGCCGGACCCCATTCCGGACCCGAATCCCATTCCCCCGGAACCTGATCCGCATCCGTTGCCGCCGGTTCCCGGCCCCGCGCCCCGCCCTCCGATACCCGGCCCCGCCCCGGTGCCTCCGGTGCCGGACCCCAGCCGCCCTACACCGGACCCGGGCCTGCCGGGACCGTCGCCGGATCCCGCTCCGCCGAATCCGGTGTAGGCGACCCGCGCTCAGTCCCGCAGCGCCTGCTCGCGCAGCGAGTTCAGCGTCCGGGAAAGAATGCGGGAGACGTGCATCTGGGAGACCCCGAGCCGCTCGGCGATCTGGTTCTGCGTCAACGACTCGAAGAACCGCATGACCAGCACCTGACGCTCGCGCTCCGGCAGCTCGCCGAGCAGCGGCTCGACCGCCATCACGTCCTCGACCAGGTGGTAGGACGGCTCTTCGGCGCCGAGGCTGTCCAGCAGCGGCTGCGCGGCACTCTCGGCGTCCTCGCCCGCGACCGCGTCGATGGACGAGGACTGGTAGGCGTTGCCCGCGATCAGCGCCTGGGTCACCTCGACCAGGTCGACCCCCAGCTCCGCGGCGATCTCCCTGGCTCGGGGCATCCGGCCCAGCCGCTGCGACAGCGTCTCGACGGTCGGACCGATGCTCAGCTGGATCTCCTTGGTCCGGCGCGGCACCCGCACGGCCCAGGTGTTGTCCCGGAAATGCCGCCGGACCTCGCCCATGATGGTGGGGACGGCGAAAGACAGGAACGACGACCCGCGCGTCACGTCGAAACGGTCGGCTGCCTGCACCAAGCCGAGACGCGCGACTTGCAGCAGATCATCGAAGTTCTCCCCGCGCCCGGAGAACTTCCTGGCGATGTGCTCGGCCAGGGGCAGGCACCGCTCGATCAGCTCCTGACGCATCGCGTCGCGGCGCGCGTCCCCGGGTTCCAGCGCGGCGATCTTCTCGAAAAGCGGCTCGATGTTGTCGTAGGTGTCCCCGCGCCCCCTCGGCTCACTCGCCATTCGGGGCACCCCGCACCCAGCTGAAGTCGATCACTGTCGGATACCCGCCCAGCACGCTGTCGTAGGAGCCTTGCGCGGCGGCGATCGAGTCGGTCAGCGTGCGCACGATGTGCCAGCCGAGCCCGGCGTGGCCGACCACCGACTCGGTGACCGCGACCGACGAGACGTGCACGAACATCTTGTCGGTGTCGTAGGTGAACTCACAGTCGATCATCGAGCCGGGCGCGGCGTCGAGAATGAGCGAGGTCGCCACCTCGTCGAGCGCGAGCCGGATGTCGGTCACCTCATCGAGGGCGAAGTCGGCGATGAGGGCGACGGTCTCGGCGAGCGCGCGCAGCATGGTCAGCTGCTCCAGCTGGGCGGGCACTCGCACACCGACGGTCGTCGTGTCGGTAAAGGATCGGGAAGTCCACTCCCCCATTTGCCCATCACCACCTTGTCCTCACAGCCACTCCACTGTGGCCTGCACATCGCCGCGGGTTCTCCTGGCGGCCGAAACACCGCGGGCACCGCGGACTGTGGAGCAGATATACGCCGCGTTCCTCGTCCGAGGACGTACCCGCCGAGGCTGGATCGAAACGCCGGTCAGTCGCCGTCGATGCGCTCGTGCGCGGTGAGCAGCAGGTGGTCGAACTCCGTCCGCAGCGCGGCGGGGACACGCGTCAGGCCGGGCAGATCGGCCACCAGCCGGGCGGCCAGCCTGCGCAGCTTGACGTTGGTTTCCTGCGACCGCCAGCTCAGCACCCGGAACGCCTGCTCGGGTCCGATGCCGTAAATCAGCATGAGCGCGCCCTTCGCCTGCTCGATCACGGCTCGGGCGGCGTACAGCTCGGGCAGGGCGCCGTCCAGCGTCTCCTGCCGGTGTTCGGCGAGTGTGTCGGTGACATCGATGTAGTAGCCGGAGGTGCCGACGACGCGCTCCTCCTCGTCGACCATGCGATCGGCGACGAGGATCACGTGATGCACGGCGCCTTCGGTATCGATGATGCGATGCCGGCTGGAGAACGGTTCCGCGTCGGCGATCGACCGCGCCAGGGCGCTGGCCACCGCTTCGCGATCTTCCGGGTGCTTGTGCGTCAGCAATAGCTCCGTCGTCGGCGTCACCGCCCCCGGCGCGTAGCCGTGCATCGACGCGACCTCGTCCGACCATTCCCATCGCCGGTCGGCGAACCAGAACCGGAAACTGCCCACACTCTGCGGCGTTCCCGAACCGATCACTCGGTCCAGCGCCCGGGCTTCCTCGGGCTGGACCGACCTGCTATCACTCACCGCAGAAGTATCCGATGCCGGTGCACCCGGTGTGACCGGATCGGCAGCGGTCACACCGCGAGCAGGGGCTTCGGGGCGCCGCGCCCTTCAGCTCAGGCGTCCAGGGCTGCCCGCATGGAGGAGTAGCTGGGGAACAACGACCGCACGCCGGTCACCTCTAGTGCGCGCTCCACTCCCGGTCCGCCCGCCACGATCCGCAGATCCGGACGACCGACCCCGTCCCTACGCAGGCCACCGAGCCGCACGGCCGCGCGCAGACTCAAGAACCGCGCCGCCCGCAGATCGATCACCACGGCATCGCACGGTGACTGCAACGCACGGTCGACCGTCTCGAAGAACTCGGCCGACACGGCGGCGTCCAACTCGCCTTCGACACGGACCACCACGCATTCCCGGCGGCGATCCACCCGCTGCGCCCACAACCGGTTGTCCCGACGACGTCCCGGTCCCGAACCATTGAGATGCACGCCCTCGGCGTGCTCCCGTAGCAGAGAAATGGCAGACAAGTCGAACCTCCCGTGTAGGGGGTATCCAGTCCTCCGTGGCGGGCCGGGGACGAAGGCGGCGCGAGCGCGAATCGGTTGCCGTGCCGTCCCATCGACCGGCTGCGCCGAATGCGTCGAACCGGGGTCGGCTGTGATCTCAACCTCCCTACAGTGTGGCACGGTCCACCCGTTCCCGACAGCGTTCGGTAGGAGAACGTGACCCGCCGCCGGAGCGCCCGTCACCGGCACAAACCGACCGTTCGGCTGGGGATATTGCCGCTGACGTGGGGTTTCATCGATCCGCCTCGGGGCATATCCCCGACATATCCCACACGTCACGCGATGCCGGTCGTAGGGCAACCGCGCGGATTCGCGCGGCCGGAGGGTGCCCGCGACGAGAACGGAGCACCCGGTGAAGATTGCCATGGTTTCCGAAGATGCCAGCCCCCTCGCCGAAGGGAGCCCCGCCGACGGAGGCGGCCGCGGCACCTACGTAGCCGAATTGTCGGCGGCGTACGCGCGCCGCGGCCACGAGGTCACCGTCTACACCCGGCGCATCAGTCCACGCGCGTCGGCCGAACTGCTCGCCGAAGGCGGCTACCGCGTGGTGCACGTCGCGGCCGGACCGCCCGCTCCGCTACCGAGCGACCGGACCCTGCCCTATCTCGGGGACTTCGGCACGGGCCTGCGGCGGCACTGGGCCGCCGAACGACCGGACATCACGCACGCGCACTACTGGAAGTCCGGGCTCGCCGCCGAGCTGGCCGCCCGCGCGCACGGCATCCCGGTGGTGCTGACCTTCCACGGCCTCGGCACCGTGCAGCGGCGCTGCGAAGGCCTGGCCGACCCGAGCCCGCGCTCACGCATCCGGTTCGAGCGGCTCATCGCGACGCGAGCGGCCCACGTGGTGGCGACCTGCTCCGACGAGATCGCCGACCTGACCAGGATGGGCGTGCCGCGTTTCCGGACCTCGATCGTGCCGCACGGGGTCGACCTCACCCTGTTCACCCCGGAAGGCGCCGCGGCCGACCGGCATGCCACGCACCGATTGCTCGCCGCCGGAGAGCTGGTGCGGCGCAGCGGATTCGACCCGGTGATCAAGGCACTGGCGGACCTCCCGGACACGGAACTGGTGATCGTGGGCGGCCCGTCCGCCGACGACGAAGACGACACCGAAGGCCGCAGACTGCGCCGCCTCGCCTCGGAACACGGTGTGCGCGAACGACTCCGGCTGACCGGACCGGTGACGCGACCGGCGCTGCCGCGGCTGTACCGCTCCGCGGACGTCGTGCTCTGCACGCCGTGGTACGAACCGTTCGGGCGGGTGGCGCTGGAGGCGATGGCCTGCGGGAAACCGGTGATCGCCACGCCCGTCGGCGGTCTGCTGGATACCGTGGTGGACGGCGTCACCGGGCGCTTCGTCGCCCCACCCGAAGCCGACGCTATCGCGCGGGCCGTGCGTCCATTGCTCGCCGACGCGACCCTGCGCGACACGTGGGGCGCCGCAGGCTATCAGCGTGCCGCGGGCCGGAACTCCTGGGACCGGGTCGCGGCGGAGATACTCAGCGCCTACCACCGTGGCGCCCCCGCTCACGCGGGCGAGGTCGTCTCCTGGGCCCGGTGACCCGGGGGCGGCGGTGGGTCAGGTCAGTAGTGGTCGGCGCGGACGTCCTCGGAGGCGCTGCGCCAGCGCCACGGCGCGACCAGCCAGGTCGCCGTGAACAGCGCGACACTCGCGACGCCGGACGCCACCGCCGCGGCCGTCCCGGTGACGTAGTCGACGACGAGGACCACCGCGCCGATCAGCGCCAGCCCCAGCAGTGCGACGCCCGCCATCGCGCAGCGGTGTGCCGCGGAGACGACATTGCCCAGCCGGTGCCTGCGGAACAGGATCCGATGCCAGGACACCGGCGCGATCAGGAACACCGTCGCCCCCAGCACGGCGGCCAGCGTGGCCAGGTAGAGCGCTCGCATGCCGGGTGAGAGCGTGCCGAACGACGCCTGGAACGGCAACACCAGCAGCGCCCCGAACAGGAACTGCACGCCGGTCTGCACGACACGCAATTCCTGCACCAGGCTGCTCCAGTTGCGGTCCAGTCGTTCGAGTTCGGTCTCGCCCCGCGCGCGGCGCGCCCACGCGCCGTCGTCAGCTTCGGGCACGCGCTGCCTCCCGGCGATTGCGTTTCTTGATCGCCTCGACGAGTTCGTCCTTGGTCATCCGCGAGCGGCCGGAGATGTCCAACCGCCGGGCGATGCCGAGCAGATGCTCTTTCGAAGCGTTCGCATCCACGCCTTCGGCGGTCTCGCCCTTCGCGTTCGGGCCACGCTGCGCGGCGCGCTCGTCGGAGGGACCGCGCCGGGCTTTCGGCTCCCAATGGTCGCCGACCTTCTCGTAGCTGTGTTTCAGCGCGGCGTAGGCCACCCGATGGGCGCGCTGCTCGTCGCCGTCGTACTGTTCGAGCGCGGCGTCGTGCGCCTCGGCGAAGGTGCGCTGCGCCTTCTCGTCCGACCGCTCCAGCGTGCTGGGCAACTCGGATTTCTTCACGTCGCCGCGTGCTGTCGTCTTGGGCATGTGCCGCTCCTTTCGCGTCCCGAGGCCCGCGGTCCGAAGAGGTCCGAAAGCCCGGTGCCGGCGCATGCGGGCCCTCCGGATATCCGGACGCATACCCGGTGAAACGTCGATTAACCCGGTGTCCGCCGGGTACCACCGCTGCATGGCCGTTACCACCGATCAGCTGCTGCATGCGCTCACCCGCACGGTGAACGCGCTGGCGGCGACAGATATCCGATTCGCGGTGGCGGGCGGCTGCGCGGTCTACGCCCGTGGCGGCCCTGCCTCCCAGCACGACGTCGACATCTTCGTCAAACCCGAGGACAGCGGGCGGGCGATCCATACACTGGCCCGGGCGGGCCTGCGGGTATGCGACCCGCCGGAGAACTGGTTGCGCAAGGTTTACGCCGACGACATCCTCGTCGACGTCATCCACCGTCCGAACGACCGCGACGTCACCGACGACCTGCTCGACCGGGCCACCGAGATGCGGATCGGGCCGGCCAAGGCCCCCGTGATCAGCGGCACCGACCTGATGGTGGACAAGATGCTCGTCTTCGACGCGCACCGCCTGGATCTGAGCCCGATCCTGCACATCGCACGGGACTTGCGTGAACAGGTGGACTGGGAAATGGTGCGCGAACAGACCAAGGCGTCGCCCTACGCGCGGGCGTTCATGGGCCTGCTGGACGATCTCGGCATCACCCGCACCGGAAAGGTGGAATAGATGGAGCAGCCGCAATACCTGGTCGCACGGTTGCGCCGGGCGCTGGCCGAGGACCCCCGCACCGCCGAACTCGGTGTGCAGGTGACCATCCGCGGCGACGTCGTGGTGCTCTGCGGCGAGGTGAGCAGCGAGAACTGCAAGCAACAGATGGAAACCGTAGTGCACGAGCAGCTTCCGCACGCACGGATCCACAACGACGTCCATGTCACCCGTCCCACGGCCCCCGTCGAGACCGAGACGCTGGAGCCGGACGGATCCGAAAGGAGTTGAGCCGCATGCGGATAGCCGCGGTCGGTGATGTACATCTCGGCGTGGATTCGCGCGGGCAGTGGCGGCCGGCGCTGGCGGGCCTCGACGAGCGGGCCGACGTGCTCCTGCTGGCGGGCGATCTGACCCGCCACGGCAGCGCCGACGAAGGGAGGGTGGTCGCGGAGGAGTTCGCCGACCTGGGCGTGCCGGTCGTCGCCGTCCTGGGCAATCACGACTATCACGGCGACGCCGAACACGAGATCACCGCCGCGCTGACCGACCACGGCATCACCGTCCTGGAAGGGGCCTCGGTGACTTTGAACGTCGACGGAAGCACCCTCGGGGTCGCCGGCACGAAAGGCTTCGGCGGTGGATTCGCGGGCAAGTGCGCGAGCGTCTTCGGTGAACCCCTGATGCGCGAATTCGCCGGTCATACCGTAGACGTGGCCGCCGCGCTCGGCTCCGCGCTCGATGCGTTGGACACCGACATCACCATCGCGCTCACGCACTACTCCCCGATCAGCGACACGCTCCACGGCGAGCCGAGGGAGATCTATCCGTTCCTCGGCTCCTACCTGCTCGGCGAGGCGATCGACGAACACGGCGCCGACCTGGCCCTGCACGGTCACGCGCACGCGGGAACCGAACGCGGCACCACTCCGGGCGGCATCCGGGTGCGCAATGTCGCCCAGCCGGTGATCCGAGCGGCCTACGCGGTCTACGACATGCACCCGGCCGCGGTCTGAGGAGCGCCGGACTCAGAAGTCGGTCGAGATAGCCTCCACGGTGCTTCCCGACTGGGTGTTGTCGACGGCGGTGGCGACGTCGGCCTGCGCGATGATGCCGACCAGCCGGCCCTGCTCCAGCACCGGTACGCGGCGTACCTGATGCTGTGACATCACCGACATCACCTTGCGCACGTCGTCGTCGGCTTCGACGGTGACCAATTCCGTGCCCCCGAGCTCGCCCGCGTCGACGCCGAGCGGGTCCTTGCGCTGGGCGATCACCTTGACGACGATGTCGCGATCGGTGAGCATTCCCTTCAGTTTGTCGTCCTCGCCGCAGATGGGCAGGGCGCCGACATTCAATTCCGCCATCCGCTGTGCGGCCGCGACAACCGTGTCGCTGGAGCGGACGCATTCCACGTTCGGGGTCATGATGTCCCGTGCTGTTGTCATCGTGGTCCTCCTGGGACTTCTACGGGTTCGAGCGGCCCGGATCGGGCGGCTCGCTGACGTCGTACCCGCGTTTCGGATCCGCTAACGCGGGCATCCGAGCGGTATGCCGCCCCGGATGGCCCGGCCGCAACGTTCCGGGCCCCGGGCGGCACGCGCACCGAAATCGTTGCCGCTCAGCAGAAAGGACATCCGATGCTGCCAGCACCGAACGAGCCGACCGCGGGATCCGGCGCCGGAGAGCAGCACGCACCCCGGACCCACACGTTTCCGGACGACACCCGTACCAACCGCAGCCACGCCGGAGAGTCCATCGAGGACGCCCGCAACTGGCCCGGCATCATCCTGGTCGCGGTGGGCATCGTGGCCATGGCGCTCACGCTGACCGCCGCCGGATACGGATTCGCGGGCTGGGCGGTGATCGCGGGGGTCGTCAGCGGCGTGTGCATCGTCGCGGGCGTCCTCGTCATCATCGCCGAGCACCGCAGGGTCAAGGCGCGGGAAGGCAGGCGGCTGCGCGACGCCGCCGGTCACTGATCGACGCCAACCGATCGCGGTACGGCCGGCCGAGGAAACGCGGCTTCGACTCCCAGGAGAAGGAAAGAATGACAAACCAGCCCAACCGGCCCTTGGGCCGCTTCGCCCTGCTCGCCGGGACGTTGGCGGCGAGTTCGGTGATCGCGGCGTGTTCCGGTGACGACGCCGGTTCGGCGGCGGACACACCCGAGCCCGCGACCGTTTCGATCACCATGCCGGGCCCCTCCAGTTCCCAGGTCCCGAACACCGACCAGATCACCCCCGAGGCGGCAAAGCAGCTGTGCGACATGATGCGCGCCGATATCGACACATGGCGCGGACAGGGCGCCACCCTCGCCAAAGTGACGTTCAACGGCACCGTGCACAACTGGGCCGCCCGGAACGGTGGCCTGAACGACGTGGTCGTCACCGATCGGAACACGGTCGACGCCATCACCACGCAAACCTGCCCGGATGTCCGTGAGCAGGCCGTCCAGGCGCTCGACGTGCCGGATCTGGCCTCGGCGCTGGCGGGGTTCGGGCGATGAGCGCCGCGGGCCGAATGGGCTTCGCCGTGCTGGCCACGCTGGCGGTGTGCGCGGCGGGGTGTGGCGACGAGCCGGAGAAGATCGTGAACAAGGGCGGCGACACGCCGTGCAACGAATACGTCGCCCAGGATCCGGATAAACAGCGCATCACCACCGAGAAGTTCCTCGAACAGGAACGCGAGGGCGACGGCACGCCCGACGCCAGGACGGTCGACGCCGCGATCGCGGCGATCAAGCTGATGTGCGCGGCGCAGGCCAACCCGGATACCCCGATCCGGAAGGCCGACCTCACCGGCATTTTCGTGCCGAAGTAGCCGGATGGGCTCCTGGAAGCCGATGTGGTGCTCCCCGGTTTCGAACCGGGCATGCCGGGCATTTCAGGAGGTAGCAAGAACCGCTCGTTCGATTTGCGAATGCCGCTTCCGCCGTGGTGTCCAGGCGCCGAAACCCGGCGGGAGTGCCGCCGTTATCCGTGCGCACCCCTCGACAACGGCGTCGAGGGCCGCAGCGGACGGCGGGCTTCGAGACAGGTCTGCGGGGTCCGGCGCGGATTCCGCGAACCGACTCGAAGCTTTGTGGCACACCCGCCCCGGGCCGCCGACGATGTCGGCCCGGGCGGCGGGGCCGTGCCGTTCGCGCCACATGGAGAGGCATTTTCGTGACTGTCCTGCTCGCCTTGCGCGCACACGGGCTGCGGGAGCTGTTGACGGCGATTCCCGCCCTGCGCGCGCTGCACGACGTCCGCCCCCCACACCGGCTCGTCCTCGCGGCGCCGGGATGGCTGCGTCCCGTCGTGGAACTGGCCGACTGCGTCGATGAACTTCACGCCACCCCGATCGCGGGCGGGCTGCGCTGGAACGCGCCGCCGCCGTCCTTCGCGATCAATCTGCACGACGCCGGAACCGACAGTATCCGCGCGCTGCTGGCGACCGATCCGGATCGAACGATCACCTACCGGCACAAGGATTTTCCGCGGGTACCGGGCCCGCTGTTCGAGCCCGAACTGCACGAGACCGTGCGGTGGTGCCGACTGGTGGAATGGGCGGGTATCCCGGCCGACCCGGCCCGCCTGGACATCACACCGCCGCCGGAGAGCACCGGCGAGCGACGATCCATCGTCGTCTACCCGGGCGGTACGCCTGCTCGGCGCTGGCCCGCCGAGCGATTCGCGGCAGTCGCGGCCGGCCTGCGCGAATGGGGATGCCCCGTGCGTATCGTCGGCAGCGCCGCGGATCGTCCACTCACACGCAGCGTCGCCGCACAGGCCGGATTGCCCGAGAACAGTGTGCTGGCAGGCGAACTCACGCTGCGACAGCTCGCGGTGACGGTGGCCGACGCGGCCCTGGTGCTCAGCGGCGACACCGGTGTGGGACATCTGGCCACGGCGTTCGGCACGCCGTCGGTGCTGATCTTCGGCCCCGAAGCGCCCGCGGTCTGGGGACCGCCACCGGAGCGCGCCGCCCATGTCGCCTTGTGGGCCGGACACGCCGGTGATCCACGCTCCGATACGCCCGCGCCCGGCTTGACGATGATCAGCGCCGCCGAAGTGCTCGCCGCCGCCGATCGGCAGCTCACCAGCCAGGTGCGCGTATGAACAGCGGGCCGGACGGGCGTTTCACCCCGTTGAGACCGGCTATCTCGGGCTTATGACGTCCCTATGGTTGCACGGCGCGCAGGTTCCCGCGCGGTTGCGGTTGACGCCGGGATCGCGCTTCGACACGGTGGTGATCGGCGGCGGGCTCACCGGACTGGTGACCGCACTGCTGCTGGTCGAGAACGGCGTCGAAGTGGCCGTGGTCGAAGGCAGGCGCGTCGGTGCGGGAACGACCGGCGCCACGACCGGGAAAGTCAGCCTGCTGCAGGGGACTCGGGCCCAGCAGATCGCCAAACATCACTCCGACGATGTACTGCGCGACTACGTGGCGGCGAATCAGGCAGGGCAGGATTGGCTGCTGGGTTTCTGCGCCGCTCACGGCGTCGCCGTGGAGCGAGCCGCGGCGTTGACCTACGCGCAGAACGACGAGGAGATGTCCGCGGTGCGCGCGGAATACGCCGCGACGCAGAAAGCGGGTCTGCCCACCGAACTGCTCCGTGACCTCGACGTCCCCTTCCCCGCACGCGGTGCGGTGCGCCTGGCGGATCAGGCCCAACTCGATCCGATGGCGGTGCTGGCCGCACTGGCGGCCGACGTGGAGTCGCACGGCGCCCCGATCTACGAATCCACCCTGGTCCGCGGCGTGCACCACGGCGGCGGTGAGCTCGTCGTCTCCACCGAGCACGGCGACCTCGGCGCGCGCCGGGTGGTGCTGGCCACCGGGACACCGATCCTCGATCGCGGCGGGTTCTTCGCCCGCCTCACGCCGCAACGCTCCTATCTGGCGGCGTTCAGCCTGGACCGCCCAGCTCCGCGCGATATGTACATCAGCGCGGGGAGCCCGACCCGTTCCCTGCGTCGCGCGCAGGGACCCGACGGGGAGCTGCTGCTGGTCGGCGGCAACGGCCACGTCGTCGGCCGCGGCGGATCGACCCGCGAGAAGGTCGAGGAGCTGGTGAGCTGGACGAGAACCTGGTTTCCCGGCGCCGAACCGACCCACCGCTGGTCGGCTCAGGACTATTCCCCCGTCGGTGAACTGCCCTACGTGGGTCCGGTGCTGCCGGGTCAGAACGACATACAGCTGGCCACCGGCTACGCCAAATGGGGTCTCACCAACGGTGTGGCCGCCGCCATCGCGCTGGCCGGACGACTCACCGGAGCGCCACCCCGCTGGGCGGGCGCGCTGGCGAGCTGGCGTCCGGACGAGCTCAAAGCGCTCCCCACGGCCACGAAACTCAACGGCGCCGTGGCGCAGAAACTCTCCGCGGGCTGGTTGCGGATCGCCATTCGGCACGACGGCGCCGCTCCGGCCGAGGACTGCGGCACGGTGCTGCGCGAGGGCTTGCATCCCACCGCCGTCTGCACGGTGGACGGCGTCACCAACCGGGTCTCCGCGGTGTGCCCGCACCTGTACGGCATCGTCAGCTGGAACGACGCCGAACGCACCTGGGACTGCCCGCTGCACGGCTCGCGCTTCGCCGCCGACGGCACGCTGCTCGAGGGCCCGGCCACCAGTTCGCTCACTCCCCTGCAGGTGCCGGGCGATACCCGCTGAGCGGAGCCCGACCGCGGGCGCGTCACTCCGTCAGCGGCCCGGCCTCGGCGAGAATTCGATCGACCGTCTGCTCGACCGTCAGATCCGAGGTGTCGACCCAGAGGCCGATGCGGGGCGTGGTCTCGCGCAGCACCTCGTCCAGCCCGGCGACGGTGAATTCGTCGTAGGCGTCCTTGCCACGCGCGGCCTCGCGTGCGAGGACCACTTCCGGGCGCGGCGCCAGCACGACGACGTACAGCGGTCGGGTGACGATCAGATCGGCCAGCCACGGCAGGAATTCGCCGAGTACGACGTCCTGCAGCACGACCGTGAACCCGGCGTCGGCGTAGGCGTCGGCCGTCGCGGCGGCCAGGCTGTGCCGCAACCGCAGCTGGGCCAGCGCCTCGGGCGACGGAGCGGCGCTCATCTCCGCACGCCCGTTGACGACGAAACGGCGGAACACGTCTCCACGCACGTGCACCGAGCGCGGCAGCCGTTCGGCCAGCGCCTGCGCGACGGTCGATTTGCCCGCGGCCTGGATGCCGGTGATCAAGTAGACAGCCGATGCCATGACCACGATCATGGCCGGTCGCGGCCCGGCCCCCGCCATCGGCCCTGCCGCGTCTCAGCTCGCGGCGGCGCCTGCCTTCTGCTCGACGTAGCGATTCATCGCCCAGTTCAACCCACGCATCGCGACGTTGTACGCGGGCGGGAAATAGCGCTGCGCCCAGAAACCGACGCGAATATCCGGCGAGGTGAACACCAGATAGCGATTGCGCTCGACACCGCGCACGATCGAGCGCGCCGCCGCCTCCGGCGTGACCGCGTGCCGCATGAACAGCGCGACGCCTTGCTGCACCGCTTCAGCCGTGCGGTCGACGCCCGCGATGTCCACACGGTCGACCATGGGCGTGGCCATCGCGCCCGGGCACACCAGGCTCACGCCGATGCGGTGACGCGCCAAGTCGAAGCGCAGCACCTCCGACACACCGCGCAGACCGAATTTGCTCGCGCTGTAGGGCGCGTGCCACGGCAGGCCGAACAGGCCCGCCGCCGAGGACACGTTCACCAAGTGGCCGCCGCGTCCGGCCGCGATCATCGGCGGAACGAACGCTTCGATCACGTGGATGGGACCCATGAGGTCGATGTCGATGGTGCGCCGCCATTGGTCGTGCGTCAGCCGGTCGACGGTGCCCCAGGTGGCGATGCCGGCCACGTTCATGACGATGTCGACGCTGCCGACCGCGTCGTGCGCCTGAGCCGCCAGCGCGACGACCTGATCGTAATCACCGACATCGGCCGCCTCGGCCAGGTGTACGGTGGCGCCCGCGGCGCCCGCGTCGGCGGCCGTGCGCGCCAGTCCCTCGGCGGCGATGTCGGTCAGCACGAGCGCGGCACCCTTTTCCGCCGCCGCGAGTGCCGTGCTACGACCGAGACCGCTGGCGGCGCCGGTGATCAGACAGGTTTTGCCGGCGAACTTCGTCATAGTCGACGACCATACGCAACCATGAACACCGCTGTCTATGGAACCGGCGAAGCGCTCTCCCACGGCACGGGCGCCAATGCGACCGTGATGTTGTCACCGCCGCCGCAACGCAACGCGAACTGCGCCAGTGCGCGCGCCGCCGCCGCGGGCGACGCCCCCGCCACGTGCTGGGCCAGCGCAGACGGGGAAGGCGAGTAGTTCCACAATCCGTCCGAGCACAGCAGCAGCATTCCCGGACCCGACACGCGCACGGTCCGCACGCAATTGTCCGCCCACGGCTTGGGCGGGCTGTCCGCGCCGAGCCAGCGGATCAGCGTGTGCGCGCGAGGGTCGGCCATCGCCGCGCGCTCGTCCATCGCGCCCGCGTCGACGAGCGCCTGAGCCCACGAGTCGTCGACGGTCAACCGCTGGGCGGGCTCGTCGCCCGGTCGTCCGCCCTCGGTCGCGGGCAGCCAATAGGCCCGGCTGTCACCGACATTGGCCACGGTGACCTCGGTCTGGTCGCCGTGGTGGGAGACGATGGCGGACACGTAGGTGCACGAGGGCGCCGGGCCGTCGGGAACGTCGACGTCGCGGACCGCCTGCGCCGCGGCCGCCAGCCCGGCCATGACGGCGTCGGTCGCGGGCAGGCCGGAGGCGAGTGCCTCGGCGGTGGCGCCGACGCCCGCCCGGACGGCCGCGCCGGAGGCCACCTGCGGGCGCGACGAGGTCGACACTCCGTCGCTGACCGCGATCACGACGGTCGTGGCCACCCCGGTCGCCGCGCCGTCGAGCACCCCGGCCGCGACGGCGTCCTCGTTGCGCGCGTGGACGATGCCGCGGTCGGTGAGCACCGCGACCGCGCCGAGATCGGTGTCGAAGCGATCCGGCATCGTCCGGGACCGGCCGCACTGCGCGCAGTGCCCCGCGGCGTCGAATCGGTCGCCCCCGCAGTCGACGCACGGCGATGGATCGTCAGCGGGCAGCGCGACGTACCGATAACCGAGTTCCAGACCGCAGGACCCGCACCGCGGGCCGTCGAGTCCGACCGCCGAGCATCCGGCGCAGCGTAGGTCGGCGCCTTCGTCGCTCATCGAACGGCTCCCACGGCCGACGGCGCCGCGGCGCCCGCCGGCGCGGAATGCTCCGGAAGTCGTTGGCCCAACCGTAACCACAGTGGCTCGTTGCTGGTGCGAACTTCCACACCCTCCTCCTTCATCTCCCCGGCAGGCCGACTCCGATCGCGATAGTACGGGAGCGTTCCGGCGGACGATCCCAGCGCTGGATCGACCCGTCCGCTGCCCGCAGCACGATAGCCGACCGTCTGCCCGCTTCCGCATGACGTGCGATCCTCCGTCGGCGCGGACGCGGCCGGCCGGAGCCGGGGCGCTCAGACCAGTTCGGGGGCGCGATGCGAGCGCCGTCCCCGCGAGCGGAACGTCTGCGGCGGGCAGCCCTGCCAGCGGCGGAAGGCTCGGATGAAGGAGGCCGCCTCCGCATAGCCGAGCCGCGCCGCGACCTGTTCCGTCGTCATATCGGTGTGCGCGAGCAACACCTCGGACATCGTCTGACGCACTTCGTCCAGCAAGGCGCGAAACGAGGTCCCCTCCTCGTGCAGCCGCCGCGACAAGGTGCGCGAACTCATGTACAGCCCGAGCGCGACCGTCGCCTGATCGGGGATCTCACCAGGAGTGCGGACCAGGCGATCGCGCACCGACGCGGCGACACCGGTGCGCGTCCGGCGCCGGTCGAGCAGGTCGCGGCACAGTAGCCCGCAGCTGTCCCTGGCGGCGGCGTTCGCCGGCGGCAGGGGCCGGTCCAGCACGCCCCGATCGAAGACCACCGCGCTCAGCGGTGCACCGAAGATCGGCACCACGCCGAAGATGTCGCGATAGCGCTTGGTGTCGCGGGGGCAGGCGTGCCGGAAACTGACCCGCCGCACCGGGACCCCGACGGAGAACAGTTCACGATCGAAGGCGGGCAACCCGGCCAGCGTCGCCTCGGCGAAGAACGCCCGCATGCCCGGCGGAAGATTCGCGTCCTCGAACACCAGCCGGGCTTCACCGTCGGCTTCCTCGACAGTCACCCGCCCGAACGGCACCGTGCGGCCGACGCAGCGCAGCCCCACCTCGATCAGCTCCCGTGGCGTCCGGCTGCCCAGCAGCGCGAGCCCCCACGGCCCGCGTGACCGCAGGTGATGACGGACCGCCGCCGCGAGATGGAGTCCGGGCTCGTCGCCGAAGCGGCCGAGGACCGTGTGCACTATCCGCAGCTCGTCGTGGGCGGTGATCTCGGCGCACGGATCGTCCAGTTCGGCCGGCGCGAGCGCCGTTCCGGCCAGGCACTCCGCGGGCGCCATGCCACGCTCTCCGGCGATACGTACCAGAGCGCGCACGCCCTCGGTACTGCGGAGGGAATCCGGATCGACCATGGCTCGTGTCCTCGATGAAGCGGTACTGCGCGGTATCGGCGCAATGTATCAATCGGGTGTCGGGCTCATCAGCGGTTCGCCGAAATGCCGGTGCGGCAGGCGCGGGCAGACGGATGTGTTCACCCCGCAGCGGCATCTCGGCGAACCGCGCGCGGTCAATCCGACACGGTGAGACCGATGGAACGCGCGAAGGCGGGCGCGAGATCCATCAGTTGCGGGCTGGTGATCGTCGCGCCGCGCAGGCTGTCGAGCCCGTCGGTGATGTCCAGCGCCGTCGCGCCGCGCAGGTCCACCTTCGCCGAGCGAACGTTGCGCAGCGAGAGGCGGACGAGTTCCGAGCCGGGCACCGCGATGTCGGTCAGGGCCGCTTCGGCGAAATCGCAATCGCGCAGCACACAATCGGTGAAGGACACCTCGCGCAAGTGGGCGCCGCGGAAGTTCACCGCGTCGAACTTGCAGCCTTCGAACCGCACCCGCCGCAGATTGGCGCCCGCGAAGTCGACGCCCGACATCGCCCCGGAGACCACCTCGCCGTCGATCCATGCCGTGTCGGCCAACTCGGTGCCGATCCAGCGGACATGACGCAGCCACACATCGGCGAACCGGCTGTAGCGCAGACTCCCCCGGGTGAAGGTGGTCGAGGTGAACACGGACTCGCTGAACCGCGCGTGCCGCACATCGAGGTCGTCCAGCACACCGCCGTCCACCCGGACGCAGTCGTAGTCGCCTTCCGCCTCGAGGTCGCCGTCCGGCGCGGTGAGGTATCGCGCGTACGGCAGGTCGTCGAGATCGCGCGCCATGCACTCCTCCAGTTCGTCACGAAGATGGGCCGGTGCCGAGTATCCCGGTGCGCCACGACAAGTTCGGCCGCCGATCATGTGACCACCCGCCGCCGACGTCCAGGCGGGCGGCGTGGGAGAGCAGATAGCGCCTCTTGCCTCGGCTGGTCAGTGGTCGAACTCGAGCCGTTCCCAGCCCAGTGCCGTTCGCCAGCCTCCGCGCTGGAATGCCCAGTCCTGGACAGCGCTCACCACGGTCTCGAACGCGGGAGAGTGAACGCTGTTCCACGGAACGTCGTCGCGTACGGTGGCACGGAAATGCGCATCCGGTCCTCCGTCGCGAAATTCGACGATATAGCCGTGCCCCTGTTGTGGATCCACTTGTTCATCGAGGTGGACCTGGATGTAATAGTCGCCGGATTCGGGGCCGCCGAGCCGGTCGACGATGACGAACGGCACACTCAGGTTCATGTCCGCGAGGATGTCGTGCAGCTGCGTCTCGGAAGGATTCTCGATCGTTCGGTAGGAATCTGTCGCTACGACTCTCGGCGATGTGGTCTGGTCTCGAGTCACTCCGAGCAGGGTACGGATCCAGCGCTTGCCTCACACCTGTACCCGGTGGCGCATGCCGTGCGCGTCAGCGCTCTCGCTGCAACTGGGCGAGCCGGGCAAGGGCGGGTAGCGCGGCGCTGAGAGCCTGCCGGTGTGCGGGGCTGAGCTCACGAACCATCGGAGCCAGGTGCCGGACCCGGTCGTCGTGGCGGGTTTGCCGCACCTGTCGGCCCGACTCGGTGAGATGCACGATGACGGCCCGTCCATCGTCGGGGTCACGGTGGCGCTGCACCAGCCCGTCGCGCTCCAAGCGCGCGATGAGTTGCGTGATGCCCGGCTGGGTCAGCTGCTCGGTCTCGGTGAGATCCGTCAGCCGCGCCGGGCCCCGCTGAGCCAGGGTGTCGAGCACCGACAGCGTGGTGAACGGGAGCTTCTCCCGCACCGGGATGCGGATGTAGACCCGGTTGAAGTCCTCGATCGCCGCGGCGAAGGCGTCCACGTCGAAATCGTCGATGTCGTCCACACGCCCAACTATATCCGGCACTTATAAAAGTTGCTTAAATAACATGCTTATGTAAAGTGGAGCCCGGACGGCACAGGAGGCCCGATGAGCGACGGAACCGGTGAGGCGCGACCCTTCCCTTTGACGCCGACGAGGATTCACGTCCCCGACAGTGTGCTCACCGACCTGCGGCAGCGCCTGGATCTGACCCGCCTGCCCGACGATGTCGGCAATGAGGACTGGTATTACGGCGTGCCTCGCGGCTATCTCCAGGAGCTCGTCGACTACTGGCGCGGTGGATACGACTGGCGCGCAGCCGAAGCCGAGATCAACACCTACCAGCATTACAAGATCGAAATCGACGGCGTTCCAGTGCATTTCATGCGTAGGCCCGGCGTCGGGCCGGATCCGACGCCGCTGATACTGACACATGGCTGGCCCTGGACATTCTGGCACTGGTCCAAGGTCGCCGACCTGCTGGCGGATCCAGGGGCACACGGCGGTGATCCGGCCGAGGCGTTCGACGTGATCGTGCCCTCGTTTCCCGGCTTCGGGTTCTCCAGCCCACTGAACCGCCCCGATCTGAACTTCTGGAAGGTCGCCGACCTCTGGCACACGCTCATGACCGATGTGCTGGGCTACGAGAAGTACGGCGCCGCCGGTTGCGACGTGGGAGCGCTGGTCACCGCGCAGCTCGGCCACAAGTACGCCGACGAGTTGTATGCCATCCACATCGGATCCGGACTGAAACTCGACTTCTTCAACGGCGATCGCGCCTGGGACTTCAGCGGCGGCATGCCGATTCCCGACGGCCTGCCCACCCAGGTGCGCGCCCGGATCGTGGAGTTGGACAAGCGTTTCGCCGTCCATCTGGCCGCACACCTGCTCGCCCCGAGCACCCTCGCCCACGCCCTGTCCGATTCACCGGCGGGCATGCTGGCATGGATCCTGGAACGGTGGATCAAATGGAGCGACAACGGCGGCGACATCGAAACCGTGTTCAGCAAAGACGATCTCCTCACGCACGCCACGATCTACTGGGCCACCAACACCATCGGCACCTCGATCCGCCTCTATGCCAACCACAATCGCTACCCCTGGACGCCTTCGCACGACCGTCTGCCGGTGGTGCAGGCCCCCACCGGCATCACCTTCGTCGGTTACGAGAACCCGCCCGGCATCAGCACCGCCCAACGCGTCGAACACTTCCGCACCGGTGACCGCGCCCAGTGGTACAACCATGTCAACCTCACCGTCCACGACCATGGCGGGCACTTCATCCCGTGGGAGATCCCCGGCCAATGGACCGACGACCTACGCCGCACCTTCCGGGGTCGTCGTTGACAGGCGAGAGGAATTCGGCACGCCGATGCGAGCGGCCGATCGGGCCCGAATCAGTCCGCGAGCCAGGCGAAAGCGGCTCGGTCGTGCCCTCGCCCGGCGCCGGATCGCCGCGCCACGCCGGGGAATCGGCGGCCGATCCGGGCAGGCGGCACGCACGGAGCCGGGGGTGCGCCAGGTGTGCACCACCGGACGGCGCATTGCGCGGGCTCGCCGACCCGGCCTGTCGGTCGGAGACGCAGGCGGGTTCGCGGATGCCCGCATCGCCGGCGTGCCGTAAGAGACTTCGCGTCCGGGCGCAATGCCGATATCGACCAGCCATGGCGGAACCACCGACCGGTTGTCCCCGGACACACATCGTCCGGTTCAGCGCACGACAGCGTGCACGTCGGCGAATGCGGCGAGACGGTCGGCGATCCGCGCGGTCGTCGCGGCGTCGCCGCCGAGCGCGATCCGCATCCGCGCCGTGCCGGTCGCCGGATCGGCGGTGACGGTCAGCTCCCGGATGCTGCCGCCGAAACGGCGTGCCACCAGCGCCAGCCGCACCAAGGTGCCGGACGCGTCCGCTACGCGCAGCTCGAGAACGCGCGTGCTCATCGCGCGGCCTGCCCCGGGGCGGCGTCGGCGACGTCCGATGGCGGCGGATCGTCGGCGTCGTCGAACAACGGGCGCAGGTCCCGGGCCGCCATGATGCGGTCGTTGCCCGCCCCGGCCGCGATCATCGGCCACACCTGCGCGTCTGCGCCGACGACGAAGTCCACGACCACCGGGCGGTCGCGCACCGCTCGCGCGGCCGCGATCACCCCGGCCACGTCCTGCCTGCGCTCGCATCGCAGGCCCACACAGCCCAGGGCCTCGGCGAGCGCCGCGAAATCCGGGATCCGCCGGGAGTGGGTGGCCAGATCGCTCTGCGAGTAGCGCTCGTCGTAGAACAGGTGCTGCCATTGCCGGATCATCCCCAGGTGGCCGTTGTCGATCACCGCGACCTTGATGGGGATGCCTTCCACCGCGGCGGTCGCCAGCTCCCGGTTGGTCATCTGGAAACAACCGTCGCCATCGATCGCCCACACCTCCGCGTCCGGAGCGCCCAGCTTCGCGCCGATGGCCGCGGGCACGGCGTATCCCATCGTGCCCTGCCCGCCGGAGTTCAGCCAGGTGCGGGGTTTCTCGTGGTCGATGAACTGCGCCGCCCACATCTGGTGCTGGCCGACGCCCGCGCAGAAGATCGCGTCGGGGCCGGCCGCACGGCCGAGTTCGGTGATCACGAACTGCGGTGCCAGCGCACCATCGGCGGGCCACTGGTAGCCGAGCGGATAGTCCGCGCGCAGGCGGTTCAATCGCGCCCACCACGGCGCGAGGTCCGGCAGTGGTTGCGGATACGCGCCGATGGCCGCGTGAAGTTGTTCGAGCACCGCGCGGCAGTCGCCGACGATGGGCACGTCGGCCCGGCGGTTCTTGCCGATCTCGGCCGGGTCGATATCGGCGTGGATCACCGCGGCGCCGGGTGCGAACGTCCGCGGATCGCCGGTGACGCGATCATCGAAACGTGCGCCGAGCGCGATCAGCAGGTCGGCTTTCTGCAAGGCCGCCACCGCCGTCACGGTGCCGTGCATGCCGGGCATGCCCAAATGCTGCGGATGGCTGTCGGGAAACGCGCCACGCGCCATCAGCGTGGTCACCACCGGTATTCCGGTCACTTCGGCGAATGTCCGCAGCGCCTCGGCCGCTTCGGATTTGATCACTCCCCCGCCGACGTAGAGCACCGGCGCTTGCGCCGTGGCGATCAGGTGCGTCGCGGCGGTGATCTGCCGCGGGTTCGGCGTCGTCACCGGGCGGTAGCCGGGCAGGTCGATGCGCGGCGGCCAGTGGAAGATCGTCTGCGCGCGGAGCACGTCCTTCGGGATGTCGACCAGCACGGCACCGGGCCGTCCCGTCGCGGCCAGGTGAAACGCCTCCGCCAAGACCTTCGGGATGTCGGCCCCGCGCATGACGAGGACGTTGTGCTTGGTGATCGGCATCGTGATGCCGGTGATGTCGGCTTCCTGGAACGCGTCGGTGCCCATCACCGGTGTGCCCACCTGACCGGTGATCGCGACCACCGGCACCGAATCGGCCTGGGCATCGGCGAGCGGGGTGACCAAGTTGGTCGCTCCCGGCCCCGAGGTCGCCAGGCACACGCCGACCTTGCCGGTTGCCTGGGCGTAGCCGGTGGCCGCGTGCCCAGCGCCTTGCTCGTGCCGGACCAGGACGTGCCGGATCCGCCGCGAATCCAGTAGCGGGTCGTAGACCGGCAGGATCGCCCCACCCGGGATGCCGAAGACGACCTCGACGCCGAGTTCCTCCAGCGCGCGGACCACCGCCTGCGCGCCGGTGATCCGTTCGGTCGTGCTCGGCACGGGTCCGGGGTCGGGACGGTGGGTGCGTGGCGCGCTACGCCACGCAAGGGATGAGTTCACGGGAAAACTCCGTTCTACTGCGCCGCTACGCGTGAATGCCGCTGGGACGAAGCGGTTTTCGCGCACGCTGACGCCGATGATCGAGGAGAAAGCCGTGCCCGGAACGACACACCGGCTGGTTCCGGCAGGTCTCTCTGCCGTGGATGTGTCGCGGGCGTCGCCCGGCTCGCGGTCCGCGGTCCCGTGGTGAGGACGGACCGGCCTGGCACGGCGCCTGATGGGGCGCGCGTGCGGATCATGATCTTAACCGGACTCACAGGCCCGGCTCCGAGCGCGGGGGCCGTTGCCTCCCCAGGCGCGTGGGCCGGTGGGTCAGCGCAGCGTGCGAATCCAGCGGCGGGTGTCGGCCGGATCGATGACGTCGTCGACTTCCAGGACGGTCGCGGCGGTGAGCGCCTTGCCGTTGGCGTAGGCGAGCTGGACCAGATTGTCGAATGCTTGCTGCCGCTCACCCGGATCCTCGATGGCGGCTAGTTCTTTGGCGAAGCCGAGGCGGACCGCGCCCTCCAGACCCATGCCGCCGATTTCCCCGGTCGGCCAGGCGACGACGAACCGGGGCGCGCGGAACGAGCCCGCCGCCATGGCTTGGGCGCCCAGACCGTAGCCCTTGCGCACGATGACGGTGCCCAGTGGCACGGACAGTGCGGCGGAGTCGATGAACAGGCGACTGAACTTCGTCACCGTTCCGTCCTTCTCCGCCTCGGGGCCCACCATGAAACCCGGTGTGTCACAGAAGGAGACGATCGGCAGGCCGTGCGCGTCGCACAGGCGCAGGAACATGCTCAGCTTGTCCGCGCCGGGAGCGTCGATCGCCCCGCCGTGATGGTGGCAGTCGTTGGCGATCAACCCGAACGGCCGTCCCTCGACCCGGATCAGTGCGGTGACGATTCCGGCCGCCCAGTCGCGTCGCAGCTCCAGCACCGACCCGACATCCGCGACGGCTTCGATGGCGGCACGGATGTCGAACGCGCGCAGCCGGTTCTCGGGGACGACGTGCCGCGCCAGGCGCGGGTCGGGCGCGGTCCAGTCCTCGGTGGCGCCTTGGAAGTAGGCGAGATAGCGACGGGCGGTGGCGACCGCCTCGGCCTCGTCGGCGGCGACGATGTGCACGACACCGTTGCGGCGCTGAACCTCGACCGGACCGATGTCCTCCGGGGCGTACACGCCGAGCCCGCCACCCTCGATCATGGCGGGGCCGCCCATGCCGATGTTCGCGTCGGGCGTGGCGATCACGACGTCGCACATGCCGAGCAGCGCCGCGTTACCCGCGAAGCAGCGGCCGGACACGATTCCGATCAGCGGAACCCGGCCCGCGAGCGCACCCATCGCGCGGAAGGTGGTGACGTCCAGTCCGGAGATGCCGGGATAGTCGGTGTCGCCCGGTCTGCCGCCGCCGCCCTCGGTGAAGAACACCACCGGAAGCTCCTGTTCACGAGCGAGTTCCAGCATGCGATCGGTCTTGACGTGGTTGCGCATTCCCTGGGTGCCGGCCAGCACCGTGTAGTCGTAGGACAGCACGACCGCGCGCGAGCGATCAGGACCGAATCGCTCGGCGTCGATGGTGGCGACGCCCGCGATCAGTCCGTCGGCGGGTGTGTTCGCGATCAGATCCTCCTGGCTGCGGCGCAGGCGCTGCGCGGCGACGGCCAGCGCGCCGTATTCTACGAAGCTGTCCGCGTCGACCAGGTCGGTGATGTTCTCCCGGGCGGTGCGCCGCCCGAGCCGATGACGTTTCGCGACCGCCTCCGGCCGCGCTTCGTCGAGGCCGACGCGGTGCCGGGCGTGGACTTCGGCGAGGTCGGCGCGCACCGCGTCCAGGTCGATCGCGGCGTGTTCCGCGACCGCGCCGTCGTGCTCGGCGGCGACGAAGGTCAGCAGCGGCGCGTGCGGATCGACGACCGCGCCGACCGCCACGACATGGCGGCACACCCGCAGGTCCTGCTCGGCGCGCACCACGTGCTGCATCTTCATCGCTTCCAGCACCGCCACCTCGCCACCCGCCGCGACGAGGGTGCCGGGGTCGGCGAGAGCGACCACCGTGCCGCCCATCGGCGACCGCACCGCCTCCTCGTCGCCGGCCAGCGTCACCTCGGCCGCCGCGACCTCGTGCCCGACCGGCGCGAGGGGCAGGGCATCGGCGAGATCGCTTGCGCGCCGGACCAATTCCTCGACATTCTGCTCGAACCACGTGGTGGGCACCACGCGGCCCTGCGCCAGGTCCGCCAAGACCGCGCGCAGCACGGCGACGTTCGTGTCCACGCCGGTGACGACGGTCTCAGCCAGCGCGTCGGCGCACCGGCGCAGCGCGGCGGGATAGGAGGGACCGGCGGCGACGATCTTCGCCAGCAGGGAGTCGAAGCGCGCGTCCTGCCGCATTCCGGCGTACGCGGCGGTGTCGACCCGCACCCCGGCGCCGGTCGGGGGCGCGAATCGGGTCAGCGTGCCGGTGCCGGGCAGCACGTCCCCGCCCGCGGTGACGGTTTCGGCGTTCAGGCGCGCCTGCACCGCGTAGCCGCGGGCGGTACCGGGATCGGGCAATGCGAGCTCGGCCAGCGTGGCCCTGCGGGCGAGATCGCATTGCACCGCGACCAGATCGATCCCGGTGACCGCTTCGGTGACGGTGTGCTCGACCTGCAAGCGCGGGTTCACCTCGAGAAACCAGGCCTCCTCGCCGCGGACGAGGAACTCGACGGTGAGAACGCCGCGGCAACCGACGGATTCGGCGAGCCGGACGGCCCAGCGGTGCAACCGCTCCCGCGACACGGAGGACAGTTCGGGAGCGGGCGCCACCTCGAGCAGTTTCTGCTGCCTGCGTTGCACGCTGCAATCACGATCGCCGACGGCCGCCGCCGCCGCGCCGTCCGCGACGATCTGGACCTCGATGTGACGCGCTCCGGTGACCAGCGCCTCCGCGTAGACCCCGTCGTCGCCGAATCCGGCCAGCGCCTCCGCGCGGCAACGTTCGAAAGCCTCCGGCAGGCGCGCGGCGTCGCGCACCGCTCGCATACCGCGTCCGCCACCCCCCGCGGCAGCCTTCACCATCACCCCGTCGGGGTGCGCGGCGAGCAGGGCCTCGACCGCGGCGATGTCCGCGCCGCGGCGGGTCGCCGGGAGTACCGGGACGCCCGCGCGCTCGGCCGCCGCGCGCGCCGCGGTCTTGTCCCCGAAAACTTCCAGCGCTTCCGCCGAAGGACCGACGAACACGAGCTCGGCCGCCGCGCATGCCGCCGCGAATTCCGCGCTCTCGCTGAGGAATCCGTAGCCCGGATGCACCAAGGCCCCCGGCCCCGCCTTCCGTGCCGCTGCCACGACCGCCGACACGTCGAGGTAGGCGGCGGCGCCGACGCCGGGCAACGCCACCGCGTCGTCGGCCAGGCGGACGTGCAACGCGTCTCGTTCCTCGGCCGTATGCATCGCCAGGGTGCGCCAACCCTGTTCCCGGGCGGTGCGCACCACGCGAACCGCTATTTCTCCCCTGTTCGCCACGACGAGTTGCATGCCGCCCAGTCTCGTTGACATTGACGTCAACGTCAATATGCGTCACGATGTCCTGCGTGACCCAGTCCACCTGGTCGGTGCGTGCCGCGCGGGAGCGCTCGCACACCTCCCGGCACCGCGACCTGCTCGACGCCGCGGCCCGGGTGTTCGCCGAGCGCGGCTACGACAACACCACCGTCGCCGCGATCACCGCGGCCGCGGGCGTCTCCCGCGCGACGATGTACGTCTACTTCGCCTCGAAAGAGGAGATCTTCCTCGCGCTGGCCGAGCGGGTCCGCGACGATTTCCTCGCCGCCCAGGAGCCGGGCATCGAGGACGACGATCCGCGAAGGATGTTGCGCGCCACCATCGATTCCTTCGCCACGGCGGTCGCGGCGGCAGGCCCCTTGCTGCGGCTGATCGACGAGCGCGGGGCGGTGGACCCGAAGGTCGCCACGCTGGCCGAGGAGATCACCGAACGCCCGATCCGCCGCTTCACCCGATATCTCCAGCGCCAACTCGACGCAGGCCGCGTCACCCCGGTGACGACGCCGCGGGTGATCGCGGAAACCATCGGCTACACCTTGACCGCGGGTGTGCTCGCGCGCCGCACCGACGACGAACCTGCTCGCGCCGAGTTTCGCGACGCCATAGGGAAGGTCGCGGAGACTCTGCTCGGTCTCTAACGCGCAAGACGCTTCCGGCTCCGGGCCGGAACGGGCATTCCGTCGGAGAGTTGCGGGCTGGCTCGGACGAATGGACACACCGCCGAGCTACCATCGCGTGCTCGTTCCGGGGCAAGAGGCCGCGCGCGGCGAGCACCCGGCGCCGTGGCCGAGTCCGGCGGCGGGAATGCGCTACTCCTCTATGTGCGTCTACCCGTCGCCGCTGCCCGGCCCGGTGGGCCGGATCCCCTCCCGATGGCACGTCTCCCGCACCGGCCGCCGACATCATGGGCGCCTACTACCCGCGAACCGCCCTGCGCGCGTGGTCCGCGCTCGTGGCGGACACCTCGTCGTGCCCGCCGCATATGAGGCGATCGGCGGCGCTCAGGCGCTGCGGATGCCTTCCAGCGGTCGTGCGGCGGTCGGCGACTTCTCGGACCGGCTGAAGGTCAGCACCCCGTCCTCGAGCGCGCCCTTACGCAGCAGTTTGCGGTCGCGGAAGTAGTTGTTGATCACCTGCCAGGGACCGTTGGTGCCTTGCCGGGGCATGACCGCGTCGCCGCGCTGGATGTAGCCGGAGGTCAGCGCCCCGCCCATCACCGAATCGGCGCCTCGGTCGCGCTCGGCGGCGACGGCCTCCACCCGGGTGAAGCCGTGCTTCTTCATATGGTTGAGCACACGGCAGAAGTACTCGGCCGCCAAGTCCGCCTTCAGCGTCCAGGAGGCGTTGGTGTAGCCGAGCACCATCACCGCGTTCGGCACGCCGTCGAGCATGGTCCCCTTGTAGACCACCCGGTCGCGGGTGACCACCGGCTCGCCGTCGATCTCGAGTGTCAGGCCGCCCAGCATCTGCACATTCAGGCCGGTGGCGCTGATGACCAGGTCGGCGGGCAGTTCCTCGCCGGAGACCAGGCGGATGCCCGTCTCGGTGAAGGTCTCGATGCGGTCGGTGACGATGGACGCCTTGCCGCTGCGCAGCACCTTGAACAGGTCACCGTTGGGCACCACGCACAGCCGCTGGTCCCACGGGTTGTAGCTCGGGGTGAAGTGGCGCATGTCGATCCCCGGGCCGACCTGCATCCGCACGGCCGCCAGCAGCAGCTTCTTGGCCGCTTCCGGATTGGTACGAGAGAGTTGGAAACTCGCGCGCTGCAACGCGATGTTGCGCGCGCGCCCGATCCGGTAGGCCAGCTTCTCTGGCACCTTGGCGGCTTTCATCCCCACCGCGACCGGGTCGTCGGCGGGCAGCGCGGTGATGTACGTCGGCGAGCGCTGCAGCATGGTGACGTGCGCCGCCGCGTCGCTCATCGCCGGGATCAGCGTGATCGCGGTGGCTCCGGAGCCGATCACGACGATCCGCTTGCCCGTGTAATCGAGGTCTTCGGGCCAATGCTGCGGGTGCACGATCTGCCCGCCGAAGTTCTCCTCGCCGGGGAACCGCGGCCGGTAGCCGTTGTCGTAGTCGTAGTACCCGGTGCAGCCGACCAGGAAGTCGCTGGTGTAGACCTCGGACTCGCCGGTCTGCTCGTCGAGCGCCTCGACGGTCCAGGTTCCCGTGGCACTGGACCAGCGCGCCGTGGTCACCTTCCGGCCGAACCGGATGTGCTCGGTGACGCCGTACTCCGCGGCGGTCTCCTCGATGTACCGGCGGATGTGCGGCCCGTCGGCGAGGACTTTGGTGCCGTTCCACGGGCGGAAGCCGTAGCCGAAGGTGTACATGTCGGAATCGGAGCGGATGCCCGGATAGCGGAACAGGTCCCAGGTGCCGCCGATGGCCGTCCGGCGCTCCAGGATCGCGTAGCTGCGTCCGGTCTGCTCCTTGGTGAGATGGCAGGCCATGCCGATTCCGGACAGCCCAGCGCCGATGATCAATACGTCGACATGCCGCGTCATTGAGGTACTCGTTTCGTCCGATCCGCCTCGCACACCTGAGGGTGCGTGCTGAGCCCAGATTACGTGTGATTCGTGGTTACGTCTAGTCACGAATAGTGACACGGCCGGACACCCGAATAAAAACCGGGCTGGTTGCAAACCGTGACCCGGCCCGGCCGAGCGGCCAGCATGGACCACTGCGGCAAGCCCACCGGGCGCACCGCCTCGATCTGTCCGTTATCCGCGCGGCCGCGCTCTCCGGAAGGGAGTTGGCTCAGCATGAGCCTGTCGTTCCACTGGTTCCTCCCCACCTACGGCGATTCCCGCGGCCTGATCGCGGGCGGGCACGGCACCTTCATGTCCGGCG
This sequence comes from Nocardia sputorum, assembly GCF_027924405.1. Lineage (NCBI taxonomy): Bacteria > Bacillati > Actinomycetota > Actinomycetes > Mycobacteriales > Nocardiaceae > Nocardia > Nocardia sputorum. Next base: position 2,927,617 of record NZ_AP026978.1, on the reverse strand, counting down.
ACCGCCCGGCGAGCCTGCGGTACTTGAACCAGATCGGCGCCGCCGCCGAGGACAACGGCTTCGAGGCCGTGCTCACGCCCACCGGCGCATGGTGCGAGGACGCCTGGCTGACCACCGCGATGATGGTCGAGACCACCGAGACACTGAAATTCCTGGTCGCCTTCCGCCCCGGCCTGGTCAGCCCGACCCTCGCGGCACAGATGGCGGCCACCTTCCAGCGGCACTCCAAGGGCAGGCTGCTGCTCAACGTGGTGACCGGCGGGGAGCCACACGAGCAGCAGGCCTACGGCGACTTCCTGGACAAGACCCAGCGCTACGCCCGCACCGGCGAGTTCCTGCACGTCGTGCGAGAGCTGTGGACCTCCACCGAGCCGGTGACCTTCGAGGGCGAGCACATCCGAGTCCACCAGGCACTGCTGGCCAACCGACCGGACCCGGTGCCCCCGGTGTTCTTCGGCGGCTCCTCCGAACCGGCGGGCCCGATCGCGGCCCGCTACAGCGACGCCTACCTGACCTGGGGCGAGCCGCTGCTCGCGGTGAGCAGGAAGCTGGAATGGATCCGCCGTCTGGCGGTGGACCACGGCCGCGTCCTCGACTACGGCCTGCGCGTCCACGTGATCAGCCGCGACACCTCCGAGCAGGCCTGGGCCGAGGCCGACCGCCTGCTGGCCGGCATCGACCCCGCCGACATCGAGCGGGTGCAGAGCAATCTGGCCCGCAGCGAATCCGAAGGCCAGCGGCGGATGAGCGAACTGCACGGCGGCAGCACCGACCGGCTGGAGATCGCGCCGAATCTCTGGGCCGGTGTCGGCCTGGTCCGCGGCGGCGCGGGCACCGCGCTGGTCGGCTCGCACACCGAAGTCGCCGATCGGCTGGCCGAATACGCGCGTCTGGGCATCAAGCACTTCATCCTCTCCGGCTACCCCCATCTGGAAGAGGCGTACTGGTTCGGGGAGGGCGTGCTGCCGATCCTGGAACGCAGGGGCTTGTGGCGGCATCCCAACCGCGCCGCCCGCGTCGCCGCCGCCACGCCGTTCGCCGCGTCATCGAGCAGCTGAGCGCAACCCCCCAGTTATTCCCACGCGCTGCTGCGCAGCGAGAATGGTCTATCGGTCCGGCACCGGCCGCGACCGACGGACCGTTCGCCTAAGGGAGTCATGACCACCGAATCAGCCCGGCGCTGGCGCCGCCGCCTGCCCGACACCGCGACCGAGGCGGGCGCGCCCACGCTGGCGCGCAGGCTCGGTCGGCTCGATCTCACCGCCATGGGCGTCGGCACCATCGTTGGCGCGGGAATCTTCGTCATCACCGGTGTGGCCGCCGCGGAGAAGGCCGGGCCCGCCATCGTGCTGTCGTTCGCCTTGGCCGGAACGGTGTGCGTGCTGGTGGCCCTGTGCTACAGCGAACTCGCGGCGATGGTTCCGGTCTCCGGCAGCGCCTACACCTACACCTACGCGACCCTCGGCGAAGCACCCGCGTTCCTGGTCGGCTGGAACCTGCTGCTCGAGTTCGTCATCGCGGGAGCCGCGGTGGCGATCGGCTGGTCCGGGACCACGGTGTCCGCGCTGGATTCGCTGTTCGGCATCACCGTCCCGCACGCACTCGTCGCGGGGCCCGCCGAAGGCGGCGTGGTGAACCTGCCCGCCGTACTGATCGTCGCCGCCGTCGTCGCGGTGCTCGTCGGCGAGGTGACGTTCACCGCGCGCATCACCAAGGCGCTGGTCGCGGTGACCATCGGGGTGCTCGTGCTGGTGATCGCCGTCGGCGGCCCGCACGTGAGCGTGGACAATTGGACCCCGTTCGCGCCGTTCGGCATCGGTGGGATCATCGGCGGCGCCGCGATCGCGTTCTTCGCCTTCCTCGGTTTCGACGTGGTCGCCGCGTCGGCGGAGGAGGCCCGCGATCCACGGCGCGACGTGCCGTTCGCGATCATCGGCACGGTGCTCTACGCACTGGTCAGCGCCGTGCTCACCGGCATGGTGCCGTTCGCCACGCTGAACAACAGCGCGCCGATCGCGACCGCGTTCGGCGCGGTGCGCATCGGCTGGATCGGCGACGTCATCGTGATCGCCTCGATCATCGCGCTCACGAAGGGCCTGCTGCTGATCGTCTACGCGCAGGTGCGGTTGATGTTCGCCATGTGCCGCGACCGGCTGCTGCCCTTCGGTCTCGCGGCGACCGGGAAACGGTCGACCCCGGTCCGGCTGACCGTGCTGCTCGGCGCGCTCGGCGCGGTCATCGCGGGACTGCTGCCGATCGACATCGTGGTCGAATTGGTGAACATCGGCGCGCTGTCGGCGTTCGCGGTGGTGTGCGTGGGCGTGCTGGTGCTGCGTCGGGTGGAGCCCGAACGTGAACGCCCGTTCCGCACTCCGCTGGTGCCCGTGGTTCCGCTGCTCGCGCTGATTGGCTGCGTGCTGCTCGCGACCACTCTGGAGGCGCTGACCTGGGTGCGCTTCGGCGTGTGGGTGCTGGTCGGCATCGCGGTCTATCTCGGATACGGACGCAAGCGCTCCACCCTCGCCGAGCCGCGCCTCGGCGAGGGCCCCGCCCGCCCCTGACTCAGCCCGCCACGAAGAACAGGCCGGCGCCGTAGGCGTCGCGCGCGGAGACGAAGAACCCCTCGTCCGTCTCGCGCACCGGCACACCCGCGTTCTCGATGACATCGCGTGCGACGCGAAGTTCGCGCACGGCGATCGTCATGGCGGCCAGATACGACGGTGCGGGTGCCGGTTCACCCGGCAACACGGCGTCGGCCTGGGACGCGCGCACCAGTTCCAACCGCCCCGCACCCATCTCCAGCACGGTCAGCGGCCCTTTGCCCACGGCGGGCGCCTCCAGGATGCGCCCGTAGCGTTCGACGATCCCGTCGAACTCCGCATCGGCCGCGGCGATCAGCACGGCGGCGATGGCACGCGCGCCGTTCGGGTGCGCGAGGTAGCGCGGCTGGTGCACGTATTCGCGGGTCAGGTGCTGGGCGACGCCGAGCAGGGCCTCGGGCGTCGAGCTCGGGTCCACGTGCACTGCCCGCGCGCGCACCGTGCGAACGCCGTCCTCGGTCTCGACGTCGCGCTCGAGGTCGAGCACGCCGGTGGCACGCAGTCCCGCCGCCAGCAGCTGCCGCCGCGCCGACTCGGCGTCGCCGGTCTCCAGGTTGAGCAGGCGGAAACCTTCGTACTCGTCGGCCATCGCTTTGGTGTGCCAGGGATCCGGTGCGTTCTCGTCCACGATGCCGAGCAATTCGAGATAGGACCCGCCGAACAACACGCACCGGTTGGCCGTGCATCCGGGCGTGGGCGGCTCACCCGGGTGCGCGCTGAGCAGGTGCCGCGAGCGGGGACTCAGCGTGAACCCGAGGTCGAGATAGCGGCGTTCCAGGCCGTCCAGATCGCGGGTCAGGATTCCGGTGTGGTGAATGGCGTCGATCGGTTTCTGCACGCTGTCGATGTTTGTCCCGGCGCCGCCGTACCGCCCGCCGGCACGGCCGATTCGCCGTATTCCGGCACTGCCCTAGGCTGACATGGTGGATTCGGTCATCCTGGACGACGTCGACCGAAGTTTGCTGCACGCCCTGCAGCTGGACGGCCGCGCGCCGTTCAGCAGGCTCGCGCCGGTGCTGGGGGTCTCCGAACGTACTCTGGCCCGCCGCTACCGGCGGCTGTTGGACACCGGCGGGCTGCGCGTCACCGGCGTCGCCGACACCGGGCGGGTGGGCCACGCCGAGTGGCTGGTCCGTCTGCGGGTCCGTCCCGATGCCACCGCCGCGCTGGCCCACGCGCTGGCGCGCCGTGGCGACACCGCCTGGGTGACCGTCGTCGCCGGTGGGGCCGAGCTGGTCTGTCTGTTCCGCGTTCCCGGCGATGCTCCCCTGCCCGAGCTGGCCCGCCATCCGGCCGTCCACTCGGTGGACGCCCACCGCGTGCTGCGGCACGTCATGCAACGCCGCTGGCAGGGACGGATGTCGGCGCTGTCCACCGAGCAGAGCGCGGCACTGCGTGCGCCCGATACGGATCCGGCGGCGACCGTGACGCCGAGCGAGCTGGATCGGCGCCTGCTCCCCGCGCTCGCCGCCGACGGTCGAGCGGCGTATCCACGGCTGGCACGAGCCGTCGGCTGGTCGGAATCCGCGGTCCGGCGGCGGCTCGAGGAATTGCGTTACGCCCGGGTGCTCGGCTTCGACGTCGAGGTAGATCCCGCCCTGTTCGGCTACGCCGTGCAGAGCCTGCTGTGGCTCACGGTCGCCCCCGCCCATCTCGTGGCCGTCGCGACCACGGTGGCCGCCGATCCGGAGGCGGCGTTCGTCGGCGCCACCACCGGACCGCACAATCTGCTGGTGTGCGTCGTCTGCCGAGACGCGGACGACCTGTTCCGCTACACCACGGAGCGGATCGCGGCGCTGAGCGGTATCGATCGGATGGAGATCAGCCCGGTCAGCGGCTACGTCAAGCGCGCGGCGCCACCCCGATTCACCTGACGCGTACTTGCGCTCGATGCCGAAAATGGCGGAGGCACAGTCGCTTACCCGACATCGAGTGCATCCGGGGTTCCACGTGGATCACGGCTCTCGTTGCGGCGGCACGGCTTTCGCCCCAGGGAGTTGTGAATCACAACAGCCCGACCGGCACGCCGCGGCGCGGGCTATTAGGGTCGGTCAGGTGACCTGGACCGTGGGCTTCGACCTCGACATGACGCTGATCGACTCGCGACCTGGCGTCGCCAGCGCCATCGACCGACTCGGCGCCGAGTTCGGCCTGCCACTGTGCGGGACGACCTTCGCCGATCGGCTCGGCCCCCCGCTGGCCACCCTGCTCGTGGAGGCCGGCGCGCCCGAAGACCTGGTTCCGGCCCTGGTCACCCGCTATCGAGCGCTCTACCCGACGATCGTCTCGGCCATCCCCCCGATGCCCGGCGCGCAGGCCGCGCTGGCGGCTGTCGAGGCCCGCAACGGGCGAGTGCTCGTGGTCACCGGCAAGCACGCGCCACTCGCGCAATTGCACATCGCCGAGCTGGGCTGGCGCGTCGACCATCTCGCGGGCGACCTCTGGTCGGCGGGAAAGGCGGCGACGCTGCGCGAACAGGGCGCGAGTCTGTTCGTCGGCGACCACGTCGGCGACATGAACGGCGCGCGCGCCGCGGACGTCTTCGCCGTCGGGGTCAGCACGGGGCCGTGCACGGCCGACGAACTGCGCGCGGCGGGCGCGGACGTGGTGCTGACCGACCTCACCGAGTTCCCCGCCTGGCTCGCGACCGAATGCGGCGCGGTCACCGCTCGATGAGCGTCCGAGAACCTCGTCAGCCTGGTCGGTGATGGGCCGATCGGCGGACTCGGCCGGGTAACGGCGAGCTGCCGACACGGTCCTCTTGGTGTGGGACGGGTTGCCGCAACCTTTCAGCCAGGCGCTTCAGTTCCTGCTTCGACATGAGCGCGGACGGCAGATCGCCACGCGAACTCCGGAGCCCCACGGCGGTCGATTCGCCCGCCACTCGACTATCCAGCTCGGGCGCCGGTCCGTCGCCGACCGTGCGCGCGCCACTTCGGCCACGGCCCACTACGCGTTCCTACCTCGAAGTATCGCGGCGTACCTGCACTAAACTTGCGGCGCTAGTTTATTCCTCGCTAGCCTACCGTCCATGAACCTCGAACTGTCCGGCGAGCAGACGGCGGCGCGGCAGCTCGCGGCCGATTTCGTCGACCGGGAGATCGTGCCGCACGCCGCGCGGTGGGATCGCGACGAAAGCGTGGACCGGTCGATCGTCGCCCGGCTGGGCGAACTGGGCTTCCTCGGGCTCACCATCCCCGAGCAGTACGGCGGCAGCGCGGGCGACCATCTCACCTACTGCCTGGTCCTCGAGGAACTGGGGCGCGGCGACTCGGCTGTGCGCGGCATCGTCTCCGTCTCCCTCGGCTTGGTGGCCAAGTCGATCCACCACTTCGGCACCGAGGAGCAGAAACAGACCTGGCTCACGCGGCTGGTGGCGGGCGAGGCGCTCGGCTGTTTCGCGCTCACCGAGCCGGGCACCGGATCCGACGCGGCTCAGCTGCGCACCCGTGCGGTGCGCGAGGGCTCGGACTGGGTGCTGTCGGGCACGAAGATGTTCATCACCAACGGCACCTGGGCCGATGTGGCGCTGGTGTTCGCGCGTAGCGGCGGCGAAGGACATCGGGGCATCACCGCGTTCCTGGTACCGACCGACTCGCCCGGATTCACCGCGCGGGAAGTCCACGGAAAGCTCGGGCTGCGCGGACAGGCCACGGCCGAACTCGTGCTGGACGGTGTGCGTGTTCCCGACAGCGCCCGGCTGCACGCCGAGGGGAAGGGCTTCGGTGTGGCGATGGCGGCGCTGGCCAAGGGCCGCATGTCGGTCGCGGCCGGCTGCGTCGGGCTGGCGCAGGCCTGCTTGGACGCCGCCGTCGGCTATGCCACCCAGCGAGAACAGTTCGGCAAGCCGATCGCGGCCCACCAGCTCGTCCAGGAGCTGCTCGCCGATATCGCCCTCGACGTGGACGCGGCGCGGCTGCTGGTGTGGCGGGTCGCCGACCTCGTCGACCGTGGCGAGGAATTCGCCGTGGCGTCCTCCAAGGCGAAGCTGTTCGCTTCCGAGGCGGCGGTCCGTGCGGCCGACCGAGCGGTGCAGGTGTTCGGCGGATACGGCTACATCGATGAGTTCCCGGTCGGCAAATACCTCCGCGACGCCAAAGTGATGACCCTGTACGAGGGCACGAGCCAGATCCAGAAATTGCTCATCGGCCGCGCACTGACCGGCGTCGCCGCGTTCTGACAGGAGAACATTCGATGCACCGCTTCACCGACCGGATCGCCGTCGTCACCGGCGCGGCCCGAGGCATCGGCGCGGCGACCGCGCTGCGCCTCGCCGCCGAGGGCGCCGCCGTGGCGGTACTCGACCGCGACGCGCCCGACGAGACCGCCGCGCGGATCACCGAAGCCGGCGGAGTGGCCCGCAGCTACGTCTGCGACGTCACCGAGCGCGGCTCGGTCGAGGCGGTGTTCGATCGGGTCGCGACCGATCTGGGCAGCCCGCACATCTTGGTCAACAACGCGGGCATCACCCGCGACGACCTGTTCTTCCGCTTGTCCGAGGAGGACTGGCACGCGGTGCTCGCGGTCAATCTGACCGGCGCCTACCACTGCGCGCAGGTCGCGCAGAGGTTCATGGTGGCCCAGCGGTACGGCAGGATCGTCTCACTGTCGAGCCGGTCGGCGCTGGGCAACCGCGGCCAGGCCAACTACGCGGCCGCCAAGGCCGGCATCCAAGGGCTCACCGCGACGCTCGCCCTGGAGCTCGGGCCGTACAACGTCACCGTGAACGCGGTGGCGCCCGGCTATATCGCCACTTCTATGACCGCCGCCACCGCCGACCGGGTCGGAATGAGCGCCGAGGATCACCAGAAAGCGGCCGCGCAACGCACGCCGCTGGGCCGCGTGGGTCAGCCCGAAGAGGTCGCGGCGGTGATCGCCTTCCTCGCCAGCGACGAGGCGAGTTACGTCAGCGGGCAGACGCTGTACGTCAACGGTGGCGCCCGCTGACCGACGGCGAGCGCCTCCTCACCGTCGTCTACGGCAGGTGACCGGGCAGGAATCTGCACTTCCCTGTCGCGGCAGAGACAGCCGTAGCGTGTGCGCTCCGGCCGCGTTGACCTGGAAGCCGGGAAGCACCAGGACCGTCGTCGTTTCGTTCACGGGGCCGGGCGTCACGTGCCCGGCAGCCGTCCGCCAGGGCTGCCAACTCCTGGGAGCAGCGATCCCACCCCGGCGACGACCGGGCACGGCATGATCGGGATGTGGATCGAACCGAGCTGGCCGCGTTGCTGAGACAGGCGCGCGACCGAGTGCGTCCGGGCGACGTCGGGCTGCCCGCGGGCTCGCGCAGGCAGGTGCCGGGTCTGCGCCGCGAGGAGGTCGCCCAGCTGGCCGGTGTCAGCGTGGACTACGTGGTACGTCTGGAGCAGGGTCGCGGTCCCCGTCCGTCCAGCGCCGTGCTGGCCGCGTTCGCCCGCGCGCTGCGGCTCAACGACGAGGATCGCACCCTGCTGTTCCAGCTCGCGGGCGCGGCGCCGCCGCAGGCGGGCCGCATCGACATGGTGGTGCGCCCGAGCGTCTTGCGTCTGCTGGATCGGATGGCGGACCTGCCCGCGCTGGTGCTCTCGGCGAAAGCCGATGTGCTGGCGTGGAATCCGATGGCGACCGCGCTGCTGGGCGACTTCTCCGCCTGGCCGCCCGCTCAGCGCAACATCATCTGGCAGCGTTTCCTCGGCACCGAGCCCGGACGGGTCCGGATGACACCCGCCGAGGCCGAGAATGCCGCGGCGTTCTCGGTGGCCACCCTGCGCGGCACCCGCGCGCGCTACCCCGACGATCCCGGCCTCCTGCGCCTGGTCTCCGAATTGCGTTCCCGCAGTCCCCGATTCGAGCAGTTGTGGAACGCGCGGCGCTCCGGGCAGTGGCGCAGCGCGACCAAGACGATCGATCACCCGGACCTCGGATCGCTGCGGCTGGACTGCGACACCCTGCTGGTCCCGGACACCGACCAGGCCGTCGTGGTCTACTCGGCGACGCCCGGCAGCCGGGAAGCCTCGGCGCTGGAATTGCTGCGGGTGACCGGGACCGAGCAGTTCACGGAGTCCGCCGGCTAGCTGCCCGTCTTGTACCGGCGCAGGTATTCGCCGGTCAGCGAGGACGGGTGCGTGAGCAGTTCGGCGGGTGTGCCGGTGAAGACGATCTCGCCGCCGTCCTTGCCGCCGTCCGGCCCGAGATCGATCACCCAGTCCGCGTGGGCGACCACATCGAGGTTGTGCTCGATCACCACGACGGTGTTGCCCCGGTCGACCAGACCGTCCATCAGCGCCAGCAGCGTGTCCACGTCCGACATGTGCAGTCCGGTGGTGGGTTCGTCGAGCACGTAGACGCTGCCGGTGTTCTGCAACTGTGTCGCCAGCTTGATCCGCTGCCGTTCGCCCCCGGACAGCGTGCTCATCGCCTGGCCGAGGCTGAGGTAGGCCAAACCCACCTCGTTCATCGTGCGCAGCTTGGTGTGCAGCGCCTTCTCCGGGAAGAATCCGAGCGCCTCCTCGGCCGGCATCTCCAGCACGTCGGCGATGGACTTGCCGCGCAGCGTCAGGGCGAGCACGTCATCGGAGAAGCGTCGTCCGTCGCAGGCATCGCAGTGGGTGGTCACGGGATCCATGTAGGCGATCTCGGTGATGATCACCCCACGCCCCTCACACTGCTTGCACGCACCCGCCGAATTGAAACTGAACAGGCCCGCGGACTCCCCCGTCGCCTTGGCGAACAACTTCCGAATGGGGTCCATCAATCCGAGGTAGGTCGCGGGCGTGGACCGGGAGGACGCCGCGATGGGCGATTGGTCCACGAAGATCGCCTCGGGATGCTCGCGGACGAACACGTCCCGGATGAGACTGCTCTTGCCCGAGCCCGCGACCCCGGTGACACAGGTGAGGATGCCGGTCGGGATCCCGACGGTCACATTCTTCAGGTTGTGCAGCGTCGCGCGCTCGACGAGCAGCTCGCCCGTGCCCGCCCGGAAGGAGTCCTTCACGCGGAACGGCCTGCGCAGACCGGCGCCGGTCGGGGTGTCGGCACTGCGGAGATCGGCGAAACTTCCCTGGAAGACCACCTGACCGCCGTGCGCGCCCGCACGCGGCCCGACGTCGACGACATGGTCGGCGATCTGGATGACGTCCGGATCGTGCTCCACCACGATCACCGTGTTCCCCTTGTCCCGCAACGCCTTCAGCAGATCGTTCAGCCGGCCCACATCCCGCGGGTGCAACCCGACGCTGGGTTCGTCGAAGATGTAGGTCAGTCCGATCAGCGTGCTGGACAGATGCTTGATCATCTTCAGCCGCTGTCCCTCGCCGCCGGACAGGGTCGAGGTCGGCCGGTCCAGGCTGAGATATCCCAGTCCGATGTCGGCCACCCGCCGCAGGGCGGTGCGGATGGCCCCGGCCAGACCGGCGGCGGCCGGATCGGTGATCTCGTCGAGCACCTCCATCAGATCGGTGATCTGCAAGCGCGCCCAATCCGCGATGTTGCGGTCGCCGATCCGGGTGGCCAGCGCTGCCTGGTTCAGGCGCGCGCCCGCGCAGGTCCCGCAGACTCCTTCGGTGAGGAACTGCTGCATCTGCTCCCGGGTCTTCTCGCTCAGCGTCGAGGTGTCGCGCTGCAGCCGGGTCCGCGTGAATTTCGTGGCGATGCCTTCGTAGTTCGCCTTCCAGGTGCCCTTGCTGAAGGTCAGTTCGACCTTGCCGCCGGTGCCGTAGAGCAGGTCGTGCAGTTCCGCGTCGGTGTAGTCGGCGAGCTTCTTGTCCGGATCGAAGCGGCCGGACTTGCCGTACAGTTGCCAATCCCCGCTGCCCACGCCGTATCCCGGCAGGAGGATCGCGCCTTCGTTCAACGACTTGGTGCGGTCGAGCAGCCGGTCGGGATCGGCGCGGACGGTGACGCCGAGTCCGTCGCAATCCGGGCACATGCCCTGCGGCACGTTGAACGAATAGTTGTAGACGAAGCCCGCCGAGGGCGAACCGAATCGGGCGAACATGGCCCGCACCATGGAGTAGATGTCGGTCATCGTGCCGACCGTGGAGCGCGGCCCGCCGCCGACCGGCTGCTGATCGATGATCACCGGCGCGGTGAGATTCTCGATGGCCTCCGCGTGCGGGCGTTCGTAGCGCGGCAGGAAGTTGAGGATGAACGCGGGGAAGGTGGCGTAGAGCTGGCGCTGGGATTCGACCGCGATGGTGTCGAAGACGATCGATGATTTGCCCGAGCCGGAGACGCCGGTGAAGACGGTGATCTTGTTCTTCGGGATCTCGAGCGACACGTCCCGCAGGTTGTGCTCGCTGGCTCGGAGCACTCGGATGGCGTCGGGCGATGCGGTGGATTCGGCGAAAGGCATACCGCACACCTTGCCATCCCGTACCCCCGAAATGCTCCGGTAAATGTGACGTAAATCACATTTAGATAGCCCCTACAGTGTCGAAGTGCGCGACGACCCCTATTGGAATCACAACACCCACTACCACCCCTGGTTACTGAAGCAGGTGCCGCCGTCGGCCCGCACTGCGCTCGACATCGGCTGCGGCGACGGCCTTTTGGCGCGCAAACTGGCTCGCCGTGGGTTGACCGTCACCGGAATCGACGTCGACGCGGAGCCCTTCGCGCAAGCCCCGGTGACGGCGGGGGTGTCCCTCGACCAGGCCGACTTCCTCGACTACACGGGCTCTTTCGACGTAGTCACCATCGTGGCGACCCTGCACCATGTCCCGTTGCGCGAGGGCATCACCGCATTGCGCCGCCTGGTCGCACCCGGCGGTGTCCTCGCCGTAGTCGGGCTCTGGAACATGACCCTGCGCAGGGACTACCACTATCTGCCCCTGGTGCCCGTCATCCGGATGACGGACCTCCTGCACCGGTCCGGCGAGCCCAGCGTCCAGTTGCGTGACCCGATCGACGGGTACGCCGAGATTCGCTCGACCGTTGCCGATCTGCTACCCGGTGCGCGCATCCGGCGACGGCTCATGTGGCGCTACACCCTGCTGTGGCGAAAGCCCGCGTGAGCACCCGCTGCCGCGAACCCGCCGTTCAGCGCAGCAACTGGATGACCGGCGCGAACTTCTCCATGCTGTCCTCGAGGACGGTGACGTAGCTGATGCCGTAACGGTCGCGCCGTTCGCGCAGGCGGTCGGCCATCTCCTCGGGGGTGCCCATGAGCAGGATCGGGTGATCCTCCGGGGAGTCGGCGACGTCCGGCGGCAGCGCCGGACCGAAGACCTCCAGGACGCTCGCGCGTTCGTTCGGCGGAACCACCCGCTGCACGAGGATGTTGAACTCGACCTTGTCCGCTCGGGGACCGAGCAGCTCCCGCACGTAGGCGACGCGTTCCTCGATCTCGGCCAGCCCGGCCATCTGCAGCGGGCCGCCGTTGCGCGCGGCCGCCGCGCCGGTGAAGGCGATGATGTCGGCGTGCCGCGCGGCGACGCCGAGCAACCGGTCGCCCCACCCGCCGATCAGCACGGGCGGACCTGTCGGCTGCGCGGGTTGCGGCTGATACTCCGGATCGGCGAACAGGCCGCGCAGCGTGATCACCGTCTGCTCCAGATGCTCGACGCGCTTGCTGCCGCTTTCGAACGGAATGCCCGCGGCCTCGAACTCCGCCTGCACGTAGCCCGCGCCGAGTCCGAGTTCGACGCGCCCGTCGGTGAACTGATCGGCGCCGGCCACGTCGCGCGCCAGCAATACCGGGTTGTAGAACGCGGTGTTGAGCACGTAGGTGTTCAACCGCACCCGCTCGGTCGCCTCGGCGGCCAGAATCATCGCGGGGAACGGCGCAGGCAGGCCGAGATGGTCGGCGACGCCGACCACGTCGAAACCGAATTCCTCTGCCCGGCGGCATTTTTCGATCCAGTTCTTCCGGCACTCGGGGACCACCATGTTGACACCGAACCGGAACGGGCGCTGCGCAGTCACGTGTCCTGTCTAGCGAACCGCGCCGGAGCGCCGCACGTCGGGGCCGGTTTCAGCACTGGGCGAGCGCGCCCGCGGCGACCGCGATGCCGAGTAGCGCGACGCAGGCGGCCGCTATCGGCGCCGGACGGCGCAACGCCCGGCGGACGGGGCCGGGAACACCGCCTCCGGTGGAGTTCCCAGCCGGGGATCGGCGGGCGAGCCGGCGCCGTGCCATGGCGACGGTGGTGACGATCAATGTCGCGATCAGCATGCTCGCACCCCCTCAGGCCCGGACGGCGCGCGGCGCGGAGGCCGCCGGGGCCGGCTTGCGCCGCGACGGCGCGACGATTCCGTGCTGCAACAGGCTTTCGGCGGTGTCCAGCAGGGTTTCCCGGACAGGCCGCATGGTCCAGCCCAGTTCGCGTCGCGCTTTGCCCGCACTGAGCGACTCGGTGCGCCCCAGAGTGGGCACGGTCAACCGGACGCCCTTGTCGAAGAGCGCGACACAGCGCACGAGCCAGTTCGGCAGCCGCCTGGTCGGCACCCGGAACCCGCGCGGCCGGTATTCCTCGGCGAGGATGCGCGCGATGTCTTCCATCCACAGATGCTCGCCCGCGCAGATGTAGCGGTTGCCCGCGGCCTCCGGCGTCTCCAGCGCGAGCCGGTGCGCTACCGCGAGGTCACGCACGTCCACCGGCGCCCAGCCGACCCGGGGTGTACCGGGGACGTCCCCGGCGAGCAACCTGCGTACGGGCTCGTGCGACGTGCTCGTCGCGGCGGAGAGCAACGGTCCGAGCACCATACCCGGGTTGACGACGACCAATTCGAATCGCTCGCCCGCCGGGAGCTTCGCGACGAAATCCCAGGCCGCCCGCTCGGCCAGCGTCTTGCTCTGCTGATAGGCGGGACTGCGCTCGACCACCGTCCAGTCGGCCTCCGTGCGCAAGCCGTCCTCGGCGTGACCGTACGCGATCGCGGCGATCGAGGACGTGAGCACCACCCGGCGTACCGTGCCCGCGGCGGCGCAGGCGCGCAGCACGCGCAGCGTTCCTTCGACTGCGGTGTCGATGAGGTCGCGCTCGTCGTCGGGCGGCGTGCTGGGGAACGGAGAGGCTACGTGCAGGACCGCCGCGCTGCCCGCGACAGCGGCCGCCCAGCCGTCGTCGCCGTTGAGGTCGGCTCGGGCGAATTCGAGCTCGCCCCCGGTGCGCCGGGCCGCCTCGACCAGGTGTGCTCGCTTACCCGTGTCGGCGAGGTCGCGCACCGTCGCGCGCACGGCGTAGCCGTGTTCCAGCAGCTCGGCGATGACGTGGCCGGCCACGAAACCCGTTGCGCCGGTGACTGTTACTCGTGTGCTCATGTCTACATCCGTCTCGTGGGTGCCTCGCGCGCCGCCCATCTGAGCGGCGCTCAGATAATCTAAGCACCGCATAGTTAGGTTGTCCAGGACACGTCGCATACGCTCGGACGGTGACGCGGACCAGTTACCACCACGGCGCCCTGCGCGACGCGCTGCTGGCCGCCTGCCTGCGTTTGATCGAGACGGAGGGGCTCGCGGCGGTGAGCCTGCGCCGGGTGGCGCGCGAGGCAGGCGTGAGCACCGCGGCGCCATACCACCATTTCCCCGACCGGGCCGCCCTGCTCGCGACCCTGTCCACGCAGGGCTTCCAGCTACTGGGAGCGCGATTGGCCGCCGCCCGCGCCGAGGCGGAAACGCCCATGGCCGCCCTCACCGCCCTCGCGAACGCCTACGTGCGGTTCTCCCGCGAACAGCCGGCCTACTTCCGTTTGATGTTCCGGCCCGAACTCTCCCAACCCGACAAACATCCCGACACCATGGCCGCGGGCGACGCGGCCTTCGGCGTCCTGGCCGACGCCATCACGGAGTGCGTCCGCGCGGGAGCGCTGCCCGCCGACAAAGCCGACACACTGGCGGTCATGTTCTGGGGTCTCGGCCACGGCTTGGCCTCGCTGTGGCTGGACGGACAGCTGGAGAAACGCGCCGGACAGTTCGGCACCACCGCCCCGGCGTTGGTGGACGATGTCATGCGGACCTTCGCGACTTTCCTGGAGCCGAGCGCGCCGCCGCTGACCTAGAGTAGACGCCAGACATTTGCTGTCCGATGCTTCCCACACCGATCCGAGAGGACGACCCGGATGACCGCGCAGCTGGATCCGACGGTGCAGGAGTTCGTCGACGCGCTCAACGCCAACGATCAGGACCGGTTCTACGCGGTGCTCACCGACGACGCCACCATGTCCGACGACGGTGTGGAACGCAACCTCCACCAGTGGACCGGAGCGGAGATCTTCGACAGCAACGGCCGCATGCGGGTCGAGTCCGTCGGTGACGACGGCACCGAACTGGTCGCCGACTACACCAATTCCCGATGGGGCTCGATGCGGACCACCTGGCGGTTCGTCCTGCGCGACGGCAAGGTGAGCCGTTTCGAGACCGGACAGGCGTGAACGCCCTTGCCAGGCAGCCGCCGACGTTGACATTCTGACCTCGTGTTCGTCGCGCCGCGCTACGGTTCGGGTTCTCTGGCCGACCTGTTCCCCTCCGTCCTCGCCGGTCTCGGTGTACCCGGTGAGGAGGACCGCCTAGGGCTGCGGCTCGACGCCGACCAGGTCTGCGTCCTGCTGGTGGACGGGCTCGGGTACGAGGATCTCGTCGCGAATCCCGCTGCGGCGCCGTTCCTGTCCGGCCTCGCGCCGATCCGGCTCACCGCCGGTTTCCCGACAACGACGGCCACCAGCCTCGCCTCGCTCGGCGTGGGCGTTCCGCCCGGTGAGCACGGGATCGTCGGCTACCTGTTCCACGTTCCCGGTTACGACCGGCTCTTCACTCCGCTGTCCTGGCGGCTGCACGGCGCGCCGAAGTCCGATCTGCGGCGGGAACTCGTCCCGTCGGAATTCCAGCCCCGCACAACGGTTTTTCAGCGCGCCGTCGCCGACGGCATCGCCGTCGCGCAGGTATCACCCCGCGATCAGGCGGGGTCTGGGCTGACCGAGGCGGTGCTGCGCGGTTGCGAGTTCCGCCCGCAACTGTCGTTCGGCGATCTCGTCGCCGGTGTGAGCGAGGCGTTACGCGCGGGCCCGCGCTCCCTGGTCTACACCTACCACGGCGATCTCGACCTGACCGGACATGTGCGCGGGCCCTCCGCACGGTCCTGGCAACTGGAACTCACGCACGCCGACCGGCTCGCCGCCGCGCTCGCCGACGAGCTCCCCGCGGGAGCGGCGCTGCTGGTGACCGCCGACCACGGCATGGTGCACCTGGACGATCGCCTCGATTTCGACACCACCCCGGCCTTGCAACACGGCGTCCGGGCGCTCGGCGGTGAACCCCGCGCCCGCCACGTCTACACCGAGCCGGGCGCCGAATCCGATGTCGCGGCGGCCTGGCGGGCGACCCTCGGCGCGGACTTCGAGGTCCTCGACCGGGCGGAAGCCGTGGGCCGAGGCTGGTTCGGCCCCACTGTCGCCCCGGCGATCGCCCGGCGCATCGGCGATCTGGTCGTAGTGGCCCGGGGTCGGCGTGGCGTCATCCGGACCGGCGCCGAGCCGCTGCAGTCGCGGCTGATCGGTCACCACGGTTCGCTCACCCCGGCGGAGATGAACGTCCCGCTGTGCGTGTTCCGCGCCTGAGCACCCGCCGTCGGTGGGACACTCGGCGTGAGCGCTCTACGCTGAACTCCGATCGCGGCGGGCAGCGCCGCCGAACCTTCAGGAGGAGCCCATGCACGCCACGCTGTCACGAACCGGCCGCACCGGCCTCGGGATCGCGATGGTCGCCATGGCGCTCGCGGGCTGCACCGACATCGAACGCGCCCTCAACCGCGGCGGCGACACGCCGTGCAGCGAGTACGTCAAGCAGGATCAGGACACCAAGCGCACGACGATCACCAAGTTCGTCAAGCAGCAGACCAAGGACGACCGCGAACCGGCCGGGACCGCCGTGGACGCGACCATGGTGTCGGTCGACCTGCTGTGCGGCGCCCAGGCCAACGCCGACACCCCCATCAAGAACGCGGACGTGGCAGGCATTTTCATCCGGAAGTGACCGTTCAGCGCGGCGGATGGGCGGCCAGCCAGTCCGCCGCGCGCTTGCGCGAGGCCCGCGACAGCCAAGCGTCCTGGATGACCTCGGTGAGTTCTCGACGACTCAGTTCGCCGAGGTGAGCGGCGCGCACCAGGACCGACGGATGCCCATCGAAATGCCGCGTGGTGAAGAACGGCGAGTCCGGATCCTGGACCAGCGCCTGCTTGTCCGACTCCGACGGCACCCAGATCACGATCACATCGGCGTAGCGCTCGCCGGTGCCCGGATCCACGGCGTCCGGGCGAGGGGTGCGGAAGAACACGAACGACTTGCCCCCGACCTGGTAGATCGGGTTGCCGCGCGGTCCGTCGACGCGGGTCACATAGGGCATGCCCGAAGCCACTTCGTGCACGTCGGCGAGGCGTGCCCGCGGTAAACCGGTCGCCATGCCAGCAGCCTAGGGCTTCGTCGCCGCGTTCGCTCGAAGCTGACGCGACCGGCCGGTAGGGGCCCGAACAGCTCGCCACTCCGGTCGGCGTACGCCAGAATGAGAGTGCGAATACGAGCTCACACGACGATGGGTCTTCCACGTGGCGCAGTTCCGCACCCTCACACAGCAGCGGGTCGAACTGGAAAAAGAATGGGAGCGTTGGGCGACGGCTCCACAGGTGACGTCCCGGCCCAGCGCCGCTGTCCTCCGCAACGAAGTAGCGCAGTCGTGGCGGCGGTCGATGTACACCGTCGATCCCGGCACCACGGTCGCGCCCGCGGTGGACGACATCGGTGATCGCTGGGCGGCGTCCCCACTCCGGGAACCGGTGACGGCGCTGGCGGGTGAACTGCGCGCCGTCACCGAGGACTCCGGCTACCTGGCCGTGGTCACCGACAGCGCGGGCACCGTCTTGTGGTCCTGCGGCGAGCGCACGCTGCGCAGGCAGGCCGAACAGGTCAATCTCGCCCCGGGCGGGTGCTGGGGCGAAAGCCATATGGGCACCAACGGTTTGGCGCTGGCGCTGCACACCGATCGCCCTGCGACGGTGTTCTCCGCCGAGCACCTGATCGCCGCTCTGCACGGCTGGGTCTGCTATTCCGCGCCCATCCACGGGCCGGACGGCAGACAGGTCGGCGCGTTGGACCTGTCCAGTTCCTGGGAGCGCTCGCATCCCGCGGTGCTCACCTCGGTGCGGGCGCTGGTGACGGCGGTGGAGACGATGTTGCGCACCGCCGCGCCCGTACCCACGCCGGGGATCCGGCTGGAATGCCTCGGCGCCGCACGCCTGGTGCGCGACGGGGTGCCGCTGCCGCTGCCGCCTCGGCAACTGGAAATTCTCGCGCTGCTGGCGCTCCAGCCGGACGGCTTCACCCCCGAGCAATTGCACGCCGCCCTGTACGGCGACCGGTCGGTTTCCATCAGCACGCTCAAAGCCGATGTCTCGCATCTGCGCCGGGCGATCGGAGGCGACATCAGCAATCGCCGGTACGCGCTGACCGGTCCGGTCTCCTGCGATGCCGTCGACCTGCTCGCCGCCGTCACCGCGGGCGACACCACCTCGGCGGTGTGGCTGTACCGGGGGCCGCTGCTGCCCGGATCGGAGGCGCCCGCCGTGTTGCGGTGGCGCGACCATCTCGACGTGGGCGTGCGGACCGCCGTGCTCACCGGCGACCGGGCAGAACACGCGGTCGCGTTCGGCGAACGCGCACCCCGCGACATCGCGGTCCACGAGCACGCGCTGCGGTTGCTCCCGCCCGACGACGTGCGGCGCGCGGTGGTCGCGGCTCGGCTGCATACCGCGTTGCGCGACTGACGTTCTCACACCAACCTCGCGCCAACCTCCGCGGACCATAGTGAGTCGGTCCGAGATACATCAGCGAGGAATCATGAGCTTTGCCAGATCGGTGCCGGGACTCCGGCATCGCCGACTACCCGACACACGCCGGCCACGTCATCCACGCCGGTCCGCCGACGCGGGAACGCACCGGGTGGACATCACCGATCGCGCCAGAGCCGCCTTGCGCCGCGTCATCCACCAGCACGGGGCTGTGCTGCTGCATCAGTCCGGCGGACACCGCGACAGCGTCGAGCCCCGCTGCCTGCCCATCCGGGAATCCCGGATCGACGGCGCGGACGTCCTGCTCGGAAGCCTCCCCTGGCACACCGAATTCTGGATCAGCGGCGAGCAATACGAGCATTGGAAGCACACCCATGTGACCGTGGATGTGACCGATGCGCCCGGCGGCCGCGCTTCGGACGCGCTCGACGGCCTGCGATTCGTCCTCAGATCACGGCTGCTCACCGACGAGGAAGCAGCGGCGCTGGCGGCCGGAGGGCCGCCGCGCACCGGAGCCGACCGGTTGGCGTGACCCCTGCGCGAACGAACCGGCGGATCGTCCGCCCGGGTGGGCACGACCACCCGGGCGGACGTCGTGCGTCAGCGTCCGGGCAGGAACCGCAGACTGCGGGCCACGGTCATCAGGAACGGCTGCCACCTGTCTTTGGGGAACAGCTTGGGCGCGTCGAGATTCATGAAGCGCGTGACCACGACCGTTTGCGGTTCGGTGAACTTGAGCAGACCGTCCGGACCGTGCCTGCGCCCCACACCGGAGATGCCCATGCCGCCCATCGGGGCTCCGGTGGTGCCCCACGCCGGCGCGTAGCCTTCGTCCACGCAGACCGTGCCCGCGTGCAGCCGCGCCGCGATCCGCTCGCCTTCGGACTTGCTCGCCGCCCACACCGAGGCGTTGAGGCCGTAGTCGGTGTCGTTGGCCAGGCGCACGGCCTCATCGACGCTGTCGACCGGATAGATCGACACCAGCGGGCCGAAGGTCTCGTCGCGACCGCATTCCATCTCATCGGTCACGTCGGCGAGCACGGTCGGCTCGAAGAACAGCGGACCCAGATCCGGCCGGGCCGTGCCGCCGGTGAGCACCTTCGCCCCCTTCGAGGTGGCGTCCGCGACGTGCTTGGACACCGTCTCCAGTTGGGCTTCGGAGATGAGGCTGCCGATGTCGGTCGAATAGTCGTAGGCGGCGCCGAGTTTCGCCGCGTTCACCGCGGCCACGAATTTCTCGGTGAACGCCGCGGCGACCGCGCGCTCCACATACAGCCGCTCGATCGAGATACACAGCTGCCCGGCGTTGGAGAAGCAGGCGCGCACGGCCGCCTTGGCGGCTTTGTCCAAGTCGGCGCCCGCGGTGACGATCATCGGGTTCTTCCCGCCGAGTTCGGCGGAGAAGCCGATCAGCCTGCGGCCACACTGCTCGGCCAGGGTGCGGCCGGTCGCGGAGGAACCGGTGAACATCAGATAGTCGCAGTCCTCGACGATCGCGGTGCCGACCACATTGCCCGGGCCGGGGACGACCGCGAGCAGCTCGCGCGGCAGACCCGCCCGGTAGAGCAACTCGGCCCCGGCCAGCGTGGAGAACGGGGTCTGGCTGTCGGGCTTGACCACCACGGCGTTGCCCGCGATGAGCGCCGGGATGGAATCGCCGATCGACAGCAGCAGCGGATAGTTCCACGGCGCGATGACACCGACGACGCCTTTGGGCTGGTACCGGACGGAGGCGCGGTTGAGCACGGGGAACGCGCCCGGTACGCGATGAGCGTCCAGCAGACTCGGTGCGATCCTGGCGAAATACCGGGCCGCGAACATCAGCCCCATGATTTCTTCCTGGGCCGCCCAGCGCGCCTTGCCGGTCTCGGCCTGCACCACGTCCATCAGGAACTCGCGATGCTCGACCACCAGCGCGCGGTACCGATTCAGCACAGCGGCGCGTTCGGCCACCGGCCGGGCCGCCCAGCGCTCCTGCGCGGTTCTGGCCTTGCCGAAGGCGGCGGCGACGTCGGCCGCAGTGCCGACCGGCACGCTGCCCAGCGGGTTCCCGGTGAACGTCTCGGTGATCTTCCTGCGCTGACGGTCTGCGGGCGCCTCGATCGCGGCCAGCGCGCTCAGGCGGTCGAATACATCGGCTTCCGGCGCGGGCATCGTTGCCTCCTACTTGTGAGTAACCGAGGGATACACACAATCTACGCCGCGCGCGGCGGGCTCTGAACCGGCCACGGGAGGATTTCCCGCGCCGCGAGTCGCTGCGTGCCCGCACAGGTCGGTCGCACCCGCACGGGCGAGTTAGAGTTATGCACGGCGGCAATTAATTTCGGCGCAACGCCGACAGCGCACAAGAGCAACTGCCGAGTCAAATCGAGTCCCGCTCACCGGGACAGAGCGGCCGGATCGCCCGGTTCGTGGATTACGTTGTGCCGATGTTCAGAGCGAGGCTCGGGGTCCGCACCCGGATTCTGGCGATCGCGCTCATCCCGAGCCTGACTCTGCTTGTCGTCGGTGTGGGTGCTACGAGCTATCTGGTCGCGGAGGGAACCAAAGCCAAGGACTGGGCGGCCGAGAACCAGAAAGCCATCCCCTCGACCAGGGAGATGATGGAGGCGGTCCAGCAGGAACGCCACCTGACACTCGCGCACCTGTCCGGCGACGGCACCGCGGCGACCGCGCTGGGCGCCGCGCGCATGCGTCTGGACGGGGCGCTGCGCGGCCTGATCCAGGCCTCCGAAGGTATCCGCGACGTCGACGACTCCAAGCTCGGCGACAACGTGGCCAACTTCACCACCCTCACGCAGAACATGAGCGCCGTGCGCGGCGGCGTCGACGCCGCCGCGCTGCCGCCCGCGGACGCGTACATGTTCTACAACCGCCTGCTCGACGTCATCTCCGTGGGCACCAAGGTCGCCGAGCAGACCGCGCCGTACACCGAGATCGGCGTCCGGATCGCCACCGGCATGCGGCTGTTCAACGCCACCGAGGCGATGGCGCGCAGCAACGCGCTGGGCGGCCTGTACATCGACGGCCCCACACCCCCGGCCATCCCCGCCGAGGAGTACATCCGCCAGATCGGCTTCTACCACAGCGAGATCGCCGCGCTCGGCGCCGAGTTGGAAGGCGCGGAACAGCGTCATCTGCAGACGCTCATCGCCAGTCCGGCCTGGCAGCAGCTCACCACCATGGAGAACGCCGTCGTCCAGCGCGCCATGGCATCCGCTCAGCCGCCCTCGACCGGATCGAGCACATCCGGCAGCGGTGCGCGAGCGTCGAGCCCGCCACCGCTACCGCTGAGCACGCAGGAATGGCACAGCGCGGCCGCCGAGGTCAACCGCGGCCTGATCGACGCCTGGACCACGCACAACCGGGCCTCGCAGAAACTCGCGGAGGACAAGGCCGCCGCGGCCGCGACCAGATCCGCGTTCGCGGGCGGCGGCGTGCTGGTGGTCAGCGTGCTGGCGTTCCTCATCGCGGTGATCATCGCCAACCGCGTGATCCGCCGATTGAAGCGGCTGCGCGGGCAGACGCTGGCCTTGGCCGACGAACGGTTGCCGGACATGATGCGCAGACTGCGCGACGGCGAAACCGTCGACCCCGCGGCCGAATCCTCCGTTCTCGACTACGGCAGCGACGAGATCGGCCAGGTGGCCAAGGCGTTCCAGCACGCGCATTCCGCCGCCGTCGCCGCGGCGGTGGCCGAGGCCCGCACCCGGGAAGGCGTGAAGGCGGTCTTCCTGAACATCGCGCACCGCAGCCAGATCGTAGTGCACCGGCAGCTGGAGATTCTGGACGAAGCCGAGCAGCGGCAGGAGGATCCGGTCCTGCTCGACACGTTGTTCCGGCTCGACCACCTCGCGACGCGCGAGCGGCGCAACGCCGAGAACCTCACCATCCTCGGCGGCGGCAAACCGGGCAGGCAGTGGCGCAACCCGGTCCCGCTGGTCGATTTGGTGCGCAGCGCCGTCGGCGAGACGCTCGACTACGCCCGGGTCCGGGTGGCCCGGCTGCCCGAGGTCCGCGTGCTCGGCACCGTGGTCGCCGACCTCATCCACCTGCTCGCCGAACTGGTGGACAACGCGACCTCCTTCTCGCCACCGCAGTCGCGGGTCGAGGTCTCCGGCAACGTGGTCGGCAAGGGCATCGTGGTCGAGATCGCCGACCAGGGCATGGGCATGTCCGAAGAAGACCGGGCCACGATGAACGAGATGCTATGCGATCCACCGGATTTCGGGGTGGCTGCGCTGTCGGCGGACTCGCGGCTGGGGTTGTTCGTGGTCGCGCAGCTGGCCGCGCGCCACGGCATCGCGGTGCGGCTCTCGGACTCCGACTACGGCGGCATCAAGGCCATCGTGCTGGTTCCGTCCGCCCTCATCGCGACCGATTCCGGTGCGCCGCAGACACCGGCGGAGCTCACCGATCCCGGCCGCCGCGGCAGGCTCTTCGACGGCCCGTCGGTCGCGGCGGAGACGGAGACCGCAGTGCAGACCGCGCCGTCGTCCGTCGCGACCCTGCCGGTCGAAGCCGCCGCGCTCCCGCGCTACGGACCCCGCCCGTATACCGAGGCGCCGATGCAACCGGGCCCCGACGGCCGCCCGGCGCTTCCCCGGCGCACCCGACAGACCAACCTCGCACCGCAATTGGCGCAGCCGGTCCAGGAGCAGGCCGCCTCCGTGCAGCCGCCACGCTCCGCCGAGCAGGCCCGCGATCTGATGTCCGCCATCGAGAACGGGACCAGGCAGGGCCGTCGCGCCGTCATCTCCGACGAACAGGAAGGCTAGGGGTGTCCGCTTCTCCCGCAGGTGATCTGAATTGGCTGCTCGACGATCTCGTCGACCGGCTGGCCGGCGTGCGCCACGCGGTGGTGCTGTCCACCGACGGGCTACTACTGGGCCGCTCCAGCGGTATGAGCCGCGAGGACGCCGAACATTTCGGCGCGATGTCCTCGGCGCTCTACGGGCTGGCGCGCAGCGCGGGCAACCGATTCGACGGCGGTGGCGTCCGGCAGGCGGTCATCGAACTCGACCGCGCGGTGCTGTTCGTGACCTCCGCGGGCGACAACGCCTGCCTGGCACTGCAAGCCGCCGAATCGGCCAACCTCGGCATGGTGGCCTACGAGATGAACCTGACCGTGCAGCGGGTCGGCAACTACCTGTCCACGACTGCCCGTCAAGACCTCGTCGGACATGTCGAGTAAGTCCTGCCATGACCCATCCGCGTGAGCCCTGGTTCGATGAGGCGGCCGGACCGCTGGTGCGTCCCTACGCGCTCACCCGCGGGCGCACCGCGGGCGCCGGACCCGAACTGGATATGCTCACCACCGTGATCGCGGACACCTCCGCGCCCACGTTGCGACGCAGTGAACCCGAGTACGCCGATATCCTTCGGCTGTGCCGGGTTTCGCAGACCGTCGCCGAACTCTCCGCACAGTTGCGTTTGCCGCTGGCGGTGACGAAGATCCTCGTCGGTGACCTGATCGGCGACGGGCAACTGATTTTCCGTGCTCCCGTTCCGACGGAGGCCGGACCCGATGACCTCAACATATTGCGAGCGGTACTGGATGGAATCCGAAAACTTTGACCCGAGCGGCACACCGCAGCTGGCCGCGTCGGTCAAGATCCTCGTCGCCGGCGGGTTCGGCGTCGGCAAGACCACGATGGTCTCGGCCATCAGCGAGGTCGCGCCCTTGCGCACCGAGGAGCTGATCACCGAGGTGAGCACCGGCATCGACGATCTGTCGGGCGTCGAGCAGAAGTCCACGACCACCGTCGCCCTGGACTTCGGCAGGCTCACCATCGACCGTGACCTGGTGCTGTACCTGTTCGGCACACCCGGGCAGGACCGGTTCTGGTTCCTCTGGGACGAACTGGCGCGCGGCGCGCTCGGCGCTGTCGTGCTGGCCGACACTCGCAGGCTGGGCAACTCCTTCGCGGCCGTGGACTTCTTCGAGCGGCGCCGCCTGCCGTTCATGGTGGGCGTCAACTGCTTCGACGGCGCGCCGCGCTACACCATCGACGAAGTGCGTGACGCCCTCGACCTCGACTCGGTCACCCCCGTCATGCTCTGCGACGCGCGCGACCGCAGCTCCTGCAAAGACGTGCTGCTCACCCTCGTGGAGCACCTGATCCAGCGGGCGCAGCGCGCACACGCCACCACCTGAGCGCCCCCGCGGCGAGGGCGCCCCCTAGGCTTCGGCGGGCCTCACACCTGCCGTAGCCAGGCCACGAAAAGCAGCACGCCGCCCGCGACGAGCGCGACCGCGACCGGAGCGGGCCACCGCGGCCCGTTCCGGCCGAGCAGCCCGCGGGTGAGCCGCAACTGGAACGCGCCCAGACCGGACAGAATCAGCAGCCACACCGGCAGCAGACCGACGCCCAGCACCGCGTGCACCGCCCAAGCGCCCGCCAAGGTGGGCCCGCCCCAGGACCCGTGCAGGTCGTCACCGGCGACGAGCGGGAAGCAGACGCCGCGGAACGCGGCCACGACCGCGAGGAATGCCAGGAACCAGGCCAGCAGGCCCACCCCGCCGCTGAGCACCGAGTGCGACACCGAGCGCAGCGCGGAGAATTTACGCGGCAGAACGGATTCGCCGAGCATTCGCCGCGGCACGCGTAGCCGGGTCGGAATCCGCCGCGCCGCCAGCGGTAGCGCCCGCAGGGCGTAGGCGGCATAGCGCAGGAGTGTCCGAAGCCACGACATACCGCCGACGGTAGCGCTGTCCGGTCCGCGATTCACCGTAGCAAGCCCGCGTGCACCAGATCGTCGAACAGCAACTGATCGACCGGGGGGACGAGAACGCGGTCGGCGTAGGAGAACCACGCGACCTCCTCGATTTCGCTGCTCGCGGCCAGCGTTCCACGGTAATCCGCGGTGTAGCAGCTCATTCGCACCACCGCCCCGTCCACCGGGCCGTGCGACGCCTCGTAGGTGCCCACGTGCGCGGCGGTCTCCGGCAACAGCGCGACGGTCAGCTCTTCCTCGATCTCGCGCAGCAGAGTCTGCAGATCGGTTTCGCCGCCCTCGCGCTTGCCGCCCGGGATGTAGAAGATGTCCTTGCCGCGCGGTCTGGCGCAGAGGATTCGTCCGTCCTCGATGCGCACCCATGCCACCGTGTCGATCAGTTGCCGCACTCGCCCGTCCGCCACCGCCGCAGCCTATCGCCGCGCGGCGGCGAACGCGGAACCGGCCGCAACCCGTTCAGCTCGAGGGCAGGAGGGATGGGTCCTTGGCGCCGGGACCGAGTACGGGACGCAGGTCGCGCGGCGCGACGCGTTCCCCGCATTCGGAGCACACCGGCTCGACGGTCGCCAGGTTTCCGCACGTGGCGTGCAAGGTCTGCACTGGAGGGCCGTCCGGCGCGGACCATTCGTCGCCCCACTGACGCATCGCGGTGACGACCAACCACAGCGAACGACCTTTCGGGGTGAGCCGGTAGTCGTAGCGAACCGGTTTGTCCTGGTAGGGCTCCCGGCTCAGCACCCCGTGCTCGACCAGATGCTCGAGGCGCTGAGTGAGCACATTGCGGGCGATCCCGAGGCGGGCGCGGAAGTCGTCGAAGCGCGTCACGCCGAACAGGGCGTCGCGCACGATCAGCAGCGTCCACCACTCCCCGACCACCTCGAGGCACTGGGCCAGCGAGCAGTTCATCTCCTCGAAGCTCGTCCTGCGCATAGCCACCAGAATAGTCGGTTGCTTCAAAGAACTCACCAATTTATGGTGAGTTTTATGAAGCAACTAACTAGGCGGTCCATCGCCGAGGAGTTCGCGCTCACCGAGACGGGCGCCGGTGGATGGCAGGCGCGTGTCGAGCGGTCCTGGCGCGGTTGGACCGGACCGCACGGCGGCGTGATCGCGGCTCTGCTCATCGAGGTGGCTCGGGCGGCGGCCGCCGAACCGCTGCCCGTGCGCGCTGTGGATCTCCGGTTCCTGGGCCGCCCCACAGAGGACCTGCTCACCTTCCGGGTGACCGAGCACGCCGTCGGGCGTAGCACCGTCGTCCTGGAGGTTTACGCCGACCAGGGCGGCAACCCGGTCGCCGGAGCGTCCGTCACACTCGGTCGCACCGTGGCATCGGACGTCGCGGACTACGCGGGCGCGCCCGCACCGCGCGTGCCCGACCCCGACTCCTGCGCACCCTTCGCCCTCCCGCCTGAAATCGTCCCGGCAAGCGCGCATTTCACCATCCGTCCCGCCGCGGGACCGCTGCCGCTCACCGCGGCGGACGAACCGATGATGTGCGCGTGGATCGGCCTCGTCCCCGAGCTGCCCGCGAACGCGGCCACCCTCGCGATCCTCGCCGACGCGTTGCCGCCCGCCGTCTTTCCCACGCTGCGCGGGCCCGTCGCGATCCCCACCGTCACGCTGTCGATGCACCTGCACCACGTGCCGACCGGCGACTTGCCGGTGCTGGTGCGCACGGCGAACGCTTCCACCGGCGGCGGATGGTCGGTGGACGACACCCTGATCTGGGACCGCGACGGCCGGCTGCTCGCCTCGGCCCGCCAGACCCGCCGCGTGCTCGGCTGAAACGGAGACGATCGTGAATCCCCCCGCCACGGCCCCGACGCGGGCCGCCGACGACTTCCGGGTCGTGCTCGCCGTCGTCTCGATCGGCGTCCTGCTGTCGAGCCTGGATCTGTTCATCGTCAACGTCGCTCTGCCGGACCTGGCCGCCGATTTCGGCGGAGCCCGGATCTCGGGGCTTTCCTGGGTGCTCAACGCCTACGCCATCGTGTTCGCCGCACTGCTGGTCCCGGCGGGACGACTCGGTGACCGCCGCAGCATCCGGACCACCTTCCTTCTGGGACTGCTGGTGTTCGTCGCCGGGTCGGCACTGTGCGCGACCGCCTGGGACGTCGGGTCACTGGTGCTGTTCCGTGTCCTGCAGGCCGTCGGCGGCGCGCTGCTGACGCCCGCTTCGCTCGGCTTGGTACTCGCGGCCAGCCCGCCGCAGCGCCGCGCCGCGGCGGTACGCCTGTGGGTCGCCTTCGGAGGGCTCGGCGCGGCCCTCGGTCCGGTGCTGGGCGGCGTTCTGGTGGAATTCGGCTGGCGCTGGGTTTTTTTGGTGAACGTGCCGATCGGTCTGGTCGCTGTGGTGGTCGGGATGCGGACGTTGCCCGATCCGCCGGGCGACGGTGGGCGGCTGCCCGACCTGCTTGGTGCGGCGCTGCTGGTCGGCGCGATCGCCGGGCTGGTGCTCGGGCTGGTCAAGGGCGAGGACTGGGGGTGGTCGTCGGCGCGGGTGCTGACGGCGTTCGCGGTGGCGGCCGTCCTGACGGTGGCGTTCGTCGTCTCCTCCGCCCGGCACCACAGTCCGGTGGTGGATCCGGCCCTGCTGCGCGCGCCCAACTTCGCCTGGATGACCGGCAACGCGGTCTTGTTCAACGTCGCCTTCGGCGCGATGCTGCTGTCGGCGGTGCTGTGGGCGCAGGACGTGTGGGGCTGGTCGGCATTGCGCACCGGCCTGGCCATCGCGCCGGGGCCGCTGATGGTCCCGGTGGTCGCCGTCCTGGCTGGACGGCTGATCGGCCGGATCGGCGCCGGTCCGGTCATCGCCGCGGGCGGGGTCGTGTTCGGCGCGGGCATGCTGTGGTGGGTGCGCGCGATCACCCTCACACCCGACTACGTCGGCGGCCTGCTCGGCGGCATGGTGGTCAGCGGCATCGGCGTCGGCCTCACCCTGCCGACCGCCTTCGCGGCGGGCACCAGCGGGCTGCCGCCGCACCGGTTCGCCACCGGGTCGGCCGTGCTGAGCATGGCGCGCCAGATCGGTCTCGCGATCGGCGTCGCGATCCTGGTCGCGGTGCTCGGCACACCCGCGGGCCCGGAGGCGGCCCTCGACGCGTTCCGGCGCGGGTGGTCGGTGACGGCCGCGGTCGCCGTCCTCGCGGGCCTGGTCGGCGCAGCCGCGCGCATGCCGAAACCTGCCGCGGCGCATCCGGATCCGGTCACCCAGTCGACCGTGGCCTGATCCTCTCCACACCCAGCGCTGGCGTGCAACCGCACGCGCAAGAGACCGAACGGGGCGCCGGCCTGGCCGACGTGGGATTCCGGTGGGCGCGGGTGCCGATGCCGGACCGGGCCATGGCCACGCTGATCGACGACGCGTTCGGCTCGGTTCCGGCTCCTTCGGCGCTCAGCGCACCCTCGAGGGCCTGGCACCGGTGCCGCTACGCCGTTCGGACCGTGAGGTTCTCGCGCCCGGCCGCCAGCGCCACGTGCGCGAGGGCCTCGTCCAACCCCCGCCTGGGTAACGGCGCACCGTCGAACATGGTGATCTCGACAGCGTCGTCGGCGAGCTCCCACACGCCCGCGATACGTCCACCCACCACGACGATCGGTGAGATCCAGCCCGCGGCGCGGCTCACTTTCGCGCGGTGGGCGGCAGGGACCAGGGCGGTGTCACCGGTGCCCGGCGCGAGCACGTACTGGTCGAAGGCGCCGAGCAGGTGCACCGTCGCGCTCGGCGCGGCGGCGGCCAATTCGTCGACCCGCTCGGTCGGCAGGAAGGCGCGGCGGCCCTCCACGTCCACCTCGGTGAGCAGGTCACCCAGTTCGGCGAACCAGCGCCGCACCGTGGTCTTGCGCAAGCTGTTGCGGCTGAGCCAGGCGTCGAAGGTCTCCGGCGTCGCCGGGCCGTAGGCGCTGAGATAGGCGAGGATCGCCGCCCGCGCCGCCGCATCCGGCTCGGGCAGCCCGGGCCAGTCGCGGATCAAACGCGCCGGACTGGTGAACGTCACCTTGCTGCCCCGCGCCGGGCCGTGGCAGAGCGCCCCCTGCCAGGCCAACGGTTTGAGCAGCGCACCCCACCCGGAGCGCAACTCTTCACCGAGGCGGTGGAACTCCGGCGCGGACATCAGGGCTTCGACCAATTCCTCCCGGGTGAGCACCGCGGCGGCGAGCACCTCGGCGACCGCCTCGGTCAACGCCGAGACCTCCGCGGGCGAGGCGCCGAAAGTCCTCTGCCAGGACGGCTTCTCCCAGGTGCGCGCGGAGCCGATGAGCGCGAGAGCGGCCGCGGCCAGGTCGGGGGTCAGGGCGTGCAGCGTGCCGCGCATCGCCCAGGTCTTCATCAGACTGCCGTCGTCGAGCGCGCGGACCAGCGCGCCGGATTCGGGTTTCGTGCTGCGCAGGGCGACAGCCAGTTCCGCCGCGGAGGTGACCTGGGCTTGTACGCCGCACAAGCGCTCGGCGATCGCTTCGGCCCCCTCGTCGGTGCGGAACCCGACGTGCTGACGTCGCAGCCGCCAGGCGAAGACCTGATCCCAGGTGGCTCGCACGCGCGCTCCTTCTCGTACTCAGCTCAGCAGCGCACCGGCGGCGGCCACCGTCGCGGCGGCCAGTGCCGACCCGGCGACCGTCATCGCGATCACGCCGAGCAAGGCGGTGCGGGTGGTGGCTCGCCGGATCGCGCCGACCGGGTCGGCCAGCCGCTCGGCGCGGGCCAGTACCGCCGTGCCCGCCGCCGCCAGCGCTCCCGGGGGCGCGGGCTCGACGATGCCCACGATCGCCAGCAGTCCGCCCAGCAGCGGCAGCGAACCGTGCTCGTCGGCGGCCTTGTCGTCGGCGCACATCTCCAGCAGCCGGGCGATCTCGGCCGCGCCGACGGTGAACAACCGCAAGCCCGGCAGCGTGGTGGCCACCGCGCGCAGCACCGCCGTCAACGCCGCGTGCCGGCCGGACAGGTGCGCGCGTTCGTGCGCGAGCACCGCGGCGAGTTGGTCGCCCTCCAGCGCTTCCAGCGCGGCCGTCGTGACGACGATGGTGTCGGGCTTTCCCGGCACGCAGTACACCTGCCGTTCCGGCGACTCCAGCACGACCGCGCCGATACCCGGCACCGGCCTGCCGACCAGGCGGACTGCCCGCGCATGGACGCTGGTACGCCTGCGCATGTCCACGACGACACCCACCGCGCGCGCCACCAACGCGAACGTGCCCGCGGCCACCAGCGCCGCCACCGCGAACGTCGCCGCCCGACCGGCCGCGGCACCGTGCACGTGCATGGGAGACCACAGGAACGAGGCGCACGCGCTCAGCGCGTCCTTCGGGTGTCCCCAGTAGGTCGCGAACTCGACCGTCACGACCGCCGCCGCGATTCCCCAGGCGCTGAGCGCACCGATGATCGCGACCACCCAGGCGGTCACACCCAGCCGCGGCGCGATGCCGCGGTGGGTCAGACTGCGCAGGACGGGCGGACCGAAGGTCGCCACGACGCCGCCGTACAGCGTCAGCGCGATGGCCAGGCTCACGGCACTTCTGGTGACTTGCGCGCCGCCAGTCTGCGTAGCGCGGCACGCAACCCGGCCGATTCCTCGGCGCTGATCCGGTCGACGAAATGACTGAGCACCAGGTCCGATCGTCCGCCGGAACCGAGCGCTTCCAGCATGAGCCGGGCGCTGTGCTCTTCCCTGGTGAGGGTCGGCCAATATCGATAGGCCTTACCGGCGCGTTCGCGCGCCAGCCAGCCTTTCCGATGCAGATTGTCCATGGTCGACATCACCGTCGTATAAGCGATGTCGCGCTGAGCCGACAGTTCGTCGAAGATCTCGCGCACCGTTGTGTCCTCTGCGTCCTGATCCCAGATGCGGTCCATGATCACCGCCTCCAAATCCCCGAATCCACGCACCGTACCGACTCCCTCATCCGCGCTGTGCCCCGTCGTGGGAACAGGTTACCGGCTGGGATGAGTTACTACGGAGGCAACCAGTAGATCCGCGCAGGCCACCCGGACTGTCGGACCGCCGTGCGAACATATGTTCGTGTCCGATGCGCCCGTCTCCCGACCCGGTCGACCCCGGATACTCGCGCGCCCGGAGGCATCGATCCTGCATGCCGATCTCGACTCGTTCTATGCCTCGGTCGAGCAGCGCGACGACCAGAGGCTGCGCGGCAAACCGGTGATCGTCGGCGGCGGCGTGGTCCTGGCCGCCAGTTACGAGGCGAAGGCGTTCGGCGTGCGCACTCCGATGAACGGTGGGCAGGCGCGCCGGTTGTGCCCGCACGCGATCGTGGTGCCGCCGCGCATGTCCGCCTACGCGGAGGCGAGCAAAGCCGTCTTCGAGATCTTTCGCGACACCACGCCGGTCGTGGAAGGCATTTCCATCGATGAGGCGTTTCTCGACGTCGGCGGGCTGCGCCGGATCGCGGGCGAACCGGTGGCCATCGCGACGCGGCTGCGCGCGGAAGTCCGCGACCGGGTCGGCTTGCCCATCTCCGTGGGGATCGCCCGCACCAAATTCCTCGCCAAGGTGGCCGGCGCCGTCGCCAAGCCCGATGGCTTGCGGCTGGTGCCGCCGGACCGGGAACTGGACTTCCTGCACCCGCTCCCGGTCGAAAGGCTCTGGGGCGTAGGCGATGTCACCGCGCGGACGTTGCACGAGCACGGCATCACCCGGGTCGGTCAGGTGGCGGAGCTGGGTGAGCGCCCGCTGCGGGCGATCCTCGGGCCCGCCGCGGCCCGCCATCTCTACGCCCTGTCCTGGGCGCGTGACCCGCGCCGCGTCGAGACCGGCAGGCGGCGGCGCTCGATCGGCGCCCAGCGCGCCCTCGGCCGCAAGCATCGTCCCCCGGACGAGATCGAGGCCTACCTGCACGGGCTCACCGATCGGCTGGGCAGGCGGCTGCGCGCCGCCGAGCGGGTCTGCCGAACCGTGGTGCTGCGTCTGCGTTTCGATGATTTCGCCCGGGCCACCCGCTCACATACCTTGGCCGAAGCCACCGATCACACCGAGACGATTCTGCCCGCTGCCCGCAGCCTGCTCACCGGCGCGATGCCGCTCATCCAGGAACGCGGCCTCACCCTGATCGGCCTGGCGCTGACCAACCTCGACGATGCCGACGCCGTGCAGCTCACCCTGCCTTTCGAGGCCCGCGCCGCCAACACCCTCGACGCGACCCTCGACGACCTGCGCCGCCGCTTCGGCTCCGCCGCCGTCACCCGCGCCGCCCTCCTGCATCGCGGCGAAGGCATGTCGGTCCCGCTCCTGCCCGACTAGTCCTGTGGCCCTCCTCCTACCCGTTCGCCACCCGCGACCGCTCAATACGCCCGTTTCGGCCGCTTGTCCATCAACCGCAGGATCAGCGGCGTGAAGATGAGCTGCATCGCCAGCTCCATCTTCCCGCCGGGCACCACGATGCAGTTCGTCCGCGACATGAACGAGTCGTGCAGCATCGACAGCAGATAGGGGAAGTCGATCACCTTCGGGTCGGCGAAGCGGATCACCACGAAGCTCTCGTCCGCCGTCGGAATGCTGCGCGCGATGAACGGATTGGACGTGTCCACGGTCGGTACCCGCTGGAAGTTGACGTAGGTGCGGGAGAACTGCGGGCAGATGTAGGTCACGTAGTCCGGCATGCGGCGCAGGATCGTGTCGATCACGGCCTCGCTGGAGTAGCCGCGCTCGGTCTTGTCCCGGATCACCTTCTGGATCCACTCCAGGTTGATGATCGGCACGACGCCGACCAGCAGATCGGTGTAGCGGGCCACGTCCACGGTGGCGGTGACCGCCGCGCCGTGCAGGCCCTCGTAGAACAGCAGGTCGCTGCCGGGCGTCAACTCCTCCCACGGCGTGAAGGTGCCCGGCTGCTGACCGTATGGTTTGGCCTCGGCCTCGTCGTGCAGGTACCGGCGCACGGTCCCGACGCCGGTCTCGCCGTAGTCGCGGAACAGCGTCTCCAATTCCTTCAGTAGGTTGGCTTCCTCGCCGAAGTGCGAGAACCGCACATTGCGGTTCTGCTCGGCCTCGGCCATGGCCAGTTTCATCTCATTGCGGTCGTAACGGTGGAACGCGTCGCCCTCGACGATCGCCGCGTCGATTCCTTCGCGGCGGAAGATCTCCTGAAACGTCCGGGTCACGCTGGAAGTCCCCGCCCCGGAGGACCCGGTGATGGCGACGACCGGGTGCTTGGCCGACATGGTTCTCCTCTTCAGCGCTGGGCCGGACGAAACAGCGACCGCCTGCCGAACAGCGAGCTGTCGAAGCTGGGTCCCTCATCCGGCTCGCGGTGATACCGCTCGATGCGCTCGACTTCGTTGCGGGAGCCGAAGATCAGCGGCACCCGTTGGTGGACGTCGCCGGGCAGCACTTCCAGCACCCGTTCGCTTCCGGTGGTCGCCGCGCCGCCGGCCTGTTCGACGATGAACGCGATCGGATTGGCGCCGTAGAGCAACGCCACCCGCCCCGGACGCGCGGGCGGGCGGGTATCACGCGGATACAGGTAGACCCCACCGCGGGTGAGGATGTGGAAGGTGTCCGCGACCAGCGAGGCCACCCAGCGCATATTGAAGTCCCGCTCCCGCGGACCGTCCACGCCGTCCAGGCATTCCTGCACGTAGCGGCGCACCGGGCGCTCCCAGAATCGCTCGTTGGCCGCGTTGATCGCGAAACCGGACGTGTCCTCCGGGATGCGCATCCGCGGGTGGGTCAGCACGAAGGCGCCGATCTCCCGGTCCAGCGTGAACCCGTCCACCCCGCTGCCGGTCGTCAACACCAGCATGGTCGCCGGGCCGTACAGGGTGAAGCCCGCGCATACCTGCTCGACCCCTGGTTGCAGGAAGTCGTCCGCGGCCGGGCCGCTGCCGGGCGCGGGCATACGCAGCACGCTGAAGATGGTGCCCACCGGAAGGTTCACGTCGATGTTCGACGAACCGTCCAACGGATCGAACGCCAGCAGATACTTCCCGCGCCGATGCGTCGCGGGCACCGGATGGATCTCACTGATCTGTTCGGAGAGCAACGCCGACAGATGCCCCGTCCACTGCGTTTCGGCGACCATGATGTCGTTGGCGATCGCGTCCAGTTTGCGATGCACCGTCGGCGGCAGGTTGTCCGGCTCCGAGGCGCCCAACGATCCGACGATCGCGCCGCGGGTGACCTGATTGGCGACGATCTTCGTCGCGGTCGCGATGACGTTCACCAGCCCGGAGAACTCGCCGGACGAGCCGGGATGCCGATGCTCCTGCTCGATGGTGTAGCGGGTGAGGGTCTTCAATCCTTCTGGCATGGCGGCTCGATCTCGTCACCGGCGGGCTCGCGCGGTCGGCTCGGGGTCGGTGAACACGCTGCTGCCGTAGACATCGCGGTCGGTCAGCGTGATCAGATCGGTCTTGGTCAACGGCCTGCGCAGTTCGACGAGACGCTTGGCCTGCCGCAACCGGCAGCGGTCCAGCGCATTGCGCACGCTGCGCGCGTTGGAGAAGCGCGGACGAGCCATCCGGCGTTCCAGGTACTCCCCGAACGCGGTCCGCGCCGCGTCCTCGAAATGGAAGTTCTCCGCGGCCACCATGAGTTCGGCGATGGCCAGCAGTTCCGCCTGGGTGTAGTCGGCGAACTCCAGGTGATGGGCGACCCGCGAGGACAGGCCCGGATTGGCGGAGAAGAAGCGGTCCATCCGGTCGGGATATCCCGCGAAGATCACCACCAGGCTGGCGCGCTCGTTCTCCATCTCCTGCAACAGGATCTCGATCACCTCCTGCCCGTAGTCGCGTTCGTTCTCCGGCCGGAACAGGTAGTAGGCCTCGTCGATGAACAGCACACCGCCCGCCGCTTTGGCCAGCGCCTCCTTGGTCTTCGGTGCGGTGTGCCCGATGAACTGGCCCACCAGATCGTCTCGCGTGACGGTGTGCACCTTCGGTTTGCGGATGTAGCCGAGTGCGTGCAGCATTTGCGCCATCCGCAGCGCCACCGTCGTCTTGCCGGTCCCCGGCCCGCCGGTGAAGCTCATGTGCATGGTTGGCCGCGACGAGGTCAGCCCGAAACGCTGCCGCGCGCGGTCGATCAGCAGCAGCGCCGCGATCTCGCGGACCCGCCGCTTCACCGGGGCCAGCCCGATCAGTTCCGCGTCCAGTCTGCGCAGCGTCTCCTCGACATCGTGGCCCGCGATGTCGGCGGACAGATCCAGCACCGCGTCCTCGCCCAGAATCTCCGGCTCCTCCGGTTCGGCGGGCGCCGTCCGCACCGCGCCGGGGACGTCGGCCCCCGGGCGGTGCAGACGGAATCCGGAGCCGTTGCGCTCAGCCGCCATACCGGTCTCCCGGGCGGACGGTCGTCGCATACGAGTGCAGACCGTACTTCTGCCTGCGGTCCGGCCCTTCGGTGCGAGTCAGCACGAAGCCGGGCTCGTCGGGCGGCCGCTGTACCAGGAAACTCAGCGCCGTCGTCTGCCTGGTGTAGCGGGCGTCATAGGCCAGCACCCGCACGTAATGGCGCGGAAAGGTGGCCCGGCAGGCGTTGATCTCGGCCAGCACGCCGTCGGGCTCATCGAGATCGAACAACGGCAATCCCCACATCTCCCAGTAGGCGTTGCGCGGATGCGGATCGTCGGTGTACTCGATGGACACCGGCCAGTTGTTCAGCAGCGCGTAGCGCACCTGGGCGGCGATCTGCTCGTCGGTCAGCGGCGGCAGGTAGCAGAACGTTCCGTGCCTGAGATACATCGGTGAGTCCTTCCGGGATGGTCAGCGGCTGGCCGTCGGCACGGCGTCCGGCGCGTCGGTGGAGGTGTAGTCGAAGGTGACGTCGCCCCAGGTCGCCAGGGCTACATCGAGCGGACGGCAGATCTCGGCCGCCTTGCGCAACACCTCGGGCCCCTCCTTCAGCAGGTCGCGCCCTTCGTTGCGGGCCTGCACGACCGCCTCCAGGGCGACCCGGTTCGCCTCCGCCCCCGCGGCGATGCCGAGCGGGTGCCCGATGGTGCCGCCGCCGAACTGCAGCACCACGTCGTCACCGAAGAGGTCGAGCAGCTGATGCATCTGCCCGGCATGGATGCCGCCGGAGGCCACCGGCATCACGCCGGGCAGGCTCGCCCAATACTGGTCGAAGAAGATCCCGTTGGCCGGCTCGGTCCGGATGTGGTTCTCCCGCAAGGTGTCGTAGAACCCTTTGGTCGTCGCAGGATCGCCCTCCAGTTTTCCCACCACGGTGCCCGCGTGCAGATGGTCGACGCCGATCAGCCTGCACCACTTGGCCAGCACCCGGAAGCTGACGCCGTGCGTCTTCTGCCGCGTGTAGGTGGAATGCCCCGCGCGGTGCAGGTGCAGCAGCACGCCGTTGCGGCGCGCCCAGTGCGACATCGACTGCATCGCGGTGAACCCGACGGTGAGATCCATCATGATCACGACGCTGCCGAGTTCTTTGGCGAATTCCGCCCGCTCGTACATCTCCTCCATCGACGCGGCGGTCACATTCAGGTAGTGACCTTTGATCTCGCCGGTTTCGGCCATCGCGCGGTTGACGCCCTCCATCGCGAACAGGTAGCGGTCGCGCCAGCGCATGAACGGCTGCGAGTTGATGTTCTCGTCGTCCTTGGTGAAATCCAGGCCGCCTTTGCACGCCTCGTAGATCACCCGCCCGTAATTGCGGGCCGATAGCCCGAGTTTCGGTTTCACCGTCGCGCCCAGCAGCGGCCTGCCGTATTTGTTGAGATATTCGCGTTCCATCACCGTGCCGTGCGGCGGCCCCTGGAACGTCTTCACGTAGGCCACCGGAATGCGCATGTCCTCCAGCCGCAGCGCCAGCAACGGCTTGAACCCGAACACGTTGCCGATGATCGAGGAGGTCAGGTTGGTGATCGATCCCTCCTCGAACAGGTCGAGATCGTAAGCGACATAGGCGAAGTACTCCCCCGGCCGTCCGGGGACCTCATCGATGCGGTAGCACTTCGCCTGATAACGCGAGTGCGCGGTGAGCCGGTCGGTCCACACCACCGTCCACGTCGCCGTGGAGGACTCGCCCGCCACCGCGGCGGCGGCCTCGATCGGGTCGACGCCGCGCTGCGGGGTCACCCGGAACACGGCGAGCACGTCGGTTTCCGACGGCTGATAGTCCGGCGCGTAATACCCCATCGAGGCATAGGATTGGACACCCGGATCCCAGCGGTCGCGTTCGATTTCTTCGGCCATCGTTCCTCCTGCTGTGCCACTGCGGGACACCCGCACCCGGGCGAACGGGCGTGCCTTGGGATTTCCAGGATGACGGGCCGGATACCGACAAACAATTTGATTGTTCCTCGCGATACTCAACATTTTCGTTGAGTTTGTTACCGTCGTTCGATGGGTATGGTGAGCGCGGCTCGGATGGAAACCTTCCTGGCCGTCGCCCGCCACGGCAGCATTCGCCGCGCCGCGGCCCAACTGCACATCACCGAGGCCGCCGTCTCCGCGGCCGTCGCGCACATCGAGAAACAGCTCGGCGCCGAGCTCGTCGCCAAGGCCGGGCGCGGCATCATGCTCACCGAGTCCGGTCGCGTCTACGCCGAGTACTGCCGCGGCATCCTCGGGTTGATGAAGGAGGCGCAGGCCGCGGTGCGCCGCGCCGAGACCGGGCGCCTGCGGATCGGCGTGGTCGCCACCGCGGGCGAATACGTCCTGCTGCGGCCGCTCGCCTCGTTCCGCCGCCGGTTCCCCGACATCGAGCTGAGCCTGTCGGTGCACCCGCGCGACGCGCTGTTCCTCGAATTGCAACATCACGAAACGGATCTCGTCATCGCGGGCCGCCCGCCTCGGGACACCGGGCTGGTGGTGCGCGCTCGGCGGCCGAGCCGCCTGGTCGTGGTCGGACTGCCGGAACTCGACCCACTGCACACCACATGGCTGCTGCGCGGGCGCGGCTCCGGTACCCGGGAGGCCACCCTCGGCCTACTGGAGCAACTCCGGATCGAACCGCCCACGCTCACCCTCGGATCCCACGGCGCGGTCCTGGCCGCCGCGCGAGAAGGATTGGGCGTCACACTGATCCACAGCGATGCCATCTCCCAGGACCTGGAGAACGGCGTGCTGCGCGTCCTCCCGGTCGAAGGCACCCCGCTGGACCGTCCCTGGCATGCCATCACCACCCGCACTCCGACGCCGACCACCCGCCTGTTCCTCGCCCATCTGCTCGACCCCGCCGAGGTCGGCTCCGACGCCTTTCATTCCCATTGATCGGCTCCCCGGCGCCGAACGACCGGTGCGGGGTTCCGCTGGACAGATGTGACAGACTGGCCCGCATGACCCGAGGGGACATACCGTCCAACGTGTCGGACACCGCGCGCTGGGTCGCGGCCTACCGGGCGCGCGAGACGACACGCCCGGACGCACTGTTCCACGATCCGCTCGCCGACCTGCTGGCCGGAGAACGCGGCCATGCCATCGCCGACAGCGCACCCCGAATGATGCGGGGCGGGTGGCCGATCGTCACCCGCACCAAGCTGATCGACGATCTCGTCACGAAAGCGGTCGCCGAGGGCTGCGACCGGGTCCTCAACCTCGCGGCCGGTCTGGACACCCGCCCCTATCGGCTGGATCTACCGCCCGAGCTGCTCTGGATCGAGGCGGATCTGCCGGGAATCGTCGCGGAGAAGGACGACGCGCTCGCCGATCAGACGCCGCACTGCGTGCTCATCCGCCGAGCGGTCGATCTCGCCGACCCCGATGCCCGCGCGAAGTTCCTCGACGAGGCGCTCGGCGCGATCGGCCCGGCCACCGCCCCCGCGTCGAAGGCCTTGGTGCTCACCGAGGGCCTGCTGATGTACCTCGACCCTCCGACGGTCACCGATCTGGCGAACGCCCTGGCCCGCCCGGAGATCGCCTGGTGGTTGCTCGACCTGAGCCTGGGCATGAAGAAGATGCGTTCCGGCGACACCTTCGCCAACGCGCCGATGAAATTCGAGCCCCCCAACGGCGTCCGCTTCTTCGAAGACCTCGGCTGGCAGCCGATCGAACTGGAAAGCCTGCTGCTGCACGCCCGCAAATTCCACCGCGCACCCTGGTACCTGCGCCCGTTCACCTATCTGCCGCAGCCCGACCCACGCAAACCCATGCGCAACCCGTGGTCGGGCATCATCCGTTTCCGCCACACCTGAGCGGGACGATCGAGCAGCGGTGGTCGCTTCTCCTCAGCTTGTGGTGCCGAAGTAGGCCGGGAGGCTCGCTATGTCGGGCCTCCCATCGGAGGCGAGATTCGCACTGGTCAACCAACGACAGCAAACGCGAGCCCTGTCGTGTGGCGGAATGACCGACACGGTGAGCGACCGCTCGACGTGCCGATCCGCAGCTACAGCTGGCCGTGTGGGGAGTCGAAGGTCAGGACGCGTCCGCCCAGTTGGATCTGGGCGCCGGGCGCGAGGGTGACCGGCCGGCCGGGGACCGCACGCACCCAATCCTGCCGTCCGGGATGACGGATGTGGGTGCCGTTGGTGGAGCCGCCGTCCACGACGGTGACGTCCCAGTCGACGAGACGGATCTCCGCGTGGGCCCGGGACATTCCACCCGAGCTGTCCTCCAGCCGCAGCGGGCGAGCGCCACGCGCGACGGCCTCGGCATACTCCGGCTCGCGTCCGAGCACGCAGTCGCTGTCCAGCACGAACGACGTGCCGTCGTCCAGGAGCAGCACGCCCAGCGGGGGACGCACCCCCTCGCTCAGCACGCAGGTGAGCTGATCCATCCGGATGCCGCACACCGCGCAGAAGGACACCCGCGGATCGTTGTGATGACCGCGGGCGCACTGGAAGCCGTGCACGATCACCCGATGTCCCAGCGTGTTCGAACCGGTCGACCCGAGCGCGGCCGCGACGACCTCGGCCGAGGGCACCACCGTCTCGGCGAGATTCGCGTCGTTGGCGATCGCGTGGTCCCGGTCGGTGCGGTGCGCGGGCCGCGCCGGTCCCTGGTCCGGTCGCGGCGGTATCGGCTGCGCCACCGGGGGTGTCACGCCCGGGCCCGGCGTGGCCCCGGGCGCCGCTGCCCGAAGATCGACTTCCGTTGCGGCGTCGACGGAATCCTCGCCTTTGCGCAGGCTCGGCGCCGGCCGCGGCTGCGCTCCTGACGCCTGCTCCGCTTCGGGACGGTGCGATGGCGGCGCCTGAGGTGCGGCGGATCCCGCGGCCGCCGCGGGGTCTTGTATCAGCGGAGCAGGGACCGAATGCGGTGTCGACACCGCCGGCGGCTCGACGTGCTGCGGCTCCTCGATCCGCGGCGGTTCGGGTGCCGGAACCGGCCGGGGCGCGGGCGGGGCTTGCCACGCGGCTCCCGCCTGAGGTCGCCGCCCGGGTTCGCCGACGCCGTGGGTCTCCGGTTCGCCGAGGTTCGCTTCCAGCGACGTCCCGGACCACAGCACCGCGCCCGACCCCGGTGCGGTTCCCTCGCCGAGCGCGAAGATACCGCGCCCCGGTAGCGACTCCGCGGTCCATCCCGCCTCGTCAACGAACAACCCCGCGCCGATGCCGGGTGCGGGCGTCACCATGCGGTCGACGGTGAATCCGGCGTCCCGGCCGCGCAGCACCTCCGTGTGGCCCGCGCCGGCGAGGACAGCGGTGACGCCACCGTGCAGGAAAACCGCGAGACCGTTGTCCGCCGGTGTGATCACGCCGAATTCGACCTCGTCCTCCTCGCCGTGGGCCAGCCCCATCAGCCAGGTCGTGGCCAGCCGCGCCACCGCGCGCCCACTGCGACTCCGGTCCCGCGCGACGGCCTCGCGCACGATGTCCAGCAGCGCACCCATCGTCCGGGCCGCCACCGTGTCCGCCGTGACGACGCCGTCGCCGCGGTGCGCGACCACCACAACGGCACCGCTCGCGCTCGCCACCAGGTGGGCGCCGGGCAACACCTCGATCTGCGCGTTCACAGGAACCGGCCGCCTTGGAAGCGCCACCGGTGGAACACCACCCGCATCGGGCCATTGACGATGAGCCAGAAGACGATCCACGTGATGACGAACTGGATTCCGAACGCCACGAGCGACGGACGCAGATGTCCGGGCAGTACCACCGTGGTGTAGCGCACGAGGACCCACATCAGCGCCCCCTCGTTGACGATGGTGACGAAACCGAACAGGGTCGGCCAGTCCTTTTCCCAGCGGAACTGCTGCAGGAAATGGTAGAGCAATTCCCACAGCACACCGACCAGAACGGTGCCCAGCAGAACCGACAACGTCACCCGGTACGCCTGGCCGACGCTCAACGAACCGGTCGGCAGAAACGGGGTGATGACCAGCGCGACGACGAAGCCGATCACGCTCAGCGCGAGGAGACGGGTCTGGATTCGCCCGTTCAAGGTAGGAAGCATCGCTCAGATCTTCTCGTTCGTAACCCACAGCCACCATTGCCGCGTGGAGCGCAGCGGACCCATCCTGCGGCAGAACCCGACCGCGGCCAGATCGTCGGCGATCTCCTGCGCGGCGATCTGCAGGCCGAGGAAGGTGTCCACGCCGACGAACGGCCCGCCGAGCGTCGCGCTTCCGGAGGCGTACATCCGGCCCGTGCCGCTCCGGGTGCCGATCAGCTCGAAGGTTGTCTCCACGTCCAGCCTGCCGAGCGGATTGCGCCCGGCGCCCGCATGGTCCAGCAGGTCGGCCAGCAGCCGGTGCTCGCGGATATCGGCTTCCAACCCCGTGCAGTCGATGATGTAGTCGACGGTGGTGTCGAACGGTTGCGTCGGCGGCGGAAACGGCAGCGGCGCGGAGGTGTCCGGGAGAATCGTCGCGACCACCCCTTGGCGGCCCCCAGCGGGACGCGGAGCCCGCATCGTGCCCGCCATCACCTGGTACCAGCCTTCTCGGCGGCCGCGGCGCAGTTGTTCCTGCCAGTTGTCTCGGATCGGGGTATTGGTGCCCGAGATCTCCTTGTACGCCCGCGCCCGTTCCTCGCCTTGCAGTCGCCGCACCTTCTGCTTGAGCTGACCGCCCCACACCGACTTCGGATAGTTGAAGCCCTGGTAGGCCCACCCGTCGCCGCCCTTGCGCCGGCTGAAGATGTTCTTGCCGTGCGGGCCGGCGATATAGGTACGGAACAAGTGCAGGATCCTGGTGTCGAGCCGGTGGGCGTCCCGATCGTCGATGAGCCGCTGCAGGACGCGGCTGGCCACGATCCCGCTGCCGCGGATGAGCACGGTGCCGGGACGACGCTGCAGCGCCTGGTAGACGTGCTCGTGCGGCTCGTAGGCGTTGACCACGCGCGTCGGATCACGATGGGTCTCGCGGTACTCCTGCAGGTCCGGCAGCAGTTTCAGACCCGGATAACCCACCGCGACGTGCACATACGTGCTGCGGAAAGCCACCCGTTTGGTCGGCGTCGAACCCGCGGGCGGGGTGAGGACGGTGAAGTATCCACCACCGTGGCGCTTGCGGACCATCCGCACGTGGCCGCGGTGCAGGGAGCGGGCGTAACCGATGCGGTGGAACTCCCGCTCCATGGCGGCGAACGCCTGACCCGCGCGCGGGGTGTAGTAGTTCGCGAAGATCGGTTCGGCGAAGACGTTCCACAGCGGCTCGAGCGAGCGGTCCGCGATGGCCTCCCGTACCGCGTAGGACGGGAAGCCCCAGATGTTGTCCGGCGTCGAGGCCGAGTCGCTGCGCAGGCGCTCGCCGCGGGGAATCTGCGAGACCCTGGTCAGGTATTCGTAGGACGCCCAAGGGTGCTCCTGTGGACCGAGCACCGCCATCGACTCGGCGGGCACGCCGAAAATCCGGAGGGTGTCGTAGGTGACGAACGACCCGATTCCGCTGCCGATGGTCACGAACGGTACGTCGACCACCGGAATCCCTGCGCTGCCCAGCATTTCATCGGTCCACACGTCGGTGTCGACGAGGGCCTGCGTGATATCTCCCCGCATTGGCCGGACTTTACCGGCAGATTCTTATCAACTGCTTGCCATCGGCTTTCGCCGGACGACTCCGCCGGTGACGCGCGGTGCACGACGCGCGCGGACGATCTGCGCCGAACCTGCCACGCGGTCCGCCCTCGCGGACGTACCATGCCGTTCGTGGCCGATTCTCCTCGTTCCACCCCGCTGCGGGTTCTCGTGTACAGCAATGACGCCGACACCAGGCGCCAGGTGATGCAGGCCTTGGGCAAGCGTCCGAGCCCGGAGTTGCCGGAGTTCGAGTACCTCGAGGTCGCCACCGCCCCCGTGGTGATCGCGCAGATGGACGCCGGAGGCATCGACTTGGCCGTGCTCGACGGCGAGGCGAGCCCGGCCGGCGGACTGGGCATCGCCAAGCAGTTGAAGGACGAAGTCGATCCGTGCCCGCCCCTGCTCGTGCTCACCGGCCGCCCCGACGACGCCTGGCTGGCCAGTTGGTCGCGTGCGGAGGCCGCGGTGGCGCATCCGATCGATCCGCTCCGGCTCACCGAGGCCGTCGTCGCACTGTTGCGCAGTCGCTCCGCGGCCTGATCCGGAGTCGCGCCCGCCCCGGACAACCACGGGAATTCATAGCGATCATGAATTAGTTCCATCGCGTGCGTTGTCGCGCTCCAGCACCACGACAAGACGCTTCCAACCCCCTTTTTCCGACGCTCACGGTCACCGCCGAGCTGTCGCCGTCCCCGACTCCGAACCCGGTCGGGACCACATTTGACGTCGCACTACGCGACACACCGACGCCGCCAACTGACCGTTCACCCAACGTCCCGGGCGCCCGCGTCGGATTACCCCCGTTTCGGTCATAAATGCTTGTACTGAATTCGATCAAACGGCGGCACCAAACCCGCTGCGGAGCACTCTTTCGGTTGTAGGCTGTGCCGTACCTCACAAGGAAGCGGATCAGGGAATGACCGGTTCCGGGTGGAGCCGAGGGCGAGTCTGGCCGAGGCGGACAACGACGTCAGCCCGCCTCGGACGCTGTTGTCAGCTGCAGCTCGCAAGGAGGGGAAGTGCAGTCGTGAATATCGAGGTGCCGACGCTCGTACTCGGCGCGATCGCGGCGGCGTTCGCGCTGTTCTCCATCGTCCTCTCGGCCCTGGTCGGCCCGAAACGGCGCAACCGGGCGAAGCTGGAACCCTACGAATGCGGGATCGAACCCACCCCGCATGCCGTGGCCGGCGGGCCGGGAAATGTTACCGGACAACGCTTTCCGGTGAAGTACTACCTCACCGCGATGTTGTTCATCATCTTCGACATCGAGATCGTGTTCCTCTACCCGTGGGCAGTCCACTTCGATGCGCTCGGTCTCTTCGGTCTGGCCGCGATGGCGTTGTTCATCGTCAACGTCTCGGTGGCCTACGCCTACGAGTGGAAGCGCGGCGGTCTCAGCTGGGACTGAATGCCGCGCAATCGAATTCGTAGCCGACGAGTGGAAGCGAGTCAGTAGAACATGGGTCTCGAGGAGAAACTGCCCAGCGGCTTCCTGCTGAGCACGGTCGAGGATTTCGCCGGATTCCTGCGCAAAGGCTCCCTATGGCCTGCCACCTTCGGGCTGGCCTGCTGCGCCATCGAGATGATGGCCACCGGCGGAGGCCGGTTCGACATCGCCCGTTTCGGTATGGAAGCATTCCGCGCCTCGCCTCGGCAGGCCGATCTGATGATCGTCGCCGGCCGGGTGAGCCAGAAGATGGCCCCGGTGCTGCGCCAGGTC
Source organism: Nocardia sputorum (assembly GCF_027924405.1). Taxonomy (NCBI): domain Bacteria; kingdom Bacillati; phylum Actinomycetota; class Actinomycetes; order Mycobacteriales; family Nocardiaceae; genus Nocardia; species Nocardia sputorum. The sequence goes on along the minus strand of NZ_AP026978.1, from coordinate 2,882,937 downwards.
TACGACCAGATGACCGAGCCGAAATGGGTGCTGGCGATGGGCGTCTGCGCGTCGTCGGGCGGGATGTTCAACAACTACGCCATCGTGCAGGGCGTCGATCACGTGGTGCCGGTCGACATCTACCTGCCAGGGTGCCCGCCCCGGCCGGAGATGCTGCTGAACGCGATCCTGGCACTGCACGCGAAAATTCAACAGATGCCGCTCGGCGTCAACCGCGAGGAGGCCATCCGCGCCGCCGAACAGGCCGCGCTCGCCTCGACGCCGACCATCCGGATGGAGGGTCTGCTGCGATGACCTTCGACACCCCCGACGACACCGACGCCCCGCCCGCGCACGACGCGATCGACGCCGCGGCCACCGCGGGCCCCGAAGGCACCCTGCCGGAGGAGGATGCCGGACAGGCCGGCGCCGAGGTGATCGGCGTGCGCCGCGGCATGTTCGGCGTCACCGGCACCGGTGACACCTCCGGTTACGGCCGGCTGGTCCGGCCGGTCACGCTCCCAGGCAGCACGCCCGCCCCGTACGGCGGCTACTTCGACGAGGTGGTCGACGCGCTGCGCACCGCGCTCACCGCCACGGGTGTCCGCCTGGACGCGGCGCTGGAGAAAGTGATCGTCTTCCGCGGCGAGCTCACCCTGCACGTGCGCCGCGAGCAGTTGCTGCCGGTGGCTCGCGCGTTGCGCGACGACTCCGCATTGCGTTTCGAGCTCTGCCTCGGCGTCGACGGCGTGCACTATCCGGAGGATTCCGGCCGCGAACTGCACGCCGTCTATCACCTCATGTCGATCACGCACAACCGCCGCCTGCGGGTGGAGGTCGCCGCGCCGGACGCGGACCCGCATATTCCGTCGCTCTACGAGGTCTATCCGACCACCGACTGGCACGAACGCGAGACCTACGACTTCTTCGGCATCCGGTTCGACGGGCACCCCTCGCTGACCCGGATCACCATGCCGGACGACTGGCGCGGCCACCCCCAGCGCAAGGACTACCCGCTCGGCGGGATCCCGGTCGAATACAAGGGCGCGCGCATCCCGCCGCCCGACGAGCGGAGGGCATACAGCTGATGACCGACACCGACACCGACGTCACCGCCCCCGAGCCCGCCACGGTCACCGTCGCGGGACAGGACTGGGACCAGGTGGCCGAGACGCTGTCCGGCGCGGGCGAGGAACGCATCGTCGTCAACATGGGTCCGCAGCACCCGTCCACGCACGGCGTGCTGCGGCTGATCCTGGAGATCGAAGGCGAGACGGTCACCGAGGCCCGCTGCGGCATCGGCTACCTGCACACCGGGATCGAGAAGAACCTCGAATTCCGCAACTGGACCCAGGGCGTCACCTTCGTCACCCGCATGGACTATCTGTCGCCGTTCTTCAACGAGACGGCGTACTGCCTGGGCGTGGAGAAACTGCTCGACATCACCGAACAGATCCCGGAGCGCGCCACGATCGTGCGCGTGCTGCTGATGGAGCTCAACCGGATCTCCTCGCACCTGGTCGCCCTGGCCACCGGCGGCATGGAACTGGGCGCGCTGACGCCGATGCTGTTCGGGTTCCGCGAGCGCGAGCTGATCCTCGACGTGTTCGAGACGATCACCGGACTGCGGATGAACCACGCCTACATCCGCCCCGGCGGCCTGGCCCAGGACCTGCCCGACAACGGGGTCACCAAGGTGCGCGAACTGCTCGCGCTGCTGCCCAAACGGCTGCGCGACATGGAACACCTGCTCACCGCCAACCCGATCTGGAAGGCCCGCACCCAGAACATCGGCTACCTCGACCTGCAGGGCTGCATGGCCCTCGGCATCACCGGCCCCGTGCTCCGGGCCACCGGCCTGCCGCACGACCTGCGCAAAGCACAGCCTTACTGCGGCTACGAGAACTACGAATTCGACATCCCCACCACCACCGGATGCGACTGCTACGGCCGCTACGTCATCCGGGTGGAGGAGATGAAGGAGTCGCTGAAGATCGTCGAGCAGTGCCTGGACCGGTTGCGGCCCGGCCCGGTCATGATCGACGACAAGAAGATCGCCTGGCCGGCCGACCTACAGGTCGGCGCGGACGGACTCGGCAACTCCCCCAAGCACATCGGCAAGATCATGGGCACCTCCATGGAGGGGCTGATCCACCACTTCAAGCTGGTCACCGAAGGCATCCGCGTCCCCGCGGGCCAGGTGTACGCGGCGGTGGAGTCGCCCCGCGGCGAACTGGGCGTGCACATGGTCAGCGACGGCGGCACCCGGCCCTACCGGGTGCACTATCGCGACCCCTCGTTCACCAATCTGCAAGCGGTCGCGGCGATGTGCGAGGGCGGCATGGTCGCCGACGTCATCGCCTCGGTCGCCAGCATCGACCCGGTCATGGGCGGAGTGGACCGATGAACCAGACAACGCACGGTGACAGCCCGAACGGCGGTGGCTACTGGACCGGCGGGACGCAAGTCCTGCTGAAGCTCAGCACCCGGCCCGAGCCCTATCAGCCTTTCGTGCGAGAACGGCTGGAAACCGACGCCAAGGAGATCATCGCGCGCTATCCGCATCCGCGCTCGGCGCTGCTGCCGCTCCTGCACCTGGTGCAGTCCGAGGAAGGCTACGTCACCGGCACCGGCATCGAATTCTGCGCCGAGCAACTGGGTTTGACCGGCGCCGAAGTCACCGCGGTGGCCACTTTCTACTCGATGTTCCGGCGCACCCCCACCGGCGACTACCACGTCGGAGTCTGCACCAACACGCTCTGCGCGGTCATGGGCGGCGACGCCATCCTCGCCGCGCTCGAGCACCACCTCGGCATCGGGCACGGCGAGACCACAGCGGACGGATCGATCACCCTCGAGCACGTCGAGTGCAACGCGGCCTGCGACTTCGCGCCGGTGGTCATGGTCAACTGGGAGTTCTTCGACAACCAGACCCCCGAATCCGCGCAAGCCCTGGTGGACGCGCTGCGGGCCGGACAGCAAGTCACCCCCACCCGGGGCGCGCCGCTGTGCACGTTCAAGCAGACCGCCCGCATCCTCGCCGGCTTCCCCGACGAGCGTCCCGGCGTGCTCGACGGCGCCGCCGGTGACGCGACGCTCGCCGGTCTGCGCGTCGCCCGCGAACAGGGCATGCGAGCCCCTGCGCCGCACGAGGATCCGGAGGGCCCGCGATGACGCTCACTCCGGTGCTGAGCACCTACTGGGATGATCCGCAGTCCTGGACGATGGACACCTACCTGCGGCACGACGGCTACCAGGCGCTGCGCACCGCCCTGCGGATGGAACCCGACCAGATCATCCAGACCGTCAAGGACGCGGGCCTGCGCGGCCGCGGCGGCGCAGGCTTCCCCACCGGCATGAAGTGGAGCTTCATCCCGCAGGGCCCCGGACCCGACGGCGTCACCAAACCGCACTACCTGGTGGTGAACGCCGACGAGTCGGAACCAGGCACCTGCAAGGACATTCCGCTGATGCTCGCCGCGCCGCACGCGCTGATCGAAGGCGTCATCATCGCCGCCTACGCCATTCGCGCGGCGCACGCGTTCATCTACGTGCGCGGCGAGGTGGTTCCGGTGCTGCGGCGGCTGCACGCCGCGGTGGCCCAGGCCTACGCGGCGGGCTTCCTCGGTCATGACATCCTCGGCTCCGGCTACGACCTCGAGCTGATCGTGCACGCGGGCGCGGGCGCCTACATCTGCGGTGAGGAGACGGCGCTGCTGGACTCGCTGGAAGGCCGCCGCGGCCAGCCGCGCCTGCGTCCGCCGTTCCCCGCCGTCGCCGGTCTGTATGCCTGCCCGACCGTGGTGAACAACGTGGAATCGATCGCCAGCGTGCCGCCGATCATCCGCAACGGCATCGCCTGGTTCCGCTCGATGGGCAGTGAGAGGTCACCCGGATTCACCCTCTACTCGCTGTCCGGTCACGTGACCCGGCCGGGACAGTACGAGGCGCCGCTGGGCGTCACGCTGCGCGAGCTGCTCGGCTACGCGGGCGGCGTGCGCGCCGGGCACCGGGTGAAGTTCTGGACGCCGGGCGGCTCCTCCACGCCGCTGTTCACCGAAGAACACCTCGACGTGCCGCTCGACTACGAAGGCGTCTCGGGCGCGGGATCCATGCTCGGCACCAAGGCGTTGCAGATCTTCGACGACACCACCTGCGTGGTGCGGGCCGTGCTGCGCTGGACCCAGTTCTACGCCCACGAGTCCTGCGGCAAGTGCACCCCGTGCCGGGAGGGCACCTACTGGCTGGTGCAGCTGCTGGAACGGATCGAAGCGGGCACCGGCGTTGCGTCCGACCTGGACAAACTGCTCGACATCAGCGACACCATCAACGGCAAGTCGTTCTGCGCCCTCGGCGACGGCGCGGCCAGTCCGATCATCTCCTCGCTGAAGTACTTCCGCGAGGAATACGCCGAGCACCTGCGGCTCGGCGGATGCCCATTCGACCCGGCGCGCTCCACCGCATGGGCCGAGTCAGGAGGAGAGGTCCGATGAAACCGGTATCGCGCAGCGACTCGATCCGAGGTGGCGGCCGGACGACGGGTGGGCCCGCCGTCGTGCGGAACCACACGGGCGGACCCGCTCCCGCCGACCTGGTGACGCTGACCATCGATGACACGGAGGTCAGCGTGCCGCCCGGCACGCTGCTGATCCGTGCCGCCGAACTGATCGGCATCCAGGTACCCCGCTTCTGCGACCATCCGCTGCTCGACCCGGTCGGCGCCTGCCGCCAATGCCTGGTGGAGGTCGAGGGACAGCGCAAGCCCGTCGCCTCCTGCACCATGGCCGTCACCGACGGCATGGTGGTCCGCACCCAGCTCACCTCGCCCGCCGCCGACAAGGCGCAGGAGGGCGTGATGGAACTGCTGCTGATCAACCATCCGCTCGACTGCCCGGTGTGCGACAAGGGCGGCGAGTGCCCGCTGCAGAACCAGGCGATGTCCACCGGCCGCGCCGAATCCCGGTTCGACGGACGCAAACGCACCTATCCCAAACCGATTCCGCTGTCCACGGCCGTGCTGCTGGACCGGGAACGCTGCGTGCTCTGCGCCCGCTGCACCCGGTTCTCCCAGCAGATCGCGGGCGATCCGTTCATCGAACTGATGGATCGCGGTGCGCTGCAACAGGTCGGCACCGCGCAGGCCGAGCCGCTGGATTCCTACTTCTCCGGCAACACCGTGCAGATCTGCCCGGTCGGCGCGCTCACCGGCACCGCCTACCGGTTCCGCGCGCGTCCGTTCGACCTGGTTTCCAGCCCGAACGTCTGCGAGCACTGCGCCTCCGGCTGCGCACAGCGCACCGATCACCGGCGCGGCAAGGTCCTGCGCCGGCTGGCCGGGGACGACCCGCAGGTCAACGAAGAGTGGAACTGCGACAAGGGCCGGTGGGCGTTCACCTACGCCAGCGAACCCGACCGGCTCACCACGCCCCTGGTGCGCGGGTGGGACGGCGAGCTGGCCCCCGCCTCCTGGTCGGAGGCGCTGGCCGCGGCCGCGGAGGGACTGGCCGCGTCGTTCGGCAACGCGGGCGTGCTGGTCGGCGGCCGGGTCACCGAGGAGGACGCCTACGCCTACGCCAAATTCGCCCGAGTCGCCCTCGGCACCAACGACATCGACTTCCGCGCCCGCGCGCATTCGGCGGAGGAGGCCGATTTCCTCGCCGCCCGCGTCGCCGGCCAGGACGGCACGGTGACCTACGACAGCATGGAGGCCGCGCCGGTCGTCCTGCTCGTCGGATTCGAACCCGAAGAAGAGTCGCCGATCGTCTACCTGCGGCTGCGCAAGGCCGCACGCAAGCACCGGCTGCCGATCTACTCGCTCGCGCCGTACTCCTCACGCGGACTCGACCGCATGTCCGGACGGCTGATGCGCACCGTGCCGGGCGCCGAACCGCATCTGCTCGACGCCATCCGCACCGGCGAGATCACCACCCCCGGAGCGGATCCCGCCCAGCTGGCCGATCTGGCCCGGCTGCTGCGCGAACCCGGCGCGGTGATCATGGTCGGTGAGCGGACGGCCGGCGTCGCGGGTGCGCTGTCGGCCGCCGTGCGCCTGGCCGAGGAAACCGGAGCAGCCCTCGCGTGGGTGCCGCGCCGGGCCGGCGAACGCGGCGCGGTCGAAGCGGGCGCGCTGCCCGGCCTGCTGCCCGGCGGACGGCCGGTCGCCGATCCGCGTGCCCGCCAACAGGTCCGGGCGGTCTGGAACGTGCCCGAGCTGCCCGTCGGCGCGGGCCGGGACACGACGGCCATCCTGGAGGCCGCGTCCGGTCTCGGTGCTCTCGTCATCGGCGGCGTCGACGTCGCCGACCTGCCCGACCCGGCCGCCGCGCTGGCCGCCATCGACGCGGCCAGGTTCGTGGTGAGCCTGGAACTGCGCCGCAGTCCGGTCACCGAACGCGCCGACGTGGTGTTCCCGGTGGCCGCGGCCATGGAGAAGGCCGGAACCTTCCGCACCTGGGAGGGCAGGCCGCGCCCGTTCGCCGCCGCGCTCGGCGACGACATGGTGCGCCGCCAGAGCGCGCCGCTGTCGGATCAGCGGGTGCTGCACGCCATCGCCGAGGAGATGTCGGTGCGCCTGGGCTTGCCCGACATCGAGTCCGCCCGCGCCGAACTCGCCGAACTCGGCGCGTGGGACGGCGCGCCCGTCTCCGCGCCCACCCACCCGCCGCATCCGCTGCCGCAGCCCCAACCCGGCACCGCGGTGCTCGCCAGTTGGCGGATGCTGCTGGACGAGGGACGCATGCAGGACGGCGAACCGAATCTCGCCGGCATCGCCCGGCCCCCGGTAGTACGCCTGTCGGCCGCCACCGCCGCCGAACTCGGCGCGCAACCCGACGATCCGGTCACCGTCGCCACCGGCCGCGGCGCGGTCACGCTCCCGCTGATGATCAGCGACCTCCCCGATCGGGTGGTGTGGCTGCCGCAGCACTCGCCCGGCTGCTCCATCGCCGAGCAGCTCGCCGTCCAGCCCGGCGCGATCGTGCATCTGCGGCACGCCGACGAGAGGATGAAGGAGCACCGTCATGAGTGATCTCGCCACACTCGTCGCTTCGTCCGCGGTGGCGCACGCCGCGGCCTCGGATCCGTACACTCCCGCGGGCTTCGGACACGACCCGCTGTGGCTCGTGATCGCCAAAGCCGTGGCCGTCTTCATCTATCTGATGCTGATTCCGCTGATCGCCGTGCTCGCGGAACGAAAGATCGTGGCGCGCATGCAGATGCGGATCGGCCCGAACCGGACCGGGCCGTTCGGCTCCCTGCAGAGCATCGCCGACGGCGTGAAGATGGCCCTCAAGGAGGACATCGTCCCGGCGATCGTGGACAAGCCGATCTACATCTTGGCGCCGGTCATCTCGGTGGTGCCCGCCTTCATGGCGTTCGCGGTGATCCCGCTCGGGCCGCAGGTGTCGGTCTTCGGCGTCACCACCCCGCTGCAGCTCACCGATCTGCCGGTGGCGGTGCTGTACATCCTCGCGATCACCTCCATCGGCGTCTACGGCATCGTGCTGGCCGGCTGGTCGTCGGGATCCACCTATCCGCTGCTGGGCGGGTTGCGCTCCACCGCGCAGGTCATCTCCTACGAGATCGCCATGGCGCTGTGCTTCGCGACGGTGTTCCTGCTCGGGGGCACCATGGCCACCTCCGGCATCGTGTCCGCGCAGGAAGGCACCTGGTATGTGTTCCTGCTGCTGCCGTCGTTCCTGATCTACTGCGTCTCGATGGTCGGCGAGACCAACCGGGCGCCGTTCGATCTGCCCGAGGCCGAGGGCGAGCTGGTCGGCGGCTTCCACACCGAGTACTCCTCGCTCAAGTTCGCCATGTTCATGCTGGCCGAATACGTCAACATGGGCACCGTGTCCGCGCTGGCCACCACCTTGTTCCTGGGTGGCTGGCGGGCGCCGTGGCCGCTGAACATGTGGGACGGCGCGAACTCCGGGTGGTGGCCGGTGCTGTGGTTCACCGCCAAAGTCTGGACGTTCCTGTTCGTGTTCATCTGGCTGCGCGGCACCCTGCCCCGGCTGCGCTACGACCAATTCATGAACCTGGGCTGGAAACTGCTGATCCCGACCTCGCTGGCATGGGTCATGGTGGTGGCCACCGCGCGGGTGCTGCAAGCTGAGGGCTATCCGGTGCAGACCCCGATCCTCGTGATCGGCGGCGTGCTGGTCACCGGCCTGCTGGTGTTGCAGTTCCTGCGGGCAGGCCGGGCCGGGGCGACCCCGCCACCGGTCGAGGAACCCGCCGCCGCGGATGCCACCGATTCGACGGTCTTCCTCGGTTTCCCGGTGCCGCCGCTGCCCGCCGACGCGCACGCGCGCGACGCCACCCGCGCCAAAGCGGGCCTGTTCGAGCCGCTGTCCGGGTTCGCGGTCACCGCCGCGACCATGTTCAAGAAGCCCAACACCGAGTTCTATCCCGAACAGAAGACGCCGACCGCGCCGCGCTACCACGGCAGGCACCAGCTCAACCGCCATCCCGACGGCCTGGAGAAGTGCATCGGCTGCGAACTGTGCGCGTGGGCCTGCCCGGCGGACGCGATCTACGTCGAAGGCGCCGACAACACCGAGACCGAACGGTTCTCCCCCGGTGAGCGATACGGGCGGGTCTATCAGATCAACTACCTGCGCTGCATCGGCTGCGGCTTGTGCATCGAGGCCTGCCCCACCCGGGCGCTGACGATGACCAACGACTACGAGATGACCGACGACAACCGAGCCGATCTCATCTACGAGAAGGACCGGTTGCTCGCCCCGCTGCAGCCCGGGATGACCGCGCCGCCGCACGCCATGCACCCCGGCGCCGACGAGGCGGACTACTACCTCGGCCGGGTGCCCGGCGCCGCGCCGGCCACCAACGGAGCCACGGCGACCGATGCGCCCCGGCGACCCGCCACCACAGGCGTGGAAGGAGCGACACGGTGACCGAACTGATCCTGGCCGCGGAGCCGTTGACCCGCGCCTCCACCGGCGAGACCGTCCAATTCTGGATCCTCGCCCCGCTGGCCGTGCTCGGCGCGCTCGGCATGGTGTTCGCCCCCAAGGCGGTGCATTCCGCGCTGTGCCTGGCCGCCACGATGATCGCGCTGGCCGCGTTCTACATCGCCCAGGACGCGCTGTTCCTCGGCGTGGTGCAGATCGTGGTCTACACCGGCGCGGTGATGATGCTGTTCCTGTTCGTGCTGATGCTCGTCGGTGTCGACTCCGCCGAATCGCTGAAGGAGACCATCCGCGGCCAGCGGCTCGCCGCGGCCGCGGTGGGCCTCGGCTTCGGGCTGCTGCTCAGCGGCGGCATCGCCCACGGCGTGCGGGAGTCCGCGATCACGTTCCCCGCCACCGGGTTCCCCGGTCGCGACGTGATCGCCGAACTGGCCGAGCTGATCTTCCTGCGCTACGTGTGGGCCTTCGAACTCACCGGCGCCCTGCTGATCACCGCCACCATCGGCGCCATGGTGCTGGCCCACCGCGAGCACTTCGGACCACGCACCGATCAGCGCGAACTGTCGCGCCGCCGGTTCCGCGAGAAGGGACACCGCGCGACTCCCCTGCCCACCCCCGGCGTCTACGCCAGGCACAACGCGGTGGACATCCCCGCGCGGCTGCCCGACGGGTCGTTCGAGGAACTGTCGGTCAGCACCATCCTGCGGCACCGCCGCACCAGGGCGCTCACCGAAGCGGCCGTGATCTCGGTCGGCACCACGCCCGCATCGGACGGGACCGACAACCCCAGCGACGAGGAAGGCAACCGGTGAATCCCGAGAACTACCTGTTCCTGTCCGCCCTGCTGTTCACCATCGGCGCGGCCGGAGTGCTGCTGCGGCGCAACGCCATCGTGGTGTTCATGTGCATCGAGCTGATGCTCAACGCGGTGAACCTCGCGTTCGTCACCTTCGCCCGGATGCACGACGACCTCGACGGGCAGGTGTTCGCGTTCTTCACGATGGTGGTCGCCGCGGCCGAGGTGGTCGTCGGCCTGGCCATCATCATGACCATCTTCCGCGCCCGCCGCTCGACCTCGGTCGACGACGCCAACCTGCTGAAGTTCTGACGTGGACACCGCAACGCTGTGGCTGCTGCCCGCCCTCCCCCTGGCGGGCGCTGTCGTCCTGCTGCTGACCGGACGCTACGCCGACAAGTGGGGTCATCTGCTCGGCACCGCGATCGCGCTGGCCTCGTTCGCGGTCGCCGTGCTCGGGTTCGCCGACATGCTCGGCCGCGACACCGCCGACCGCGCGATGCACCAGAACCTGTTCAGCTGGGTCCCGGTGGCCGGCCTGCAGGTCGACTTCTCGCTGCAAGTGGACCAGCTGTCGATGTGCTTCGCGCTGCTGATCACCGGCGTGGGTTCGCTCATCCACGTCTACTCGATCGGCTACATGAGCCACGATCCGGCGCGACGAAGGTTCTTCGCCTACCTGAATCTCTTCCTCGCGGCGATGCTGCTGCTGGTCCTGGCGAACAACTACCTCGTGCTCTACCTCGGCTGGGAGGGCGTCGGCCTCGCCTCCTACCTGCTCATCGGGTTCTGGCACGAGAAGCCCTCGGCGGCAACGGCGGCGAAGAAGGCGTTCGTGGTCAACCGGGTCGGTGACATGGGCTTGGCCATCGCGATGATGGTGATGTTCGCGACGTTCGGGTCGATCGACTTCGGCGTCGTGTTCGGCGCCGCGCCCGCCGCGAGCGAGGGCACGCTCACCGCGATCGGCCTGTTGCTGCTGCTGGCCGCCTGTGGCAAGTCCGCCCAGGTCCCGCTGCAGTCCTGGCTCGGTGACGCGATGGAGGGCCCCACCCCCGTGTCGGCGCTCATCCACGCGGCCACCATGGTCACCGCGGGCGTGTACCTGATCGCGCGCTCCCACGCGATCTTCGACCTCGCGCCGAACGCGCGCCTCGGCGTGGTGCTGGTAGGCGCGGTCACCCTGCTGTTCGGCGCGATCATCGGCTGCGCCAAGGACGACATCAAGAAGGCGCTGGCCGCCTCCACGATGAGCCAGATCGGCTACATGGTGCTGGCCGCCGGACTCGGCCCCGCCGGATACGCCGTCGCCATCATGCACCTGCTCACCCACGGGTTCTTCAAGGCCGGGCTGTTCCTCGGCGCCGGTTCGGTCATGCACGCGATGGACGACGAAACCGACATGCGCCGCTACGGCGGACTGCGCACCCTGCTGCCGATCACCTACGTCACCTTCGGTCTCGGCTACCTGGCCATCATCGGGGTGCCGCCGTTCGCCGGATTCTTCTCCAAGGACCGGATCATCGAAGCGGCGTTCAACCAAGGCGGGGTGAACGGGATCGCGCTCGGCTCGGCGGCGTTGCTCGGCGCGGGCCTGACCGCGTTCTACATGACGCGGGTGATGCTGATGACGTTCTTCGGCGAGCGCCGCTGGAAACCGGACACCCACCCGCACGAGTCTCCCGCGGTGATGACCGGCCCGATGATCCTGCTCGCCCTCGGCTCGGTCGGGGCCGGAGCGGTGTTCGTGTTCGGCTCCTCGCTGCAGAATTGGCTCGAACCGGTCGTCGGCGCCCACCACGGCACCGAGACCGTCCCCGCGGCGCTGGTCACAGTACTCGCGCTCGGCGTGGTCGCCGTCGGCGTCGCGGTCGCCTACTCGCAGTACGCACAACGCGACATCCCCGAGACCGCGCCCGAAACCGTGTCCGCGCTGACCGTGGCCGCGCGCCGCGACCTCTACGGCGACGCGGTCAACGAAGCCGCGTTCATGCGGCCCGGCCGGCATCTGACCCGGGCGCTGGTCTTCCTCGACAACCGCGGCATCGACGGCGTCGTCAACGGCACCGCGGCACTGATCGGCGGGTTGTCCGCACGGGCCCGGCGCGTGCAGTCCGGATTCGTGCGCTCCTACGCCCTGTCCATGTTCACCGGCGCGGCCCTGGTGGCTGCCGCCCTGCTGGCGGTGAGGTTGTGGTGAACGAGTTCCCCTGGTTGACGACGCTGTGGCTGGCCCCGGTCGTCGGTGCGGCGATCGTACTGGTACTGCCTGCCGCGCAGCGCACCCTCGCTCGAGCCGTGGCACTGGGCTTCTCGGTGCTCGTCCTGGGTATCGGCATCGGGCTGGCCGTGCGGTTCGATACCGCCGGAGGCCAATACCAGTTCGTCGAATCCCACCAATGGATTCCGGCGTTCGGCGCCGGCTACACCCTCGGCCTCGACGGCATCGCGCTGGTCCTGGTGCTGCTGACCGCGGCGCTGGTGCCCCTGCTGATCCTGGCGGGCTGGCACGACGAACGCGAAGTCGGCAGCGGCAAACGGGTGGCCCACACCTACGTCGCGCTCACTCTGCTCGTCGAGGCGATGGTGCTGGTCTCCTTCGTCGCCCTGGACATCTTGCTGTTCTACGTGTTCTTCGAGGCGATGCTCATCCCGATGTACTTCCTCATCGGCGGGTTCGGGCCGCGCACCGGGGATGCCCTGCTGCGCAGGCAGCGTTCCCGTGCGGCGGTGAAATTCCTGCTCTACAACTTGTTCGGCGGGTTGATCATGCTGGCGGCGGTGATCGGGTTGTACGTCCTCACCGCGCGCGAAGGGCTGGGCGAGGGATCCGCGGGCACGTTCGATTTCCGCACGGTGGTCGCCGCCGCCAACACCGGGCAGCTCGGCGCCGGGCCCGCGGTGCTCAATGCCCTGTTCCTCGGCTTCATGTTCGCCTTCGCGGTCAAGGCCCCGCTGTGGCCGCTGCACACCTGGCTGCCCGACGCCGCCGTCGCGGCGACGCCGTCCAGCGCCGTGCTGATGATGGCGGTGGTCGACAAAGTGGGCACCTTCGGCATGCTGCGCTACTGCCTGCTCCTTTTCCCCGGCGCGTCGGACACCTATGCGCCGCTGGTGATCACGCTCGCGGTGATCGGCATCGTGTACGGCGCCCTGCTGGCCATCGGGCAGACCGACGTGATGCGCCTGATCGCCTACACCTCGATCTCCCACTTCGGCTTCATCATCCTCGGCGTCTTCGCCATGACCAGCCAGGGCCAAACCGGCGCGACGCTGTACATGGTCAACCACGGCATCTCCACCGCCGCGCTGTTCCTGGTGGCCGGATTCCTGGTCTCGCGGCGCGGTACCCGGCTCATCGCCGAGTACGGTGGCGTGCAGAAGGTGGCTCCCGTGCTGGCAGGCACCTTCTTCATCGCCGGTCTGGCGACGCTGTCGCTGCCGGGGCTCGCCCCCTTCGTCAGTGAATTCCTGGTGCTGATCGGGACATTCACCCGCTACCAGTTCGCTGCCGTGGTCGCCGCCAGCGCGCTGGTGCTCGCGGCTCTCTACATTCTGTGGCTCTACCAGCAGATGATGACCGGGCCGGTGAAGAAGGGCAACGAGCGCATCTATGATCTCGCGCCGCGCGAAGTCGCCGTGGTGGTGCCGCTGATCGTCGCGCTGCTGTTCCTCGGCATCTATCCGAAGGTCCTGACCGACTTCATCAATCCCGCGGTGAGCCAGACGCTCACCACCATCGGCCGCAACGATCCCGCGCCCTCGACACCACCACTGCCGGAAGCGGGATCGGCCCACCAGTCCGGAGGTGCCCACAAGTGAACGTCCCGGCCTCCGCTACGACGCTCGCCGCGAGCGTCCCCGCGCCGAGCATCGAATACGGCGCCCTGTCCCCGATGCTCATCGTGTTCGGCGCCGCCGTCCTCGGCGTCCTGGCCGAAGCGTTCGTCGCCCGGCGCTACCGCTATGCCACCCACTTGGTGCTGAGCGTGGCCGGGCTGGCGGCGGCGTTGATCGCCGTGGTGGCGTTGGCGGGCACCGAGACCGCCGCCGTCGCCGGTGCGGTCGCGATCGACGGTGTGACGCTGTTCCTGCAAGGCACCATCCTTGTCGTATCGATCCTGGGAGTGTTGTTCATCGCCGAGCGCGGAGCCGAGCCCCGTACGCAGGCGCGGTCGGGTCCGGGAACCTGGAGCCGCGCCGCCGCTGTTCGGGAACGGGGCGTGGACGCGTTCACGCCGCAGGCATCGGCGGTACCAGGCAGCGCGGCCGAAGCGGCGGCGCTGCGCGCGGGCGTGGCGACCACCGAGGTGTTCCCGCTGACGCTGCTCGCCGTCGGCGGCCTGCTGCTGTTCCCGGCGTCCAACGACCTGCTGACCATGTTCGTCGCCCTCGAAGTGCTGTCGCTTCCGCTGTACCTGCTGTGCGGACTGGCCCGGCGCAAGCGGTTGCTGTCCCAGGAAGCGGCGCTGAAATACTTCCTGCTCGGCGCGTTCTCCTCGGCGTTCTTCCTCTACGGCGTCGCGCTGCTGTACGGCCAGGCGGGTACGGTGCGGCTCGGCGGCATCGCCGACGCGATCGCGCAGCATCCGGACAACGCGACGCTGGCGGTGCTCGGGATCGCGATGCTCGCGGTCGGCCTGCTGTTCAAGATCGGCGCGGTGCCGTTCCAGTCCTGGGTGCCCGACGTTTACCAGGGCGCTCCGACCGCGATCACCGCTTTTATGGCAGCAGCCACCAAGATCGCGGCGGTCGGCGCGCTGGTGCGCGTGCTCCAGGTCGCGGTGCCCGGCCTGCGCGACGACTGGCGGCCCATCCTCGCGGCCGTCGCGATCGCCACCATGGCCGTCGGCGCGGTCATGGCGATCACGCAGACCGACGTCAAACGAATGCTCGCGTATTCCTCGGTGGCGCACGCCGGTTTCCTGCTCACCGGTCCGGTGGCGGCCAACGACCGCGGTGTCGCGGCGGTGCTGTTCTATCTGGCCGCCTACGGTATCGGCACGCTCGGCGCGTTCGCGGTGGTCAGCCTGGTCCGCGAACCGGACGGCGACGAAGCGACCGGCCTGCCGCGATGGGCCGGGCTCGGCCGCCGCTCCCCTTGGCTGGCCACGGTTTTCGCGCTGTTCCTGCTCTCTTTCGCCGGACTGCCGCTCACCAGCGGCTTCGTCAGCAAGTTCGCCGTCTTCGAGGCCGCCGCCTCCGGCGGTGCGGCACCGCTGGTCGTCATCGGCGTGATCTGCAGCGCCGTCGCGGCGTTCTTCTATCTGCGGGTCATCGTGCTGATGTTCTTCACCGACCCGCCCGCCGACGCTCCGGTGCTGGTGTCCCCGCCGGTGACGACAACGATCGTGGCGATCACCGCGGCGGTGACCTTCGCGCTCGGCGTCTTCCCACAGCCGCTGCTCGACCTCGCCGGCCAGGCGGCGACCTTCGTGCGCTGACCCCGAGGCGGCGGTGCCGCCGCTGGACGACAGTGGCGGCATCGCCGTCGCGCCGTCGCGTGCACTCAGCTGCCGCGGCGGCGTTCCAGCGCCTTAGCGATCAGCGCGCGGGCGCGATCGCCGTACTCGGCTTGGTCGGCGAGGATCGCGAAGGTCCGCTCGTGCAGAGCGATTTCCGACGGACGCGTGATGGTGAGCTCGGCCGAGACCGTCTCGGTGAGCACCTGCGCGCGGTCGTAGATGACGAAGTTCGTCGCGGGGGCGCGGTAGTCGGCGCAAATCGGGATGATGCCCAGCCGCACCCTGGGGTTGGCCATCACGGCCAGCAGGTGCGCGAGTTGTTCGGCCATGGTGGCGGCGTCGCCGACCGTGCGCCACAGCGCGGCCTGGTTGACCACGAAATGGAACCGGTGCTTGGCCCGGAAGAGCACTTGCTTGCGGGCCATGCGCGCGGCCACCGCGTCCTCCAGGTCGTCGCGTCCACCGGTGACCGCGATGCAGGCGGTCAGGATCGCGCGCGCGTAGCCCTCGGTTTGCAGCAGTCCCGGCAAGGTGTCCGGGGCGTACCAGCGGATCTGCGTGGTCTGCGCCTCCAGATCGATCGACTGCCGTTGCCTGCGCGCGTGCCCGGAGGCGACGGTGCGCTGCCATTCCAGGTACATAGACTGCAGATTGCGCGCGTTGGCGACCAAATCGTCCAGCACGGCGGTATTGCCGCACGCCTCGCACCACGCGGCGAGATCCGCCTCCGAAGGCGTCTGCTTGCCGCCCTCGATCCGCGACACCTTGCTGGAATGCCAGCCGCATCTCGCGGCCAGCTCCAGGCCGGTCAGGTGGGCGGCACGACGTAGTTCACGCAGGCGCGCGCCCAGCACCTCGCGTGCGTCCGACACACCGTTCACTCGGGTACGTGCTCACTCTCGGAATATCGTTGATGATCGATGCCCTTGGGCCACAGTCGTTCCCGCACCTGCAGGTAGCGGGCGATCAGCGCCGGGTCGGTGGTGATCGACAGCCCCATGAACGCCCCGTTCTCCGCGAAGGTGTTGAAGGCGAGGAGGTTCGTGTCGAACAGCCAGTAATCGTCGGAGGGCAGATCGAGTGGGTCGATCAGATGCCGCGGCAGCCAGCGCACGGTCTCGCCGGTGGCGATGTTGTCGTCGGTCGCCGACACCAGCCATCGGGTGTAGCCGGTGTGCGGGACGGTCACGACGCGCAGCCGCTCGAGCGTGACCCCGCGCGTGGCTGACTCGACCATCAGAGCGTCCCAGGCTTTCCACGACTCGGGCTGTTCCTCTCGCTCGTACGCTACTCCGGCATCGAAGCGGCGCAAGGCTTCCTGCTCGTCCTCCATCACGTAGTGGTCTCGAACCTCCAGATGGAAGGCACGGAATCGAGCCGCCCGGAAGAGCGGCTCGAAACAGCGGTCGCCGACGACGTGCAACATCAGCGCACCACCACGGCGGTTTCGTGACAGTCGAGGGTCAGCTGGGCGAGCAGTTCCGGATCGGTGACCGGTTCACCGGCTACCAGCACCGAACCGCACGTTCCGCTCGCCTCCACCCGTAGCCACATGCCCGGTTCCAGCCAGTCCAGCAACTGGTGCGGCACGAGGACCGTCCCGGTGCGGTCGGTGGCATCGCCCTGCACCACGAGCACGCCGGTGTCGGTGGCGTACACGGCGGGACAAGCTCCATGATCGGATCCGGATCCGAGAAGTCGCAGGTTCATAGCTGATCCTTTGCGAGAGCTGACGGACGATGTCGTGCAATCGTCCCCACCGGAGGCGCTGCCGGTCAACGCGATTCGCAAAGTCGCGCAAAGTCATGGCGAGGGTGTCGGTGTGGCTTCTACCGTCGATTCGGCAACTCCGGCCGCCGAGCCTCAGTCGATTCCTGGGTTGCCTTCTCCCCGAGGGAAAGGGCTGCGATATGATGAGACGACCCAGGACTGCCGCCGATTTCGCGGTGCTGGGTGTGCTGGCGCCAGGAGGATTGCTCACCGTCGAGCAACTGGCTCAGCAGGCGCGACTGACCTCATGGACGGTCCGCAGCGCATTGCTGCGCCTGCAGTCGCGCGGTCTGATCATGGATTGTCAGCATCGCGGCCGCTGGTCCATCACCCCGCGGGGCCGGGGCGAATGGGCCGCGAAGGGACGGCGATTCACTTTGTGAGCCGATTCGTGCGGCTTCGGTCGGGGCGCCGAGGTTGTCCGGATGGACTTGCCGGCGGAATGCCGACTCGGTGACATCGGTCGGCCATGCGGTTCGCGAACGTTCGATCGTCGCGGCGCTCCGTGGCCAACGTCAGGCCGAATCCACTTCCGGAACAAGCTGCGACGGTTCGCCGGGCCAGCTGATCGGTTTGCCACGCCTCGACGACGGACGCTTCCAAAGGTCCGTTGGGCAAGGCAGCGGTTCGTAGCCCGAATACCGGTGTGCCTGCCGAAGCACCTCCTCGACTTTGCAAACCTAAGGCTCCTAGGTTATAAACTAGTAGAACTAGGAATGGAGGCGCGCATGATGGCTCGAGCCGGGCTGACCGCGGAGCGAATCACCCGCGCCGCGGCAGATCTCGCCGACGACATCGGACTGGACAACGTCACCATGTCGGCGGTGGCCAAGAAGTTCGGCGTGCAGGACGCGAGCCTGTATTCCCACGTCAAGAATCTGCGCGACCTCCGCGCGCGCGTCGCCGTGCTGGCGGCCACGGAGAAGACCGAGCTGATCGCGGCCGCGGTGGCCGGTCGCGCCGGACGCCACGCACTCGCCGCTTACGCCCACGCTTGGCGGGACTACGCCCTGCGCTACCCCGGCCGGTACGCCGCGACGCAACTCCCGTTCGATCCGGAAGTCGCGCGCACCGCGACCGGCGCGCTGCGCGCCGTCGAACTGACCTACAGCATGCTGCGCGCCTACGGTTTGGCCGAACCCGACCAGACGGACGCCGTGCGATTGCTGCGCAGCACCTTTCACGGCTACAGCGTTCTCGAGGCGACCGGCGGATTCGGACACACGCGCTCCACGGCCGACTCCTGGGAACGCATCATCGATGCCCTGCACGTCACCCTCGAGCAGTGGCCGGCCGAGAACAAGGAGAAACAATGAGATCCGGCACTCTGCGCGTACCGGGAGCCACGCTGTACTACGAGGTGAGCGGCGCCGGGCCGGTGCTGCTGTTGCTACCGGGAAGCGGAGGCGACGCGGCGGTCTTCGACCCCATCCTCGAACCGCTCGCGCGACACTTCACCGTGGTCACCATCGACCCGCGCGGCTACTCCCGCAGCGTGCTCGACCCCGGCCCACCGGCCGATATCGAGGTCCACGTGCAGAGCGAGGACGCCCACCTCCTGCTGGAGCGCCTCACGCCTGCGGGTGAAGACGCCTACGTGTTCGGCGGCAGCGGCGGCGCGGTGGTCGCGCTCGATCTGCTCGCCCGCCATCCCCAGCGGTTACGGCTGGTGATCGCACACGAGCCACCGTCTTTCGGCGTGCTGCCCGACGCCGCCGAACACAAGGCGTTCGTCGACGAGGTGTACGAACTGTTCGTCACCGACGGTCTCGCCGCGGCGGGCGCCCGCTTCCTCGAAGGCATCGGCGGAGGCGTAAACATGCCCGACACCGCCCAGCTCTCGCCGCGCGCCGCGGCGATGATCGAACGTCTGCACGCCAACGCACCGCGCAACATGGAACACGAATTGCGCACGATCACCTCGCATCTGCCCGATGTGGCGGCCTTGAGGCCGGTCATCGATCGCCTCGTGCTGGGCGCGGGCCGGGAAAGCAAGGGCAAGCTCCCCTACCGTCCCGCGCAGACACTCGCCGCGCAGCTGAACATTCCGCTCACCGAGTTTCCCGGCGGCCACAGCGGATTCACCGACGCACCCGCCGAATTCGCCCAGGTGCTGCTCGAATTGCTGCTGGCCGCGCGCGTGGAGTGATCATCGTGACCGGTCAGGGCACGGCCCGGTCGACCATCGCTGAAGTGCCGACCGGGCCCGAGCTGTAGCTCCTCCCCGCCGACGCGATCGAGCACCGTTGCCGAGTGAGTCGCTGCCGGTAGGCCATCAGCTGCTGCCTGAGCTGGATTCCATTCCTGTCAACTAATCACCGACCGGATTTCACTTGGCGTAATCGACTGAACCAGCACTGGTCACTCGACTGAGTCCGAGTACTTCGTCCCCGGTGGGATGGTCCCCCGACGGCCTATCGCGGCAGGATCATCGACTTCAGATCCGGCAGATTGCCGATGCGCTGGGTCGCGGGACGTTCCGGCGCATCGGTCTGCGGCGAGCCGGTGTCCCGCAGCCGCGCACGCACCTCCGCGGGCGTCTTGCGTCCGGCCGCGGCCGCGCTCATTCCCTGGAAGCTCGTGACCGCGCCGACCACGATCGGCGACGCGCTCGACGTTCCGGCGAATACGTCGGTGTACCAGAGGTCCTCGTCGGGTCCGCCTTGCAGGTCGCCGTACCCGGTGGTGGTGACTTCCAGTCCCCAGCCTTGCACGTCGACCCGTTCCCCGTAATTGGAGAAGGAGAGGCGGGATCGGGCCGGGCCGTGGTCGCGGCCGTGGAAGCCGGGTGGGGGTGCACCGGCTCCGACGACGATCGCGCCGGAGTCGGCCGCGCCGCCGCGGAACGGATTGCGCCAAGTATCCGGGAACTCCGCCGGGCGGGTGTCGTAGATCGCGTCGTCGAGATCCTCGCCGCCGTTACCGCCCGCCTCCACCACGATGACGCCTTTGCCGACCGCGTAGCGGATCGCCGCGGCGTCGTCGGGCCACCATTCGATCGCGATGTAGCCCCGTTGATCCGGCCGGTTGGCGTAGGCGAATCGGGGGCCGGGACGGTGCAGTTCGAGCAGCATCACATCGCCGGTGTTCAGCGCATCCGCAGCGGAGCGGATCGCGGCGGCCGAACCGGATCCGAAGATCGACACCGCACGGATGTAGGCCTCGGGAACGATCCCGGTGATCCCGTAGGCATTCACGTCGCCGCTGATCACCCCGGCGACCGCGGTGCCGTGGTCGCGCCAGCCCTGCTGCGGTGAGGGACTGCCGCCGATCACCCCGCCTTGGTTGACCTGCAAGTCCTCGTGGGTGAACCGCCACGCGCCCTCGATATCCACCACGCGAACGCCGGTCCCGCGGCCCCCGGGTACCGTCCAGGCCCACCGGGCATCGATGCCCTGCGGAGCCGCGTCCAAGTACCCCTGCCGCACCGCGAAATCCGGCGTCACCGGCGGCGCCTCGGCAGCGGAGCGGCCGGTGATCGCTCGCGCGCCTTCCGGCGCGAGAGGCGGTTCGGCGGGCGGCTTCACATATGCCGCCGCCACCTCGTCGGCGGCTCGCAGGCGCGCGGCCAGCTCGTCGAGTTCGCCGGTGACACCGCGGACGAAGAAGTAGTTGAGGTATGCCCCGCCCGTCTCCAGGTGCGGGGTGCCGGTGAGTCTGCGCTCCAAACGGTTGGCCGGTCCGAAGATCCGCACGAGTTCACCACCGGGCGGGAGCAGTTCCGCCAGACGTGATTGCGCGCCGCGACTGTCGTTCAGAGCGATCGGCGTGATTGCGGTGTCGACGCCGTGGGTGATCACGATCAGCTCCGCGGGTGACCGGAGCGCGAAGTGCTGGGATGCCATAACGCCCAGTCAACCTGGACAGGACACGGCTCGCCACCGGATGTGTTCTCGTGCTCAGCCATCCAGGCGCAAGCTCGGCACCACGCCCGGCATCGTGACCACGTCACGCCGGGAACCCGTGGCGAACAGAGCTTCCATCGTCCCGATCGCGACCAGGCACGGCCCGGCCACCCAGCCGAGCGCGTCCGGCGACTCGAACAGCACCGCGCTCACCAGCACGCCGAACGCCAGCGTGACCAGTCCGAACAGCTCGTGCCATCCGCGCCGGGTCAGGTCGTCGACCCAGACCGCGACCGTGGCGTGGCAGATCCCGCGGATCGCCCAGGCCAATCCGATCCAGAACGACAGCAGCGGAGTGGAATTCCCGCCCGCGAAGCACAACGCCGCCAGCAGAGCCGACACTATGCCACTGACCAGCACGAGCACTCGTAACGGCGTGGCGAAGCGGGCACCGACCGCCACGACCGATTGCAGGACGCTGTTGAGCAGTAAATAGCAGCCGGACAGCAGTTCCGCTGCCGGCAGCGACTTGTGCGGCCACACCGCTAGAGCCACACCCATGATCATCGAGCAGGCACCGGCCACCAGTACCGTCTGCCGGACCGCGCCGGCCAGTGGTTCCGTACGCCCTCGAACTTCGGTTTCGGGCATAGCTACATGATATGACCGGAGTTACGGTTAGCGGCTCGTTTGCCTCACCACGGCACCGTCATCCACGCGCGGGTGTCCGGTAGGTCTGCCGGACATCCTCGAATTACGCAGCCAGCTCGATGAATACGCCGGTGACGGTAGTGCCGTCATGTAGTAGCCAAGGGGCGATGACATGACCGGCGACGGCCGGTTCCGCTACCTGCAGAAGGCGGTGGACTCGCACGGTCCGCTCGCCCACCGGGATATCGGTGCACACCGATTCGTCTCGGGCGACACCGAATCCTTGTGTGAGCGAGAGCGTGTCGTCACTGCGGACGGTGACCGAGGAATCCGGCGCGTTGCTTTCGTTCTGGGCCTGCGGTCGCGCCTTTCCGGTGAGCAAGGCGACGATCTGGGCCACCGCCACCGGGTCACGGGTGGCGTCGTACACCCACCGGGTGCCGAGCACACCGTGTTCGGAAGTGCCCACGAGCGCGTCGGCGGCCTGCGGTAGGGGCGAGCCCCGGTAAGTCAGCGGAACGTGATAGGTGCACGGCCGCGCTCCGGAGTGATCTGTGACCGCCAGGAATTCGATCCCGACTTCCCCCTCCGGGTCGTCGAGCCGGAATCCACCGGCTTTCCGGAGATCCGCCTGGTTCGCCCCGCGATACCAGGCACGACTGGGCAACCACGAGGCAAGCAGTTCCATCTTGGTGGGGACCATGGTGGTCCGGTGAACGACGGACATGCCGGATCATCCTTTCTCTAGGCCACACTGCTGTACCGAGAATGTGGTCGGCACCGCAGCGGGCCGATCACGCGTCACTGCGCCGTTCCGGTTCGGTAGCGGGCGGCTTGCGGCGAGTTTCGGCGAGGAGTTCGTCCAGTTGGGCTTCGGCGCGTTCGGCGCGCGCGAGGGTCTGGGCGCGGGCTTCGTCCAGCGCTTCCAGACGTTGCGCGGCTTCCACACGCACCTTCTCGACGGCGGCTGCGGCCTCGGCGCGGACGGAGGCGAGTTCGGCCGCCGTGGCGCGACGGGTGTCGGCGAGCTCGCTGCGGGTGGCGTCGAGTTCAGCGCGTACTCGCCGCCATTCGGCTCGTGCCTCGTCGGCGGCTTCGGCACGTTCGGCGGCGGTGCGTTCGGCTCGCTCGGCCGCTCGTTCGGCGTCGGCTGCGCGCTGGGCGGCGAGATCGCGTTCGGAGTGGGCGGCCGCGATCTGTGCCGCCGCTTCCCGCCGGGCCTGCGCGATGTCGGCCTCGGCGCGGCGTTCGGCTCGCTGAACCTTTTCCGCGGCTTGCTGTTCGAGGCGTTCGGCCTGCTCGGCGGACTCACGGCGCACGGTGCGTATCTCGGCTTCCGCGGCGCTGCGGGCCGCGAACACCTCGTCTGCTGCCTGCTTGGTGACTCGTTCGACTTCGCGCAGCGCGTCGTCGCGCGCCGCATCGGCCTCCGCGATCCGTGCTTCGGCCTGCTCGGCAGCGCTCGCCGCGTCGTCGGCGGCGGACTCGGCGAGTTCCCTGGCCTCGTGCGCCTCCCGCCGGGCCTGCTCGGCCGCCACGGCCGCGCCCTCCGCCTCGGCGATCCGCCGTGCGGCGTCGACCTGTACTGCTTGCACCTGGGCTTCGGCGATCGCCGGGTCGGCGAGCGTGGACAACTCTGCGACGGCGGCGCTGAGCGTGGTGTTCAACTGCTCGGCGAGCCCGCGGAATTGGGTGAGCAGTTCATCGGCGCGCAACCGCGCGACAGTCACCGGCCCCGGTTGCGTCACAGTGACGGGAGCAGCTGCCGCCTCGGATTCCTGTTGCTGCCGTTGCCGTTCCCGCCACGCGCGCCATCGCGTGTGATCCGGCCGATCACAGTACTCGGAGGGACGGCCGGGCCCCGCTGCACTCGTGATGGGACGGGAGCAGCCCGGATAGTTGCACACCTTCGACACGGCCAGATCGTAGCGTCTGTCTCACCGCCCGAGCCCGAGCTCGGCCGCTCGGTGAATCGCGGTCGGCAGCGGAAATGTCCAGCTGCCAGGATGCTGCCCTGCGCGGCAGGCGCGGTGAGCAGGTGCTTTCACTACGACCGCAGAACGCGCTCGAGCGCACTCCGGCCTGCACGTCCTCGCGTGGGTTGCCCACCGGGCAGGCCACACTCCCATGCCCGGCCGATCTCGATGTGGCCGGCACCCATAGAAGGCGCGCATCCGCGGGCTCGCCGGATCAGGGCGTCATCGCAGCGCCGTATCCCTCGGCCGACGTCATTCGTCTGCCGAAGCCTCAGCGGTGACCCACGTCACCGGTTGATGCTGTCAGGAATTCGGGGGCTGTCTCGTTCAGGGAGCACGCGAACCCAGACAGGAGCGAACCATGAAGCACCGCATCGTCGTCCTCGGGGCCGGATACGCCGGAGCCTTCTCCGCCGGATACCTGGCGCGCCGACTTCACCCCGAGGACTTCGAGATCACCGTCGTCAACGCCGAACCCGATTTCATCGAGCGGCTGCGCCTGCATCAGCTCGCCGCCGGCCAGGATCTCCGCCACCGGCCGCTGGCGGAGATATTCGCGGGCACCGGTATCCGGCTACGAGTCGCGCGGGTAACCACCATCGACGCCGAGCACCGGACCGTCACCGTCGCCGATGGCAACGGCATCGACCGGCTCGAATACGACACCCTCCTCTACACGCTCGGCAGCACCGCCGCCGACCACGGCGTTCCCGGCGTCGATGGCCATGCCTTCCACGTGGCTGCGCGACCGGCCGCGCTGCGCCTGCGCGCACGCCTGGACGAGCTGGGCGCGGACGGGAAGGTGCTGGTGGTCGGCGGCAACCTGACCGCGATCGAGGCCGCCACCGAGATCGCCGAATCCCGTCCAGGACTTCGGGTCGGCCTCGCCACCAGCGGCGAACTGGGCGGCTGGCTGGGCACGAAGGCCCGTCGTCACCTGCTGCGTTCCTTCGACCGGTTCGGTATCACCGTCCACGAGCACACCAGCATCGTGCGCGTCGAACAGGCGGCGGCGCTCGCCGCCGACGGCACCGCTTTCGCCTCCGACGCGACCGTGTGGGCCGCAGGCTTCGCCGTCCACCCGATCGCCGCCGCCAGCGGCCTCGCGGTGGAACCCAACGGCCAGATCACCGTCGACCGGCACATGCGGTCGGTCTCGCACCCGGATATCTATGTCGCCGGTGACAGCGTCTTCGTCATCGGTGACAACGGTCGGCCGTTGCCGATGTCCTGCGCTTCCGCGGGACCCACGAGCAAGCAGGCGACGGCCGCGATCATCGGGGACCGGACCGGGCGCGATATCCCGACGTTCGCGATGTCGTATGTCGGCAACCACATCAGCCTCGGCCGCAAAGACGCGATCTACCAGCCGGTCGACGGTGCCGCGCGATCGAAGTCGTGGGCCCTTCGTGGCCGGACGGCCGCGCGCGTCAAGTCGGCGATCCTCGACACCGCCGCCTGGGCCCTGAGTCACCCGACCTTCGGAATGCCGAGTCACCGGTACCGCTCGGCCCCCGCCCGAGAGCACTCGCACGACGTGGTCGCCGCATAGAGTCGTGCTCATGGACACGGCCACCGTGGCGCGTTTCGAGGCCAGCCGGAATCGGCTGGCCTCGCTCGCCTACCGCCTGCTCGGCTCGGCCGCCGACGCCGAGGACACGGTGCAGGACGCGTTCCTGCGGTGGCAGGCGGCCGACCAGGAGCACGTCGAGGTGCCCGAGGCCTGGCTGACCAAGATCGTCACCAACCTGGCGCTCGACCGGCTCCGTTCGGCGAAGGTTCGGCGCGAACGCGCGGTCGGCGCCTGGATGCCCGAACCGCTCCTGGACGGTGACCCGATGCTGGGCCCGGCCGACACCGTCGAGCAGCGCGAATCGGTGACCTTGGCGGTGCTGACGCTCATGGAGCGTCTGTCGCCGGTCGAACGGGCCGTCTACGTGCTGCGCGAGGCTTTCGCGTACAGCCACGCCGAGATAGCCGACATTCTCGGCATCACCGAGTCCGCAAGCCAGCAACACGCCCACCGAGCCAAGCGTCGAATATCCGCCGCCCGCAACGGCGCCGACATCGACCACGCCGCCGCGCGCCGAATCGTCGAAGCCTTTGTCGATGCCGCTTCCTCGGGCCGGACCGAACGGCTGGTGGCGCTTTTGACCGACGACGCGACCGGCATTTCCGACGGCGCCGGGCTGGGGACGGCCGAGAAACTGATCCGGTACTCGACGCCGGAGCGGATCGCCGGCGCGGTGCGGGCCGGTTTCAAACCGTCGCCGGCCAAGCGCAGACTCGCCGGTGGCTCGCCCTCGATCCATGCCGCCGTGGTCAACGGCTGCCCGGCCATGCTCGCCACACTCGGCGACCGGGTCGTGGGCGTCACGATCCTGGAGATCCGTGACGACAAGATCGCACGCGTGCGCGGCATCGCCGCCCCGGACCGACTCCGTCGCCTCACCACGCAATGGCAGCGGCAGGAGCACGATGTCCCGCTGATCGAATCGTGGTAATCGACCGTCCGGCATTCGATCTCACGTTCGTCCATTGCACCCGTCGAACACCGCCGCTCGGCCGTGGTCGACGTTGTGGACTTCACCGAGCGTGGATACGGCAGCAATTCCGGTCGGCTGAGACCGCTAGATCTGACCTCCGATAAGTGAACCTTATCGGCGGTCAGATTCCCCGATTCGTTCTTCTGCCACGGATTCTATTTCGTTTAGTAGCGTTGGTTGCGACGAAACGAAATATCAACGAAACGGGTGAAAAACTGGGTACCCCCTCGCCACGAGTCGGCTGTCGGTTCTCATCTGCTCTGGCGAGTCGGCGAGCATGGAGCCGTGCCAAACGCTTCGAAGGGGCGCTCACCGAGAGGATCCGCGCTGAGGCCGCACCGCAGTGCCGTAGGCTGACTTCCTGCGCCGAATGCCGAAGGGCGAAAGTCAGTCACCGATAGGAACGCGGGAGCCGAGTCGTGGACGATCGATCCAGCGTTGTGGCGGTCCCGGACTCGGTGCGCACCGAGTTACGCCGTGGTGTGCGCAGCGTGCTGGTCGACGCAGCGGCACTGCGGTTGGTGCGCGACCGCTTCGACGACGATCAAGCCGGTTCGCTGCGCCGGTATCTCGAGGCGTCGCAATCGGCGAACACACTGCGCGCCTATCGGGCGGATTGGGTGGCGTGGTCGGCGTGGTGCGCCACCGAAGGGCGCCAGGCTTTGCCCGCCGACGCGCTGGACGTGGCCGTCTATCTCGCCGCGGCCGCCGACGCGCGCCGCGCCGGCGGCGAATGGGCCTTCAGCCCCGCGACTCTGGAGCGAAAGTCGGCGGCCATCGCGGCGGTGCACGCGGCGAATGGCCTGCCGTCACCGACTCGATCGGATGTCGTGCGGCTGACCCTGCGCGGCATCCGCCGCACCCGGCGGACCAAACCCAAACGCAAACGCCCTGTCCTGCTGCACACTCTCGACCAACTGCTCGGCGGGCTGCCCGAACCGGGCTGGCCCGCCGAACCCGCCCGGCGGCGGGATGCGCTCGCGCTGCTCATCGGTTTCGCGGGCGCCCTGCGCCGCAGTGAACTGGCCGGGCTGCGTATCGGCGACGTCGAGGTCGGAGTCGACCACACGACCGGCGAACCGCTCCTGCTGATCCGGCTGCCCGCGACGAAGACCGACCCCACCGGTGCGGCCGAACAACGCGTGGCCCTCCCCCGCGGCCGCCGCCCCGCGACCTGTCCGGTCTGCGCCTTCGCCGATTGGCTGCGACTGCGCGAAATACACGCCGCCGCAGGAACTTCCGGCGTGCGCGCCTGGCTCGCCGACAGTCCCGCGAGGTCGGCCGACATCCACCGTTGCCACGGCTTCACCGGCACCACCCTCACCGACGCGGATCTGCCGGTCTTCCCCACCATCAACCGGCACGGCGGGATCGGCGACCACGCCATGTCCGGCCGCGCGGTCGCCGAACTGGTCAAGCGTTATGCCGCCCGGGCCGGACTCGACCCCGACCTGTTCTCCGGCCATTCGCTGCGCGCCGGGTTCGCCACCCAGGCCGCGCTCGGCGGCGCCAGCGACCGGGAGATCATGCGTCAGGGCCGCTGGACCAACCCGCGCACCGTCCACGGCTACATCCGCACCGCCAACCCCCTGGAAGACAACGCGGTCACCAAGCTCGGATTGTGACTCCGGGCCGACGCCCGAGCATGCCGCGCGCTTGTTTGCTGAAGATATGCTGATGGTGTGCTGTCAGCGCCGGCGCCGATGCTGGCCGTCTCCGGACGGCCGCCGCGGGACCATGGCCGGTGGGCCTTCGAGATGAAGTGGGACGGCATTCGCGCCATCGCGCGGTGCCGGGACGGGGAGTGCCGGCTCTACAGTCGCAACAATCGCGATCTCAGCGGCTCGTTTCCCGAGCTCAGCGCGGTGCTCGCGGATCTGGGCGAGCGCGGCGGGCTGATTCTCGACGGGGAGATCGTCGCCCCCGATCCCGCGACGGGGGCGCCGTCTTTCGGCCGCCTGCAACGGCGGATGCACGTGGTCTCGCCGAGTGCGGAATTGCTGCGCGCATTTCCCGCGCAATACTTGGCCTTTGATTTGCTGACCGTCGGCGAAGTCTCCCTCCTGTCGTTGCCCTACACCGAACGACGTGAGCGCCTGGCGGAACTCGCGCTCGATCGCCCTCTCGCCCGCACCCCGCCCTACTACGCCGATATCGACCCCATGGTTCTGATGGATGTCGCCCGCGAGCACGGTCTGGAAGGGATCGTCGCCAAGCGTCTCGATTCCGCGTACTACCCCGGTCGCCGCTCGCCGGTATGGATCAAGACGCCGCTGCGTAAGACCACGGAGGTCGTCGTCGCGGGCTGGCTGCCGGGTACGGGGCGGTTCTCCGCGACGTTCGGTTCGCTCGCGCTCGGCGCCTACAACGACCGTGACCAGCTGGTGCATATCGGCAATGTCGGCACCGGATGGACGATGCCCGATCGCCGCTCCTTGCAAGCCCGCCTGAACGAGCTGTCCCGGCCGGACACTCCGTTCGATGTCCCGCCGCCGCGCGCGATCGCGGCCGCGGCGCATTGGGTGGAGCCCGTTTTGGTCGCCGACATCGAATATCGCGAAGCCACCCCGGAGGGCCTGCGCCACCCCAGCTGGCGCGGCTTGCGTCCGGACAAGACGCCGCGCGAGGTGAAATTGCCGGAATAGCATGGGATGCAACACTGTATTGCGCGTTGATCGCCATATCGTCGCTAGGACATTTTGGAGGGCGATTACCAGAAACGATCGCGGCTGGAATGGGTCATCCGGATTGAACGTCGGGCAATTCTGGCTGCCGGTTCTGCAGGACGTCCATGCGAGGATCGTGCAACCACAGGCGAGGATCGTTCTATGGTTTCCGCAGGTCAGAGTGGTTGAATCAGTCGTCCCTGTCCGCCACGTCCGGAAAACCCGTGATCGTCGCGGGCGGCAATGGCGCCGCCCCGAGGTCCGGCACCGGAACGCCCGGCCGACCATGCCCCCTGATTGCCGGCTTGAACGCAGTGTCGCGCGATCCCCGCACCAGGGGCTTATCGAAAGGCACTAGCCATGACTCACTCTCTCGAGGGAACCGTCGCGCTGGTCACCGGAGCCTCCAGCGGTATCGGCCGCGCCACCGCCTTGGAGCTTGCCCGTGAGGGCGCGTCGGTGGCCGTGGTCGGGCGGCGCGAAGATCGGCTCACCGACCTCGCCACGGAAATCTCCGACGCAGGCGGACAGGCGTTGGTCGTGCCCGCCGACGTCACCGACTCCGTCGCTGCCGCGGAAGCGGTCGAGCGGACCGTCGAGGGCCTGGGCCGCCTGGACACTGTGGTCAACAACGCGGGGCTCATGCTGCTCGGCCCCGCGCCAGGAGCGGATATCGACGATTGGCGGCGCATGATCGACGTCAATCTCATGGGCCTGATGTACTGCACCCACGCCGCCATACCCCATCTGGTCGAGGCCGCCGGCCAGCAGCCGCGCCGGGTCGCCGACATCGTCAACATCGGCTCGCTCGCAGGCCGCAGCGCATTCGCCATGTCCGCGGTGTACTGCGCCACCAAATTCGGTGTCGGCGCCTTCAGCGAGGCGCTGCGCCAGGAACTCGCCCGCCAACACGTCCGCGTGTCCGTCGTCGAGCCGGGCAGCGTCGACACCGAACTGCGCGATCACAATCCCGCCGTCGTCCAGCAGCAGATCGCCGCCGCACTCGGCGACATCGAGCGACTGCAAAGCCGCGACATCGCCGACGCGGTCGGATACATCGTCACCCGCCCCCGGCATGTGGCCGTCGCCGAACTGCTCGTACGCCCCACCCAACAAGCCTGACCGCCGACTGCCACCAGAGGAACACGACATCACTATGGAAACCCAAGGATTGCTGCCGGCTGCCGCGCACAGCTCCTTCACCGGCGCCGACATGACAGTCATGGCCTGTCTGCTGCTGACGGCGGCTGTCATCGTTGCGGGCGCCGGTCTTCAACTGGTGCAGGGAGCCCGCGGGGGTGAGGCGACCGCAGACCACATCCACCGTTTCATGGCAGGGGTATACATCGGCTGGGCGCCGATGTTCCTGTTGGCCGTGCCGATCTTCCTTGGGTTCGCCGGGCGGATGCTGTCCATCGTCCTGAAGGGTCTTCCGATCCGGCCGGTGGAATTTCTTTCCTTCGCCGCCCTGGAATTCGTCCTCGGCTGCGTCATCGTCATCGCACACGCGCTGGGATGAACCCCAGAAAGCGCAGTCTACCTGCGGATTGTTCATCCCGGAGCACTAAACTCCGGTGCATGCCGCTCGATGAGCTCTGCACGCTGTTGGCCCGCCATGCGCGAGACGACGGGGCAACGGCAATCCAGGACCTGCTGGTCGGCCGGGAGGTGTCGATCCTGCCCCCGCCACCGTCCATGGCCGGTACACGCATGACGCTGATCGCCCAGGGCGCGAAACGTCTCGCGTACGGCGAGCAGGTATACGACCACCGTGCCGGGCACTACCTGGTGGCCTCCACCGCCGTACCGCTCAAATGCCGTTTCCTCGAAGCCACCCCGGAACGACCGGTATTGGGTCTGTGTCTGTTGCTACAGCCCTCGCAGGTCGCTGAGCTGCTGCTGCAGGCAGGTCGCGGCGCCTTCGCCGACGACACGATCGCGCCACCTGCCGTCGGCTTCGCAGAGGCGTCGAAGGAACTGCTCGACGCCGCCATGCGACTGGTTCGCCTACTCGACCAGCCGCGTGACCGGGATGTGCTCACACCGCTGATCAAGCGGGAGATCCTATGGCGATTGCTCACCAGCGAGCACGGCGCGATCGTCCGCCAGATCGGTCTCACCGACCCCAGACTCTCACCGATCGCCGAAGCCCTGCAATGGATCCGGGAAAACTATCGAGAGCCGTTCCAAGTGCCGGACCTGGCCCGGCTCACCGGCATGAGCACCTCCGCGTTCCATCGGCATTTTCAGGCCGTGACCCGCACGACCCCCATCCAATACCAGAAGCAGATCAGACTCAACCAGGCCCGGCTTCTCCTCGCGGCGAACCCCAGGGATGTCGCCAACATCGGCTACCTCGTCGGATACGACAGCCCGTCCCAGTTCAGCCGTGAGTATCGCCGCCTTTTCGGCGCACCCCCCAGCCAGGACGCCATCACCTTCACGACACGCGTCACCGACGAAAACCGCACCGGATAGGCCACCGACATTGCAAAGGGTCGCCATGCGCTGGAAAGGTCTCGGCTCGTCCGGCGACGGCGGCGGCGCCGCGGAAGGCGCGCATCGTTTCGCCGGCGTCGGCGCGCAACAGCGCCAGGCCCACCGCGTCGGCGAGCAGCGCTTGGTGTTCCGGGTCGGGTGTGGTCTCACACGCGCGTGAGTGCGTCGGCGGCTCAGCCGTTTCGTGCCGAACCGCTGACACGCGCGACGATCGCATCGAGCGCCAGATCCATCGCGTAGTCGAATTCCGCCTGGCTGTCGAACCGGGCCAAGTACGGAGCAGCCTCGGCCACGGCCGGCAGTCCGGATTGTTCCAGGGTCGTCCGCCGTGCGGCGATGCCGGCGGTGTCGCTGATTCCGTAGGTGGGGCCCGCGCTGACTTCGCGCAGCAGAGTGCCGATGAGCGTGGCCAACATCGCCCGCAAGAGATGAACCGCTTCCTCCGAGTCGCACCCCGCGGCGCGCAGCACCTCCAAGACGGCTTGGATCGGCGACAAGCCCTCCACCGATCCCAGCTGCCGCGTGAGGACCAGCGCGGCGGCCGCGGGATGCCGAAGAGCGCGATCGCGGAACGCCTCCGCGATGGCACGCAGATCACTGCGGAGATCACCGCTGAGCGCGGGCAACTCGATCGAGCCCAAGAGATGCTCGGCTACCGCATCGAGTAACCCGTCTTTCCCGTCGACGTAGTTGTACAGGCTTTTCGGATCGACTCCGAGCGCGCGCGCGACCGCTCGGATACCCACCGCGCCGACACCGTCGCTGCCGATCACGTCGAGGGTCGCCTCGATGATCCCCGCGCGGGTGAGCTGTCCCGCGCCTTTCGGGGGTCGCCCGCGGCGCGTCGAGGGAGCTTGGCTGGTCATGTGGTCATTCTGCCGCACCCCCTTGATTTAATCCACATCGTGGATATAGTGTCGGAGCCACACCAAACCCACACCGTGGATATTGGAGTCCGATATGCGTTTCCCCTGGGGAACCTCCGACGTCGCCGATCTTCGGACCATCGGAGACCCCATCGACACCTTCACCGATCTCGCCCACGCAGACGGCGGCCCCGGCGCGCGCCTACGACTGGCTCGCGCCCGGGCCGCGGCGTTCCGCCGAGAGTTCCCGAGCACCGGCACCCCCGACAGCGTCACCACCTGCGATCTGGTGACACTGCCGTATCCGACCCGCTTCGGACTGTTCCGCGCCTCCCGCGCCATCGCACCGTTCCTGTCGATCACCAACCGCATGCTGGTGATCCGCTGGCACGATTCCGACGGCCGCCGCCGCACGCTGCTGTTCGAACCCTCGGACGTCGAACGCGGGCGTTACACACCGTATTTCGACAATCTCGCCCAGCGCACCCCGGCCGTGATCCAACGGCGCATGGTCCGCGAGCACGGCACGGTGCAAGCGCATCTGTCGCGCCTGGGGATCGCGCCCGAGGAGGTCGACTACCTGATGTTCGACCACCTGCACACCCAAGATCTGCGGCGGTGGATCGGCACCACGGCGCCTCAGGACGACCTCGGCACCACACCGGCGGCGATCTTCCCCAACGCGCAGGTCATCGTCCAGCGTGACGAGCTGGTCGGCATGGCCGAGCTGCATCCACTGCAGAAGCCGTGGTACCAGCCCGCCACCTATCGTGACGTGCCCGCGGAAGCGTTCCGGCCCATCGACGGCTCGGTCGTCCTCGGTCCCGGTGTCGCCGTGGTCAAGACCCCGGGCCACGTGTTCGGTAACCAGAGCCTGGTGCTCAACACATCGACCGGGATCTGGGTCAGCAGCGAGAACGTGATCGCGACCGAAGCGCTGACCCCGGAACACTCCCGGATGCCCGGCCT
This sequence comes from Nocardia sputorum, assembly GCF_027924405.1. NCBI lineage: Bacteria > Bacillati > Actinomycetota > Actinomycetes > Mycobacteriales > Nocardiaceae > Nocardia > Nocardia sputorum. Next base: position 2,849,976 of record NZ_AP026978.1, on the reverse strand, counting down.
GGCGCGCTGGGCCCAGCAGTGGCAGCAGGAGGTCGTGCTCAACGCGAACACGATCGAAACCACCGCCGATCAATACAACTCGATCGTCCTCGAGAAGACGCTGGCCGACCGCAGCCGAACCGACGCACGGTTCCTGCAGTTCTTCCCCTCCAGCGAACTCACCGGCGTGTGGACCAACCCGGGCGCCCACCCCACCTTCCATCACGGCCACATCACCCACGGGCCGCAGCGTTGAGGAGAGACCTACCCATGTCGTCACGTTTCACCTTGCCCCCCGAACCCGTTCTGCGCGCCCGGGAGAAACTCGTTCTCGACCACTTCCACGACGAAGTGGCCCAGGACTGGGACGCCACCCTGTCGACGTTCCCGCACCCGCATTACGAGCTGATCGCGCCGCTGGTCGTCCACGACGGCGACGAGGAGGTGCGCGACTACTATCGCGACACCCGCCGCGCCTTTCCCGACCAAGACCACGAGATCATCGCCCTGCGGCACAGTCACGACGCGGTGATCGTCGAATTCTGGTTACTGGGAACCCATTCGGGGCCGCTCGGAAAGATCCCGCCGACCGGGTCCACCCACAGGACCAGGATGACGGCCTACTTCGTCTTCGACGAGCACGAGAACCTGGTGACTGAACGGATCTACTTCGATCAGCTCACCGTCCTGAAGCAACTGCTGGGCGGACTGGACAAACGCAGTCCCCGCGGCCTGCTCACCTTCGCCCGCGCCCTCGCCGGAGCCGCCACCACAGCCGGACACGAACCGGACCCGCGCCTGCTGGCCACCACACCGCCCGACCTCGGCGACTGACCGCCACTCTCACCCGATAGAACTCAGGAGAAGACCGTGACAATGCGCGCCGACGCGGCGGCCGCCGTACAGCGACCGCGAGACAACGCGGCCACCGGCAAGATCGTCTTGTCCTTCGCCGACGCGCACACCGGGCCGCATCCGGCCGCCGATCCGGTGGCCGCCATCGAGCTCTGCGACCGGGCCCTCTCCGCCGGACGCACCGTCGGACAGGAAGGCCGCATCGGCGGGGCCGACGGCCGATTCGCCTACCTGCAGACCGAGCACCACTCCGGCACCGTCATCGAGATCTCCGACGTCGGGGGCACCGAGAAGTTCGTCTTCGACCTGGTGAAGATGGCCGCGGCGCACTGGGACGGCAGCCACCCGATCCGAACCATCGACACCGGCCTCCTCGGAGGCGATCCGGCGGTAATGACCGCGATGCTCGAGGCACTGGGATGAAGGTCCACCACCTCAACTGCGGCACCATGCGCCCGCCGTGCACCCCTGAGGGCCTGGTCTGCCATGTCCTGCTGCTGGAGACGCCCACCGGCCTCGTGCTCGTGGACAGCGGACTGGGGCTGCGCGACGCCGCCGAACCCGGTGCCCGGTTCGGGCCCGGACGCCACTACGTCCGCCCGCGGTTCGATGAGAACGAAGCCGCCGTCCGGCAGGTCGCACGCCTCGGGTTCGACCAGCGTGAGGTCCGCGATATCGTGCTCACCCACTTCGACGCCGACCACACCGGCGGGCTGGCGGACTTTCCCTGGGCCAGAGTGCATCTCACCGCGGACGAAGCGGACGCGGCACTGCACCCGCGCGGTTTCGTCGAGAAGGTCCGCTACCTGGCTACCCAACGCGACCACCACCCGACGCTGGTCGGCCACCTTCCCGGCCACGGCGAGCCGTGGAACGGCTTCGCCGCAGCCCATGAGCTCACCGACGTCGCGCCCGGCCTCGTCATGATCGGCCTGCCCGGCCACAGCCGCGGCCACGCCGCCATCGCCATCGATACCGGCAAGCGATGGATCCTGCACGCGGGCGATGCGTTCCATCACCACGGGCAGATCGACGGCACCGGCCGCGTGCCCCGATCCCTGATCCTCATGGAGCGCTTCATCGCCCACGACATGCCTCGAGTCCGCGCCAACCACGAACGGCTCACCGAATTATGGACCACCCAGGCCTCGGAACTGCTGCTGGTCAACGCACACGATCCCACGCTGCTTCGCCGTGCCCAGCAGATCGACGCCGGCATCGCGAGTTGAGATGCCCTGCCTCGACGACGTCTGCACACGGCTCACTCCGCCAGACCCGGCCCGGTGGCTCGCACGCCGGAGTCCTCGAAGACCAGCCGGTAGATCGCGGGCATCGGCATGGCCCGGTGGAAGGCCCAGTCCACCTCTCGACAGCCGAACCCGGCCAATGCGCGCGAGATGAAGGTGCCGTGGCTGCCGATCACGACCGTCCCGCCGCGGTGCCGCTGCGCCAGCTGCGTCAGGATCGCGGTGGCGCGCCCGGAGAGCTCTCGCAGGCTCTCCCCTCCTGGCCTGGCCCACCCCGGTTCGGCCCAGTTTTCGCGGTAGTAGCGGGCGAAATCGGGAGTCGGGCCGATTCCGGAGTCCCATTCGCGCAATGCGTGGTCTGTGACAACGGGCAGGCCGATGGAACGGGCGAGAGGTTCGACGGTTTGCACGGCCCGAAGGTAGGGGCTGGAGACTATGGCGGTGGGTGCCGCGGCGGCCAGTATGGCGACCAGCCGCTCGGCCTGGTCTCGGCCTTCGTCGGTCAGCGAGCGCTCCTGCTCGCCCGGTCCGCCCGGCCGTGGGAAGAACGGCTGGGCATGACGGACCAGGACGAGCGTGGATGGCGCGGGGAGCATCAGACGGTCGCAGGCTCGTGGTCAGCGTGGCCGGTGGGCGTGGTCGTCGACGGACGCGGGCCATTGATCGATGCGCGCGAGCGGGCCGCGGCGGCGAGCCGGGAAGAGGCCGAGCAGGCCGCGATCGGCGCGCAGGTCCGAACGTGCTTGTGCCGCATAGTATCCGGCGTGGCGAACGAGCGGGTGTCTGCGGCGGGCTTCGGCCAGCCATCCGCTGGCTTGGCGGATGGCTTCGGCGCGGGTGAGGGGTGGGTCGGCGGGCAGCAGCAGGGTCGCGTGGTCGGGGTCGGCGACGACCGCGGAGCCGAGATGTTGCAGGCAGCGGCCGATGCCGGGGTCGTCGTCCAGGACGCGGTAGGCGCTCAGCGCGAGCTGCCAGCAGCGTAGGGCTCGGCGGGGTTCGCCGCGGGCCCACCACAGCGCGCCCATGGTCTCGTGGGTCTGCGCTCGCCCGTCGGGATCGAGACCGGTGCGGGTGAGGGATTCGGCCAGTTCGAGACGGTCCTGCGCGGCGTCGAGGCGGCCCTGCCGGATGTGCACGACGGCGAGGTTGATCAGAGCGCACACTTCCCCGGCGACGTCGTCACGCGGCAGCAGCCACCACGCGGTCTCCAATTGATCGGCGACCTCGTCCAGATCCACCGGGGCGGCGCCCAGCCGCCGCAGCGCCGTCTGATGTTCCCAGCGGGCGGCCAAGCTCGTCGACAGCCGCCGCGGCCGGTAGCCGCGCGGCCGCTCGTCCAGCCGTCCCGCCCGCAGCAACACCAGGTCGCGATTCAGCTCGTCGATTCCCGGGAGTGAGCACAGATCGTCGGCCACCCCGCTCTCGTTCTCCCCCAATCCGATTCGCGCGTACCACACGTCCAGGGCATTGCCGAGGCGAACCAGGTGCGCGACCGCCGCCGGGGGGAACTCCCGGCCGGGATTCGCGCAGGCGGCCACCAGGGCGCGCAGATAGGGTTCCTCGGTCTCGAACCAGCGGCGAGCGCCCACGGCGAAGCGCCGTGATTCCAGCGCGATCGCCCAGCGTCCCGCGCGGTCGGCGTAGTGGTGCAGCAGCGCGGTGAGCGCCGCGGCCCACTGCGGTCCTGCGGTCACCGTGGATCGATCCGGCAGTTCGGGCACGCGCCGCACGCGGAATCGCTGCGCGCCATGCTCGGTGATGATCTCCCGGCGGCACAGACCCTCCAGCAGTTTCGCCGCAGTGCGCGCGGAGGGTTCGCGCGCCAGCGGCAGCCGTCCCGGCGTGTCACGAATGGCGTTGAGCACGGCCAGCAGCGCGATGGTTTCGTAGTCGTGCACCGGCAGGTCCCGCAGCACCGCGGCGATGAGGTGCCCGTCGAGCACCGCGTCCAGTTCTGGGGCCGGTGCGGCGGCGCGCGGTCTGCGGTCGGCGAGCGCGGGGCCCGGTTCGACCAGACCGGCGATCAGGTCCATTTCCCGGGCGGTCCGCACTCTGGTGCGATACCCGCGGGCGAACCGGGACAGCGCGTAGGCCGCGGCGGCGACGATGAACAGCACCGACAGCCAGCGCAGCGGCCCGTTGAAGAACTGGACGACGGCGTTCTCGCCGAACGAGTTCACCACCAGGGTGCGCACCAGCTCGAACAGCACCGTGTAGGCGACCAGCGACGCGGTGCCGAGAAACCCGATCCAGATCGAGGATCGCGGCGTCGCGGTCTGCCCGACCGGCTCGGTGGGTTCGGTCGAGGTACTCACCGTCGCTCTCCCTCCCCGCGTCCCGGCGCGGCCGCTGTCATCGCAGCACTCCACCGGTCAGGCCCGGCACCACCCACCGCCGCCAGGTCACCAGCAGCAGCGCCACCGGCAGCACCGCCGACACCAGCGACCCGGCGGCCAATTGCGCGGTGTTCTCACCGAATTGCCGCGCCTCGCCCCACAACAGCAGCGACCAGGGGCTCGCGCCTGCTCCGCTGACGACGAGCCCGATGAAGAAGTCGTTCCACACCTGGACGAACTCGAGCACCGCCACCGCCCCCAGCGCGGGCCCGGACGAGGCCAGCACGCGCTGGGCGATGGTGCCCGGGCTGGCCAGGCCGTGCAGGGCGTCCGCGGCGGCGCTGCCCGGCGGGGCGAGCATCGCGCCGCGCAGCACGAGGATGGCGATCGGCAGGCCGGCGGCGGCGTGCACGAGGATCAGCGGGATCCGCGTGCCCGACAGCTCGTGGGCGTCGACGAGACCGTCGATCGGCCCGAGGTAGGTCTGCGCCGGGATCACCGCGAGCACCACCAGCGCCACGACGGCCACCCGGGCGGCGGTGCCGTTGGGTCGCAGCGCCGCCAGCCGGTAGGCCACCGGCGCGGCCGCGGCCACCACGACCACGGTCACGATCCCCGCGACCCATGCGGTGGTCTGCAGCGAGCGCCACAGTCCGTCGTCACCCCACAGCAGACCGATGGCCGCGAATCCGAACCCGTCGTGCCCGTGCAACCCGGTATAGGCGAGTACGCCGATCGGGTAGAGCACCAGCACCGAGACCAGCACGATGCCCGCCGCGCGCACGGGACCGACGCGGCTGCGGCCCGCCACCGACATCGCGCGCACCGCCGACCAGCTCGCGCGGTGCCGGCGCACGTCCACTTGCAGCAGCCAGGCAACCGCGCCCACGAGCACCGCCAGCGGCAGCGCGTAGGCGGCCGCGACCCCGGGCTCGGCGTCGGCCGACAGCCGCCACCAATGCACGGTCGCGCTGTCGACCTGGTACTCGAGCGCCCCGGGCACCCCGATCAGCACCACATCGAACACGCGCGCGGCCGCGACGCCGACGGCCAGCCCGGCGATCAGCAGCACCGGCCGCAGCAACTCGTACAGCCGGACCGCCAGCGGCCTGCCGTCGTCGCGGTAGAGGTAGCCCGCGCGCGCCGGATCGGCTTCTATCGCATGGATTCCGGCACGGAACAGCGCGGTGAGGAAACCCAGCCAGGTCCACAGGAATGCCGAGCCGAGCATCGCCGCGAGCCACCACCGGTAGAGCCCGACGTCCTCGATGTCCAGCCAGCGCGCGCCGCTGCCGAAGATCACCCGGAACGCCACGCCCGACACGAACGCCGACACTCCGAACGGAACGATCAGCGGCAACCACAGCCAGCGCGCCGAGCGCCCCCACCACGCGATCGCCAGCGCGAGGATCAGCAGTCCGATCGCGAAGGCCACCCACAGCAGCGTGCGCAGGTAGGCGCCGCGGTCGTCGGCGGTCATCGTGCCGCCCAGCAGCCACAGTCCGCCGATCGTGCCGCCGATCGCCGACGGCCACACCACGATTCGTATCCAGGGCACACCCAACCGTCGGCGCAGCACGGCGGGCAGGAGCGCACCGGCCGCGGCGAGCGCGCAGGCCAGCACCGTGACCGGACGTGCCCGGGTGGCGATGAGCAGCGTCCACGCGGCGGGCAGCGCCAGGAGCGCGACCGTCAGCACCGTCGCGGGAAGACCCGCCGCCCATCCCAGCCAGCGCCGCGGCCGGCCGCCGGGCACCAGCGGCCCGCGCATGCGGCGGGTGGCCAGCTCGATGCGCAGACCGTTGACGTCGAAATCCGAGGGCGAGGTCATCGGCGCCGCCGCTCGACGTCGTCCAGCGCGGCGATCGCCCGGTCGGTGGACTCGGCCACCCGCCGCTGGGCGCCGTCGCCGATCGCGATGAGGAACTCCGTCAGCACCCGCCACAGCCCTTCCCGGCCGCCGACCGGACCGATCCGGTCGGACAGGTCGAAGGTGCTGCGCGCGGCGAGCTCCCGCGCCGAGGGCGCGAGCAACGGCGAGTAGTCCGCCTCGGTGCGCAGGTTCGGCGCCAGGAAGCCGCCGTAGCGCTCGATCCACGGCAGCGGAGCGCGTGCGCCGGCCAGTCTCTCGACCAGTTCGTCCGCGCGGGGAGTGGCTTGCCGGGTCACCACCATGACGTCGCCTCCGACGATCTTCGGCCGCCCCGACGCGCTGGTCACCGCGGGGAAGGGCACCACGCCCACGGCGTCCTCCACGGTGCGCCCGGAGGCGCGGACCGCGCTGCGCACGATCGGTTCCGCGAAGTCGGGGGCGACGACCGCCGCGGCCCGGCGGTGCTGGAACACCTCCCGGACGGCGTCGGAGAACTGCCTGGTCAACGCGACGCCGACGCCGCCCGGAAACGCGTGCCGCTGCCCCCACAGCACGCCCAGATGCCCGAACGCGGCGCGCACGGCCGGGTTGTCCCACTCCCGGCTGTCTTTGGACGCCAGATCGTCGTAGATGCGCGGGGATTCGGCGAGCAGAACGTTTTCGAAGAAGTCGGTCAGCGCCCATCCGTCGGCGGCGGGCAGCGCGAGCAGGCGGATCGGCGTCTGGGCGAGCACCTCCATCCGGTCGACCCAGTCGGCGAGAGTCCAGGCCGCCGGCGCACCGAGGCCGTAGCTGTCGAATTGCTGCCGGTCGAACCACAGCAGCGACTTGTCGGCGGCTTTGAACGGCACCCCGTACAGGCGCCCCTCCGAGCGCAGCAACGCTTGCCAGGGCTGGGCGTAGCGGCTGCCGAGTTCGTCGGTCCACACCCTGTCGGCGACGGGCCGCAGTTTGTGGTCTCCGGCGAGTTCACGCACCCGGCCCGCCTGCGGAAGCAGCACCACGTCCGGCGCGGACGGTCCGCCCGCGGTGAACGCGGTGTCGGTGTTGTCGCCGAGCGGGATCACCTCGATCGCGAAGCCGAGGTCCAGGCCGTCGAGGACGGCGTGGAAGGCCGCCAGTTCCTGCCCGCTCCAAGACACCCCGACGCGCACCGCGTCCGAGCTGCCCAGCAGCAGGTCCGGCGCGCACGCGGCGACCAGCGGGAGCAGCGTTCCCGCTTGCAGCACCGCCCTGCGCGTCCCCATCGACCCCCGATGTCATTGCGTGGCAATCGAACCCGATTATGCGTCAAAGCCCTCGCGCCGGTGGGCGCTTCGCGATCTTCGCCGCTTTCCCGGGAAACTCGCGTGCGTGGCTGCGGCGGCCTCTGCTACCGTCGCCCGCGTGAAGCGCGCTGCTGTGACGACGACGCCGGAATCCGTCCCGGCGCGCTGATCCACGTTTGTCCGAGCCCCGGGGCGAGTGCCCTGGGGCTTCGTCTCGTGGTCACTCGCCCCCTGTCGACGAGGAGACCACCATGCCCGACCATCGCACCCTCGGCCGTGCGCTGAACCTGTTCGACACCGACCCGCTGATCGGCTCCGGCCTGCCGTTCTGGCTGCCGGACGGCGCGGCCGTGCGCCAGGCGTTGGAGGACTACATCCGCACCGCCGAACGCCGCGCGGGCTACCGCCACGTGTATTCGCCGGTGCTCGGCAAACGCGAGCTCTACGAAATCTCCGGGCACTGGCGGCATTACCGTGACGACATGTTCCCGCCGATGGACCTCGGCGGTGAGCACGTGGTGTTGCGCCCGAGCCTGTGCCCGCACCACGCGCTGCTGTTCCGGTCCCGCGCGCACAGCTATCGGGAGCTGCCGTTGCGGATCGCGGAGCTGGGTGGCATGTATCGCTCCGAATTGTCCGGCGTGCTGGGCGGATTGACCCGGGTACGCGGAATCCAGCTCAACGACGCGCATATCTTCTGCACCCTCGATCAAGTAGCCGCCGAGGTCACCGGTGCGCTGGCGATGATCGCCGACGCCTACGCCGCGCTGGACATCCGTGCCGCCCGCTACCGGTTGTCGCTGCCCGGGCCGGAGGGGAAATACGTTGCCGCGCCGAACTTGTGGGAGCGGTCGATCGCCCTGCTCACCGCCGCCCTGGACGATTGCGGCCTGAGCTACGACGCGGTGGCAGGCGAAGCGGCGTTCTACGGGCCCAAGATCGACGTGCAGGTCCGCGACAGCGCGGGACGGGAGTCCACCCTGTCCACCGTGCAGGTCGATTTCCATCAACCCGAGCAGTTCGACTTGCGCTACACCGGCGCCGATGGCGCTGCGCACCGGCCGGTCATGGTGCACCGCAGCATCGTCGGCAGCGTCGAGCGGGCCGTGGCCCACCTGATCGAATGCCACGGCGGCCGGTTCCCGGCCTGGCTGGCGCCGACCCAGGTGGTGGTGCTGCCGGTGACCGATGCCCAGCAGCCCGCGGCCGCGCACCTCGAGCGCCGCTGCCATGACCTCGGACTGCGCGTGGCGGTGTCGCCGCCGGATCGCGGCAGCCTCGGTGCACGCATCCGCGATCACCGACTCGTGCCGTATCAGGCGATCATCGGCGCCGAGGAGGCCGCCGCCGACGCGGTGGCGCTGCGTTTGCGCGACGGACGCCGCCTCGCCTCGTTGCCCGCCGCCGAAGCGCTCCGGCGCATCGACGCGCTGCTCGCCGTCCATAGCGCCGAACTGTGGGAGGACGCGTGAGAACCCGGCCGAGGGTGGCCGACGCGCCCCGGGCTTGTTCGATGTAACCCTTGTCACAGCCTGGTACAGGCGCGTACCGTACGAATGGTACATCGGAGTACCACACGAGGAGGTGGGCGCATGCCCGCTGTGCGACTTCCCGACGGGCCATCCACCCCGCCGATCGTGCAGAACTTGCGGATACTGACCGGGCGCACCCGGACCTGGCGGCGCATGCACGACCGTTACGGATCGGCCTTCCGCGTCCAGATGCCCCGATTCGGAGACTGCGTCGTGCTCGCCGACCCGGCCGAGATCAAAGCCCTGTTCACCACGAGCACCGACCTCGTCGACAACATCGACGTCAACCTCGGTCAGTTCCTCGGACCGGGGTCGCTGTTCGCGCTGACCGGCGTCGAACACCGCAAGCAGCGCAAACTGCTCACCCCGCCGTTCCACGGCCGCAGGCTGGCCGTGTACGAATCGCTCGTCGAAGAGGAGGCGGTCCGCGAGATGGCCGACTGGCCGTCGGGCCGCGAGTTCGCGACGATGGACTCGATGATGCGGATCACGCTGAACGTGATCCTGCGCGCGGTCTTCGGCGCCGAGGGCGCGGAATTCGAGGAATTGCGCCGGCTGCTGCCCAAACTCGTCCTGATCGCCTCAGCCCTCGCCGCGATCCCGGTTCCCCGGCGAGCGCTGGGCAGATTCGGTCCCTGGGCCCGCTTCGCGGCCTACCGCCGCCGCTACGACGAAATCGTCGGCGAACTCATCGACCGCGCCAACCGCGAAGGGTTGGACGAGCGCGACGACGTGCTGGCGATGATGCTGCAGGCGCGCTACGACGACGGCACGGCCATGTCGCGCGGCGAGATCGCCGACGAACTGCTGACCCTGCTCACCGCCGGGCACGAGACGACGGCGACGACGTTGTCGTGGACGATCGAGCGGCTGCGCAGGCACCCGGACGTCCTGCGGCGCTTGGTGGCCGAAGCCGACGCCGGGGGCTCGCAACTGCGTGAGGCGACGCTGCTGGAAGTGCAACGCGTCCGGCCGGTCATCGACATCACGCTGCGCCAGGTCCGGGCCGAGACGCTGCAATTGGGCCGATGGACCTTGCCCGAGGGCCAGAAGATCGTGGTCAACATCCGGTTGATGCACGACAACGAGGACCTCTTCCCGAACGCCCGTGCCTTCGACCCCGACCGGTTCGTCGGCGTCCGTCCGGGCACGTTCAGCTGGATCCCGTTCGGCGGCGGCAGCCGCCGCTGCATCGGCGCCGCGTTCGCCACGATGGAGATGAACGTCGTGCTGCGCACGCTGCTGCGGGACTTCACGCTGGAACCCACCGACGCCCGCGACGAGCGCACCCACTTCCGTGGCGTCGCACTCGTCCCGGCCGGGAAGGGCCGCGCCGTGGTGCACCGGCGCACGCCGCGTCCCGGCGAGCGAACACTCGACCGTGCCGTCGAGGCGACCGCATGAGCGAGCGGTTCGCCGATCTCATCCGCACGTCCGAAAGCAGGAGCACCCATGCCCCGCACCCGTAGGCCGCTGTCGGGCCGCCCGGTCATGATCACCGGCGCGGCCTCCGGCATCGGCCGCAGCCTGGCCCGATTGCTGTCGGGCACCGGCTCTCCCGTCGCGATTGCCGATACCGATGCGGTGGGGCTGAAGGAGACCGCGGCCGCATTGACCGGCCCCGTACTCCCCCGCGTCCTGGACGTGCGCGACGCCGCCGACCAGCTCGCTTTCGCCGACGAGGTCCGCGACTGGCTGACCGCGCCACTGGCGGCGGTGTTCAACAACGCCGGTGTCGCGATGTCCTCCTCGGTGCTCGACGCCGTCGCCGACGACGACGAATGGCTGCGGCGGATCAACTTCGACGGCGTCGTCAACGGCACGCGCGCCTTCCTGCCCATCCTGGTCGAGCAGGATCACGGCGTGATCGTCAACACCTCGAGCGTATTCGGGCTGCTGGGCATGCCCAATCAAAGCGCTTACTGCGCGGCCAAATTCGCGGTGCGCGGATTCACCGACGCCCTGCGCCAGGAACTGCGCGGCACCGGTGTCTCCGCGGTGAACGTCCACCCCGGCGGCATCAAAACCAACATCGCGCGCAACGCCCGCGTCCGCAAGGACCCCGAGGGCCGGGGCCGGACGCACGAGCAGATGGCCGCGGAATTCGAGACACTGGCGCTGACCACGCCGGAGAAGGCGGCCGAAATCATCTGCCGCGGAGTCGAACACGGCAAGTCCCGGATCCTGGTCGGTCCCGACGCCTACCTGTTCGATGCCTTGGCGCGGGTGACGCCCACCCACTACTACGGTGTGGTCGCGCTGCTGGAGCGCCGCCTGCGGGCCCGCGACGCGAAAGGGGCGCGGGCATGAGCGAACACCTCGACGTCCTGATCGTCGGCGCCGGCCTCTCCGGCATCGGCGCGGCCCACCACCTGCGGGCGGCCTTCCCGCACCGCACCTACGCGATCCTCGAGGCGCGCGACACCCTCGGCGGTACCTGGGACCTGTTCCGCTACCCCGGAGTGCGCTCGGACTCCGACATGCACACCCTCGGGTACCGATTCCGCCCGTGGACGCAAGCGGAAGCCATCGCCGACGGGCCCGCGATCCTGCGCTACATCCGCCAGACGGCCGCCGACGCCGGCATCGACCGGCACATCCGGTACGGGCATCGGGTGATCGAAGCGTCCTGGTCCAGCGCCGAGTCCCGCTGGAGCGTGCTGGCCGAACACGACGGCGACACGTGCGAACTCACCTGCGACTTCCTGCTGGTGTGCAGCGGCTACTACCACTACGACGAGGGCTACACGCCGCGGTTCGCCGGAATCGGCGACTTCCGCGGAAAGGTGGTGCATCCGCAGCACTGGCCAGAGGACCTCGACTACACGGGCAAACGGGTGGTCGTGATCGGCAGCGGCGCCACCGCGGTGACCCTGGTGCCCGCGCTGACCGACAACGCCGCGCACGTGACGATGCTGCAACGCTCCCCCACCTACATCCTGCCGGTGCCCGCGCGGGACGCGCTGGCCGGCCGGCTGCGCGCACTGCTGGGGCCGAGACGGGCCTACACCGTCGTCCGGTGGAAGAACGTGCTGGTCAGCACCGTGATCTACCAGCTGAGCCGGCGACGTCCACGACTGATACGAAAGTTCATCCGCGACCTGACCGTCAAGCAACTGCCGCCGGGCTACGACGTCGACACCCATTTCAAGCCCGTCTATCAGCCGTGGGATCAGCGGCTGTGCCTGGTGCCGGACGCAGACCTGTTCCGCGCGATCCGCGGCGGCCGCGCCTCGGTGGTCACCGATCGCATCGAACGGTTCACCCCGACCGGGCTGCTCCTGGCCTCCGGCCGCGAGCTCGAGGCCGATGTGGTGGTGACCGCCACCGGGCTGCGGCTGCTCGCGCTCGGCGGCATCCGGCTCACGGTGGACGGGCAGCAGATCGCGCTGCCGCACACCATGGCCTACAAGGGGATGATGCTCAGCGGAGTGCCGAACTTCGCCTTCACCATCGGCTACACCAACGCCTCCTGGACCTTGAAAGCCGATCTGGTCAGCGAATTCGTCTGCCGGCTGCTGCGGCACATGGACGCGGGCGGCTACCGGCAGACCACTCCGTGGCCGGACTCCACCGTGACGCCCGCACCGCTGCTGGACTTCCAAGCCGGGTACGTGCTGCGCGACATCGACCGATTCCCCAAAGCGGGCTCCCGGGCTCCGTGGCGGCTGGGCATGAGCTACGCCCACGACGTGCTCACCCTCCGCTACGGCCGCATCGATGACGGCACCATCCGCTTCACCCGCGGCGGCGCACCGCCCGACGATCACCACACCGTGGCATCGGGACACGACAACCGCCCGGCCACGGGTTCGGGCCGGGCATGAGCAACCGAAGGGAGTAACTAACCTGATTCTCGTGACCCGCGCCGCGCCCGTAACCCGCACCTCCGCCGACAACGACTCGGATTCGGGGTTCCGCCGCCGCCTGCTCGACGCCATGGCCATGGCGGTGTGCGAACGCGGCTACCAGGACACGACCGTCGCCGACGTGGTCCGCCACGCCCGCACCTCGCGCCGCACCTTCTACGAGCACTTCACCAGCAAACAGGACTGCTTCATCGCCCTGCTGAGCGAGCACCACAAGCAGATGATCCAGCGGATCGATGCCGCGGTCGACCCGCACCAGCCCTGGCGTAGCCAGGTGCGTCAGGCCATCGAAGCGTGGATCCGCGTCGCGCGCGAAGAGCCGTCCTTGACGCTCAGCTGGATCCGCGTCGTCCCCGCCCTCGGCGACGACACCCGCCAGTTGCAGCGCGAGGTCGGCGAGGCGTTCGTGACGCTGATCCAGAAACTCGCCGACACACCGGAATTCGCCGCCGCGGGACTGCGGCCGCCGTCGCGGCAGGTGGCGACGATCCTGTTCGGCGGTTTCCGGGAACTCATCGCCACCACCGTGGAGGACGGCGACGACATCGCGGGCATCGTCGACGTGGCGGTCGAATCCGCGATCGCGCTGGTCGGACCGCACCGCTAGCACCCACTCGACGGCGACCGCCCGGCTCACCGGCCGGCGGCGGCGAACGCTCCGTCGGTCAGCACCGGCACCACCTCGCTGCGGTCGAGCTCGGTGGCCACCGCGACATCCTGCGCGAACCCGCCTTCGATCAGTTCCCGGCCCGAGGCGCAGTCCCGGATCAGCGCCGCGACGTCGGCGATCCCGTCGTGCGCCACGGCGGCGGCATGGGCTTCCGGAGACAGCGGTCCGGCTCCGAGACGCGCCAGCGCCGCGGCGACCGCCCCCGCGCCGAGCCAATCCTCCACCGCGGGCCGCAGGCCGGCGCGGCCGGGCCATTGCTCACCGGCGGCGATCACGGCGACCGGCTGCCGTGCGCTGCCCCATCCTTGCCCGGCGATCCAGCCGGCGACCGCGCTCGCGTTGCGCAGGCACGCCGCGACGACCGGCACGCCGTTGACGGCGGCGGAGATGGCCGACCCGTTGGGTGAGGGCAGCACCAGCCGCTCGGCGACCGGTGCACGGCGCAACGCCGCCGCAGACAGCGACCACGGCTGTTGCTCGGACACCGCTCGCCGCCCCACCGCCAGCGCCGCGCCCTGCCGCGCGGCGAATCCGCCGCGCCGCCGTCCCGCCACGGGTAAGGAAGCACCCGCGTCCCCGCTTCGACAGCGACCGACACCGCCGTCGTGAACGACAGGACATCGACCACCACTACGCACGCGCTACCGGGCCCGAGCGCGACCGCACCTGCCGAACCCCACTCCAGCCGCACACCCCACGACCGCTGACGCGCCCACTCGGCGATCTCCGGCATGCCCTTTCCCTCCCACTGCTGACCCGTCCACCCGTTCAGCCCTGCTCGGTCCGCTCCGGCCGGTAGAACCACTCCTCCAGACCGAAATCCTCCCGGATCTTCTTCTGCTCCACGAGGAACTGCTTGGTCCCCGTCAGCAACTGGATGCCCGACGGCGCGAAGATCTCGTCGGGAATGTAGCTCTGACGCGCGGTGGCCCGCACCACCGCCTCCGGTGACTTCGACTGGGTAACTTCGTAGTTCACGTAGTCGTCCCAATGCTGCTTCGCATACCGGTTGGCCTCACCGATCACCGACTGCCACGCGGCGCCGAACCGCGGATGGCTGTCGAGGAAGTCCTGACTGCTGACCGAGGAGCTGGTACCCGCGAGATCGGGATGGTTGTCCTGAATCGAGTCGACCTGGTGGAAACCCTTGGCCAGGAACGCGTGGAAGAACGACGACGGGTTCACATCCGGCAACGCGACCGCCGCGACATCACCGCCGTTGAGCGGCGCCTCCGCGTCGGTGGCCAGCAGGTGCACCAGCTGCGCCTGGATCCCCTCGGCCTTCAGCGCACCCTGCAGGTAGCGGTCGATATAGGAACCGGATTGCACCCCGATCTTCTTGCCCGCCAGATCCTTCAGCGTCCGGATCGACGGATCCTTGGCCACCACACCAGCGTTGTAGTTCACCGCCGCGATGGCCAGCAGCCGCGTCTTCAACCCGCTGCCGCGCGCGACCAGCGCGGGCGTGTCACCGTAGGTGGCGACATCGAGGCGGCCCCCGACCAGCGCCTGGTTCAGGTCGGGCCCGTTGGGGAAGCTGTAGACCTCGATGCTGTCCACACCCAACGGCTTCAGCGCGGGCAGCAGGGCGCCGCGCTGATGGGCGAAGCCCACCGGCCCGGTGAGCACGTTGCCGGTGCCGATGGTGCCGATGCGGAGGGTCTTGATCTCGGCGCGGGTCGCCGAGCCCGCGTCGTCGGCCCCGCAGCCGGTGAGTACCAGCAGCAGAGCCGAAACGACAGCGGGCACGATCAGCCGGATGATGCGCATGATTCGCTTTCGTTGTTCAGAGTTCGGACAGCCGCGGCGGCGGAGCGCCGTGCGGAAGGCGTGGCCCGACCGCGACCAGGCTGCCGGGCTTGCGCCCACGGCCCCAGCCGAGTTCCCTGCGGTAGCGGCCGATGTTCTCGTCGCGGACCGTCTCGTGATCGGCCAGCGGAGTCGCCTCCGGATCGACGTACAGCGCGTCCGTAGGGCAGTACGCCTCGCACATGAAGCAGGTCTGGCAATCGGATTGCCGTGCGATGACCGGGATTCCGCTGTCGGTGCGGTCGAAGACGTTCGTGGGGCACACGTCCACGCATTTGTCGCAGGCGATGCAGTCCCCCGCGCGCAGGATCTCGATCATCCCGCCACCGCCAGGGTGCCGGAGGCCGCGGCCGTCGCCGTCCACACTTCGTCGAGCCCGCCGGACAGGATGTGGTGGTGCTGCTTCGGATCCTGATCCGGGTGGTCGGCGCGTTTGCTCATTCCGCGCGTCTCCGTGCGCGCCAGCGTGGACCGGTACATCAACCGTCCCACGGCGGTGATCGCGGCGGCCTGCCGGGCGCGCACCCGCTCGTCTCCGGTGCCGCCGCCCAGACCGAGGGTGGCGTGCTCCCAGACGCTGTCCAGCTCGGCGAGCGCGGGCCGGATCCGGTCGCCGTGGCGCAGGTAATTCTTCTCGAACGGAATCAGTTCCCGCTGCGCGGCCTCGACCACGTCCTCGGCACGGACCGACGCACCGTGCTGCGGGCGCAACCCCGCGCGCCCGGCCCCGTGCAGATCGGCACTGCGAGCGCGGGCCGTGCGCAATGCGAACGCCGCCGCTCCACGGCCTGCCCAGCTGCCCGAGGACATCGCCCACGCCGAGTTGTGGCTGCCGCCGCCGGTGAACCCACCGCAGATCCGTTCCCTGGTCGCCGCGTCCCCCGCCGCGTACAAACCCGCGACCGTGGTGGCGCAGTCGTCATCGACGACATCGATGCCGCCGGTGCCGCGGACGGTGCCCTCGGCGAGCAGGTCCACCTCGAACCGGTCGGTGAACGGGTCGATGCCGCGCCGGTCGAACTGCAGGAAGAAGTTCGGCTGCCCCAGCCGCATCTGCGCCTGCACCGTCGCGTCGGCGCGATCGAGCTGCGCGAACACCTTCTCCCGCAACAACGTCCGCGCGATCACCGAACGCCCCTTGGTCGAGCCCGCACCCTCGAGCACCCGCCCGTCCTCGTGGAAGAACGTCGCGTATCCGTAGTAGGCGGTCTTGGTGATCGTCGACCCCTTCGGCACGATCGCGTAGGCGTTGGAGAACTCCATGCCCGAGAAGCGAGCACCCACCTCCGCCGCCATCAGCGCGCCGTCACCGGTGTCGACGTTGGTGCCCAGCGCCCGGGACAGGAACGCGCAACCGCCGGTCGCGAGGACCACGGCACCGGCCACAACGCGGTAATCGCGGTCGGCCTGGCGCTGGTAGCCCGCCGCGCCGCGCACCACGCCGTCGTCGTCCACCAGCAATTCCAGCGCGGGCGAGTGGTCGAGGATGCGCACTCCGATCCGTTTCACCCACGCCCGCATCCGGCGCATGTATTCCGGGCCCTGCACGCCGGTGCGGATCTGCTCACCGGTGGCGGGGTCCACGGGGAATGGATAGCGCCCCTCCACCGCGAGCCGGTTCATGTTCGCGTAGGTCTGATCGAGCACCCGGTCCATCCAGTAGTGGTCGGCCAGATGCCCGCCCAGCGCCTCTCGGCTGGCCTTCGCGTTCGCCCGCGCGGCCGCTTCCGGCGCCACGTACCACACGCCGGTGCCGGACGGGGCGGTGGCGCCGCTGGTCCCGCAGTACCCCTTGTCCACCAACGTCACCTCGGCGCCGGCCTCGCGGGCATGGATCGCGGCCCAGCAGGCAGCAGGCCCGCCGCCGATCACCAGAACGTCGGTGCTGATCTGCAACGGTTCACTCATGCTTCTGCTCCTGTCGGTGCCTCGGGATTCACGCCGAGTGCGAGCAGCAGCCGGCGGCGGAGTGCGGAGAATGCGGGGTCGACCACCGACCGCGGGCGGGCGACGGTGATGTCGAAGGATTCGGCGATGCGGCCGTCGCGCAACACGAGCGCGCGATCGGCCAGCAACAGCGCCTCCTCCACGTCGTGGGTCACCAGCAGCACCGACTGCCGGTGCAGCGTCCACAGGCGAGCCACCAGGGCTTGCACTTTCAGCCGGGTCAACGCGTCGAGCGCGCCGAACGGCTCGTCCAGCAGCAGCAGCTCCGGATTGCGGACCAACGCTCTGGCCAGGGCCACACGCTGCGCCTCACCGCCGGACAACGTGGCAGGCCACGCATCCGCTTTCGCGGTGAGCCCCACTTCCTCCAACGCTGTGCGCGCACGCGCCTTGGTCGCCCCGTCGACGCCGAGAACGACGTTGCGCCACACGCTGATCCAGGGAATCAGCCGATGCTCCTGGAACACGATCGCTTTCGATCCGGGCACGTCGAACGACCCGCTGAAGCCGCGGTCCAGGCCGCCGATCCCGCGCAGCAGCGTGCTCTTACCGGAGCCGCTGGCGCCGAGCAGCGCCACGAACTCGCCCGGCGCGATATCCAGATCGACCTCGCGCAGCACCGTGCGGCCGCCGAATGCGCGCGCCGCCCCACGGATGCGGACACCGGTCCCGATGGTCGCGGTCATCTACTTCCCCTCATATCCGGTGCGCCAGGACAGGAACCGGTGTTCCAGCACGCGCACCACCAGGTCGGTGAGCAGCCCGAGCACCGCGTAGATCACCAGGACCAGGAAGATCTGGTCGGTGCGCAGGAACTCCTTGGCATCGTTCATCAAGAAGCCGAGCCCGACCGGCGTGGTCTGCATCTCCGCGACCACCAGGGTGAGCCAGCCGATGCCAAGCGCCTGCCGCAGTCCCACGAAGATCTGCGGCAGCGCGCCGGGCAGAATGATCTTCGTGGTCAGCTCGAATCGGTTGAGGCCCAGCGATTCCGCCGCCTCCACCAGCCGCCGGTCCACCCCGCGGATCCCGGCCAGCACGTTCAGGTAGATCGGGAAGATGGGCGCGACGATGATCAACGCGATCTTGAACGAATCACCGATGCCGAACCAGATGATGAACACCGGCACCAGCGCCAGTGTCGGCAACATCCGCAAAGCCTGCAACGGACCGTTGACCAGATCCTCCGCGATCCGGAACAGTCCGGCCGCCACACCGAATACCAGGCCGATGCCGATGCCGATCGTCAGCCCGACCGCCACCCGGCGCCCGGAGGCGGCCAGATGCTGCCAGAGCTCACCCGAGCGGACCAGCTCCCATCCGGCCTCGAGCACCTCGGTCGGCGCCGGGGTGGTCGTGCCGAGCCAGGATCGTGCCCCGAGTTGCCAGATCAGTACCGCAAGAATCAGTCCGGAGGATGCTCGGGCCGGGCCCAGCAGCTTGCGAGTGAACGGGGCCGGGTTTTCGGTGGTCGCCGCCTCGGCCGGGTCGGAAGATGGCGCCGATGTGATCGGATCCAACTGCAATGTCATCGGACACAGTCCTCACATGAGAAGTACTGTCCCGAACAGTAAGGTGCGCGACCAGTGCGCAGAATGATTGCGATCAGCGCGACCTGAAACCGCCGACCGTGTCAACCCCCGAAGGTCTGCGCTCGAAAGAGTTGCCCCTCGCCACCCCAGCCTCTCCTGTCCCATGCCGGGAATCCGGAGCGCCGCGCAGACGCTCCTCCGGAGGCAGAAAAGCCAGGTGAGACTCGAGTCACCTACAAGGTACCGATGCGGCGGATCTACCTACGTCTCTTAGCCTTGCCGGACCTAGCGCCGTTGAGAAAGTCACACCGATGGTCAGCATCACCCGAACCGCAGCTTGGCTGGGCAACCACTTCGCACCGTTCATCACCACTTCCCTTCCCGGACGAACGGCCGGACCGACGACGTTTCCGGTCGTCGCGGCAGCCGTCTACCCTCAGCTCACGCCCGAAATTCATCTACCGTTGACCACGCGAATGCTGCTGTACGGTGACGGCTCCACCACGCTACTTCTCCAGCAGATCGCGGGGTCGGATATCGCTGCCGATGTATTGCCCTCGCGCACTATCGATGCCGACGAACTCCGCATTTCCTGCTCGGTTTGCGACGACCCGGCCCCCAGTACGCTCAGGGTGCGACACACCAGATTGCGGGATGTGGCTGGGAATGTCCTCAGCGAGAACCTGATCACCTACCGGGAAGCGGACGAGTCGACGCTGATGCCGCCGGACGGTGTCCCGTTCGGAATCCATATCCGTCGGCTGGGCGCATTCGAACGCAGACGCATTGTCGCCACCGGCGTGACGTGTCATCCGTTCGGGCTCTTTCCCGCAGCCGCCGCAGCGCGCGTGTACGAGATCGCGTTCTCGACCCAGCAGAGTGTGCTCGTGCACGAAGTCTTCAACCCCGCGGTGGTCGGCACTCGAACCTGGGGTCACCGCAGGTCCACACCGATCGTCATGGCACGCACGCTCCGCACTTCGGGTGCGGGCACCGGCCTGCACGGCATCGGTGGGCACCTATCCGGCGCGCTCGGAGCGAGGTCGCACAATATGCCGTCGGAAAGATCGATCGAGACCTCGACCGCGGCACACTGAAACGGGGACGCGCTTGCCGGGGGAAGCCTCGACAAGTGCGTTCGCCTATTCCGGCCCCACCCGTCCTAGCAGGCGGCTTCCGCTCGGATCTAGCCAGCCCGCGACCGCTCTCCGGTCATCCGGAGTCAGTCGCAGCGTCACGCTCTCCGTCGAATCGGTACAGGTGATGTGCATGCGTCGACGCTGATCGGAATCCGACAGCAGCAGGCTTCCGCAGCGCGGCAATGCGGAGCAGCCGGGTCGATCGCTACCGATCGAACCCCGCGTCGGCCGCGCCCGCGGTGAGCGCGTCCAGGCCGAAGGCGTCCACCGGACCGAGCGCGCCAGCGGCGAGCAGGCCGTCGTCCAGCGCAGTCTGCGCGCCCCAGGCGAGAATCGCGGCCGTGAAGTCGTAGGGGTCGCCGCCGGTCAATGTCACCGACGCGAGGACGCGTCCGGAGTCGTCGAAGGTCTCGGCGACCGCCCAGGAGCGTGTGCGGGCCCGCGACTCCGGCGTCGGTCCGCCGGTCGAGCCCTTCACGACGCGTTCCAGCACACCGTCGGCCAGCCGTTTCACCGGCGCCACTCGTGCGACGGCGCCGGTGAGCAGCGAGCCCACTTGCAGACCACGAGCGGCCGCGGGCGGCAGGCCGAGGAAGACGTCGGCCTCGCGCAGCCGCGAGGCGGAGCGACTGAGCGCGAAATGTTCCGACCCCGGGATCGACACTCCCGTACGCGCGCGGCCCGCGACGTCGAAAGTGCGAATCCGTGAGCCGGTCCGCTCGGGCACGACCCGGCCACCGCGCAGGGCGAAGCCGTGTTCGAACAGCATCCCGGCCATGGAGGCGCGGGTGCCACCGCTGGTGCCGGGGCCGGCCATGAAGTAGCCGATATCCGCGCGGACGGCCTCCGGCGCTTCGCGTAGCGCGAGACCGGCGGCCAGATTGCCGGGCACGTAATCGAACCCGAACGCGGTCAGCAAGCCCACTCCCGCCTTGCGCGCCTCCTCGTCCCGCTCGAACACGCTGCGGATGAACGGGCCTTCCCCCGTGGAGTCGAAGTAGTGCGCACCCGCCGCCACGGCTGCCGCCAAGGCGGGTCCGCCGTAGCGCAGGAACGGCCCGACCGTCGTCACCAGCACGTCGCCCCGGTCCAGCAGGGCGCGCACCGATCCGGGGTCGGTCACGTCGGCGACCGCGATCTCCGCGCCGCCGAGGTCGGCAGCCAGCTTCTCGAGCGCGGTCGCGTTCCGAGCGGCCAGCACGGGCGCGGCGCCACGGGCGATCAGGGCTTCGGCGGTCAGGCGGCCGGTGTACCCGGTGGCGCCGAACAGCACGATCTTCGGCATTGGCAGTCACCTACGTTCTGGTCGATAGCTCTCGTCGCATGGACGACTCGAGTGCATCCTTCCAGGGTCGCGTGTGCCGACTGGATGACCGCGTGGCCGACTCCTCGTCGACCGCGCGCCGCGAGAGCGTCAGCGCGGGCACCCGATCAGCAGGTCACGTCCCCTACCGCCGCCTTGTCGAACGACACGTGAACATGGTCGTAGTGATTGGCGGTCGGGCTCCCGCGGTCTTCCAGATACGACCAGCCGTGGCCATCGTTGTACCGCTGCCGCCAGATCACGTAGGTCACGCCGAAACGCTGCTGATTGGCGAGTACGAAATCGGCGATCGCGTCGCCGCGCGCGGGATCGGGTGTCATGAGGTCCAGCGCCAAGCCGGCGCCGTGGTCGCCGTCGCTGCGGCCGTTGGCGCCGCCGATGTCGGTGAGGGCGAATGTCTTCTTCAAAAGGTTGCCGACCTGTGCCACGTGCGGCCGAGTGCCGGCGAGTTCCGTAGAACAAGACACCGGCGGGGGCGGTGGGGGCGGGTGCTGTACGGCTTCTCTGGCAGATGGTGGTGGTTGCCCGGCAGCAGCCGCGGCCGCGCCCGCGACCGGCTGCGGCACCGCCGGCGCGGTGGTCGTGACCGTGCTCGACGCGACGGGCGCGGACGGCGGCGAATGGACCGCCGCGGCGTGCTGCGTGACCGGGCCCGGCCGCATCACCGCCCACGCCACGACAGCGACGCCCGCCGCGATGCCGCAGACGGCCAGGAGTACGAGCCTCCGGGCATCGGTTCTTTTGCGGTGTTGACCAGGCATGATGTCGCTTACCGGTTACTGTCGAGAATAGGTCACCGATACATTACGAAATGGTCGCGGAAATGTCACGCCCAGCCGTCCGCGCGTCACACCCATGGCCGATGCCCGCTCGTTCCATGGCGAACAGCAGCGCGGCGGCGACATGCCCGGTGCCCGTGATGACGCGTGGGTGACTCCGAGAATGGCGGCCGTCCGGGTTCACGATGCTGATGGTTCTGCCCGACGACGCGTTCCGAGACCGACGGAGGGGCGGGCTCCCCCACCCGCCGGCCGCCGCCGCGGACACCGACCCTCCGAGGCCCGGCGAACGGATCCCCTACTTCCCGGCACCGGTCGCCGATCTCGCGCCCACGGGT
Source organism: Nocardia sputorum (assembly GCF_027924405.1). Lineage (NCBI taxonomy): Bacteria > Bacillati > Actinomycetota > Actinomycetes > Mycobacteriales > Nocardiaceae > Nocardia > Nocardia sputorum. Next base: position 2,827,479 of record NZ_AP026978.1, on the reverse strand, counting down.
ATTCGGCGCCCGCGGCTACGGCCGAAGGCGTTCCGGACTCGCGCGGGTTACCGTCCGTACCGGGATGCCGCGGGTGACGGCGGCGATGTGGGACTGGTGGTTCGGCTGACACTCGGTGGAGTCGGCCAGATACAAGCCCGGCCCCTGGACCTGATGCTGCACTGCGGCCGAGAGATGAGCCACCTCGCCCAGTTCCTGCTCGAGCTCTACAGCCAGTTCAGTGCTCGAGCCGGGAGTTGCCCGTCCAGCCGAGAACCGACCGGCTCGAGGTCACAGGCTCAGCTCCACATCGCTGATCGGATACGCCACACACGAATGGGTGTAACCGAATTGCGCGTCGGACAGCCGCAGCTTCGCTTCTTCGGCGGTGTGCACCTCACCCTTCAGAATCCGTATCCGGCACAGGCTGCATTCGCCGGATCGGCAGGCGGCCTCGGGGCGAATGCCGTTGTCCTCCAGAGCATCCAGCAGCGGCCGGTTGCGGGGGGTGCGGAAGGACACGCTCCCGGCTGTGACGGTGACCTCCGCCGCGGGATCGACATCGGTGGGCCAGTGCGACTGGACGGTCGGGTCGGTAGGTGCGCCGTTGGCCTCGAAACGAATGCGCTTGCGCGGATGACCGAGCGCCGTGAGCTGCTCGAGGGCGTACGGGTACAACGCCTGTGGACCGCACACGTACACCATCCGGCCGTCGAGCTCGCCCGCCAGCCGGGCGATGGTGCCTGCGGTGAGGAAGCCGGTGGCCCCGGTCCAGCCGGTACCGGGTTCGGCGATCACGTGGTCGACGTGGATGCCCGGGTGCGCGGCGGCGATCTCGTTCAGTTCCGGGCCGAAGATGATGTCGGAGGCGTCGCGGGAGCCGTAAACGAGGTGAAACGAGCGGTCCAGACCGCGTTCGGCGATCTCGCGGATCATGCTCATGGCCGGGACCACGCCGGAGCCGCCCGCGAGGAACACCACGGCGCTGCCGTGGAACAGCGGGTTGTGGTGGAAGGTGCCCATCGGCCCGGTAGTGGTCAGCACCTGACCGATCCGGGCGCTGTCGAGCAGCAGATTGCTGACGCGCCCGCCACGGACACGACGGACGGTCAGGTCGTAGCGGGTCAACCGCGCCGGGCTGGAGGAAATGGCGTACGGGCGGCTGGTGCCGTCGATGAAGACGTTGATGTACTGGCCCGCCAGGAAAGGGGGCAGCTGTTTCTTGTCGAGGCCTTCGAGTCGGATCGTTTTGGTGGAGGCGGTCTCGTCGATGATGTCGGTGACTACCAGCCGGAGGCGTTCGGGATGGTAGGCGTCGATGGTGGCGCGCGTTTCGGCGAGGTGGTCGCGGGTGTCGGGGACGCGGGCATCGATCTCCGCGAGGATCTCCGCCGCTCCGTCGAACCGTGCGGCGAGTGGGTGTTTCATGAGTCGTCCTCGGGTCAGGCGGTTTTGGTGCGCAGGAGACGGCGGGCGACCCGCGCGCCGGCCTCCAGGGTGGGTTGGAATCCGCCGATACCGGCCCAGGATCCGGCCAGATGCAGTCCGGGAACGTGGGTTCGGCGCTCGCTGTCGCGGAACAGCCAACCCTCGGTGGCGTCCTGGTCGTAGCCGTAGATCGCTCCGCCCGGGTGTCCGAGGTAACGCATCATGGTCAGCGGTGTCGCGACGTCGACCTCCTCGATGGCGTCGCGGATGCCGGGAGTGATGGTTTCGCACAGGTCGAGCAGGGTTTCGGCGTAGGCGAACTTGGTGCGCGCGTACTGCGAGGGAGCGACGTTCTTCCAGATGTCGGCGTACTGCAGCGTCATCAGGCTGACATGCGTGGCTCCGGTGGGGGCGAACCCGATGGGCGCGACATCGTAGGAGCTGACGCAGATGCCCCGCGCGGGCTCGAACGATTTCCACGCGTTGTAGGTGCGGTCGTCGTCGGTGTCCCTGTTGACGAACGTGGTGCTGGTGGTGAACCCCAGCTCGGCGGGAGTGGCGTCCAAGCCCATGTGCAGCACGAACCCGGAGACGCCGATCCGCCTGCCCGCCAGGTCGTCGCGCACCTCGGCCGGCACGTCCATCCCTTCGAGCATGCCGTAGGTGCTCGGCAGCGACGCGTTGGACACCACGTCGGGCGCGGTGACCTCCGAACCGTCTTCCAGCCGCACACCCAGGACCCGCCCGGACTCGGTGAGCACCGCCTCGACGCCCGCGTTGAACCGCACCTCACCACCGGCGGCGAGGAAGGCGTCCAGGATGGCGGTGGACATCGCCTGCGACCCGCCGCGCACATGCCAGGGTTTGAATTCGAAGTAGGCGTACAAGGTCAGCGCCAGATCCTGGAAACGCAGTTTCGACGGCGGCTGTCCGATGTAGGTCCAGTACATGCCCAGCGCGACCTTGAGTCGTTCGTCGTCGAAGAACTCGTCGAGCACGACCTTCAGCGGCCGCAATCCGTACTCGAACAGCACCGGGTCGATCTGCTCGACCGGCATCCCGCGCATGGCGGCGATCTGCCAGAAGGTCACCGCCTTCAGCAGGTCGAAGAACTTCGCGACCCGATCGCGATGCCCCGGGAACTCGGCCTCGACGGCGTCGATCGCGCTGTCCCAGTCCGCGGGCAGGGTGAAGTCCAATTCGCCGGGAATCACGGCGCGGTACAGGTCGTGCTCGCGGACGAACTCCAGTTTGTCGGCGATTCCGAGCTGCTGGAACAGACCTTCTCGCAACGAGATCGGCTGCCCCTCGACACCGACGCCCGACAACTGATGCAACGCGACCTCGAACTCGAAACGCCCGCGGCGGAACGAGGTCGCGCAACCACCCGGAACATTGTGCCGCTCCAGCAGCAGGGTGCGCACGCCCGCGCGTTGCAGCGTCGCGGCGGCGGTCAGGCCGGCATTGCCCGCACCGATGACGATGACGTCGTAGTCGCTCACCCTCCGTGCGCCTCACCCTCGAACTGCGCGGCGGCCTCGGCCTTGATGCGCTCGAACTGTTCACCCATGCGCACCGCGAGCGCCTGCGCCGCCGACAGAGGGCGCACCATGACCATGAAGTCGTCGATCTTGCCGTGCTCGTCGAAGTGCAGGAAGTCGCAGCCGGTCAGCTGCTTGCCATCGACGGTGGCCTCGAACACGAACGCGTGATCGCGACCGTTCGCGTCGGCGATCTCACGCACATAGCGGAAGTCCTCGAACACGCGGATCACCGCGCGCAGGATGGCCGCGGTGATCGCCTTGCCTGGATACGGCTTGAACGCCACCGGACTGGTGAACACCACCGTGTCGGCCAGCAGCGCCTCGATGGCGGCCTCGTCACGAGCCTCCACGGCTGCCCGGAAGGGATGCATAACCCACCTCTCATATGCAACTAATTTAGTAATCAATGCTGACACTAACGAGGCCAGCTGCACATGTCTAGAGGGAAAAGGTCAACTTCTTGAATAATCCCCTCCACTGGTAGCCTGGGCAGATGGCGCTACGCAACGCGGTGTTGGCCGCCCTGCTGGAAGGTGAGGCGTCCGGATACGACCTGGCCAAGAGCTTCGACGCCTCGGTGGCCAACTTCTGGATGGCCACGCCCCAGCAGCTGTACAAGGAGCTGGAGCGCATGGCGGCCGACGGCCTGATCACCACCCGGATCGTGGAGCAGGAGCGCAGACCCAACAAGCGCCTGCACGCCATCACCCCTGCCGGGCGGGCAGCGCTGCACGAATTCATCGCAACGCAGGCCAAGCCCACCGCCATCCGCGACGAGATGATGGTGAAGGTGCAGGGCATGGACATCGAGGACGCCCCCACCGTGCGCGCCGCGGTAGCCGACAAACTGGAATGGTCGAAAGCGAAACTGGCCCGCTACGAACGCCTGCGCTCCCGACTGCTGGACGGCCGCAGCGAGCAGGCGTACCTGGCCGAGGCCGAACGAGTCGGCCCCTACCTCACCCTGCTGCGCGGAATCTCCTTCGAACAAGAGAACATTCGCTGGGCCGAGTTCGCACTGGCGGTGATCGATCGGCGGATCGCCGCGCGACTGTGACGACTACGACACAACGCGCTTCAAGACAGACCGACGGCCGGATGAGCTGCCGACGGCGCCGCCGCCACTCGAATCTCCTGCAAACGCTCGGCGAGGGCAGGCAGAACCGTCGAGCATCCGGCGTCCAGCATGAGCGCGGCCAAATCGTCACCGCGCGTGCGGCCACGATTGACGATCACCACGCGACGACCGTGCCTGGCGGCATAGCGCACGAAACGTAGCCCCGACATCACAGTCAGCGACGACCCGGCGACCAGCAGCGCGTCCGCGGCGTCGACCAGCTCGTAGGCCGCGGCGACCCGATCCTTGGGCACGTTCTCCCCGAAGTACACGATGTCCGGCTTCAGCATGCCGCCACAGCGCGCGCAGTCCACCATCCGGAAGCTACCGGTGTCGCCCACCACCGCGTCGGCGTCGGGCGCGACCTCGAGCCCATCGGTACTCACGGCCTCCGCGAAACCCGGATTGGCCGCCTCCAGCCGGTCGGCCAGCGACATCCGCGAAACCAGCAGCGCGCACCCCAGACAGCGCACCCGCGCATAAGTGCCGTGCAAATCGATCACCCGCCGATGCCCCGCCTTGGTATGCAACAGGTCCACGTTCTGGGTGATCAACCCGGTGACCACGCCCATCCGCTCCAGCCGCGCCAAGGCGCGATGCCCCGGATTGGGCCGCGACCCGTCCATCCGCCGCCAACCGACGTGGTTGCGCGCCCAGTACCGCTGCCGGAACACCGGATCGCCGACGAACTGCTGGTAAGTCATCGGATTGCGGGGCGGTGACGAGGGACCGCGATAGTCCGGGATCCCGCTGTCGGTCGAGATCCCCGCACCGGTCAACGCGACGACCCGGCACCCGTCGAGCAAGCCCACCAGCCGCTCGAACCCGGCGCCCAGCGGCGTCTGCACGAAGTCCGGCATGCCGTTCAGGGTACGGCGGCCCACGCGGGAAGGCAGGCCGGGTATCCCACCCGGGCCGCCTTCGCCCAGCTCAAACCCGCCGCATCACCGACACGACCTTGCCGAGCACCACCGCCTCGTCGCCATCGATCACCTCGTAGGCCGGGTTGCGCGGCTCCAAGTACACATGACCGTTGCGCCGCCGGTACACCTTCACCGTCGCCTCCCCGTCGATCATCGCCGCCACGATCTCACCGGAATGCGCCTCCTGCTGCCGACGCACCACCACGATGTCGCCGTCACAGATCGCCGCCTCGATCATCGAATCGCCGCGAACCCGCAGCCCGAACACCGTGCCCCGCCCGACGAGCTCACGCGGCAACGTCATCACGTCGTCGGCGTGCTCCTCGGCCAGAATCGGAGCGCCCGCCGCGATGTCGCCGACCACCGGCACCGCCACCGAATCCTCCGCGACCTCCCGCCGCGCCGGCGCCTGCAGGAACATTCGCACGTCGATCGGACGCGACACCGTCCGGCTGCGCCGCAGAAAACCCCGCTCCTCCAGATTCCGCAAATGCTTCGACACCGACGACGCCGACCGCAAACCCACCGCGTCACCGATCTCGCGCGTATTCGGCGGATACCCGTGCCGGAGCACCCAGTCCCGGATCGTGGCGAGAATCCGCTGCTGCCGCGGCGGCAACGTCGAAGTGTCGAGGTGCTCGAACGCGTCGAGCGGGTCGTATCCGGTCACCCGGGGAATCGTAGAGGCACCGGCCGACACGACGGACCGGCCACCGCACCGGGCACACCGAACAACGCCTGATCGGGTTCGGGAACCCAGCAGGCGGCGGCGGTATCGCGGTTGTAGTTGTCCGCGACGTGCTCGACCAAAGACCGCAGTCCCGGATGCCGGTTGCCCGCCGGCCACAGCAGCGCCAGCGGATACGCCGGAGTGGGATCGACGATCAACAGACGCCGCACGTTCGGATGCCACGGCGTCTGCCCCCCGTCTCCGGTGAACGTCGTCAACGACGACGAACCCGCGATACGTTCGACGATGCCCGCCATACCCTCCAGCGGACCCCTGGTGTCGATCGGAATCCCGCTGAACGCGCTGAGATCGCGATAGAAATCGGCCCACTCCGACGGCACCGCCGCCCCCGGCACCCACACCGGCTGCCCCGCGATCTCCCGCAACGCGATCATCGACCGGCTCGCGAACGGATGATCCTTGCCCACAAGCAAATACAGTGGCTCCAAATACGCCGGAGCGGCGACGATATCGTCGGGCAACGACACCGGGCCACCGTAGGCACGGGCCAAGGCCGCGTCGACGAGACCGCTACCCAGCGCCTCCCGCGAGGTCGTGATCATGTTCGAGATGACGATCTCGGTCTGCGAGTGCGGATGACGCGCCAGATAGAACTCCATCAACTCCGTCGCCGCCATGCGCTTGCCCAGCACCGCCACCCGCAACGGCCGCACCTGTTCCCGCACCGCCCGCGCCGCCGCCTCGGCCCCCGCCAGCAGCGACCGCGCATGCGGCAGCAACCGAGCACCGGCATCGGTCGGCACGCTCCTGCCGTGCCCACGATCCAGAAGTTCCGCCCCCAGCTGCGATTCCAGCTTCGCGATGCGCTTCGACACCGCCTGCTGGCTGATCCCCAGCACCGCGGCGGCGTGACCGAACTGCTCCTCCTCCACCACCGCCACGAACGCGCGCAATGCTGCGAGATCCAGATCCACCATCACCTCCCGCTCTCGACGACCTCACAGCGCTTCCGGCCCCATCATGTCCGGCGGCATGGTCGCCGCCACATCGGGGAGCGGGCCCGCGTAGCGCTCGATCTCCACCAGCGTGAGCTGCCCGGCGCACCCCTGACTGAGCGTCGACGACGGACGGTCGGCGATGAGTACGTTCGGATTGCCGTGGCGGCAGAACGTCGGGTCCGCCGGGTCGGGGTCGTACCACGCCCCAGTGGACAGCTGCACGACACCCGCCCGCACCCCCTCATCGATCACCAGGCCGGCCAGGCAACTGCCCCGATCATTGAACACCCGCACGATCTCACCGGCACAAAGGCCGCGCGCCTCGGCGTCCGAGGGATGCATCCGAACCGGTTCCCGCCCGGAGATCTTCACCGACCGGCTGTAGGCACCCACATCGAGCTGGCTGTGCAGCTTGGTCCGCGGCTGATTCGCCACCAGCTGCAACGGAAACCGCTCCGCCACCGCGCCACCGAGCCACTCCTCCGGCTCCAACCACACCGGGTGCGGCGGGCAATCGGCGTACCCGAACCCCTCGATGGTCGCGGAGAAAATCTCGATCTTTCCACTGGGTGTGCTGAGCGGATACCGGTCGGGATCGGCGCGAAAGTCCGCCGCCAGCACCTGCTCCGGATCCGGCACCGGCAGCTCGAGCACATCGCCGGACCAGAACGCGTCGAAGTCCGGCAACGCGTGGCCCGCCCGGGACTGCTCGACCCGCCAGCGCTCGTACAGATGCCGCAGCCACTCCGTGACCGAGCGCCCCTCGGTGAATCCCGCACCCACACCGAGCCGATCGGCTGTCTCGGCGAAAATCCGATAATCGTCCCACGCCTCGGCGTGCGGGCGGGTGAGCGCCTTCATCGGGAAGAACGAACGATCACCCTCGCCCACGCCGTAGTCGTCGCGCTCGATCGACATCGTCGACGGCAGCACGATATCCCCGTGCCGCGCGGTCGCCGTCCAGAAGGCATCGTGCACGACGACCGTGTCCGGACGCCCGAACGCCGTACGTAACCGAGCCAGATCTTGATGGTGGTGAAACGGATTGCCGCCGCACCAATACACCAACCGCACATCCGGATACACCAGCTCTTGCCCGTTGTAGCGAAACGACCGCCCCGGATTCAACAGCATGTCCGCGATCCGCGCGACCGGGATGAACACCTGTACGCCATTGCGCCCCTGCGGCAGTCGCGGCGCAGGCACGCGCGCCGGCTCCCCCACACTCGCGGCCGACCCGTACCCGTGCCCGAACCCGCCCCCCGGAAGTCCGATCTGCCCCAGCATCGCCGCAAGCGCGACCGCCGCCCACAACGGCTGCTCGCCATGTCGCGCCCGCTGCAGCGACCAACTCACCGTCACCAGCGTGCGCGCGGCGGCCATCTCACGTGCCAGCCCACGGATACGACCGGCAGGGACGCCGGTGATCGCCGCAGCCCACTCCGGATCCTTGACCACTCCGTCCACCACACCACGCAGATACTGCGCGAAGCGGTCGTAGCCGACCGTGTACTCGCGCAGGAACTCCTCGTCCGCCAACCCGTCCGCGTCCAGCACCTGAGCCAGCGCCAACATGATCGCCACGTCCGTGCCGGGCAAGGGCGCGATCCACTCGCCCCCGCTCTCCGGCGGCGTATCGTCGCGCAGCGGGCTGATCGACACGAACCGGCACCCACGCGCCCGCGCCGCCGCAATCCAGCCGCGCGCGTTGTGCCGCGAGACCCCTCCCGGCGACACGGCCGCGTTCTTCGGTGACAGACCTCCGAACGCCACCACCAGCTCGGAGTGCTCGGCCAGCACGCTCTTCGCCGTCGCCTGCTGCGTCACCCAGCCGATGTCACCGATGACGTGCGGCAGGAACACCGCCGAAGTGCCCAGGCTGTAGCTGTTCACGTGCCGGACGTAGCCGCCGAGACAGTTGAGGAAGCGATGCAATTGGCTCTGCGCGTGATGAAAGCGCCCCGCGCTGGCCCAGCCGTACGAGCCGCCGTACACCGCCTCCGGCCCGTACTGCCGGTACACGCGGCCGAGCTCTCCGGCCAGCAGATCCAACGCACGGTCCCACGAAACCGGAACGAAAGAATCCGAACCTCGCGCTCCCGGACCCGGGCCGTGCTGCAGCCAGCCTCGGCGAACATACGGCCGAGCGATACGGGTCGGATGATGTTGCGCCGAAGCGATATTGTCGATAAGCGGCGTCGGCTCCGGGTCACCACGCCACGGCCGCACGGCCGTGAGCCGTTCGCCATCGCTGTCCGCCTCGAACGCGCCCCAGTGAGTCAGATGCGTGGTCACCGTCCCACCGTAACCGCCCCCGCCGACAACCGGACGACGCTCGCCACGGCGCTCAATCGCAAACGCGGCGCAGCTCGAAGATCCGGAACAATCGCCCGCCGGAGCGTTCGTACTCCATGGCGTAGCCAGGCCAGAACTCGACCGCCAGATCCCAGTAGGGCTTTCGCTCCACGCCGGTGATCTCGCGTACCGTGACCACGAAATGCTCGCCCTTGTGCCGGACCGAAGCGGTCTGTGCCGCACGCAGGTTCGCCGACCAAGCCGGATGAGTGGGACTGCCCCAATTCGAACCGAGGACGACGAAGTCCGCACCGCGCGGCACGTACAGCAACGACGTGGTCCGCGGAATTCCGGTCTTCCGCCCCGGCACGGTCACCTCCACGGACGGCAGCCCCGCCAGATCCAGGACGCCCTTCCGCCCGCCGCTCGCACGCCGAATCAAGCGTTCGGCCCGCACCACGAGCGGCGCCGTCCGCATCACCCAGCGTTGCTGCGCGAGGCGTCGGGCCAGTCGTGGCAGCGGATTGGGGACCATATACGCATCCTGACACGGCCTACCTTCCGGACCGGATCCGCACGCCGGGACCGAGGGACATCTCACAGGAGGGCATTCAGGCACTCCTCTTCCTCCTTGCTATTCGGTTGATGCGACGTGAGGTCGGAGAAGTTCGTGATGGAGTAACATAGTTAGATGCGCATATCCACGTATCTAGATGTTATACGGGTCGCCGCCCGCTCCATACGCACTTCCATCACGACTCCTACCCCTCCCGTTCGAACTCCGGGTCCACTAAGACTTGCCGCCTCGCTGCCCCTCCCCGTCTCCCACAAAACGGACAAGCGACCAGTTACCCTGTCCCCGTGGTACCCACTCCCCCGGTCCGTGCGCCGAGGTCGGCGAGCGCCCGTCACCCGTCTCGGAACAGGAGTTCGATGCGTGCACACTCCCGCCACGTCTCGGCCGCGCTCGCGGCCGTCGCCGCGGTCCTGCTCGGAGGCATCGCTCCGGCCGCCGCCCGGCCCGCGCCACCCGCTGTGGTCACGCCGATGGGCCCCGATTTCCTCTGGGGCGTCGCCGCCTCGGGATATCAATCGGAAGGCCACGCTCCGGACAGCAACTGGTCTCGCTATGTCGCGTCGGGGAAAACGCCGGACCCTTATCGGGATTCGATCGACTTCTACACGCGCTACCGCTCGGACATCGCCCTGGCGGCCGGACTCGGCGTGAAGGTGTATCGCATCGGCGTCGAGTGGGCGCGTCTGCAGCCCGAGCCGGGCCAGTGGGACCCCGAGGGACTGAAGTTCTACGACAACGTCGTCGCCGCGATCACGGCCGCGGGCATGCGCCCGATGATCACCATCGACCACTGGGTCTATCCGGGGTGGGCGGTCGACCGCGGGGGTTGGAACAACCCGGGCATCGTCGAGGACTGGCTGGCCAACGCGCGCACGGTCGTCGATCGCTACGCCCCCTATCGACCGTTGTGGGTCACCTTCAACGAGCCGACTTTCTATTTGGTGAACGAGTTGCGCAACGGCGGATTGCCGCTCGCCGCCGCGCCCGCGATGCACGACCGGATCGCCCAGGCGCACAACGGCATCTACGACCACATCCACCGGGTTCAGCCGGACGCCATGGTGACCAGCAATGTCGCTTATATCCCGGCCGCCGAGGACGTGGTGAACAAGCCGCTGGTGGACCGAATCGGCACGAAGCTCGACTACATCGGCATCGACTACTACTACGGCCTCTCCCCTGACAGCCTCACCACGACGGTGAATTTCACGGAGTTGTGGAAGAACCCGCTGCAGCCGGAAGGAATCTATTACGCGCTGCAGCATTATGCCCGTCAGTTCCCCGGAAAGCCGCTCTACATCGTCGAGAACGGAATGCCCACCGAGAACGGCTTGCCGCGGGCGGACGGGTACGGGCGGGCGGACTCCCTGCGCGACACTGTCTACTGGCTGCAGCGCGCCAAGGCGGACGGCATCAACCTGATCGGCTACAACTACTGGAGTCTCACCGACAACTACGAATGGGGTTCCTACACTCCACGTTTCGGCCTGTACACGGTCGACGTGCTGAGCGATCCGGCGCTGACCCGCAAACCCACGGACGCGGTGGCCGCGTACACCGACATCACGCGTGCCGGTGGCGTCGCTCCCGACTATCGGCCGACCCGAGCGCCGAAGGATTGCTCCTTCGTCGACGTACCGGCCGGCTGCTCCGACCCGGTCACCATCCCGCGGTGACACAGGAGTCCTGACCGTACTCGACCGAGCGGAGGTAGATGATGACCGACGATCCCGTCGCGGTGCTGCGGCGCTGGGCTGATTCGGGCGGGATCTGGCGCGTCGCAGGGCGCAGGTCCGGCTCGGTCACCATCGCGTTCTACCAGTGCACCGGTGGCGAGGAGGTCGACCGGCTGACCTCCTCCGATACCGAGTTGCTGCGCTATCTCGGCGAGCGCGACAGCAGCGAGGACTGAACCGCTCAGCCCAGGCCCGCCGCCCCCGACCACAGCCGCTCGAGCACGTACGCGGCCGGTTCCACGGCGGTCACCAGGCCGACGCCCTCCCCCGCGTCGATCGGCGTCACGGCCGGATCGTTCGCGGCGAGCGCGGCGGTGAGCGCGTGCCTGGCCGCCGAATCGGCGGCGAGTTCGTCTTCGCGTCCGGTCCACCGGTCGGTGAATCCGGTGCGCAGTACCCGCGCGGGAAATCGCGTGGGCCAGGGCAATTCCATGCCCACGTCGTAGGCGCGGGTGAGTACGGTGTCCGCGCCGCTCGCGTCGAGCAGGGCGCGACGGCCCGCCTCCGGTAGCAGCGATTCCGAGCACGCCGCGAGGCAGGTGCCGAGCCACGCCCCGCTCGCCCCCGCCCGGAGCACGGCGGCCAGGTCTCGTGGTGCGCCGATGCCGCCCGCGGCGAGCACCGGGACCGACGCGACGGCCAGCACCTCGTCCAGGAGCGGCAGCAGTGGCGCGTTCACGGCTCCGTGCCCGCCGCCCTGCACGCCGCGGGCGACGAGGACGCCGATGCCCGCGTCTTGCGCACGCCGCGCGTCCTGCGCGCTGTAGACCTGGATGGCAGGCACGATCCCGGCGTCCGCGACGCGGGCCGCCCAGCCCAAGTCCTCGCCGAAGCTCACCGAGATCAGTGCGGGACGGGCCTCGATCGCCGCCTCCAACAGTTCCGGCTGCCCGGCGACCACCCAATCGACCAGACCGATGCCGAACGGACCGGCCATGCCGCGAACGTGCGGCAACTCCTGCTCGAGGGCCCGCACCGATCCGGCGCTGCCCATCCCGATCATGCCCAGGCCACCGGCCGCGGTCACCGCCGCGGCGAGCCGTCCGCCGGCGACGCCGCCCATCGGGGCGTTGACCAGTGGGATCCGCGCACCGATCCGATTCGCCCACGCGAGCGCGGCGCTGATGCCGGGGCCGGGAGACTGCTGGCTGGAAGTCGTCACGCGCTCCATCGCAGCACACGCCGCCGCGACGGGTCGCGTGCTCCCCCGTTCCGGCGGCGGCTCACGCGCGGTGACCGAGCATGTCCAGCAGCCCGTCCACCTGGAGTTCGAACAGCTCGTCGCGGTCGGCGAAGGTGTCGGCGCCGTACATGTCGAAGACGTCCGCGCTCACCGCCCCGAACAGCCCGACCCAGAACGTCACGCCGCGGGCGATCAGCCAGTCGGGCACATCGAGCTGGAACTCGTCGCGGATGCGCGCGAAACTGCCCGCGAGCGCGGTGGATATCCGCGGCTCCGCGACCGGCGCCGTGAGCCGGCCGGCTCGGTGGGCAGTGGCGAACAACGTCAGCATCGCGGCGATCACCCGGGTGCCCGGTGCGACGGTCTCGGTGGCGGGTGCGTCGTAGCCGGGGACCGGCGTGCCGAACAGCAGCCCGTACCGGGCCGTTTCGGCCAGCGCCCATCGCCGCACCGTGCGTCCGAGGATCCGCAGCCCCTCGATCGGATCGTCTCCCGACTCGGCCAGCGCGCCGTCGACCGCGTCACCGAGGGCGTTGTATCCGTCGACCACGAGCAAGGTCAGCAATTCGTCGCGACTGCGGACATACCGATAGACGGCCGAGGAGACCACACCCAGGTCACGCGCGACCGCACGCAGCGACAGGGCGGCGGCGCCCTCGGTCGCCAAGTGTTCCCGCCCGATCCGGACGATGTCGTTCATGGTCTGGGCCCTCGCACGGGCTCGGGGTGTCGTCGGCATAGCAGCAACTATGCGCGTTTCAGAGAGCATTATCAACTAAGGTGAGCACCGCTCTATAAACGGGCCGGATAACAGCAAGCAAACCCCGATACCGGAACCGTCCGCTGATTCCAGCCGACTTGCGTACCGTTACTTACCCGGGAGTAGTGTTAGCCGAGTCACTGGCGACACGATCGAGGAGTTCCACATGGACCAGCGGACGACGGATTTCGACGTGCTGATCGTCGGTTCGGGGTTCGGCGGCAGCGTCACCGCGCTTCGGCTGGTGGAGAAGGGGTACAAGGTCGGCGTACTGGAGGCGGGCAGGCGCTTCGCCGACGACGAGTTGCCCGAGAACAGCTGGCAGTTGAAGAAATTCCTCTGGGCGCCCGCGCTCGGCTGCTACGGGATCCAGCGCATCCATCCCCTGCGCAACGTCCTCATCCTCGGCGGCGCCGGTGTCGGGGGCGGTTCGTTGAATTACGCGAACACGCTGTACGTGCCGCCGGAGCCGTTCTTCCGCGATCCGCAGTGGCGTGACATCACCGACTGGCGCGACGAACTGACCCCGTACTACGAGCGGGCGCAGCAGATGCTCGGCGTGGTGCGCAATCCCCACATGACGCCCGCCGACGAGGTCTTCAAGGCCGTCGCCGACGACATGGGCGTCGGCGACACGTTCGTGCAGACTCCCGTCGGCGTGTTCTTCGGCGAGCCGGGCAAGACCGTGCCGGACCCGTACTTCGGCGGCGTCGGCCCGGAGCGCACCGGATGCGTCGAATGCGGCGACTGCATGGTGGGCTGCAAGTACGGCGCGAAGAACACGCTGGTGAAGAACTATCTCTACCTGGCGGAACAGGCCGGAGCCGAGGTCATTCCGATGACGACGGTCACCGAGCTGCGTCCGCACCCCGACGGCACCTGGGACGTCTCCACCGCGCGCACCGGCGCCTGGATACGCAAACAGCCCCGGACATTCACCGCCGCGCACGTCGTGCTCGCCGCGGGCACGCGCGGCACCCAGAAGCTGCTGTTCGCCATGCGCGACAAGGGCGTGCTGCCCGACCTGTCCGATCGCCTCGGCGTGCTGACCCGCACCAACTCGGAATCGATCGTCGGCGCGGCCACCAAGAAGGTGCGTCCCGGCACCGACTTCACCAAGGGCGTCGCGATCACCTCGTCCATCCATCCCACCCCCGACACGCACATCGAGCCGGTCCGCTACGGCAAGGGTTCGAACTCCATGGGCCTGCTCCAGACGCTCATGGTCGACGGCGGCGGACGCATCCCGCGTTGGCTGCGTTTCCTCGGCATGGTGCTGCGGCATCCGATGAACCTGCTCAGCTTCCTGAGCACCAAGAACTGGAGCGAACGCACCATTATCTCGCTGGTCATGCAGCACTTGGACAATTCGATCACCACCTATACCAAGCGGGGCCTGTTCGGCCGCAAGCTCACCAGCAGGCAAGGGCACGGCGAGCCCAATCCCACGTGGATCCCGGTGGGCAACGACGTGACCAGGCGCGTAGCGGAGAAGATCGGCGGCATCGCGGGCGGCAGCTGGGGCGAGATCTTCAACATCCCGCTCACGGCCCATTTCCTGGGGGGCGCGGTGATCGGGGCCGATGCCGAGCACGGCGTGATCGACGCCTACCACCGCGTGTACGGCTATCCCACGCTCAGCGTCGTCGACGGCGCGGCCGTCTCGGCCAACCTGGGCGTCAACCCCTCGCTGACGATCACCGCGCAGGCCGAACGGGCGGCGGCGTACTGGCCGAACAAGGGCGAGGTGGACACCCGACCGCCGGTAGGCACGGGATACCGGCGCATCGCTCCGATCGCGCCGGCGCACCCGGCCGTTCCGGCGAGCTCGCCCGCTGCCCTGGTGTTGCCGATCGTGGAGATCAGGGAGACACCCGCCGCCGGATAGGTCCTAGGCGCCGACCGGGGACAGCGGCGGGTGAGCGCCCGCCGCGAAACCCTGAACCGACCGCACAGCAATCTCCGCTGGACTAGCCTTTATCTGGTCTTTTGTCGCTACAAAAGCCAGGAGGCGACCCGTGAGCACACTGCGCCGGGCACTGCTCGCTCCCACGGCCATGGCGGCGGCCGCCATCCTCGCCATGACCGGGTGCGGCGACGGCGAGTCGGGCTCCACGGAGACGGGAGCGTCTCCGAGTTCCGCGGCGATGCCCAACCAGGTCGCCGGTGTGCCGATACCGGAGGGCCGGATCGACGATGCTGTGGGCGAACTGGACCAGCTCGCGGACGGCCTGCTCGCCTCCTCCGGCATCCCCGGCATGGCGGTCGCCGTCGTGCACGGCGGAAAGGTGATCTACAGCAGGGGGTTCGGTGTCCGCAACGTCGTCACCCAGGAGAAGGTCGACCCGGATACGGTCTTCCAGCTGGCGTCGGTATCCAAGCCGATCGGAGCGACGGTCGTCGCGCGGCGGATCGCCGCAGGGGGTGTCGAATGGGACACGCCCGTCCGTCGGCTGCTGCCGTCCTTCACGCTCGCCGACCCCTACGTCACCGAGCATGTCACGGTGGGCGACCTGTACGCACACCGTTCCGGACTGCCCGACCACGCGGGCGACCTGCTGGAGGATCTGGGCTACGACCGTCAGCAGATCCTCGACCGCCTTCGGCTGCTGCCGCTGGGCGCCTTCCGCGACTCCTACGAGTACACCAATTTCGGGCTGACCGCGGCCGCTGTCGCCGTGGCCACGGCGGCGGGGACCGATTGGGAGACGTTGTCGGCGCAGATGATCTACAGCCCGCTCGGCATGACCTCGACCAGCTCGCGGTACGCCGACTTCGCGTCTCGCGCGAACCGCGCCGAGGGGCACGTTCTGATCGACGGGAAGTACGAGCCGGCGAACCCGCAGCGTCAACCGGACGCGCAGTCTCCGGCGGGAGGCGTCAGCTCCTCGGTGACCGACGTGGCCAAGTGGATGACGATGGTGCTCGCCGACGGCTCCGCGGGCGGCTCGGTGCTGGTGCCACCGGAGGATCTCCTGCCCGCCATTTCCCCACAAGTCGTCTCGGCGCCGCCGAAAACGCCGGACGCACGCGCCGGATTCTACGGATTCGGTTTCAACGTGAGCGATTCCGCCTCCGGCCGGGTCGTCCTCGGGCATTCGGGGGCGTTCGGTCTCGGCGCGGGTACCGCGTTCACCCTGATTCCCTCCGCCGACGTCGGCATCGTGACACTCACCAACGCGGCGCCGATCGGTGTGCCGGAAACACTGAACGCGGAGTTCGCCGATCTGGTCCAGTTCGGGAAGATCCAGCAGGACTGGCGCTCGCTGTATCGCACGGCGTTCGAACCACTCGGCGCCCCGTCCGGGGCGCTGGCCGGCAAGCAGCCGCCTAGTCATCCGGCTCCCGCGCGGCCGCCCGCGGCGTACGCGGGCACCTACGACAACGCCTACTACGGCCCGGCGACGATCAGTGCCACCGACAACTCCCTCACCCTCACCCTCGGCCCCAACAACATGACCTTCCCCCTGAAGCACTGGGACGGCGATACTTTCGTTTTCACGCCCCCTGGCGAGAACGCCAATCACGGCTCGGTCTCCAAGGCGATCTTCCGCGGCACCGAACTCACCCTGGAGTACTACGACACCGAACACCTCGGCGTATTCACGCGTCGCTGACGGTCACTGCGACGCAGCCGGGATCTCGCGCTCCGGAGGCTGCGCACAGCCGATCGCGGACGCGTCGCGCGTTTCCAGGGGTTTGCCGACGACGGTTGCGGGAAGTCGCTGGATGCAGGAGAGGAGGCAGTGATGACCGAACCGAACGAGACCTACGACCCGCCGCAGGACACGGGCGCGCCCGACTCGACCGAATCCGATCCGGCGGCCCTGAACAGCGCCGAGGATCTCGACGAGGACCGACTGCGTTCCGACCCGCTCGAGGCCGGGATGGACCCGCCGGAGCACTGGAGCGGTGTCACCAAGTACGGCGTGACCCCGTGGGAGCAAGCGCATCCTCGACCGATCGGCGACCGGCTCGCCGAGGAGGAGCCCGACATCGATCCGGACCGAGAGACCGGGGACACCGAGAAGCTCGAGAACGATCGCAAGCTGGAGGACATCAGCAGCGACAGCGACGCCGTGCGCGCCGAGCACCGCTACGAGGAGCAGATCGGTGTGGCCGCCGACGTCGCGGGCGGTTCGGTAGCCGACGACATCCGGCGACCCGCTCCGCCCGAATAACAGCAGCCGTCGAGCCGATCGGAAGGACACGCCGCCGCTCGGCCCGCCGCCGGTGATCGCCATCGCCGCGTATCGCGCGATCGCTTCCGGGGCGGGCCGAGCGGTGGCGCTCCGATCGCCTACCTCACTCGTCCGGAAGCCAGACCAGACAGAACGTGTGCCCAACCGGGTCGGCGTAGACGCGGAACGCTCCATCGGTGTCGGCTTGCACCAGCGTCGCACCCAACGCGAGCGCCGCCGGCTCGGCTCGCTCGATATCGTCGACCAACACGTCGAAATGCATTTGTTGCGACGCCTCGGGGTCGGGGAAACGCGGCGGCTTGTACTGGGGCGCTGTCTGAAATGCGATGCGCCGCCCAGATGTCTCGACCAGCACCACCCAGTTCTCGTCATCGTCCTCGAGCAGATCTCCCCCGAGCAGCTCCTGGTAGAACCTGGCGAGTTTGCGCGGTTCGGGGCAATCCAGCACGACGCTGCGCAACTGACCGACCCCATTGTTCGATGCCATACTCCGACCTTCCTGACCTACGCCATTCGTCGTTGCCTACCCGCACCGCCCATCCACAAACACGGCGGTCCGGAGCCCACCCTCTGCCTCGCCGAAGGACTGCGCGAGCGCAGCAAACGACCGGTCGGCCTGGCCGAATGCAACGGCCCGCCCGGCGTCACGAATCACGCCGGGCGGGCCGCTTCCCCGTTCGCCATGCGACGCCGCCACGTCACACAGCCCGATCATCGTAAGCGCCGAATCGGGTCATCTCCGGCAGCCACGCCGGATCATCGGATGTCCGATAAGGCCGCCCCGGTCACAGTAGTGGGCGCTATTCGCCGTGCGAGGCTCGCCAGAGGGTGTGTTCGCGGCTGATCGCTTCCTCGGCGTCGGATACCGCGACGGCCCAGTCGCCTTCGGTGTGGTTCTGCTCCAGAACTTCAGCGACGATGCTCAATTCGTTCGAGGCGACGGCATAGGCGGCGGCCGCGGTGCTGTGCTGCCGGGCCGACGACCACGCGGCCAGACCCGCGACGGCCGCCGCGAAAATGCCTGCCAGGTCGAAATTGACCGCGTTGAACGCCTTTGCCAGCGCCCCGGCGACACCCGCGACCTCGAAAACGAGCGACATCGTGCCGTATATCTGGGATCTGCGCTGATGGTAGTCGGATTTGGTGGCATACCACCGTTGTTGTTCCCGGATGCGGTCGTCCAGGTAGACGCGGCGGCGTTCGTCGAACGGGGCGGAACGCAACTGCCGCATGCGATCGCTGATCGCCGGGGCGGTGGTCGGCCGCAGCGCGAGCGCCGAAATGTCCTGACGTAACAGCCGTATGCGGTCGATCAGCATCCGATCGGCCTCGGCCGGGGAAAGCGTGCCGACGAACGGCGCACCCTGGACGGCGTACTTCCAGGTCAAGGTCTTCACCGACTCGGCGAGCGCGCGGCCTTCGTACCACGACTTGCCCGGACGGCTGCGTAAGACCCCGACGTCGACGGCCAGGATTCCGACGAACGCCATCGCGGTCAGGATGGCCGCTATGTCGGTGCCCGACGAGCCGACGCGGACGGTGAAGGCCGCGCATGCCGCTGCCACCACAGCCAGCCAGAGCCGGGCCCCATAGGCGCGGAGATAGAATTTCTGGCCGTACATTGCCGCCGTGTCCGCGGACTGGAAGAGCCCGGGATAATCGTCAGCGTGCTGCACAGGCCGCGCACCCCCCTCGAACCGACATGGCCGAAGGGTAGCAGTCGGGTGCTACTTCTCGAAACGATTTGCGCAGCTTCACAATTGCGATTGCGCGCGCCGAAGATCCGTGTTCCACGCGACGCGGCGCGTCATCCATGACGGACCTGCAGATCCGCCATGAGATACCGGGTCGTGGCCCGATGACCATCCGTCACGGCGATCCGGGCGACCCGCGGGGTGGTACCGGCATTCGGTGAACGGCTGTCCATTCGAGACCAGTGGTGCAGCACCTGCGCTTTCAGGAATGCTCGATCGCTTTTGTCGTCGCAGAGGAAGACGACCTTGGTGATGGGGAAGCGGTCGATCACGCGTTGCAATTCGAACCGCGTTCCGGCGTTGGCCGGGACGTATCCGGCCAGATCCAGTACGACGTAATCGACGCGGGACAGCAGCATGTCCACTGCCGCTTGCCAGAAACTGACGTGGCAGAGAATGGGACGGACCGGGTAACTGCCCGCAGGGTCGCGGACCCGCACCCCTAGATCCGTCACGCCCATCAGCCGCCTGCGCCCTGGCGGGAACGGCTCGGCCGGGTGCTTGGCCAGCTCCTCGCGCAGCATGCGGGGCGAAGCCACGAACATGGTGCGGAAGGTATTGTCCTGGCGGATTTTCCGGACTTCTTCCGGGCTGACCGACGCGGCGCTGCGCAATAGGTGCACATACCCGAATTCTCGCCACGCGCCGCGCAGGAACTCGCGGGCGCGCGCCCGATTGTCGAACAGGCGAAGATAGACGATCTGTACCGGCTTCGCGCCGATGACGTTGGATCGCAGCGACACCTGCCGAAGAGCGCCCCCGCCTCGCGGCGGGGTAATGAACTTCACGGTGAGCGCCGGGATCTCCGCTGCGCGAGACCAGGCCGGATCCGGTCCGATCGGACTGATCCGGGCGCTGTACGCGGGGTCCGTGGACCACTTCTCGACAGTTCGGCTCGCATTCCACCGCCGCCACCGCAGGGCGACCGACACCAACAGCACGGCGGCAAGCAGTGTCACGAACCCGAGGACGGCCGGCTCCAATTCCGGCGCGGGACGCCGCGTCCCGTCGGGCTCCTCCACCGACACACCGCCGACCAGGACCCCGACGAACAGCGCGACCGGCACGCCTACCCAGAGCAGGCGCCGCACCGCAGCCGATCGATGACTCCGGACCGCCTGCACCGTGGCCATGTGCGTCTCCCGTGGCGGCACCAGCATCGCGATCTGATCGGGAGCGCGCTCCACGCGCCGCCGGATCGACCTCGCTCGCAATCCGCGCGATGCGTCGCCGACGGCCTCCGCACCGGCGGCGAAGGCCCCCACACCGAGCACCGCCAGCGGAAACAACACCAGCTGCCGCCACGACGACAGATCCACCACGGGCACCCATACCGCCAGCAGTTGCGGCCCGCGAGCCCAGACCACGACGACAGCCGCCACCGCCGCCGCGAAGCGGACGGCGTTCCCGGCCGCCGAGCGTATCGACGCGGTTTCCTCCTCGCGGACGCGCCTGTACAACTCGTTGTCGCCGATTCCGCTGACTACCACTGGCGTACCGTCCCGCCCCTGCCGACGAACATCCACGAGCCGCCGCGCACTCCGGCCGCATTTCTCGCCGAGCACCAGTATGGACCCGGGCCCGGGCGAGCACATCCGCTATTCCCGCACCCCGCCGTCGGACTGTTCCGGTGACGAGCGACGGCTCGCCGCAGCGCTACACGATGCGCACCGGCGCGGACTTCGGGAAGACGACCGGCAAGGCCCCGAGCGCCCGGTGGAACGGGCCGGGCCGCCATTGCAGTTCGCTCTTGGGCGTGGCCAACTGGATCTCCGGCAGCGCGTCGAGCAGCTGATCGATGGCATTCTGCACCGTCATGTAGGCGACGGATTTGGCTGGGCAGGCGTGCGGTCCCGCACTCCACGCCAGGTGGGAGCGGTTGCCGATCCGGCTGCCGCCGGGCTCGTCGGTCCCCCGGATCTGGGGGTCGTTGTTGCAACCGGCGAGGCTGATGACGACCGGCTGGTCGGCCGGCAGCCAGACACCGTCGACCATGATCGGCTGCCGCGGGTATGTCGTGCAGAAGTTCGCCATCGGCGGGTCGTTGAACAGGACCTCGTCGAGCGCGTCGGTGGTGGACAGATTCCGGCCGAGGACGTCGCCGAAGCGGAACCGGTCGTCGGTGATCATCAGCAGCAGGGCGTTCGTGATCAGGTTGCGCTGCGCCTCGAATCCGGCCCCGTAGAAACTCATGAGCTGGGCGAATATCTCGATGTCGTCGAGCTCGGTCGAGTGATGCGCCAGCCGCGACGTGACGTCCTCGCCGGGCTGTTGGCGCTTGAGCCGGATGAGCTGCATCAGCGCCTCTTTCAGCATCTTCATGCCCTCGGGCCCCCGCACCGTGTCGAAGCGCGCGGCCATACCGGTCGCGACCCGCTCGCCGATCTCGGCCGGGCAGCCGACCATCTGGTTGAGGACTTCGAGGACGAGCGGAAAGGCGTACTGGCTCACCAGATCGGCGGATCCGGCTTGGCAGAACGAATTGATCAGCGGGACCGCGATCTGCTCGACCATGGCAGGCACGTCGAACAGATCGATTCCGTCGATGGCGTCGACGGAGGCGTGCCGATAGCGATCATGGGCGAGCCCGGTGTTGTACCGCGCGGCCGGATACCACTCCATCATCGGCCGGACGGGCGAGTCTTCCGGGATGGTCTTCTGCCACGTGCGGGGATCGGCCGGGAAATGGTCGGGATCACTGAGGATGCGCACCGCGGTCTGGTAGCCGATCACCAGGGTGGCCGGGACGCCGGGTGCCAGCTCGATCGGAACCAGCGAGCCGTGCTCGCGACGCATCTCGCGGTATGCGCGGTGCGGGTCGGAGACGAACTCCGTCGTGTACAGCTGCACGCGCGAGGCATCCGCGTCGGTCGGGAATCCGTGCTGGACGGGGCACGCTCCGGTTCCAGTGGGGTGCGGCGCGGCCATCGGGGACTGTGGTGTGGTCAAGAACGTGACTCCAGGTAATGGAACAGCAATTCGACGAACGTGATCGGTGAGCGGGCGCACGTGCCTTCCAAGACCTGTCGTCCAGAGCTGGGCGACCCGCTTACGCTAGCAACATAGCAACGCTCCGTTCGTGGCGCTGACGAAGGCGGCATCGGCCGGTCCACGAGAGCCGCTAGCGGACAACGCAATTCGCCGAATCATCCGGCGGCATCCCGGCGAACGCGCTGGTCGACTCGGTACGGCACGGTCATCGCGAACCAGCTCGGAACCGTACTCGGCCCGTGGCTATCGTGGCAACCCGCCGACGGCGATTCGGCGTCGGCTATCGCGGGGCAGATCACTGTTCGCGGCCGTCACCGGCTCCGGCCAAGGTCACCGTGGTCGCGGCCGCTTGCCGCGCGGCGTCCACAGTGCATCGGCCGAGCCCGCAGGCGGTGGCGACGCCGTAGGCCGCGCGTCCGGCCGCTTGCTCGAACAGAGCGAGCGCGCGAGCGCTGTCCTCGCCGGAGTCCGGAGAGACCACGCCGGCGATCACTTTCCAGTCCGGATCGAGCTTGCGCAATGGTGCGTAGAACCGTGGGTCCTGCGGAGCCGGCTCGGCGCCGTAGGCGCACGGGATATGCACCGGGGGTAGTGGAGTCCCCTGTTCGCGCAGCAATCGTGCGGTGCGGCCGAGCAGCTTCACCGCCGGGGCGAGAGTGCGTGGGCTCAGCAGGCTCTTGTGCTGGTAATCGCCGTAGCACAGGTGGACGATCGCTTCCGCCCCGATCTCGTGCATGCGGCCGAGGACACCGGCGAGTTGCCGCGCGACCAGCGGGGCGAGTGCCCACTGCGACCGCAGCTGCTCGGCTTTGACCATGCTCAGCAACGCGATGGGCGACTCGAGCTGCCAGACCACACGATCGCCGTACCGCTCGACGATCTCGGCCATCTCCTGGACCACCGCTTCGGTGAACACCGGCAGCTGCCGCAGCGCATCGACCACGAGCCCGGAGCGCCGCACCGCGGGCCAGACCGGGAGCCCACCGGAGACGGCGGCGGCCGCGAAGACGAACATCGCCAGATCCAGCGGGTTGGGTTGGCTGATCTGGACTTTCGTCGTGGCCAGCTCCGGGCGATCGCTTCGCAGCGACTCGAACGCCTCCACGACCCGGCCGATTCGCTCGACCCGATTCATCGAGACATGCCGGGGCTCCAGCGTGCACCCGGACCGCAGGCCGTAGCTGGGGAAATCTCCGTAGTCGGCATACTCGCCCGCCCGGACGATCTCGAAGACGTCGGCGTGCTGCTTGCGCGTGCGCAGGTAGTCCATGATCCAGTCCGGATCGAGGTCGCACGGCAGCGCGGTGACCGGCCGCCCCTCACTGTGGTCGGCAAACCATTGCATGACGGCACGATCACCCGTCATCAGTTCGGCAGGCAGGCTGCCGACATAATGCGCGAATCTGGTCATCTGTGGCTCTTCTGTTGTCGGGCCGCGGGATACGCGACCCAGGGCATCTCCGTTACGCCGATCGGTAGCTGTGCAAGCGTACACGGACGCGCTCCGATCCCGCACCCCCTGATGTCCACCCGCTATGGAGAAGCGCAGGATGGTCGCGTGGATCCGTACCGTCACACCGAATCTGCGAAATTTCGCCACACGCAGATGGATTCGCGGTCTACCATCGGTCTCGTCCGGAACGGTTCGCCGGGTAGGACAATCCGACGGCGGCCGGTTCGTACCGGCGCCGTGTGTCGCGTACCGATTTGCTGTGCACCACTGATCAGAGCCGAACAAACGTAGACTGTCGACAGCGTCATCGTCGATCGTCTCGGTAGAGATCTCGGGGGTGAGGGCCACGCAGGACAATCGAAATGCTCGGGTCGAGGCGTTCCCGGCTGTTCGCCGGTGAAATCCGTCTCCCCGCGATCCGATCGACGATTCGAAGCAATTTCGGCACCCGCGCGCCCTGCGGTGCTCGAAGTACGCCGGTTCACCCACCCGTCGGCGCGGTAGATCCGCGGTGCCTCGCCCGCGCGACGGTCGCGAGAACCATCAGACAGAACGGAGTACCGCATGGCCTTCGAATTTCTCGTGCCCGCACTCACCGCGCTGGTCGCGGTGGTCGTCTTCGTGGCCGGGGATCGCCTACATCCGAAGGCGTGGCGGCACACCGACGACGACACCGTCGGCGCGCTGGTGCTCAATTTGATCAACACGATTTTCATGGCGGTGGTCGCGTTCATCGTGGTGATCGCCTGGCAGCAGTACGACAACGCGCGCAATCACACCATCGCCGAAGCCAAGGCGCTCATCGATACCTACTGGGCCGCGCACGGCATGCCCGAGCCCGACCACGCGAGAATCCAGGGACTGGTCCGCGAGTACACCGAGCAGGTCCTCACCGAGGAATGGGCGGTCATGGCCGATGACGGTCGTCTCAGTCAATCCACCCAGGACACCCTCGACGACCTGCGTGACGCGGTGGCCGCGGTGAACCCGGCGGACGACGGGGTCGACGAACTCCGCACCAGCGCTCTGACCAGTCTCGACGCGGTGGCCCAAGCCCGCGCCGACCGTGCCCTCGACGCTGCTTACCGAGTTCCCGGCTTCCTCTACCTGGCCATGTGGATCTGCACCGTCCTGCTGCTGTTCAGCGTGGTTCTCTCCGGCGTCCAGGTCACCAAGCGCAGCGTCGTGACCACTGCGCTGCTCGGCGCGATCGTCGGTGTGGTGATCCGGGCGATCTACAACCTCGACGAGCCGTTCTCCGGCGGGAACGTGGTCCCGAAGGAAGCCTTCGAACTCGCTCTGTCCCGGTATCAGCACACCACGTGACCTTCCGGCCCGGTTTCGACTACGACGAGGCGACTGCACATGCGAAGCAACCGAGACGCAACTCGAACTCCGAGATGGGCAAAGGGTTTGGCCACGGCGATGCTGCCCTTGACCGTGATGGTATTCGCGGCTCGGCCGCTGGAAGCATCGGCGGAAGCCCCGCCGTGGCTGCCACTCGGCGACCTGGCGACCGGAAGTTCAGGGGACGCTGCCGGTCCCGTGAGCCCCCACGCGAGCAGTGATCCGAGCTTCGGCTCCGACCTTCTCTCATCCGGCAGCGCCTCCGGACCCGGTTCCGAAAGTCCCACTGGCGGTGGATCTCTGGCGCTCGGGCCGATTCGACTGCCTTCCGGCAGTGCGGGCAATGTCGCGACCGGCAGCGCCGGGGCCGGCGGTGCACGCGGTGGCCTGCTCGCCACCGGTGATCACGAACTCGGCAACGGCACACCGCCGACGGCAGACGCCGCACCCACGCCGACCGCCATGACGGCGAGTCCGGCCGAAACATTGGAACTCGACACGGGCAGTGTCCAGCTGGCGTGTTCCGGAAGCGCCGCCACCGGTAGCGCACTGTTGCTGCTCGGGCTCGCGACGGGCAGCGGCTTCGGCTCCCTCGGCTCCAGCTCCCTCGTGCCGGGCCTCATCGGTCCCGGGTCCAGCGGGTCGAGTCTGGGCAGCGCCGCCGTCGGCAGCGCCTTCTCCGGCAGCGCTTTGCTGACCTGCTTGTTGCTGCTTCCCACCGCCCCGCCGGTGCCTATGAGCCCCCTCCAGCTCGGGCCGCCGCCCCCCGAAGTCCGCATCGTTCCTGCTCCGGCCGACATACCCATGCGGACACAGCCGCGAGCCGAGAGCCCTTCGATTCAGTCGCCCACGCCCCCGCCGAATCGCCCGCGGGGAAAAGACGTTCGAGCTGTCGAACCGCTCCACGACCCCGAAACGTGGAATCTCATGAAGCTGATGACGGTTTTGGTGGTCACGGTCATCACCGTCGTCGGCATCCGCATCTCGCCCGGCGCGAGACGAGCCCGCTGAGCGCCGGGGCGCGCGGACAGCCGGTCGCTGCCACGAATTACAGCCCCGGGTGCGAGCTGCCGGACGGTACGGTCGTAAACGCTCGTGCGGGTGTCGGTTCAGCCCGACACCCGCACCCTCGGCAACGCCCGCGACTACGTCAGCGCGGGGCCATCCGGATGGCGCCGTCGAGACGGATGGTCTCGCCGTTCAGCATCGGGTTCTCCACGATGTGGCGCGCGAGCGCTGCGTATTCGGCGGGATCGCCGAGTCGCGAGGGGTGCGGCACCTGCGCGCCCAGGGAGGCGATGGCCTCGTCGGGTAGCGTGGCGAACAGCGGGGTGTGGAACAGACCCGGCGCGATGGTCACCACGCGGATTTTGATCGCCGCGAGGTCACGCGCCACCGGCAAGGTCAGGCCCACGATCCCGCCCTTGGAGGCCGAGTACGCCGCTTGCCCGATCTGGCCGTCGAACGCCGCCACCGACGCGGTGTTGATGATGACACCGCGCTCCTCGCCGACCGGTTCGGTCTTCGCGATCCGTTCGGCGGCCAGCCGGATCACATTGAAGGTGCCGATCAGGTTGACGTTGATCACCTTGGTGAAGTCCGCCAGCGGGAACGCCCCGTTCTTGCCCACGGTCTTGATGGCGTTGCCGATACCGGCGCAGTTCACCGCGATCCGCAGGTCGCCCAGCTCCTGCGCGGCATCGAGGGCCGCCGTGACCTGCTCCTCGTTTGTGACGTCGGCCGCGGCGAAGACCACGCCGTCACCGAACTCTTTGGCGACGGCTTCCCCGGAGGACGACGGCAGGTCGATGATCACGACCTTCGCCCCCTTGCCGTGCAGCTCCCGCACGGTCGCCAAGCCGAGTCCCGACGCGCCACCGGTCACCGCGGCGACCGAGTTGCTGATCTCCATCCCACTCCTTCTCTCCGGGTCGTCGAACGGCGGCGCGAGCCGCCGGCCGACGGTTTCCGCTGTCACCCCGGTGCGGGGAGCCAGGCGCCGTGTCCGTTCGGGACACGGCGACAGGCTAACCGCCCAGGGAGCACTAAGTAAACAGCCATTCTCCTTCGAAATGGCGCGGAGGCCACCCGGGGCGACGCGAACCCCCTGCAAGAGCGGGCACCTCGGCGTGATGGCAAGCTGTCCGTTATGGCCGATATTCGCCTGGACGTCTCCGACGCCATCGCCACCATCACCCTCGACCGTCCCGCGCGGCTCAACGCGTTCACCACAGCGATGGGGGCCGAGCTGATCGAGGCCTTCGACACCTGCGACCGCGACGATCGGATCCGCGCGGTCATCCTCACGGGCGCCGGGCGCGCCTTCTGTGCCGGCGCGGATTTGTCGGCGGGCGCGGAGACCTTCGTGGCGGACGACCCGGATGCCGCCGAATCCTTCCGCGACAGCGGGGGCGAAGTCGTGTTGCGCATGTTCGAATCCCGTAAGCCGATCATCGCCGCCGTCAACGGCCCGGCCGTCGGGGTAGGCATCACCATGACGCTCGCGGCGGACTTCCGGCTCGCCGTGGACAATGCCCGGATCGGGTTCGTCTTCAATCGGCGCGGCATCGTTCCCGAGTCCTGCTCCAGCTGGTTCCTGCCCCGGCTGGTACCGATGCAGACCGCGCTGGACTGGGTGTACTCGGGCCGTCTCGTGGACGCGGCCGAAGCGCTCGACGCCGGATTGTTCTCCGCGCTGTATCCGGCGGACACCCTGCTCGACGAGGCCAGCGCGCTCGCCCGCCGCGTGACCGAGCATTCCGCACCCGTCTCGGTGGCGCTGTCCCGGCAGATGCTGTGGCGCAACCTCGGATCCGAGCATCCGATGATCGCCCACCGCATCGAATCCCGCGGCATCTACCACCGCGGCGCCGCCGCCGACGCCAGGGAAGGCGTGACGGCGTTCCTGGAGAAGCGGCCCGCCCGTTTCCCGGACAGCGTCGAGCGCGACCTCCCGGACATCTTCGGCGACGATCTCGCGGTCCCGCCGTTTCGGCCCTAGATCGTCCGCGGCACAAGCACATTCGACGGTCCGGTCGGCCGCGATCAGGATCCGCCGACCGTCGCGAGGAACTCCCGCGGCAACGCGGTGATCGCCACCGGCCGTATCAAGTCGAAATCCCGCACGACGTTCCCACGGACGGATACTGAGTCCGGAAAGCCGTTACCGGTGCCCTGCTCCCCCGAGCTCGGTCCACGCCACGGCGCGCAGCGGGAACGAACCCATTCCGCGCACCGGCGCCGGCAGTGCGACCAGCCTGGCGCCTGCGCCGGGGACCGCGTCCAGATTCGTCATCTGCTCGATGATCGGAATTCCGGCGCCTAGCAGCGTGTGGTGACACGGCCGCGTCGGCAGGGACGTGTCGTCGATGTTCAGCGAGTCGATACCCACCAGAGCCACATTCGCCGCCACCAGGGCATCCGCCACCTCACCGATCAGGAACGGATGCCCGGGTTCCCGATACGCCGGCGAGCCCCACTTGGCCGACCACCCGGTGTGCACCAGCACCGCCTTGCCCCACAGGCGCGCGGGATCGCCGAGCACATCCGGCCCGACCGCGCGCAGGCCCGAGGCGCGGATCATCACGATCGGCACGTTGAACAGCCGTTCCACCGGCAGCTCGGCGACATCGGCTCCCCCGGCGTGGAAATGGAAGGGTGCGTCGATATAGGTCCCGGTGGGACCCACCATATCCACGCGCGCGATGTCGTAGGTCATGCCGACCAGCGGCGATTGGTCACGCCCCACCGCCGTAGTGACCCGCGGCGCGGGCAGGCCCGGCTGGGTGAGCATGCCGTCCGAGATCGGATGCGACAGCTCCATGATCGCTCGGCTCATGCCAGGGACGCTACCGCGCTCGCGCCGGGAGGCGTTCCCTTCGGCGGCGCCGTGCCGGTCGAAATCGGTACATGCGAATCGGTCCGAAGAAGCGCAGAATGGAAACCGGAAGGTCGTTATGCGATTGCTACAGGGTCTACTCGGCGTGGTGCTGGGAATCCTCACGGCCGTGCTCGGCACGGTACTGGGGGTGTTGGCGGCCGTGCTGTGGCTGGTCGGCGCGGTACTGTGCGTGACGATCCTCCTGCTTCCGCTGGGCCTACCGGTCGTGAAACTCGCCCGCCGTCTGTTCAGTCTCTCCCGGCAGCTGATGCGTCTGCCCTGAGGACTCTCGCCGCCGCGTCAGTCGATCAGGTCGCGGAGGGCTTCGATGACGACGCCGGGCATCTCCTCCGGAAGAAAATGACCGCATCGCACTGTGCCGGCCCGCAGATCGCGCGCCCAGCCGGACCAGATGGACCGTGGGTCGAACGGAAGGACGATCTCACCCGGATCCTGCCAGAGCGCGGCGACCGGCATGCTCAGCCGCCGACCCGCACGACGGTCGGCTTCGTCGTGGACATTGTCGAGGTATGCGCCGGCTCGATAGTCGGCGCAGATCGCACGGACAGCGTCGGGGGCGCGGGACGCCGCGAGATACGCGGCGCGGACGTCGGCGGGGATCGCGCCGGGGATCCGGCACCAGCCGTCGAGGAAGTGCCCGAAGAACAGATCGGGGTCGGCGAGGATCATGCGCTCGGCCAGCTCGGACGGTTGCGCGAGCAGGTACAGATGGAAGGCGAAGATCCCGGAGGTGCCCCGCAGTGTGGACCACATGTCCGCTGCCGGCAGCACGTCGAGTATCGCGAGATGGCTGATCGAGTCCGGGTGGTCCAGACCCGCACGGAAAGCGACCAATCCGCCTCGATCATGACCCGCGAGCGCGAAACGATCATGGCCGAGTGACCGCATGAGCTCGATGACGTCGGCGGCCATCGTCCGCTTGGCGTACATGTCGCCATCCGGCTCGCCGACGGGCTTGTCGCTGTCGCCGTAACCGCGCAGATCCGGGCAGATCACCAGATGATCCCGCGCGAGGTCGGTCGCCACATGGCGCCAGGCGAGATGGGTCTGCGGGAAGCCGTGCAGCAGCACGATCGGAGCGCCGGACCCGGCCATGGCGACGTGCAGACCGACGTCACCGACCGGCACCCGCTCGTAGCTGAAGCCGGCGATTCTGTTGCTCATCTCTCGGACGGTAGAGCACGGCACCGACAGGCGCGGGGCATCGCCCTCTGGTCGAAACGGCTGCGATTCCGGCGGACTCGACGGCACTGAACCGTGCGGCTTCTCCGTGCGCGACGATACCCGCGTCACGAGTCCTAGACAGGTAATCTTCGATCGTTTTCCTGAATCCAGATCCGCCTCTGCCTCCTGATTGATAGTCTTATCCCGGTTGAACTATCAATTGCTCAACCCTCCCGCACGGAGCGACAGCCGACCGCTTCGCGCGCCGGGATGGGTTGTCGCGCCGAGGAGTAGAACGTGTCCGAGTACGCGGCGCCCGCTCAGCGGTTCCCCGGCGAAGGCCGGGAGCCGGTTCCGCTCCTGGTCGCGCTGAGCAGCCGAACCGCCGCGAACGCACGCAATTTCGGTCGCACGGTCCGGCTCGGCGTCCGCTCCACCGCGTTGCTCGTCTCCGATCTGTTCCTGCGCCGCTTCCCGGCACGCGAGGCGCTGGTTCAGGCCTGGTTCTTCGCCTCGGTGTCGCTGCTGCCCGCGATCCTGATCTCGCTGCCGATGGGCGTGGTGATCGCGGTCCAGGTCGGCAGCATCACCGAGAACGTCGGCGCCGGTTCGATGGCGGGCGCGGTCGGCGGCATGGGCGTCATGCAGCAGATCGCTCCGCTCGCCGCGGCGTTGCTGGTCGGCGGCGCCGGCGCGTCGGCGATCGCCTCGGACCTGGGGGCCCGCACGATCCGAGAAGAGATCGACGCGTTGCGCACCATGGGAATAGACCCGCATCGCCGGCTCGTCGCCCCGCGTCTTCTCGCGATGACCGTGGTGGCGCCGATGCTGGCCGTGCTCGTCATCCTGATGAGCATCCTGGCCGGCTTCCTCGTCGCCTCCCTCGGGCAAGGCGTCGCACCGGGTTCGTACTGGTCGTCGTTCGGCAGTTTCGCCACCGTCACCGACCTGGGCATCTGTATCGGCAAGGCGGCGGTCTTCGGCTATCTGGTCGCGGTGATCGCCTGCCAGCGCGGACTGGAGGCGCAGGGCGGGCCGAAGGGCGTGGCCGACTGCGTCAACGCCGCGGTCGTGCTCGGTCTGCTGACGTGCCTGGTGGTGAACCTCGTCATCACGCAGGTGGTGCTGCTGTTCCTGCCGTTGGAGTTCCTGTGATGGCGTTGCGCAGTGGGCTGCGGACCGCCCGGCCGTCGGAGTATCGCCCCTGGGGGCTGCGCTGGACACGACGTCTCGCACGGCTGTGGGATCCCCTGGAGGAGTTGGGTTTTCAACTTCGTTTCGCCACCGCGGCCTGCCTGGGCGCCGGTTACGCACTGCGCCGCTACCGCAAGCAGGTCGTGGCCGTCTTCACCGATCTGGCCTGGGGCGGCGGCCGATCGGTGATCGTCGGCGGCGGCGTGGTGCCTGTGCTGGTCGTCATGGGTGTGGTGGCGGGAGCGATGATCGGCATCGTCGGCTTCACCGCACTGGACATGCTCGGCTTGGGGCCGCTGGCCGGGGCGATGTCGGCCCTGGCGAACCCGCGGGAACTGGCCCCGCTGATCGCCGCGGTGGGCTTCGCGGCGCAAGCCGGATGCCGGATGACCGCCGAGATCGGGGCCATGCGCATCTCCGAGGAGATCGACGCGCTCGAAGCCCAGGCGATCGACCCGATCCCGTATGTGGTGTCCACCCGGTTGATCGCCGCGGTGATCACGGTGGTGCCCACGTATCTGATCGCGCTGGCGCTCGGCTTCTGCACGACCCGCCTCACCGTCACCGCGGCACACGGCCAGGCGTCCGGCGCGTTCACGCATTACTTCCAGCTGGTCGTCGCCCCGATGGACCTGGTGTATTCGCTGATCAAAGTCGTGGTTTTCGTGCTCCTGATCACCGCGGTGCACGCCTACCAGGGTTTCTACGCGACCGGCGGGCCGGAAGGGGTCGGCATCGCCTCGGGCCGGGCGATCCGCGCGAGCCTGGTGCTGATCGCCTCGGCGGACATGGTGATGACGATCGCCATGTGGGGTTTCGATACCGATATCAGCTTCGCGGGGTGAGGAATCCATGAGTCGTGCGACGCAGTTCTCGGTCCGCGGACCCGGCCGAACGGGTCTGCGGTTGCGCGGGTTGGTCCTGCTCGCGGCGCTGGCCGTGCTCGCAGCGGCCGTGTGGCGCACGGTGGAGCCGAACCGCGCGGGCCTGGCCGGCTTCGATCTGGTCATGACCGGCCTCGGCGACGGCGTCGGCACGCACACCGCGGTCCGCCTGCGCGGCATGACGATCGGCTCGATCGAAGGAATCGATCCGATCGGCGCCGACCGGCAGCGGGTGCGAGTCGGTGTCGCGGCGCCGCGGCTGGCCGAGTTGTCGACGAGCATGCAGACCCGGTTCGTCTCCGCCAACGTCTTCGGATCGACCGCCCTGGAACTGGTTCCGATGCCGGGCGGCGACCCGCTCACCGCGGGCGCGGTGCTCGACCTGGGCGATCGAGTGGACAACTTCACCGTAACCCGGATCCTGCGCGACTCCGGTCACGCCGTCGCCGACGTGCTGACCTCCCGGATGTCGGCGTCGCTGGAGAACGCGGCGAGCCTGACCGCGGCGGCGGCCCCGATGCTGACCTCGGCCCTCCTGCTCGCCCGCACCTGGCAGCGCGCGCAGCCCGGCCCGCTGGCCGAGCTGCTACGTAAGTCGGCGGACGTCACCGAAGGAGTCGGCGCGTTCACGCCTTCGGCGTTGAGCATTCTGACGGCCCTCGCGTCGGTGACGGAACTGGACGACGACCTGCGAACCCGCCAGGCTTCCGACACCATCTCCGAGGTCTCCAACCTCGTCTTCGCCTTCGCCGGTGAACTGGTCGGCGCGCTCGGGCCCACCGCGCAGGCGGTGGACATGCTGCTGGACATGGTGATACCGCTCGATCGCGCGATGCGCGGGGTCACACCGCGGCAGGTGCACGACCTGGCCACCGGAATCGACGGGGCGTTGCACCGCCGCGCGGACCGGGTGGTGCTCGACGTGGAACTGCTGATCGCGGCGGTGCCCGCGTTCCGTCTCCCGGTCCAGGCCGCGGGCGGTGCGGCACGATGAGGACACCACGGGCCGCCGCACTACGCCTGCTGCTGTTGCTGCTGGTAGTGATCGCCGTGGTCACCGCGGTCGTGCAGACGATTCGCCGGCCTGTCGGGGGCGAGACCATCAGCTATCACGCGGAATTCGGCGACGTCTTCGGACTGCAACAAAACGCGGACGTGCGGCTGCGCGGCGTCCAGGTCGGCAAGGTGACCGCCATCTCGCTGACGCCCGAGCACCGCGCCACCGTACGATTCACGCTGCTGTCGCGGTATCGGCTGCGCAGCACCGACCGCATCGCCGTCCGCTTCCAGAATCTCACCGGCCAGCGATATCTCGCGGTCACCGCGACGGAAGAACCGGGACCGTTCCTCGACCCGGCCGAGCCGGTGCGCAACACCGTCGACTCGTTCGACATCACCACGGTCTTCAACGGATTGCGCCCGCTGCTGCGCGAAGCCGACCCACAGGTGTACAACCGGTTCGCCGCCGACCTGGTCGCCATGATCGAAGGCAGCGGCGGCGACGTCGCCCCGCTGTTGCGCGATTTCGCCGCGCTCACCGCCTACGCCGAGGACCGCACGGCCGTCATCGCGACCATCGTCGCGAACCTCGACGCGGTGGCGCTGCGGTTGCGCGGACGTTCGGCGAATCTGGAGAACGTCCTGCGCGTCTTCCACTCCATCTTCATGCCGGTCGCCAGCCGTATGGAGGAATTCCTGAGCCTGATGGACAAGGGCTCGGTCGAGATGTCCGAGATCGTGCGCAGCGCGGAGGCCCTCGCGCGCCTGCTGCTCGGCGCCCGCGACAGCTCGGACGCGCTCACCGAGCGCATCCGGCAGGCCATCCCGGACACCACCGCGGCCGTGCGCGCGTTGTCGGCGCTGCCCGGGCTGCTGGAAGGGCTCAACGCGCTGATCCCCCGGTCGGAGCCGTCCCGGCAGTGCGCGAACGGCACCTTCGCGGTGCCGATCACCGCGGCGGTGCTGCTGCACGGACGCCCCTTGACGGTCTGCGAAGGGAGCCGGCGATGAGATCCGCCCTGCCGCGCCCGGTGTTCTCGCTGGGCGCCGAAACCCCCTCTGCGCGTGCCCAGATGGTGTGGGCTCTGGTCAGCGTGATCGCCGTGACGCTGGCCTTCGCCACGGTGGGCGTGCTGTATCTCCGCCCGCCGGATTACGTGACCTATCGGCTGCAGTTGCCGGAAACGGGCGGCTTGACGACCGGCGACAGCGTACGCATCGCCGGAGTGAAGGTGGGCCGGGTGACGTCGATCCGCCTGGGCGAGGAACACGTCGACGTGGAATTCATCGTGCGATCCGGCAGACGTCTCGGTGACCGTACCGCCGTGGACGTGCGCATGCTGACCCCGGTCGGCGGGCTCTACCTGGCGCTGCTGCCCACGGGCGGTCAGCCGCTGCGCGCGCCCATTCCGGCGGAGCGCGCACGCCTGCCGTTCCTGGTGCAGGAGCTGATCCCGGAAACCGTCCGGGTCACCGAGCAGATCGACACCGAGTCGCTGCGCACGACGCTCGACGCCGCCGCGCACGCGCTCACCGACGCCCCCGGCACGGTCCGGCAAGCGGTGTCCTCGCTCGGCGCGGTGGTCGGCGCGCTGGCCGAACAGCGGAATCAGGTGCAAGGACTGCTCGAACTGTCCAACGAGTACTTGGTCACCGCACGGGACAACGAAATGCTGGCCACCGAGGTGATCCGCGCCTACGCCATTCTGGGACCGCAGATCGTGGCGGCGCGGGCCAAGGTCGAGATCTTCGCCGACAAGGTGACCGCGGTCGTCGGGCTGCTGTTCGATTTCCTCGCCGGTCCCTACGCCGAGAAGCTCGAACCGATATTCTTCCCGGTCGAGCAGAGCCGCGATCTGAGCCGCGACCTGTTGAGTTCGACGGACGCCGTGATCACGGCGATGACTCGCACGCTGGAAGGACTCGCCGGATCGGCCGGGCCGGAGGGCCGTGCGCTCATCGATCAGAGCGGGCTGACCGTGCACCGTCCCGAGGTATGCCTGCCCGTGCCCGGAGCGGGGTGCTGATCATGCTGGTATCAGCGAGGCGACGCCGAGTACCGGCGCTACTGATCGCGACGGCGGTGGCGATCACCACGGTGGCCGGTGCCGCGATGCACGGGGCCGAGCGCCCTGCCCGCGCGGTCTGCGCCTTGTTCGACGACACTTTCGGGCTCTATCCCGATGCGCCCGTGACGATCCGCGGTGTAGCCGTGGGGAAGGTGCGCGCGCTCGTTCCCGACCGCGAACACGTCCGGGTGGAGATGGCTCTCGACGAGCGCGCCCTCTCCGACCGCGTGCGTGCGGTAGTGGTGAATTCCTCGATCCTGACCGACCGTCGCGTGGAACTCGTGGATGCTTCGCCGCGGGGCGGACCGGCGCTGCCCGCGGATCAGTGCGTCCAGCCCGACCATACGGCGACACCGGTGAGCGTATCCGACGCGCTGGGCTCGTTCACCGGGCTGCTCGACGACATCACCCGCCCCGGACCGGACGGCACCACACCGTTGCGAGCGCTGCTCGACGGCGCGGACCGCGAAGTGCACGGACTCGGCCCGGCCGTCGATCGGCAGCTGCGGCAGTTGTCGGATCTGCTGGCCGCGCCGGACACGTTCGCGACCCAGCTCGGCGAACTGCTGGACAACTCCGCCGAATTGAGCCGGTTCGCTGCCGCCGAATGGACCGACATCAAGACCTCGCTGATCACCTTCGGGCCCGGGCTGGAACTGCTCGAACGCACCCTGGTGATCGTCAAGATCCTGGTCGGCAAGCTCGCGGCGGCGATCGGCCCGCTCGACCGGTTGTTCAACCACCACTTCCCCTACCTGATGGAGATCCTCGAATCCTCGGTCCCGATCGTGACGTTGGCGCGAACCAGGGCCGAGGAATCCCGTGATCTGCTCGCGGGCGTGCCGGGGGTCATGACCATGTTGCGGAACATGATCCAGGACGGGTCCGGCGTCACGTTCGACTACCGCCCACCCACACTCGTGCTCGGCGCGGCCGACGCGCAGGCGCTGTGCGCGTCGGTACCGGATCCGCGGACGTGCGCGGTGCTTTCGGCGAAGTCCGCCGCGATGCCGCTGCCTGCGGCCCTCCTCGCAACCGTCGGAGGCACGCGATGAACCGGAGACTGCGCCCGGCCGCACGGCGGCTGCTGCACGCGGGCATCACCGTCATCCTGCTCGCCGGTTGCGGTTTCGACCCGAGCGACCACGCGCTACCCGGAACCGGAGTCGACGGGCCCACCTACCGTCTCGCCATCGAATTCGAAACCGTGCTGAGCCTGCCCGCAGGCGCCCGGGTCCGCAGCAACGGCGCGGACGTCGGGCAGCTGCGTTCGATCGACCTCGTGCCGCACGCCGCGGTGGCGCACATCGACGTGCGCGCGGGCGTGCGCCTCCCGGTCGGAACACGCGCCGAGCTGCGGCAGACCACCGTCCTCGGCGATATCTACCTCGCGCTGTCGCCACCGCCCGACGATCGCGCCGGTCTGCTCCACGACGGGGACACGATTCCGTTGCGCGACACCGGCACCGGCCCGCAGATCGAGCAGATCCTCGAGCGGATGGCCGCGTTCGTCAACGGGGGCAGCGCCGCCAGGATGCAGGACGCCATCGAGCGGATGAGCAGCGCCCTGCCCGAGGACCCCGCCGAGACCAGGGAGCTGGCGGGGCGCATCGCCGCCGATCTCGGTGACGCGGCCGACGGGATCGACGACATCGACCGGATCGTCGCTGCCACCGCGCAACTGACGCAGCGACTGCATCAGATGCGCGAGGACGTCGGATTCGTCTTCTCGGAGACCGCGGCACGGCGGCTCGGGCGCGTCCCGGAATTCATGACCGCGGTGCTCAACGTCGTGATCGACGTCAACACCCTCACCACCGGGTTGGACTGGCTCATCCCCCGGCTGCCCCCGCTCAACGACGCGATGGAGCGAACGGCGATCCTGTTGCGTGAGCCCTCGCCCGACGCGACGGTCTGGGTGGGCAACGGCGCGCTGCTCGCGGAAGTGCTGTCCGGCAAAGTCGTTTCGTTCCTCGGCGACCCCGCACTGGATCTGCGGCGCGTCGGGCTCGCGGGCAGCTCCGACCGGGACGTGGACGCGCTCATCCTGCTCCGCCTGATCGGAGTGCTGCCATGACCCGGATTCCCGCGTGGTTGTCCGGCCTGGCGCTGGCGGTGGTCACCGCGCTCGGCAGCGGCTACCTGATGCTCGGCGTCCTCGATGTCGAGCCGATGGCCGCGCGCGACCGCGTCACGGTGCGCATGGACCACGCCGCAGGTCTGCGCCCCGGCTCGGCCGTCGTCTACCGGGGCGTCGACATCGGAACCGTCGACGAGGTGCGCAGCGTGCCCGGAGCCGTCCGGGTCCGGCTGTCCTACGACCGCGTCCACCGGATCCCGGCGAACACCGCGATGAAGATCGAGAACCTGTCCGCGCTCGGCGAGCCCGTCTTCGCGTTCCTGCCCGGTCCGATCGACGACCCCGGCCGCACGGCTTACCTGCACGACGGTGACGAGCTGATCGGCACGATCGACACGCCCGCCACCGTGCCGGAACTGCTGGCCGCGTCGTCACGTCTGCTCGACCAGACCGACGCGGCCGCGATCGGCCGGCTGGTGGACACGTTCGCCGCGGCGGTCGAGCATGCCGGGCAGATGGCGCCGTCCATCGCACGAGCCGCCGGACTGCTCGCGCTCACGCTGGCCCGGCATCAGCCTTCGCTCGAAGCGGTGCTGCGTAATCTGCTGCGCCTCATGCCCGACGTCGACTGGGTGCGGCCCGCGCTGACCGCCGCGCCGCCGCAACTCGACCGGTTCGGGGAGACGCTCGGCGTGTCCTACCTGTATCTGTTCGAGGGGTCGGCGCTGTTGCGCGGTCGCGAAGTGCTCGGTTCCTGGCGGGAAGAGGAGCAGCGTTTCGTCGACTTCCTGCGACAGCTCGCTCCCGAACTCGGCGCGCTCGGCGTGGCGCTGCGGCCGGTCTCGTCGGCGTCCGGGGCCTCGCTCGGGGTGGTCGACATGGCGACCCTGCTCGACCGGGCCCTCACCGCATTACCCGGCGACCGCTTGCGGATCACCCTCCGGACACCGCCGGTCGGGGAAGGAGAACGATGAGCACCACCGACAAGACCGTCCGGAAGGCCGCGAGCCGCACCGCAAGTGAACCCGGAGCCGAACCCGACCGTGCCGTCGTCGATGACCAAGGCGAACCGGTAGACACGCCCGGCAGGGCCGGAAGCCCACGACGCCTGCGCGTTCCCCGACGACCAACCCGTTCCACCGCCGCCGCGCTGGTGGTGACCGCGCTCGCCGTCGTGGCCGCCGTATCGTTCGCTGTCGGCCGGCTCGGCGACAGTTCCGACGACGAACTGGCGTCGCTGCGTGCGCAGCTCGCGGTCGACGCGGCCGCCGAACAGGCCGCCTCGACATACGCGCTCACTGTGTCGCAGGTACGGGCGGGCGATATCGAGGGATGGCGGAAAGCCCTGCAGACCGGCGTGAGCCAGCAGCTCGCACCCAAGCTGTCGGCGGCGGTCGACGTCGTCGGGCCGTGGTTGAGCCAGATGGAATACACCGCGACGGCGAAGCTGCTCGCCGCGAAAGTCTCCCGGCGCGACGGTGATCTGTACGTCGTGCAGGTTTTCGTCGACATGAATTCGCGGAGCAGGCAGACGCCCGAGGGCGTCACCGCGACCGCCGCCTACACCGTCACGCTCAACCGCGCCGCCGACTGGACCATCACCGACGTCGGCGGCGTCACCCCGGATCTGCCCGCGCCCGCACCGCGATGAGCAGGCACCGGCTTCCATGGTGCCCGAACAGGAGAAGATGATGACCAGAGCCGCGCGTAATGCCGTCACAATCCAGACGGCGACTCCCGAAGCGACCACGAAGGCGGCTGCCACCCGAGAGGTGTCGGTCGACGGTGAGCGGATCGAGCTGGTGTCCCCGGATTCGATGACCGCCGAGATGGTCGGTCACTGGACCTATCTCGTGGTCGAGGGCGCCGCGTTCGCGATGCAGGGACTGCACCCGGTGATCCGGGATGTCGTCGACCGGTATTCGGTCGCCCGCACCGATCCGCTGGGCCGCGCGATCCGCTCCGTCGACTCGGTGCTGCGCTGGACCTACGGCGGTCTGGAGGCCATCGAGGAGGGCAAGCGGCTTCGGTCCCTGCACGAACCGCTGACCATGCGCAACGCCGAGGGCAAGCACATCAGCGCGCTCGATCCCGGGGCGTATCAATGGGTGATCGCCACCGCCTACGTGACCACCGCCAAGGCGGGGCCCCTGCTGATCGGTCGCGAGTTCACCGCGGCCGAGCTCGATGATCTGCTCGCGGACAACATCCGCATCGCCCGGATCCTGCGCGTACCGATGAAGGGCTACCCCTCGAATAGGGCGGAATTCGACGCCTACTACGAGCACATGGTCACCGACGTGCTCTGCGCGACCGACGACGTGCGCCGGCAGTTCGCCGATCTGCGCGACGGCGATACCGAGCAACTGCGGGCATTGCCCGGGCCCCTTCGCGCCCTCGTCCGCGGGCTGGCCCGCCCCATGCTGCGTTTCAACTACCTGTCCATCGTCGGACTGCTCGATCCGCGCCTGCGCGCCATGGTCGGGGTCGAGTGGAGCGAACGGGAACAGCGGCAGCTCGAACGCGTCTACACCGTCATCCGCTTCGCCTATCGGGTGCTTCCGGAGCGGCTCACCTACTTCCCCATCGCCTACCACGCCAGGAAGCACCATCGGTGCATACAGCGCATGCAGGAGCGGGAACTGAAGTCAGCGGCTTATCGCGTGCGCCCCAAGCAGTAGCCGCCGGGTGACTAACCTGCGCCCGGGTGCGGGAACAACAGTGGCGCCAGGAATCGCCGGGCGAACTCCTTCGCCGCCGCGGCATCGGCGAGCGGCAGCGCGCCCCGCGGATTGGAGATGAACGACATCGTCAGGCGGACGAACAGCTCGGCGACCACCTCGGCGTCGAAGACGCCCAGTTCGCCCCGCTTCTGCCAGTGCACGATGAAGCGCGCGACCAAGGTCCGGCCCTGCTCGATGAATTCGTCACCGGTGAGGAACCGCGTGAGTTCACCGGCCGCCGACGAGACGCGCAGGCTGTGCGTCAGCAGACGCGGGGCCTTCGCCTCGCTCACGAACGCCGAGAACATTTCCGCCAGCGCGCTCACCGGACCCGCCGAGCGCTGCACCGCCTCCGCCACGATGATGCCGACCCGCTGTGATTCGGCCATGAGGGCGTACCGCACCAGGGCGGACTTGGTGCCGAACCGGCGATAGACCGTGGCGACGCCGACGCCGGCCCCCTCGGCGATGCGGACCATCGTCGTCTCCTCGAATCCCACCTCGGCGAAGCAGTCGCGGGCGGCGTCGACGATGCGGCGCGATCTGGCGTCCAGTGCGGTGAGGTCGGCCCACGCGTCACCCACCGCCGCCGAGAACTCCGCGACGGTCGGGTTGTCGCCCACCCGCCCCTGCGAGCGCGCGGAGGCGTGCGGTTCGACCGGGCCCGTGGCCCTGTTCCGCCGCGTGCCCGCCTCGGGCTTGCTCGAATCGTTCCGGTGCGCCCTCATCGGCGTGAGCCTACCGCCCGTCCGTCGCGCCACCTCGCCACCACCGCCAGCCGTTTCCGCGGACCGGGCGCAGCGGGTCTCGCCGGTTACTCCGCAGGAATGATAGTCTAAGACCTATATCACTATCACCAGTAGTCCAGAGGTGACCCATGGCAACGAACGCAGAGCTGCCCGTTGTTTCCGAGCCCACCGCCGGCGCCGCGCCATCGGCCCGGGTGCGCCCCGAGGTCCTCGCCGAATTCCGCAAGCACACCGGCAGCGTGCTGTCGGGCGTCTTCGCCGGCTCCGCCTTCGATCAGGTGGCGCTCGTCCCCGTCGCCGCCGCCGTGGACCGCACCGGCCGCTTCGCCGCGAACTTCGCCGATCGCGGGGTCCGTTCGGGTTTCTCGGCCTTGCTGGCGATGTGGGGCGACCCCGCGGACCGGCTGGCCGAAGCCGAATGGCTCAAACAACGCCATCGTGACGTGCACGGCCGGGGGCGCGGCGACTACCACGACGTCCGCTACAGCGCCCTGAACCCGCAGACATGGATCTGGGTGGGTGTCAGCGGGATGTTCGTCGCGCTCAACACCTTCACCTACTGCACCGGCACGGTGCTGCGCCCGGAGGAGAAGGAAGCCGCGTATCAGATGCTGCGCGAAGGGTTCTCCGGGCTGGAGCTGGCCGCCCGGTCGGGCAAACTGCCCCCGGATCTGGCGTCGGCGACCGAGTACTACGACGCGATGGTCGAGCACGAACTGGCCGCCAACCCGTTCCTCGTCGAGCAGTTCGCCGGACTGACCAGGCTTCCGCTGCCCACCCTCGGGCTGCCGCCGCTGGTTCGCACGGCGCTCATGCCGTTGTGGCTGCTGCTGCGGCCCTTCGCCGGGCATGTGATCCAGGTGTGCTCGGCCGAAGTCATGCACCCCGGCGTCCGCGCCATGGTCGGCTTCGAAATGAAGCGGCACCACCACCTCGAGTTCGCCGTGTACGTGTGTGTGTTGCAAGCGGCGTGGCGCCTGCTGCCGGATCGGCTGTTGCTGCTTCCGCTGGCTTACAACCGCCTGCAATACGAGAAGTTGGTCCGCTTCCACCGCAAGTACGCACTGGACTCCTTCGCACCCCCCTCCGGCGCGGCAGGCGGCTGCCCGATCTGAACGACCTCGCCGCTCCGGCATGGCGATGATAGTAATTCGAGGATTTACTATCAGAGAATGCGCGGGCGAGGCGCGGTTGCGTCCCGCCCGGCGAGCTGCCATCCTCATGTCCATGATCTCCCACGGAAAGGGCGTCCTGCGCCCGGCTCGATGAGCCCCCACGCGGCCACGTTCGTGGCCCACGCCCTATCTCTCTCCGCCCTGCACGGTCCCGGCCCTTGGCCACGTGATGGGTACCCCCTACCGGACGAGCGGCCCCACGAAGCGGGCGAAATCGCCCTTCCCAGCGTCGTCTACGACGGCGTCAGCACACATCACTTCGGGTCGGACACGCACCCCGTCGCCGAACTCACCGATCGCATCCTCGCCGACCTCGACGATCCGGCCCGCCTGCTCGAGCACTTCGCCGGCCTGCGGGCGGTGCACGTCGCGGACGACCTGGTGACGGAACTCAGCTCACGCTCGTATCCACTCGAAAAGCTCCATCGCGCAGCACGATTCGTGACCGAGAACGCCACCCGGCGCGAGGTCGCCAAGCTCGGCATCGTGCTGCTGGGCACGTGTGGCGACGAGCGCGACCGCGAGCTGCTCCAGTTGCTCGGATCGCTGGAGGAATTCGCCCTCTTCGCCGTCGTCGCGCTCATGAAAACCCAGCCCGATCGGCACCGCGCGGTCTTCGAACTGGCCCAGCGCCTCGACGGCTGGGGGCGCATCCACGCCGTGGAACGGCTGAAGGGCTGCGTCGATCCCGACATCAAAGCGTGGTTGCTGCGGGGCGGCTTCCGCAACGGCGTGATGAACGAGTATCTCGCGTGGATCGCCGCCACGACCGGCGGTCTCTACGAGGCTCTGCTCGACGACGACATCGACGACGCCCTGCTCGACGGCGCGGCGGACATCCTGCGGGCCCTCGCGCTCGGCGGCCCCGCCGAAGACATGTCCGACTACGACGACGCGGTGCCCGCCCTGCACCGCTTCGCCGAGCTGCTCGCCCGCGCCGAGCCCACCCTCGGGCGGCTCGACGCGGCGCTGACTCTCGCACGCCTGACGTCCGACACCGCCTTCGAGTGGCCCGACGGCGAGCCGGACCGGCTGCGCGCCAGGTACGCCTCCCTCACCGCGCAGCAGCGGTGGCGCGATCTGGTGACGCGCGAACTCGCGACCCACGCCGTCCCGGCCGGTTCCGAGACTCCCGGCGAGCGCCGGTCCCACGCGTTCGAGGTCGCGCTCTCCTGCGCGGGACGACTGGGGATGAGCGCGCTGCCGGACGCGTTCGCGCGCTTGCGGAGCGATCCCCACAACGCCTATGTCTGGCAGTGGGCAATGCACCATGCCGGCCGGACCGCGGTCGAGCAGGTCGTTGCTCTGGCCGAAGAGCTGCTTCCGCTCGACGATCTGGCGACCGGCCCGACCGAAGCGCTGGGCCTGGGCCCCGGCTATGAGGCCGACCGGGCGTTCGAGGTCATCGTCTGGAATCTGCGCGAGCATCCAGGCGCCGGGCGCACGCTACTGCCGGTCGCGCTCGGCAATCGGGTCGTCCGGTGCCGCCGGGGCGCCCTCGTCGTGCTCGGCGCCTGGCCACCGGAAACTCGCCCGGCTCGAGCCCGCGAGTGGGTCGCGGCGGCCGCCGAGCGGGAGATCGACCCGGAACTCCGCCGGGACATGCTGGCGTTCCTGGAGACATGAACCGTCCGCCGCGGTGGGCGACCGGAGTCGCCCACCGCGCTCGGCTCCTGCAAGCGATGATCCGCGTCGAATCCGGGCGACCCGGGCCGGCGAACGCCCCTTCGGC
Source organism: Nocardia sputorum (assembly GCF_027924405.1). Lineage (NCBI taxonomy): Bacteria > Bacillati > Actinomycetota > Actinomycetes > Mycobacteriales > Nocardiaceae > Nocardia > Nocardia sputorum. The sequence goes on along the minus strand of NZ_AP026978.1, from coordinate 2,783,831 downwards.
GCAGAACTTCCCCACCGCCCGCAGATCGACTGAGCCTGTCACCGTGTCGGGCCGATGCCGCCGCAGTCGAAGCAATCATTTGCCCAGGGTGACAATGCAATACAGCTTTTGGCTGTCACCATCGGAGACGTACTGTCGATACGCGCGCTCGCAGCGAGATCAGCGGGCCCCGGCGGCGATGCACCGATTCCGGAGGCGGCGCAGCAGGTAGCGTGTGCCGGTATGGCGACCCCGTTGGCGTACACGGCCACCTACTCCCATTCGGCCGACGCGCTTCGCGCGGCGCTGGCCGACGCGCAGTACTGGAAAGACCGCGTCGAGGAGGTCGGTGGGGCCGACGCGCGGCTCGTCGAGTTCGACGCGGCCGAGGAGCGGCTGCACGTGCGGATGGTGCAGACCGTACCGGCGGCGGAGTTGCCCGGCGCCGTCACCGCGGTGCGACCCGAAGGTCTGGTCATCACCCGCACCGAGACCTACACCCACGAGGGCGGCAGTTTCGACGCCCGTGTGGAGGGCGTGCCCGCCAAGGTGACCGGCACCGTCCGGCTCACCGAGAGCGACAACGCGGCGGTAGCGGTCGTCGAGGCCGCGGCCGAGGTCGGCATCCCCCTGTTCGGCAGGAAGATCGAGGCCGCCGTCGTGGCCAGGCTCGTCGAGATGCTCGCCGCGGAAGCGGAATACACCGACGCCTGGATCGCCGACCACTGAACCCGGCGAAGAACTCCGTGGTGTCCGTCGAGGACGATGGCGTCTACGGACGATCGGCGAGCGCGCTACCGATCGTGTCCCATGACTTGTGCAGGTCGTCCTGCCAGTAACCCCAGGAGTGAGTTCCGCTCGGACGCAGCTCGAACGTGGCCGGTACACCCAGATCGCGCAGCCGATCCCGGAGTTGGCGCGTGCACAGATTGGTGACGGCTTCCATCGGAGCGCCGATGATCAACTGGTAGGCCAGCTGTATCCCGGACCCGTGCGCGCCGTCGAGGGTGTCGTGTGGTCCGGGTGCGCCGGTGCCGGTGGAGACGTAGATGGCGGTACCGCGCAGTTTGTCGGCGTGTAGGTAGGGGTCGTTGGCCGCCCACGCCGGGTCCGTCGGCGGACCCCACATGTTCACCACGTTGCCCCGGCGCCCGCCCACCACCGCGCTCACGATCACCTGCCCTTGCGGATCACTGGTGCGCACACACCCGGAATACGAGCCGATCGCCCGATACAACCCCGGCGCGGCCAACGCCAACTGGAACACCGATGTACCCGCCATCGAGATCCCCGCGATCGCGTTCGCCCCGTTGCCGCCGAACCGCGCGTCCACCAACGGAGGCAACTCCCGAGTCAGGAACGTCGCCCACCGCTGCCGCCCCAACACCGGATCATCGGCCCGCCAATCGGTGAAATACGAACTGGCGCCCCCGAACGGGATCACCACATTCACCTGCTTGTCCCCGAAGAACTCCACCACATCAGTCCGGTCGGCCCAGCTTCCGTCGCTGATGCCGCCGTTGGCGCCGTTGAGGAGATAGAACGTCGGCGCGGGCCGCTCCGGCTCGGCCGCGCGCAGGACGAGCACCCGGGTCACGCTGTTCATCGCCGTCGAGTACACGCCGACGTCGAGCACCCGCTCGGACTCCGCGCGGATGTCGTGGATCCGGGATCCGTCCGGAGCCGACACAGCGGCGAGATCCGGAGCAGGCTCGCCCGTCGCCGCACCGGTGGATCCGGCGGTCATGGCCGCAATCGCGAGGACGGTCAGCAGGATTCGTGTCCGCGAACGGGTGAGCGACATCGCACCTCCGATCTCGAGGCCGCACCCCGGCCGATACTCTCGGCTCCGCGGGCGGGGAACAGGCAACGACTACGAGAGCCGACCTCGAGTCAACCGCATCACCTGCGCTGCCGCGCACGGAAACTCGCAACCTTGTGGCCGTTCCCAGCGGGAAGGCGGGTGAACTGCCCATCGACCCCAATGGGCGCGACGACGCCTTGCACGCCGAGACGGTCGCGGCCTAACGTTGGCCGAGTTCTGTCCCGCCTGCGCAGGAAGGCCGCGTGTGGATGCCTTTGCCCCGCCGCCATATCACCGTGGCGCGGCGCGGGCCGCGCGGCTGGTCGCGGCGCTGGGCGTCGCCGCCTTCGGATTCGCGACCGGTGCGGCCGGACCGACGAGCGCCGAGCCGATCCCACCGGAACTTCCCTTGTCGATCGCCGCGACCCCGGATCGTTCGCATATCGCCGCGGCCACACCGGGACCGGGGCGGATGGTGGAACTGACGGTCCACTCCGCCGCGATGGCGAACGACGTGACCGTCCGCGTCCTTCCGGCCGCCGACAGATCGGCTCCGGCCCCGACGCTGTACCTGCTCAACGGCATCGATGGCGGAGCCGACGGCAACTGGCTCAGCCGCACGGATGTGGTGGAGTTCTTCGGGGACAAGCAGGTGAATGTGGTGATCCCGTTCGGGGGCGCCAGTTCGTATTTCACCGATTGGCGGGCCGATGATCCGGTGTTGGGGCGGCAGCGGTGGGCGACGTTCCTGACTCGGGAGTTGCCTCCGTTGGTGGACGCGCGGTTCGGCGGCAACGGGGCGAACGCGATCGCGGGGATCTCGATGGCGGGTACATCGGTGTTCCAGTTGGCGTTGGCCGCGCCGGGGTTGTATCGGGCGATCGGCTCGTATTCCGGGTGTGTGCGCACCAGTGATCCGCAAGGGCAGGTGATCGTGAGCGCGGTGGTGGGCGGGCGCCGGGGCAACGTGGTGAACATGTGGGGTCCGCCGACGGACCCGGCGTGGGCGGCCAACGACCCCTACCTACACGCCGACAAACTGCGCGGTACCGCCATCTACGTCTCCACCGGCACCGGCGCACCCGGACCACACGACACCCTCCACGGCTCCGGTATAGAGCACAACTCCGGCAAACTGATCGACCAGCTCCTCATCGGCGGCGCGCTGGAGGCATTCGCCGACCGCTGCACCCGTCAACTCCGCGAAAGGTTGGACCAGCTGGCGATTCCCGCCACCGTCGACCTGCGCGGCAACGGCACCCACTCCTGGCCCTACTGGCAGGAAGATCTGCACAAGTCGTGGCCCGTGTTCGCCGCGGCGCTGGGCACCTGACGCGAAAACACGTCCCCTTTCGCGTCAGGCTCGAGTGGTCGCGGCCACCTCGCCGGTGTCGTGCTCGATGCCGGGCCGACCGGTCACCGGGCGACGACCCAGCGCGGGCGCGATCAGTTCCACGGTGTCGTGCAGGATCTGCTCGTAATCGGCACGGTGGAATTCGTAGGGCAACTCCAGTCGCAGCTCCGCGGTCTGCGCGAGCACCGGGTCTGCTCGCAGCCGGTCGACGATTTCCGCGGCGGGACCGACGAGGTCCGGGGCGAACAGGACGCGCCGCTCCCCCTGCGGCGCCGTGGTGCGCTCGTGCCTGCTCGCCGCGTACTGCCGGTACCGCTCGCGAGTCGTGCGGTCGGCGCTGTCGAACGGGACGATCACCCGCCCCACCGCGACACGGGCGGGCCGGGCCGGGTCGACCAGCCGGCGATAGTCGTCGATCAGACTCAGTTGGGTCGTGGTGAAATCGTCGCTGCGCTCACCGAAGACGATGTTGCCGGTGAGCAGGTTCAGTCCGTTCTCTCCTGCCCAGCGGACCGAGCGGATGCTGCCGCCGCCGTACCACAGCCGGTCGATCAAGCCGGGATTATGTGGCTGCAATCGAGGCCGCTGGGTATTGCCCGGGGAGTGGATCACCGTGTCCGCGTCACCGAGGTAGCCGCCCCGCAGATTCTCGATCAGCCGGGAGATCCGTCCGTAGGACAGGTCGTAGGTGCGCCAGTCCCCATCGAAGACCAAGTCGCCGATCAAGTCGGCATGCGGCGGAGTGCCCGCGCTGAAACCCGCCTGCAACCGGCCCCGCGACAGCACATCGGCCAGCGACAGATCCTCGGCCAGCCGGAACGGGCTCTCGTAGCCGATCGGAATCACGGCCGTGCCCAACTCGATTCGGCTGGTGCGCTGCCCGGCGGCGGCCAGGAACACCGCGGCCGACCCGACGCCGTGCTCGAGATGACGCTGCCGGATCCACGCGCCGTCGAAACCCAGGCGCTCGCCGTATTCGAACAGCCGCAGCGTGTCCTCGAGTCCCGAATAGGGGTCGTCGTCGGGGTAGTTGCCCGGAGTCAGGAACGACAACGTCCCGATCCGAGGTGTCGTGTCGCTCATCGGGTTCGGCGACGCTCGTACGGGAGCTGCTCACCGGCTTCGATCGCGACCGGCAGCCGGTTCTCCGCCGGCGGCAGCGGGCAGGTCGCCAGGTCGGTGTAGGCGCAGGGTAAGTTCGCGGCCCGGTTGAAGTCCAGCTCCACCGATCCGTCGGCGCCGGGCGGTGACAGGTGGAGAACACGATTGGCGGCGTAAGTCGTGACACCGGAGGTCTCGTCGGTGAACAGCACCGTCAGGCTACCGGGTTCCTTACCCGGGAACGCGGTCAGACCCAGCGGCCTGCCGTCCAGCTCGAACTCGATCCGCCCGGGCGCGTCGTAGACGTGTTCGAGTCCTTCGACAGCGGCGCCGACAGTGGTCGGCTGCGGCTCCGGAAAGGGTACATACCGCCCGGCGACAACCCATTTCGGGTGCGGTGCATAGGCGGGCGTGCCCTGGAACGCGGTGCGCAGTGGGTTGTCGGGATGCCGCGGGCGAACGATGTCGTACCCCCCGCGCTTGGCGACTTCGATCACAGCGTCACCCCAGACGGCGTTCACCCCACCGCGTTCGGGGATGACGCCGAAGCCGTGCCTGCCGTGTACCGGTGTCCCGTCGATCACCAGCTCGTCACCGTCGTCGAGAACCACTGTGACGCCCTCGGCGCCGGTGGACCAGGAGCCCGGTGCGTCCGGGAATCGCTGCGGCGCGCTGGTGAGCCAGTGCAGGTTGGTGATGGCCAGGAATCCGTGCGGGTCGGCCAGTCGCGACTCTTGCGTGTGGTGCCAGTCCGCCCAGTCGGCGACGAAGGCGTCGGTCGGAGTTGCCTCGGCCTGCACTGTCATGTGGTGCTCCTCGTCTGAAGCTGTGCCCTGCCCGGGTTCGGCGCTGTCCCGGCACCGGCCCCTCGGCCGCGACGCCCTCGCGAGTCCGAGGTCGGCACGTTCCGAGGCGTCGGCGACTGCTCTCCGGGAGACGAACGCAGGTGATACCGGATTCAACCGCACGCACCAGCCCACGGACAGGATTGTGATCAGCGCGAATACAAGTACTGCGCACCGGCCCTACCCGACGGACTGCGGCGGTGCGCGCGACGTGAATGCGCGTTCGCCGAGGCCGGTCGACCCTTTCCGGCCGATCCCGTATCTCGTCCGACCTGCATCACTTGCCATGTAGCCGATGGAGCACCGGGAGCGACTTCGGCGTCCTCGTCGAACCCGACGGGCGACCGGGTCAGCCGCATCCTGAGTGCACGCACGAACCCCGCCGCGCGGAGATCATCTGGTCGTGTGCGCGCCGCCGTTGACGTGGATCGTCTGCCCCGTGATGTGACGGGCGTGCGGGGAGGCCAGGAACTCGATCAATCCGGCGACGTCATCCGGGTCGCCCGGACGCTTGTCATGTGTGGAGTCGATCAACCAGGTACGCCGCTGGTCGCTCAGCTGCCCCTGGAAGAAGTCGGTGTTCTCGATGTAACCGGGCGCGACGGTGTTCACCGTGACTCCCTTCGGCGCGAGCTGCGCCGACAATCCTGCCGACCATGCCGCCAGCGCGGCCTTCGCGGCGCCGTAGGAGCCCGCGGCGTATTCGGCGCCGATCGAGCCGACATTGATCACCGCTCCGCCGGGCCGCAGACGTTCCCGTAGCGCCGAGGTGGTGAGCACCGCGCTCAGCAGATTCGTCGACAGGTTGGCCTGCCACTGCGCGGCCAGATCCGCCAACGAAGGCGTCCCGCCGCCGCCCGCGGCGAGATCGGTGTTGCCGCCGGCCATGTTCACCAGCACATCCACTTCGGGCCCCACCGACTCGGCGAAGCGCTCCACCGCCGTCGGATCACCGGCGTCACATACGATTCCGCGCACTCCCAGCTCCCGCGCCGCCTGTTCGACCCGCTCCGGCGAGCGCCCGGTGATCACCACCTCGGCACCGCCTTCGGCGAATCGCTGTGCCACTCGGCGGCCGATTCCCCCGCTGGCGCCGGTGACGACGACCGTCCCACGCATTTCATCTCCCTTCGTTTATATTTAGCGCTAAATATACCGACGGGAGACACTTGCGGCAATGACGCACGAAACACAGGACGAGATACCGTCGCCCGCCCAGATCGCCGCGGCGTGGCGCCGCGAACTACCCGGCGCGCGGACCGAGTCGATCGAGATCCTCACCCCGTTGTGGCGAGTCGCCAAACTCCTCACCGACGAACGGCAGCGCACCCTGCAGCGCTTGGGCATCGACGAATCCACTCTCGATCTGCTCAGCACCCTGCGCCGGTCGGGGCCGCCTTACCAGCTGACCACCCGCCAGATCGCCGCGCGCAGCCTCGTCACCGCGGGCGCCATCTCCCAGCGCCTGACCCGTGCCGAGTCGGCAGGCCTGATCACCCGCGAACCCACCGCGGCCAGCCGACGCGGCGTGCTGGTCACCCTCACGCCGGAAGGCCACCGCCTCACCGAACGAGTCGTGCCCGCGCTGCTCGAGCACGAGACCGCGCTCACCGACCGGCTGCCCGCGAGCGAACGCGCCGTACTGACCGCGGCCCTCACCACACTCGCGGCCGCGCTCCGGTCCGCCGGGCCGGCGTAGGCCGCCGTGCCCGACTCCGCGCTCAGGCGCCGGACAGATCGGCGGAGAGGTCCCGCGCTTGCACCCCTTCGGGCAGTTGCACTTCCGCCACCGGTTCCGGCCGGTCGTCGTACTCGAGACGCAGGGCCCGGCAGATGGTCGCATGCAAGTCACCGAGCCCGCCCCTGCGCATCAGAGATGTCACATCGACTTGACCGCGCGACGCTATACCGCCTCGCTTTGCCGGGAAAGCCCGCTCGGGACCGCGTCGGCCAGCGCGTCGTCGACGGACGAGTAGATGGGCAGAAGGGCGTCGAGATTCAGGAGGTCGACGACGCGGGTCACGGTCGACCGGCGGCCGACCACGCACAGCCGGACGCCCCGGCGCCGGCACGCCTCGGATTCCTCGGCCAAGGCCAGTATGGAACGACAGGCCATGAAGTCCAGGCCGCTGGTGTCGATCACCACCAGCCCCGGCGCCGCGGTGGCCGTGGCGGCATCCCGCAGGACTTTGCGCCAGGTCGGCAGGGTGTAGGCGTCGACTTCGCCGTGAGCGTGGACGATGGCCGCCGCGCCGCGACGTTCGACCGTCGCGCGCAATCCGAAGGGAACGTCTTCCGTGGGCTGAAGAAGGCCGCTGAGATCGTGCGATGTTGTGCTCATATGGGCACTCGATTCGTTTCGCGCCTGAAGGCGCTCAGTCGGGCCCATCCTGCAGCTTCAAGACAGACCTGTTCTTCCTTACTAACAGAGACAGGTCTGCCTGTACAGCGAACCGGCGCTCGCCGTGTCCGGCGCCGCACGCGATGGTGAACGTTCCACCTGCCCGAAAGCTGGTCGCCCCCGCGCGGAACCTGCGACGCACTCCACCTACTCGATACGATAATAGAATAATTATATCGTTCTATCAGGAGTTCCCGATGCGTCCCCCGCTCGACTACCGACGTAACCCGATGTTCCAGGCGTTTTTACACGGTCTGGGAGCGCGCGAGCGCCCATTTCGACGAAGCGCAGCTAGCCGCGCTGGTCTCGCTGATCGCCGCGATGAACGCCTTCAACCGCATCAACGCCATGGTGCGACAGCCCGCCCCGCGGCGGGAGAAACCTACGCCTGATCCGACCTGTTCGGGACCAGCGGTCCGTGCCCGGTACAAGGGCACGGACCGTCGTGTTTCCGGACACACCTGCTCGCGGCCGACGGCCCGACGCATCGTCCTGCTGTGGCCGGTGCGGCTTTCGATCCGGTGGTGTGGCTACGGATTCATCTGGAATGCGCCCGCGTAGCTCATCACCTCGTCGTGCAGACGTGCGATTCGTTGCTCGTCGACAGCGGGTTTGCGCAGGACATTCATCGCCCAGTCCTGCTGCGCCGGTGTCGAGGACGCCTTCGAGAACAGGTTGAGTGCGTACGCGGAGAAATCGCGCACGAAGACCTCGAAAATGGCGTCCACCAAATCTTCCGAAGTCCCGACGAGTGCGGCCTGCTCCAGAATGAGCTGGCCGTAGGGCAGCAGCGTGAACAATTCCCCCACCGCCAGCTGATAGTCCAGATCTTCCAGCTGAATCGACGTCGGCGGAGCCTCGACCGGGAACTGGGTGAATCGCTCCGCCTGCTCGAGGAACAGGGCCACATTGGGCAGATGACGGTAGGGCGCGTAGGCCGGCCGCCAATCCGCGAATCGCACCTTGCTCAATCCGGCAGCGCTCGGCTGCCGGAACAGCGCCTCGTCGTCACCGGGATCCCGCCGCACCGGCACCGGAGGCAGCTCGGCCGGATTGAACAGGAAGTTCGGCATGAATTTCAGCGTGAGCGCCATGTTGACGTGCGCGGTACCCTCCAGTCGTGGCATGGAATCGATGGTGCCGCGCGCGGTGGAGAAGTAGGAGTCCTTCTCGAAACCCCTGGCGGAGATGACATCGGACAGTTCCCGGAATACCCGCTCGGCCTCGCGGGTCACTTTCATCTTGCCGATGGAATTGAACATCACGAAGCGGCGGTCCTCCGGAGTGGAGCAGCGCATGTAGTCGATCGCCCGTTCGTGGTAGAGCCGCATGGCGTTCATGCGTACGTAGCTGTCGTCGAGGATCTGCCGGACCTGCGCGAAGTCGGTGACCGGATGCCCGAACAGGATCTTTGCACTGGCGTGGTTGATCGTCTCGTAGAAACAGTGCTCTACGATGCCCAGCGCGACCATGCCGATATTGAACTTGCCGCAGTTGACCGCGGCGAGTGCGGAATCGAACGCTTTGCGGCCGACGTGCAGCACGTCGTCCGCCGCGACGGGATAGTCCGCCAGATCGTAGGCCGAGACGAAATTCTGACCGTGGATGACGTTCTTGACCAGCCGGTAATTGGGGTGCTGACTGTCGGCGATGAACCAGACGTATGCGTCGGGGCCGTCCAAGTCCGTCCGCCGCCCGATGGTGGGCACGATCCTGGCCACGTTGCCGTTGCCGATGTAGTACTTGCTGCCGGTCGCGGTGAAACCGCCCGCGCCATCGGGGGTGAGCAGCATGTCGGTGGCGTAGATGTCGGCGCCGTGATCCTTCTCCGACAATCCGAACCCGATGATCCCGCCACGGTCGAGCTCCTCGGCGGCTCGGAGGTGGGCCTTTTCGTTGGCGCTCTGCCAGATGGTGGCGAGCCCGAGCGTCGAAACACCCCACGCGTACCAGTACTGCGATCCGTAGAAACCGGTGATCTCGTTGAACCGGGAAATGACCGCGGTGTCCCAGCGTTTGCCCGGATCTCCGCCCGCATGCGCTCGCGGCGTCGCCATGTGGGCGATGATCCGGCTCTCGGCCAGGAATTCCATCCAGTCCTCGTACCACTCCGCCCGGTGCGCGTCGCCGGTGAGCGCCTGCTTGCCCTTTTTCTCGAAGAAGTCGACCACCGACCGTAGCCGCGCCCGCGTGGCGGGGTCGAACTCCTCGAACGTGTCGGTCTTCGGGTTGAACAGGGCCATGGCGATGCCGCCTTTCGAAGTGATGGCAAGTGCCCTCACATTAAGTCTGATGGCACCTGCCGTCAATTGTCTGACGCGCGCCTCGTCAGCAGCGCCGCCACGGTGTTCGGCTCGAAGGTCGGACTCGCGCCACAGAGGCAGACCGAAAACGGAGACTACGAGGAGCCGCCCGAGGCTGGTGCCCCTTGATGATCGGGCTCGCCGCACCCTGGACGAGCGATCGATACTGGCGTGACCGACACGGTGACGCTCGAGGGGACGTTGGGGGCTGAGTGAACTGACCGCCCGCACCGAGGCCGATATCTTCTGCCTGGTCCGGGCCGGCGACGGAGGTGACGCACTCGCCCGGATCGAGGCCGGGCTGCGGCACTACCGGCTGTGGCGACCAGGCATGGCTTCCCGGATCGTTCCAGTGGTCGGCGATCTCGAGCAGGACCGATTCGGTCTGAGCGAGAGACTTTTTCGAGTTCTGTCCCGGTCGGATGCGGTCCTGCACAACGGTGCGCGCGTCAACCACGTCGAACCGTATGCGCGGCTGCGTGGCGCGAACGTCGCAGGCACACGCACGGTGCTGCGTCTGGCGCTACAAGGGCAGGGCGTGCCGGTGCATTTCATCTCCACCACGTCGGTGGCGCTCGCGGACGGGAGAGTTCCGCGTGCACCCGTGTCGGAGTCCGCTCGCCCTATGGCGAGCGAGCTACGGGCGGGCGGCCGACAAGTCCGCCGCGCAGGACGACGTTCTCAGCTGTTGCCGTAGACACGCTCCGGCAGGATCAACACCGCCGCTCTGCGCTCGGCGGCCATCACCCTGTCGTACTCGTCCCAGTCCTCGTGCACACCACCGGCCGCGGTGAACACCTCACGCAGCAGCAGTCGCAACCGCTCGGCGCCGACGCCCGCCGCCGGGTCGTCCGGACCGGCGATCCATACCGGCCCCTCGGCGGCGCACCATTGCCAGCCGACGCGAGCAACGATCGTCGCACGCGGCCGGGCACGCATGTTGTCCAATTTTCGCGCACCGCCGCGCACCACCATGCCGACCACATCGGCACCGGTCTCGGGGTGCCGCAACACGCCCGCGTTGACCAGTGACGAGTGAATGGTGTGGTCGGCTCGAAGGGTGGAGACGACGCAGAGTCCGTGATCGCCGGCGATCAGCTGGGCGAAGTCCGCGAGATCGGTCACGCCGAAAGTCTACGTATGCACGTCGGCCGGACGGCCGCGAACCACAGCCCCGGTGGCGAACCCCGCCGATCGAAGCCCGCGCCGTCGAGCGCCGACGATGACTTCTGGTCGGCGGTGCACGAGCACTTGCGTGGCAGCGCGATCCCACCGCACCGGAAGCGACCGATCAGGACGCCGACCGCCCGCCGGACCACTGACGCCCCCTTCCCCTCGCCGGCAATGCCGCTGAGAACCGCAGCGCGGACGTGAACGCCGCGATGTATTGGGACGCGGGCCACGGCAGCGACGCGGACGCTGCGGACTTCATCAGCTGGATCCGCGACATCACCGGCTACACCCGTTGGCGCGGCGCTTCCCCGCCGGTAGCGAGCGTGGTCCGCCCAGCCCCGCTGACCATAGGTCTACGAACGGGTTCGCTTCGGAGCAGGAATGGTCAACAGCTCGAGAATCGCTCTGGCGTCTTCCGCGGTCGGCGCGGGCAGGCTGTCACGACCGTGGATGAAGCCGATGCCCAGATACACCATCGCACCGGCCCGCAGACGCGCTCCGTCGGGCGTGAAGCCCAGCTCCAACATCGCTTTTCGCACCGTTTCGAAGATCTGCCGATCCAAGGCGCGCACCGTTTCGGCCACCTTCTCGTCGCTGCGCGCCCATTCACGCACGGTGGCTTCGGTGGCCCAGGTGCCTTGGTCGATGAGATTGGCGGCCATATCGGCGATGCGCTGCTCGACCGGAACGGACGCTATCGCGCCGAGCGCGCGGATGATCTCGCTCTGGCGGGCGGTCCACCGGTCGGCCATCGCCGCCATGAGCTGTTCGATGTCGTCGAAATGCCAGTAGAAACTGCCTTTGGTGACGCCGAGTTCCTGGCACAGCCGGGGAATCCTGATGGCGGAGACACCTTCTCGGGCGAGCAGCGTCAAAGCCCCGTCGACCCATGCCTCATAGGACAGCCGCGGGGTGCGGCCGCGTTGCTGGGCCGCGGCTTTCCGGGAACGCCGCGGCGCGGCGTTCGTTGCGCCCACGTCGGAGGGCCGGATGCCGTCGGCTGCCGACGGCCGGTCCGCTGTCATCGGTGCGGCCCCGTGTCGGTGGAAATCACCACACGATCGTAGGCGACCCGAACACGCGGCTGCTTCGACGCGACGACCGTCCGCCGCGCCTGTGCAGCGCCGGCGCCGAATCCGCCACGCACCGATTTCCTTCGGCAAGATCCGCAACGGACCTGCACTTCCATTCAAAATGGTACCGATGACTATACCCAATGGTATGTTCGCCGCAGTGGGCGCCCGACGGGGCCGCCCGAGAAGGGTTCGAACATGAGTCGCGGATCGGACGCCGGAAATTTTGCGAATCCCCTGGGTGCTGCAAAACGCCCCGCCTCACCCACTCGTTGGTCGACCAGCCCGAAAGCCTCGCGCAGGACCACTTGCGGTCGTGGCTGATCCGGCGCGAGCTGGTGGCCTGAGCAGGCCCGCCGGCCGAGCCGGATCGCTATCGGAGAGTAGGAGAAGTTCACCCATGCCAGTGGAAGTCCCGCCCGCGGGCGCGGATGCCGTCGCGGAACCATCGGTGAAGTGCCCGACAGCGTTCCGTTACTGGGAAGCGCGTCGCAGCCCCGGAGTTCGGCGCATCGAGCGTCTTTTCGCGAAAGTCACCGGGAAGCAGCTGTTTCCGACCGATGCGCAAGCCGTCGCGCTGTGCGAGGACCTCTTCACCGGTGATCCGGTCGCGGAGCGGTTCGTCGCTGAGGTCATGCACGGTGAGATCGGTCGGCAAGCCGGCCGCGAGATGCTCGAGATCGCCCTCGCGGCAGGCATAGACGCCGTACCGGACGCACCGGAGTCGATGCGCGCGCTGTTCGAGGAATTCGAGACGGTCCCCGCGTGGGTGATACCCGAATTGGTCGAACAAGGCGCCGCGATCTGGCGGCGGTGGGGCACCATGCTGTTCAGCTTCGCCGGCGCGGAAACTCTCGAGATGTACACCGAGGCCGCGGTCGCGACGCCGTTGTCACTGGCCGGTGGGTACGCCGGGGACAGCGCGCTACGCCGCTTCCTGGAGACGACCCGCTTCTGGATCGATGTCTCACAGCCCGGCGCGTTGCTGACGCCGGGATCGGCGGGACGTGCCACCGCGCTGAAGGTGCGCATCATGCACGTCTCGGTCCGCGCGAAGGTCGCGGAGCATCCGGAGTGGGACATGGACCGGTGGGGCCTGCCGATCAGCCAGACCTACCAGATGCTGACCTTGCTGGCCGGCAGCGTCACCCCGGGGCTCGGGCTCTGGGCGCTCGGTTACCAGACGACCCCCTCGGAAATCCGCGCGTTGCTGCATTTCCAGAAGTACATGGGCTACCTGCTCGGCGTCCGGCTGCGCTGGTACCCGGAGACGGTCCTCGACTCGTTGCGTGTGCTGGCCATGACCATCGCCTCCCGCTCCTACGACGCGGGGCGGCACGGTGCGGAGTTGATCGAGTCCTATCCGATGGCGTTCGCGCCCCGCGACGGCCACCGCGGCTTCACGCGGCTGCGCGAGGCGTACAACTTTCGCATCAACTCGGTGTACTCCGCGATGTACATGGTTCCCTTGACCCGGCGCCGCTACATCATGCCGCCGGCGTTTCCCTGGATCGTCATCCCGCTGCTGCGCTTTCCCTTGATCACGATGATGGAGATCCTGCGCAGGACGTTCCCGCCCTTCGCGCGGGCGCACGAGAAGCTCATGCTCTGGCATCGCGAGAACTGGTACCGCGCTCAGATGCAGGGTCGCGAAGCGGCTTTCGAGGCCGGCGGGGCGCTACGCCGATGACCTCCGCTCGCGGACGCCTTTCGCGCCGATCCCGACCGTGTTCGCCGTCACCGGGCGTCGCCGGCCAACTCCCCGGCATGCCATGACGAGCCGGGGAAGTCACGCGCTTCAGTCGGTGCAGAGAGCCGAGTGCGGCTCAGAGTCGGCCGACTACTCGGTCGGGGGTCACCCGGACGACGAGCATCGGGGTATCTCCATACGTGGCCGCCGCTTCCGGGTTGTGCTCGAGGTAGGTCATGCCGGTGTACTTGCGCGCCAGGCGATCCCGCAGCTCGAGGCCGCCTTCGGCGGAGAGGGTGGCGGTGCCGTGGATCGCGGCGTAGGTGTAAGGCTGTTCGGGCGGGTTGACCAGCACGCTCACTCGGGCGTCACGACGCAGGTTGCGCTCCTTGCGACTGCCCGCCCCCACCGCGAAGAGCACGTCGTCACCGTCTCGCAGGATCCACACCACCGATTGGTGCGGACTGCCGTCGGGCTGAATCGTGCCCACCACACCGAAGACGGGCGCGTCGAGGACCTGACGCAACCTGGCCGGGGAAACGCCCGAGGCCGCTGACTGCAGCCGGCCGAGCAGTTTCGTCGTCTCGCTGTAGAGCCGTGCGGCCGCCGCGGCGTCGAACGCGGGTCCGTGCACGTCCAGTGGCCGGCCCTGCGCGAGGGCGGTCAGCGGATCGGCCGGTGGATCGTCCAGGACGTCGAGGATCGGGCGGATGGCTTCGTCGATCGGTCGCGCGGTACGCCGCAGTGCTTCGATCCGGGCCGTCGTCTCGGCGTCGTAGTCACCGGACAGGGCGGTGTCGACCACCCCCGGGTGCACCAGGACGTATCGTACTCGCGCCGACACCGGCCTGCGCGCGAACTCGATGCCCAGCAGATCGTTGAGCTGGCCGCCCTGGGCGAGGGCGTGCATTCCGTGGTACTCGCGCTCGTGTTGCAGGTCGTCCCAGCGGATTTCGCCGGTGCCGCTGCCCGGGCCCGCGACATTCACGACGATCGGGCGCTCGGCGGCGTTCAACAAGTCGACCAACTCGTAGCTGAGCACGAATCGGCTCAGGTAGAACAGCGCGAAGGTGTACTCGAAGCCTTCGTCGGTCGCCAGCCGATCGGACCGGTAGTGCCGGGCGCACAGCACCAGGGCATCCACCGTGGCGAACCGGGCCCGGACGGCGTCGATCGCCCGGCGAGTCGCCTCGATCGAACTGAGATCCGCGGGCACGAAGTGCGCCCGGTCGACCGCGCCGAGCGCCTCCGCGGCGGCGAGAAAGCCTTCGCCCTTCCTCGCGTCTCGACCGATCACCACGACGGAGTCGCCCTCGGCCAGGCGCTCCAGCGCGACCGCCCGGCCGATTCCGTCGGTTCCACCCGCGACCACAACATGCTTCATGCCACGAATTTAACCAACCAGTTCAATCTTGTCACCTGATTGGTTCAGTTACCGTGCGAGCGCAGGCTCCGATCGCCCGCGCCCACACCGCGTTGTCGATGCTTGCCTCTTGACCATCCGGGCGGGAGGCTTCCCGCCGCTACCTCCGATCGAACCTGCTCATCCGCGCGGTGACCGAGGGCTGCACTTGGCCTGCCCAGCTATCGGTTTCGTGTGCGATCACCTCGTTGACCCGATAGGAGAAGTCTCGCAGCAACCCCATCCGACGGTCGATCTCCCCGTTCGAATTGGCGGGACCACGAGACACCGACGCCCACTCCAGCTGGAAATCGCACAGCATCGCGTTGATCGACTGCGCGCTGCGGAGATCACGAATCCATGCCGTGGAGACGCCGAAGAACCGGTCGAACGCGGCAGTGCCGGCGGCGCAGGCCAGCAGCACGAATCCCCAGCTGGGATCGATGGCGTCGATGCCGGCGGTCGTCAGTAGCGGCACCAGTATTCCGAGTAAGCCGAGAACGAGCGTAGCCCCGGTGAGGGCTAGGCTGATTCGCCGCTTCGTTAGGCCGTCGCGCGAATACCATTCGCGCGCGTCGATGGCATACGCCTCGACGCGTTGGAACAGCCGGGCAAGGGTCTCATCGGAACTCGACCAGTCGGCGGTGCGGAGGTCCAGCGAAGGCGGCACTCCGAGGTCCTGCGAGCGATCCCCGCCGAAGGGCGATCGGTGCTCTGTCACGGCCGTACTGTATCTCCCCAACGTCTCCGGAATCATCTTTCGGCCGTTGCGCGGGTGAGCAAGCAGCACTGCGGACTTCGCAAGCCGGTCACTTCGGCCACAGAACGGCGCGAGACGAGCGCTGCCATGTGCCGCAACGAGATTCGGAACCGCTGTGGGTGACCGGCTCTCCCCTCCGACGAGTCGGTCACCCCACTCGATCCGGCAGGCGCGGCTGCCGGCGTCCCGGGACTGCCGGGCCCGGCCAGTTCTCGCAGCGCCCGCAGGGCCATCCCGCCGGGCTCCGTACCGGGCGCGGCGTGGCGACGCCGGATTCAAGATCGCGCTGATCGCAATAGTTCTGCGGCGGCTCTCCGGCTTCTAGTGTCCGGCTCAACCCTCCTGCCGCGCCGTCCCCAGGACGACCGCAGTGCGGAGACCGCCATGTCCGTCTCGGTCCACGACACCGGACCTACCTCTGATTCGGAGCGACGTGCAGCCAACCCCGTGGTCAGCGAAGGACACTCGGCCCGTCCAGGTTCCGGGTGCGGCGCAGCCGCGCGCTGGTGTCCGCGGCTCCTTGTCGGCGCTCGACGGCCACTGGGGTTACCTGGGCGCGCTGGCGGGCAGCATCGTCACGCTGTTGCTGCTGTTCCAGCCGTGGTTGAACGCCGTGGGCGCCGACGGCAGAGCCCGCGCCGATGCCTTCGGACGGATCACCGCGACCACTTCTTTCCTGAACGCCTGGTCGTCATCGCCGCCGCCCACCGTGCGAATCAGCGGCGCCCTGGCGATACTCACCGCAGGCGCGATCGTCGTCACCGTCTGCGTGGTGGCGGCGAATCTCCGCTACCGCACCGAGGTGCTGTCGCGTGCCGCGACGGTGTCCACGGTGGTCACCGCGGCGCTGGTGGTCCTCACCGTGCTCTACGTCAACAGCAAAGCCCCCGAGCTGCGCGGCATGCTCGGACGGTCCTCAGATCTGGGTGGTCAAATCGGCATGGTGACCAGCTGGGCCTTCGGCAACGGCAGCCTCATCGCACCGGGAGTCCGGCAGGTCTCCTACAACACCGCCGGCCTCACCCACTGGGCGCTCCTCGCGGGTGTCGTTTCGCTGGGTTCGGCTGTTGCCGCCGTCGCCCAATGGACGTATAACCGCCCGTCGTCATCTCGCCGCCTGCCGTGGCGCGGCACCGGAGCCGGAGGGAAAGAACCGGTCCGCCGAGTCGAGTGAACAAAGCGGCACATCCCCCAGTGCCCCGCTGAATCCACCCGTCTCTTCGGATGACCGGCCGACGGCGATCGAAGCTCCGCGCGAACACCGCCCGAACGGCTCTCCGCATTCTCGACGACCTGGAACGCGTGCGCATTCCGCGGTCAGAGGAACAACGCGACCGCGCTCTCGCCCGGAAAGCACGCCGGCGAAACGCCTCGTCAGCCCACATAACGACGCGCGGTCGAACGACGCTGCGAGTCTTCCAACAGCACGAGACCCGCTTCCACCTGCGGCGGTAGGACTTTGCGTTCCCGCAGGACCCAGGGCATGCCGCGCAGCGTCTCGAGGACGGCCGCCGCCGTCGTCCGATCCGCCGGTGCCGACCGGAGCACGGCGGCGGTCCGCCGGGCGGCGCTGCGGGCCGGGCGGCGCAACCACAGCGTCCACAACGTGTTCCGGATACCGAGCCTGCGACGATGGGTCGCGTCGCGCGAGGTCGACGGCTCGTGATGGATCAGCATGTCCTCGATCCAGCACATCCACCAGCCGTGTGCCGCGAGATCGAGCGCGAGCAATTCCTCCTCGCCGCCGAACCACAAGCGCCGGGAGAAGCCGCCGACTTCCCGGAACGCGCTGACCCGGAAGGCGGACAGGGCCGCCATCACGCCGAGCAGGGCGGGGCCGGGCAGCCAGTCGGGCCCGGAAACCGGTGAATACCGCAGTTCCGGCGTGATCGGATCCTCGCGCAGATCGGGTGCGACCAGGCATCGTCCGGTCACCGAGCCGAGGCCGGGATACCGGTCGAGCAGGTCGGCGGCGCGGGTCAGCGCACCCGGCTGCCACCGCGTGTCGTCGTCGCAGAACGCCACATACGGCGTGACCGTCCGCTCCACCGCGATGTTGCGGGCCACCGCGCCCAGATTGTCCGCCGAGCGGATGAGCTCGACGGCGGGGAAAGCCGCGGCGACCGCGTCGGCGGTGCCGTCGGTGGATCCGTTGTCGACGAGGATGATCGGCGCCGCGTCGGCGAGCGCGGTCATGTGCGCCAAGGTTTCCAGCAGTTGTTCGCGACGGTCGCGGGTGATGATGACGACCGTCATGCGATCGGTACCCATCCGGTCACTTCCTTTCATGGGCGAGTTCCAGGATCCTGGCCCGGCGCTCGATCTCCGGCGGCAGCCTGCGCCGCTGCGCCAACGCCTGGGGCAGGCGGCGCAGCAGTCCCGCGACCGCCAGTAACGTCCCGGGGTCGCGCACCGTGCGGCCGACCAGGCCGGCGGACTCGGCCGCGCACCGCCGCAGCGGCCGTCGCATCCAGACGATCAGCGCGTTGTTGCGCTGTTCGGCCCGCTTGCGCCACGCCCGAGGCGGTCGGCGCGTGGAGGGATGGTGGTGGGCCCGCACCGCCGCCACATAGCAGAGGTCCCAGCCACACGCCGCCATGTCGAGGGACAGCAAGCGTTCTTCGGCGCCGAAGTGCAGCAGCGGACTGAACCCGGCGGCCTGCAGGTACGCCTCCTTCCGCACGATCGCCGCGCAAGCCAGGAAGCCGAGGACCAAAGGCCCCGGCAGGCCGGGTGGGTGGCCGAGCGGGCTGGTGGCCATCAGTTCGTTGACGGGATCGTCACGGTGCTCCGCGCCGACGAGCGTGCGTCCCGCCAGGAGGCCGAGCCGGGGGCAGGCGTCCAGCAGCCGCTCGGCTTCGGGAAGCGCGTCGCGGGCCCACCACGAGTCGTCGTCGCTGAAGGCGATGTACGGCGTGCGGGCGAGCGCGACGCCGAGGTTGCGCGCGGCCGCGCCGAGGTTGCGGGACAGCGGGACGACCCGCACGCCGGGGAATGCTCGCGCCCGCGCCACGGTGTCGTCGGCGGAAGCGTTGTCCAGCACCACGATCTCCGGGCGCGGGCGCAGTGTGTGCAACTCGGTCAGGGTGCGGACCAATTCGGCAGCGCGGTTGCGGGTGGCGATGACGACTGTCGTCTTCGCCCCGTTCTGCCCGCTCACGCCGACCGTCCCACGAGCAACTCCCGGCTCTCGACGGTGGCCGCAGGGAATTCACGCCGTGCGGCCCGCGAGCGCGCAACGACCGAACGGACTTCACGCCGGGTCACGTGTTGCCCAGCGGATGCCAGAGCCGCGCTCGGCTCATCCTCGACACGTCTGCGGCCGCCGCTTCCCCGTGCGCGAAGCTGGGCCACCCGGTGACAAGTACCCGCATGTGCGGGCGCATACCCGGGCGCGACTCAGGTCAATCAGCGGGGTCGGTGAGTGCGCGCTCGCGGTTCCCGGGTCGAGCGCGCGCTCGACGCTAACTGGGGGCCGGGCGCAGGTGCACGACCTTCGTCTGGGTCATCTCGTCCAGCAACTCGGGCCCATAACCGAAGCCGGATCCGCTGGCCCGGCGCGGGTGCGCCGCTCCGCCGGGCGCGCCGCCGAACACCGCGTTGATCTTCACCGTGCCGACGGGCAGTTCCCGCCAGGCGCGCTGGGCGTGGGCCATCGACGGTGTGAGCACGGTCGCCGCGAGCCCGTAGTCGTCGGTCGCGGCCTCCGCGAGGCCTCGGTCGAACGAATCCACCACCCGTACCGGCGCGACCGGGCCGAAGGTCTCTTCCCGCATGATCCGCATGGCCGGATCGCACTGTGCCAGCACGGTGGCCGGGTAGTGCGCACCGGCGCCTTCCGGCACCACTCCGCCCGTCAGCAGTTCGGCGCCGTCGTCCACGGCATCGCGCACGTGGGCGTGGACCTGCTCGCGGTGGCGCCGGTCGACCAGCGGCGCCACCTTCCTGGACTCGGCTTCGGCCAGCAGCGCCGCCAGGAAGGGCTCGGCGACTTCCCGATGCGCGAAGATCCGTTCGACGGACACGCAGATCTGACCGGCGTTCGCGAACGCGCCGAGCGCGGCTTGACCGGCGGCCCAGACGGGATCCAGCCCCGCGTCGACGATCAGCGCGTCGTTGCCGCCGTTCTCCAGCAGCGCCTTGGTGCCCGTGACCGCGGCGCTGCGCGCGATCGACCGCCCGGTGGCCGTGCTGCCGACATGCGCGATGACGTCCACATCGGACCGTGCGGCGAGCAGCGCGCCGACCCTGCCATCGCCTTGTATCGTCTGCAGCACCCCCTCCGGGAGTCCACGGGCGAGCAGATCACCGAGCAGAGCGCCGGTATGCGGTGCGCGTTCGCTCGGCTTGTACACGACCGTGTTTCCGGTGACCAGCCCCGCGCCGAGCAGACCGCAGGATACGGCCACGGGATCGTTCCACGGCGTCAGCGCTACGACGACGCCGCGAGGCTCCCACACCATGAGGTCGGTGGCGTCGAAACCACCCTGCAAGCTTCGTCCCCGATGCAGCGGGCCGATTTCGGCGTATTGCTCCAAGGTCGCGGCGCCGGCCAGCACTCCTTCCCTGCTCTCGGAGTGCGGACGTCCGGTTTCGGCGCGGTTCAGTTCGGCGAGTTCATCGGCCCGCTCGCGTAGCAGCGCGGCACCGGCGCGGAGCGCGGCGGCCCGCTCGGCCGCCGGTGTCCGCGCCCACCCCCGCTGAACGCGGTTGGCGGACTCCATCTTCTGATCTATTTCCGCGGCATCGGCCATGGGAACCGTGCCGACGGCGGCACCGGTGGCGGGATCGAAGATCTCGATCGTTTCGGAAGCCCGGAGCCCGGTGGCGGACGGGACAGCGTTCGGTGCGCTCATACCGCGGCCATTGCCGCGCATTTCCGGTTCAAACCCGCCGGGCCGCAGCCGGATCGGTGCCGCCGCCCAGCTGCGCCGGGACGTTCGACGCCCCCCGGGCTGGGTCGCTGCCGGGCACGTGACCAGGTTTGATCCGAAAATAATAGGCAAGAGCTACCGATATGGCCGCAATGACCGAGGGGCTCACGGTGCTGTTGTGGCACGTGCACGGCTCGTGGACGACGTCGTTCGTGCAAGGGCCGCACCGTTACCTCGTACCCGTGGTGGACGGCGGCGGGCCGTGGGGGCGCGGCCGGTGCGGCCGCGACTGGCCGTCCGTGCGGGAGGTGCCCGCGGACGCGTTGCGCGAAGCGGAGCCGGACGTCGTCGTGCTCCAGCGTCCGGAGGAGATCGACCTCGCCGAACGATGGCTCGGTCGGCGTCCCGGCGCCGACATCCCGGCGATCTACGTCGAGCACAACACTCCGCGTCCCAGCGCGGCCACCACCACGCATCCGCTGGCGGATCGCGCCGACATCCCGATCGTGCACGTCACCCATTTCAACGATTTGATGTGGGACAGCGGACGCGCGCCCACCCGGGTCGTGCCGCACGGCATCGTCGACCCCGGCGCGCGCTACACCGGCGAACTGCCGCACGGCGTGGCACTGATCAACGAGCCGGCGCGGCGCGGGAGGATCACGGGAAGTGATCTGTTGCCGGACTTCGCGATGGCGGGGCCGATCGATCTGTACGGCATCGGAGCCGACGAATTCACAGCGCACCGGCCCACCGCACACCCCATTCGCGGAATCGGCGACTTCCCGCAATCGGCATTGCATCCGGAAATGGCCCGCAGGCGGGTGTATCTGCACACCGCGCGCTGGACCTCACTGGGATTATCTCTCCTGGAAGCCATGCACCTGGCCATGCCGGTGGTAGCCCTGGCCACCACCGAGGCCGTCTCGGCCGTGCCGCCGGAAGCAGGCGCCATCTCCACCGACATCGCGGTGCTCACCGCGAAATTCCGGGAATTCCTCCACGAACCCGACCTGGCGGTGCTCGCGGGCAAATCGGGACGGCAGTTCGCGCTGGAGCACTACGGCCTCGAGGTCTTCCTGCGCCGGTGGGATTCCCTGCTCGCCGAGGTCACCGAATGAAGGCAGGGTCCCGGAGAGAGAAGGCGGAATCATGAAGATCGCGATGGTGTCCGAACACGCCAGTCCGCTAGCCGTGCTGGGCGGCGTCGATGCCGGGGGGCAGAACGTCCATGTCGCGGAGCTGTCCGCGGCTCTGTGCCGCCAGGGGCACGAAGTCACCGTCTACACGCGGCGCGACGACGCGCAGGCTCCGCATGCTGTCACCGCCGCACAGGGCTATCGCGTGATCCATGTCCCGGCCGGGCCTGCCCACCCGCTGCCGAAGGACGAATTGCTGCCCCATATAAGCGAATTCGGCGCTTTCCTGCAACAGCAGTGGCGAGACTGCCGCCCCGATGTGGTGCACGCGCACTTCTGGATGTCCGGCTTGGCCGCCCTCCAGGCCGCTGGGCCCACAGGCATCCCGGTCGTCCAGACCTTCCACGCGCTGGGGGTGGTGAAACGCCGCCACCAAGGAGCCGACGACACCAGCCCGGCCGACCGCGTACGCCTCGAGCAATCGATCGCCGAACGCGCCGATCGCATCATCGCCACCTGCACCGACGAGGTTTTCGAACTGGCCAGAATAGGCGTGCCGCAGTCCAGGACATCGGTGATTCCCTGCGGCGTCGACCTCGAGCAGTTCACCCCCCACGGGGCGAGCGCACCGAGGTCGGCCGAGCACCGGATGGTCAGCGTGGGCCGGTTGGTGCCCCGCAAGGGTTTCGACACCGCGATCACCGCACTGGCCGCTCTGCCGGACACCGAGCTGGTGTTGGTCGGCGGCCCGGACGACGGCGACGTCGCCGACGACCCGGAAGGCAGGAGGCTGCTGGAGCTGGCCGACGAACTCGGCGTGCGAAACCGGCTCCACATGCTGGGCCAGGTCCCGAGGACACGAATGGCGCCGCTGCTCAGGTCGGCCGACGTCGCCGTGTGCACGCCGTGGTACGAACCGTTCGGCATCACACCGCTGGAAGCGATGGCCTGCGCCGTTCCCGTGGTGGCCGCCGCGGTCGGGGGCCTCATCGACACCGTCGTCGACGGTGTGACCGGCAGGCTGGTCCCCCCGCACGAGCCCGCGCAACTGGCCGACGCCGTCCGGGATCTGCTGGCCGCGCCGGAGATCAGGCGGAAGTACGGTCAGGCCGGACGTGAGCGGGTCGAGGCGCGCTACTCCTGGGACCGTATCGCCGCGGAGACCCTGCACGCGTATCGCAGGGTGACCGCCCCGGCCGTGCGCGCGGGGAACGGAAGCGGGCCCACGGACGGCCGTGCGCTCGACCCCACCGGGAACGACGGGCTTCCCACCGGGTCACCGGCGATGGGTCACGGTGCTCGCGCGAACGGCCACGGGTAGGCGGCGCCGTGTCCGAACCCTGTGAACGCGCGTTGGTCACCGGCGGTTGCGGTTTCGTCGGCTCGCACCTGTGTGAACAACTGCTCGACGCGGGCACCGCCGTGGTCGCGCTCGACAATTTCGCCACGTCGACTCCGGACAACGTCGCCCGGCTGCTCGACCGGCCCGGCTTCGATCTGCGGCGGCACGACGTCACCGAACCGCTGCCCGTGGTGGGCGCCTTCGACGTGGTCTTCCATCTCGCGTCGGCCGCGTCGCCTCCCGATTACCTCCGGCTGCCGATCGAGACGCTGCGAGCCGGTTCGCTCGGGACCGCGAACGCCCTCGATCTGGCGGAGCGCCATGGCGCCCGTTTCGTGCTCGCGTCGACCAGCGAGGTCTACGGTGACCCGGCCGTCCATCCGCAGACCGAGAATTACTGGGGTCATGTCAATCCCGTCGGTCCGCGCAGCGTCTACGACGAAGCGAAGCGGTATGCCGAAGCTTTGACCATGGCATTTCGCCGGGAAAGAGGCGTGAATACCGGAATTGCCCGAATTTTCAACACCTACGGTCCGTGCATGCGCACCGACGACGGTCGTATGGTGCCCACCTTTATCGCACAGGCCTTGTCGGACGCGCCGCTGACCATCGCCGGAACCGGTGAGCAGACGCGCTCACTGTGTTATGTCGACGACACGGTGCGCGGGCTGCTCGCGCTGGCGGCCACGGATTATCCGGGACCGGTGAATATCGGCAATCCGCACGAACTCTCCGTGCGCTGCCTCGCGGCGGAAATCCTGTCGCTGACCGGCAGCCGGTCCGTCGTGACGTACGTCGACGGGGCGGTCGACGACCCGAAACGACGGTGCCCGGACATCTCGCTGGCTCGACGGGAATTGGGCTGGTGGCCGGTGATCACCCGGGTGGAGGGGTTGCGCCGCACGATCGACTGGTTCGCCGGACGCGCGGCGGAACCGGCTCGGTAGTCGCCGCGCTGATGGGCGCCGGGCGGCGCATCGGTTTAGTCGTGACTTCAGCGGGTAGCGCCAGACATATGTCAGCGGGTAGACCGGCAGGTCCCGCGTCTCGAACAGAAAGGCGGCCCGTGCGCATTCTCGGAATAAACGCGATATTTCATGATCCTGCTGCGGCCCTGATCGTGGACGGCGAAATCGTCGCGGCCGCCGAGGAAGAGCGGTTCACTCGGCGTAAGCACGGCAAGCGGCCGGTGCCGTTCTCCGCGTGGGAGCTCCCCGAGCAAGCGGCCGCGTGGTGCCTGGAACGAGCGGGATTGCGTCCCGAGCAGCTCGACGCGGTGGGCTATTCCTATGACCCGCGCCTGGTCGACCATTCGCTCGGCGGTCTCGATCAGAAAAGCGAAAATACCAGAACCGATTACGCTTTCCGCGCACCCGCGTTTCTCACGGCCGCACTGCCCGGCCTCGATCCATCGATCGTGCGTTTCGTGCGGCATCATCTGGCGCATGCCGCGTCCGCCGCGCTCGCGGCCCCGTCGGGCGATTCGGCGGTGCTGGTGGCCGACGGCCGCGGCGAGAGTCAGTCCTATCTGGCCGGGGAATACCGGGACGGCAAGTTCGTGGAACTGGCCGCCCAGCAGCTGCCGCACTCGCTCGGGCTGATGTACGAGGACCTCACCGAACATCTCGGATTCACCCGGTCGAGCGACGAATACAAGGTGATGGCTCTCGCCTCCTACGGCACCCCGCGGTTCCTCGATCGGTTCCGCGAACTCGTGTACACCACCAGGGATGGCGGTTTCCGCACCGAACCCGTGGACTGGTCGGAGTTCGCACCCGCGGTGACCGCGGGTGCGCCCGGCCCGGACCATGCCGACCTCGCCGCGAGCGTCCAGCGCCGGCTCGAGGACGTGTTGCTCGAATTGACCTCGTGGCTGCATCGCCAGACCGGTCAGCAGAACCTCACGCTGGCCGGTGGCATCGCGCTGAACTGCGTGGCCAACACCCGGCTGCACGCCGAAGGCCCCTACGACCGGGTCTGGGTCCAACCGGCCTCGGGCGACGCGGGCACCGCGCTCGGCGCCGCGCTGCAATTGGCGGCCGAATTCGGCGAGCGGGTCACCCCGATGCGCGGAGCCGATCTCGGCCGCGAATGGACCGACGCGGAGCTGGAGACCGTGCTGCGCACGGCCAAGGTCCGCTACACGAAATCCGCGGACATCGCGGCCGACGTGGCCCAAGCGCTCGCGGAAGACCAGGTGGTGGCCTGGTTCCAGGGCCGGGCCGAATTCGGCCCGCGCGCGCTCGGACATCGCTCGCTGCTCGCCCATCCGGGCCGGTCGGCGAATCTCGAGCGCCTCAACGACGTGAAAGGGCGCGAGCAGTTCCGGCCGCTCGCGCCGATGGTGCTGGCCGACCGGGCAGCCGAGATCTTCGAACGCGGGCCGTTGCCGAGCCCGTACATGTTGTTCGTCCACGACGTCGCGCCGCAGTGGCGCGCGCGGATCCCCGCCGTGACCCATGTGGACGGCACCGCGCGGGTGCAGACCGTCGATCCCGCCGACAATCCCGTCCTGGCGCGGATGTTGTCGGAGTTCGACCGGCGCACCGGCTTGCCCGTGGTGGTCAACACGAGCTTGAACACCGCGGGCAGGCCGATGGTGGATTCGCCCCGCGACGCCCTGGAGTGCTTCGGTTCCGCGCCGATCGATCTGCTCGCTCTCGGTCCGTTCATGGTCCGCCGCGCATGAACGGCCAGACCGTGGACTACAGCATCGTCATCCCGACCACCGGCCGAGAAAGTCTTCGGACGCTGCTCGAGTCGCTGGCGGCCGCGACGGGTCCGAAGCCACGCGAGCTCATCGTCGTCGACGACCGGCCCGGCACCGGCGACCTGCCGCTGCCCGAGACCGTGCCGCCGGTGCGGGTCATCCGCTCGGGCGGCCGTGGGCCCGCCGCGGCGCGGAACGCGGGGTGGCAGGCCGCCTCGGGCGCGTGGATCGCGTTCTTGGACGACGACGTGCTCACTCCGCCGGATTGGCCTGCCCGCTTGGCCGACGACTTGCGGGAGCTCGACGAGAACACGGCGGCGTCCACGGCCCGGATCGAGGTTCCGCTGCCCGAGCACCGCAAGCCGACCGACGCGGAACGGGGAATCGCACGGCTGGCCACGGCGCGGTGGATCACCGCGGACATGGCCTACCGCAGGTCCGCGCTGGTCGCGGTCGGTGGGTTCGACGAACGGTTCCCGCGGGCGTTCCGCGAGGATGCCGACCTGGCGCTGCGGGTCTGCCTCGCGGGGTACGTCATCGCGGCCGGACGACGCAGCACTCGCCATCCGCTCCGCGCATCGGGGCCCATGGCGAGTGTGCGCGCACAGCGCGGGAACGCCGACAACGCGTTGCTGCGGCGGAAGTACGGCGCTCGGTGGCGGCAGCGCATCGGCGAGGACAAGGGGCTGCTGCCCCGGCACGCGCTCACCACGGCGGCAGGCGCGGCGGCCGCGGCGCTCGGCCTCGCGGGCCGCCTGCGCCCCGCCCTGGCGTTCGCCGCGGTCTGGCTGGCGTCGACCGGCCAATTCGCCGCGCGCAGAATCGCGCCGGGTCCGCGCACGCCCGGCGAGATCGGCCGGATGACGGTGAGCAGCGCGCTGATCCCACCCGCTGCGTGCTGGCATCGCCTGCGCGGCGAGCTGCGCCACCGGAACGCCTCCCACGCCTCGCCGCTGGCGTTGCTGTTCGACCGCGACGACACCCTCATCGTCGATGTCCCCTACCTCGCCGATCCCACCAAGGTCCAGCCGGTGCCGGGGGCCGTCGACGCGCTCCGGAAGGTGCGCGCGGCCGGCGTCCAGCTCGGCATCGTGAGCAACCAATCCGGCGTCGCGCGCGGATTGATCAGCCGCGAACAGCTCGCCGCGGTGAATTCCCGCGTCGAGGAGTTGCTCGGACCGTTCGCCACATGGCAGGTGTGCGTGCACGGCGAAGGCGACGGCTGCGGGTGCCGCAAACCCGAGCCGGGCCTGATCCGGCGAGCCGCGGCGGAACTCGGCGTCGACGTCGACAGATGCGTGGTCATCGGCGATACCGGCGCCGACATCGCCGCCGCGCAGGCCGCGGGCGCCCGCGCGATCCTGGTGCCGACGGCGCGAACCCTTCCCGAGGAGGTGCACCGCGCACGCCGCGAAGCGACCGTGGCGCAGGACCTGCCCGAAGCCGTACGGCTGGCGATGGTGGGCGTGCCATGACACGCCGGGCGCTGGTCGCACGCATGGACAATTTCGGCGATGTGCTGCTGGCCGGGCCGTGCGTGCGGGCGGTGGCAGCGCACGTCGATTCGGTGACGCTGTTGTCCGGGCCGCGCGGCCGGGCCGCCGCCGACCTGTTGCCGGGAGTGGACCAGGTCGTGACCTGGTGCGCGCCGTGGATCGACCTGGAGCCCCCTGCGGTCGCCGCGGCCGGCATCGAGGGCTTCCTCGACCGGATCCGCGCGCTAGACCTGGACCTGGCGTTGATCCTCACGTCCTTTCACCAGTCACCGTTGCCGCTGGCGCTGTTGCTCCGGATGGCCGGCGTCCCCTGGATCGGCGCCATCTCGGAGGACTACCCCGGTTCGCTGCTGGATCTGCGCCATCGCGTCGAAGGCGATCCGCCCGAAGCCGAGCGCGCGCTGTCGCTCGCCGAGGCGGCCGGTTTCCGCCTACCCCCCGGGGACGACGGGAAACTCGCCGTCCGCCAGCCGTTGCCGAAGGTCGGCGCGCTCACCGGCGAACCGGGCTACGTGGTGGTGCATCCGGCCGCGTCGGTACCGGCGCGACAGCCCTCCTCGTCCCGTTCGGCGGCCATCGTCGCCGCGTTGACCGGCGCCGGGCACCGCGTGGTCGTCACCGGCGCACCCGCCGACCGGCCGCTCACCGGCGCCGTCGCCGGCCGGCACGCCGTCGACCTCGGCGGCGCCACCACGCTGCCCGAGCTGGCCGCCGTGTTGCGCGACGCGAGCGTCGTGGTGGCGCCGAACACCGGGCCGGCGCACCTGGCCGCGGCCGTCGGGACGCCCGTGGTCTCCCTCTTCGCACCGGTCGTCCCCGCAGCGCGGTGGGCGCCTTACGGCGTGCCGGTGGCCATGCTCGGCGACCAGCACGCGCCCTGCCGCGGCAGCAGGGCCAGGGAATGCCCGGTCGTGGGGCACCCGTGCCTGGACTCGATCTCCCCGGAGCAGGTCGTCACGGTGGCGGAAGAACTCGGTGCGGGCAGGCGTGCGCGTCTGCGGACAGGAGGTGTGCGGTGATCGAGGAGCATTTCGCGGCTTTGCACGCAGCGCTGGAGCGCACCAGTTGCTTCGCACCGAGTATCCGCAGATGGGGGCGAGAACTGGCGGTGGTACTGGACAACGGCGGCAGATTGCTCGCGTGCGGCAACGGGGGCAGCGCGGCCGAAGCGCAGCACCTGACGGGGGAACTGGTCGGCCGCTTCCGCAACGATCGCCGTCCGCTGTCGGCGATCGCCCTGCACGCCGACACCTCGGCGGGCACCGCCATCGTGAACGACTACGGCGAGACCGAGCTGTTCGCGCGTCAGGTCCGCGCGCACGGCAGACCCGACGACGTCCTCATTCTGTTGTCCACCAGCGGCAGCAGCCAGAACGTGGTGGCCGCGGCGAAAGCGGCGCACGACATCGGCGTCACCACCTGGGCCATGACCGGCCCCGCGCCCAATCCGCTCGCGGCCCTCTGCGACGACGCGGTGGCCGTGGACGCGCCGAGCACCGCCACCGTGCAGGAAGTGCATCTGGTCTTGGTGCACGCCCTGTGCACGGCGCTCGACGACGCACTGGGGGTACCGACATGAAGCCGTTGGTCGTGATCGGCGACAGCATGCTCGACGTCGACATCGAGGGCGTCGCCAACCGGTTGTCGCCCGAGGCGCCCGTGCCCGTGGTGGACGTGGAACGCCGGTGGATGCGCCCGGGCGGCGCCGGTCTGGCCGCCGTGCTGGCCGCGCGGTCGGTCGCCGAGGTCTCCCTGGTCACGGCGACCGCCGACGACCACGACGGCCGACTCCTCACCCGCCTGCTGGACCAGTACGTCCAGGTGGTTCCGATGCCGCTGCGCGGCGAGACGGTACGCAAGACCCGCGTCCGCGCCGCCGGTCAGTCGCTGTTGCGGCTGGACACCGGCGACGGGACCGCCGACGGCGGCTCGGTGAGCGCGTCGGTCACCAGGGCACTGCGGGCGGCCGGCGCGGTCCTCGTGGCGGACTACGGCCGGGGCGTCGCCGCACATCCGGAGATCCGCAGCCTGCTGACCGAACTGGCGCGGTCCGTGCCGGTGGTGTGGGATCCGCATCCGCGCGGCCCCGCCCCGACGCCGGGCGCGGCGCTGGTCTCGCCGAATCTCGAGGAGGCACGCCAGTTCGCGCCGGGATACGTCGAACCGGATGAGTTGGCGAAGGTCCTCCGCGACGAGTGGGCCGCGGATTCCGTCGCGGTCACGACCGGTCCGAACGGGGCGGTGCTGGCCAATGGGAAGCGGCTCACGGTAGTGCCGGTGCCCGCCGGGATACGGATCGCGGGGCACGTCGGTTCGGATACCTGCGGCGCGGGCGACCGATTCGCCTCCGCCGCGACCGCCGCACTCTTCGACGGGTCGACGGTGGCCGACGCGGTGTCGCACGCCGTGGACGCGGCGGCCGGATTCGTCGCCGCGGGCGGCGCGGCCACGTTGTCCGCATGCGACAGCACCGCCACCGGGGAGGAAGACACGACGGAAGCGGGCGGGTCGGCGTTCGAGGTGGCGGCGCGGGTCAGGGCGCGCGGCGGCCGGCTCGTGGCCACCGGCGGCTGTTTCGATCTATTGCACCCCGGACACGTGAGCTTGCTCCGCCAGGCTCGCGCCATGGGCGACGCGCTGGTGGTCTGCCTCAACTCCGATGCCTCGGTGCGGCGTTTGAAGGGGCCGCGCCGACCGATCGTCACCGCACGCGACCGCGCCCGCCTGCTGATCGCACTGTCGTCGGTGGATGCCGTCGTCGTGTTCGACGAATCCTCCCCGAGCGCACTGCTGGAACGCCTTCGCCCCGATGTCTGGGTCAAGGGCGGCGACTACACCGGCGTCGACCTCCCGGAGGCCGCGGTCGTTCGCGGGTACGGCGGCGAGATCGCGCTGATTCCCACTGTTCGCGGTTATTCGACAACCCAGCTGGTCGCCGCGACGCAGGCGTGCGGCTGACCCGAGAACGTAAGGAGCACGATGCGAACCCTCGGCAATGTCCTGATCACCGGCGGCGCTTCCGGACTCGGCGCGGCGGTCACCGCCGCGGTACGCGAGAACGGCGGGCGTCCCTTCGTGATCGATCGGGTGGAGCCCGAGACGCCCGTCGACTTCGTGCGGGCCGACCTCGCCGATACCGTCGCCGCCGAACAAGCCGTGCGCGAGCTCGCCGAGCGGGCGGGTGGGCGGATCGACGGCGTCTTCACCGCCGCCGGAACCGATGCGTGCGGCCCGTTGGACAAGGTGCCCGCGAAGAAGTGGGAATACGTGGTGCAGGTCAACCTGTTCGGCACCGCCGCCGTCATCCGTGCCGCCCTACCGTTCTTGCGGAAAAGCAAGGGAACCGTGGTGACCTGTGCTTCCACCCTCGGCATCAAGGCGGTCGGTGATGCCACCGCCTATTGCGCGTCGAAATTCGGCGTCGTCGGCTTCACCAGAGCGCTCGCCGCCGAGACAGCGGGCAGCGTCGGGGTGACGCTGCTGATCCCGGGCGGAATGCACACCGCGTTCTTCGACGACCGTGACGAGCAGTACAAGCCACCGCCCGACGCGAAACTCAACCAGCCCGAGGACGTCGCGGCCGCGGTGGTGTTCGCGCTGCGCCAGCCGCCCGGCTGCGAGGTCAGGGAGATGGTCGTGTGCGCGTCGGAAGAGGGTTCGTGGCCTTGAGCGACACGATTCTCGTGTTGCGCGCGCTCGGGCTCGGCGACCTGCTGACCGCCGTGCCCGCCTTGCGCGGGCTACGAAACGCCTACCCGGAAGACCGTGTGGTGCTCGCCGCACCGGAATCGCTGCGCGATCTTGTCGATCTCATCGACGCGGTCGACGAACTGCTGCCGACCGCGGGACTGGGTGCGCTGCGATGGCACGCGGCGCCCCCGAGACTGGCGGTCAACCTGCACGGCAGCGGACCGGAGAGCATCCGTGACCTCCTGGCGGCGCGTCCCGAAACGCTGCTGACGCATCACCATTCGGACTACCCCGGACTGCCCGGCCCCGAGTGGCG
The DNA here is from genome assembly GCF_027924405.1 of Nocardia sputorum. Classification (NCBI taxonomy): domain Bacteria; kingdom Bacillati; phylum Actinomycetota; class Actinomycetes; order Mycobacteriales; family Nocardiaceae; genus Nocardia; species Nocardia sputorum. The sequence continues at coordinate 2,752,379 of NZ_AP026978.1, read as the reverse complement.
CGAGGACGTGCACGAAGTGGACCGCTGGTGTCTGCTGCTGGGGTACAGCCGGATCCATGCCGATCCCACCGCGCTGCGGCTGCCTGCTCCCCCGGCGCCCGCCGCCGAGTCGAACGTGGTCGTGATCCATCCCGGCGCGGCGCATCCCGCACGCCGCTGGCCCTCCGAACGATTCGCTCGCGTGGCCCGCGAACTCGGCGCCGACGGCCACCGCGTGGTGATCACCGGCACGCGCGAGGAGATTCGGCTGGCGAACGCGGTCGCCGAGCAGGCCGGCCTACCACCCACCGCGGTGTACGCGGGGCGCACCGGCCTGATCGAACTCGCCGCGCTGGTGGCCGACGCGGCGCTGGTCGTCTGCGGCGACACCGGCGTCGGGCACCTCGCCACCGCCTTCGGCACACCGTCGGTCCTGCTGTTCGGCCCCACACCGCCGCAGCGGTGGGGGCCGCCCGCCGACGCGGAACAGCACGTGACACTCTGGGCCGGGACCGTCGGCGATCCGCATTCCGGCCATCCGGATCCCGGGCTGCTGAGGCTGCGGCCCGAGCATGTGCTCACCGCCGCAACCGGTTTGCTCGGGGCGAAGGTGCGCCATGGGTAGCCGCGTCGGCGTGGTCGGCGCCGGTTATGTGGGGCTGACCAGCGCCGCTTGCCTCGCCCACTTGGGCCATCATGTGGTCTGTGTCGACAACGACGAGGCCAAGGTAGCCGCTCTGCGCGCGGGTACGGTCGCGATCGTCGAGCCCGGCTTACCGGAGCTGGTGCGGGAAGGGCTCGCGGAGAACCGGCTCGTCTTCATGTCGGATCCCGAAGCGCTCCACGAATGCGAAGTGGTCCTGCTGTGCCTGCCCACCCCCATGGGCACCGGCGGCACGGCGGATCTCGGCGTGCTCGAGGACGCGCTCGAGGCGTTGTCCACGGTGCTACCGCCGGATTGCGTGCTGGTCACCAAGTCCACCGTCCCGGTGGGGACGGCGGCGCGGATCGCCGCCCTGTCCGGTCTCGCGAGCACCGCGGTCGTCAGCAACCCCGAATTCCTCCGGGAGGGACACGCGGTCGAGGACTTCCTGCACCCCGACCGAGTTGTCGTCGGCGCGGCCGAGCCCGATCAGGAGTCGGCCGAGCGGGTCGCGGCGTTGTACGCCGGAACCGGCGCGCCGGTATTGCGCACGGATTCGGCCAGCGCGGAACTCGCCAAATACGCCAGCAATGCCTTTCTCGCGATGAAACTCTCGTTCGTCAACACGCTGGCCGAATTGTGTGAACGGGTCGGCGCCGACATCACGAAGGTCACCGGCGCGATGGGCATGGACGACCGGATCGGACCCGCTTTCCTGGCTCCCGGCCCCGGCTGGGGCGGCTCGTGCCTGCCCAAGGACACGCGCGCGCTGCTGCGGGCCGCGGAGGCATCCGGAGTGGACTTCGCTCTGGTCCGAGACACCCTGCGCGCCAACGATCACCAGCAGGCGATGGTGTTGCGCAAGATCCGCCGCGCGGTGACCGGCGCGGTCGACGGCTCGCTGTCGGGGACCCGCATCGGCGTGCTCGGCCTCGCCTTCAAAGCCGGTACCGGCGACCTGCGCGACTCCCCCGCCGTCGCGGTCGCCAGGCAGCTCTCCCGGCACGATGCCACGGTCACCGCGTACGACCCCTGCGTCCCGGCGGGCACCCCTGATCTCGACGGTATTCGAGTGGTGGACGATCCGTACCTGGTGGCGAAGGATGCCGGCGCGCTCGTGATTCTCACCGAGTGGCCCGAATTCCGTTCGCTCGACTGGGCGAAGCTCGCGACCGACGTCGACCGGCCCGTGATCGTCGACACCCGGAACCTGCTCGACGAGCAGCTGCTCACCGGCACCGGTTTCACCTTGTTGGGCAACGGCACCACCGGCGCTTCGGACAGCAGCCGAGCCTGATCGGCCGTGGCGAACGGAGAACCGAGCCGAGTCCCCGACCCCCCAACCAGGGCACTCGATGATGGGAAGATTCATGTTCTAATGCGCATATCCGAGTATCCAGATGAGCTTTGTTCGCAGCTCCGGTTCCGCTGGAGCGGGTCGGAGTCCTCGTGGGTCTCCACCGCGGACGTCCGCACCCGTGGACTGCGGATAATCTGTGCCGGTGCCTATTTCGTTCGACATCGGGGAAATGCAGCAGGTCGACAGCGCGACCTGGCGCGATCCTCGGACCGGTGACACGGTGAACGTGTCGTATTTCGACCTCGTCCCGGATCTGCCCGCGCCGTTGGATGATCTGGAAACCTTGCGCCGCCGCCTGGCCGAGAGAAGCGCGCAGAACGGCTGCCTCATCGAAGCTTTCGTGGTGTGGCTGGACGCGCAGCCTGCGCTGCTGCGCATGGAGAAGTTGCCGCTGCCGAACCAGCCACAGGGCTTGGTGTTCGCCGCGTCCGTGATCGTCCCGAAGGCCCGCAGCAGCGCGGTCCTGCAGATCCTCTGCCCCGAGACCGGCACCACAGGTGTGCGCGAGGCCCTCCTCGCCACCAAGATCGGTTTCGACCATATGTTCCCGCCGCATCCCTACGCGCCCGAGGTGCGGGGTCGGCTGCCGTACAACGCGGCCGACGACATCCGCTGGGACGCAGAGTTTCCCGAGCATCCGCTCAGCCGTGCCCGTCGCTGGATCGCGCACACCGTCCCGACCGCCCGGCTCGCGCCGGAATTCGCGGCACTCCCCGCGTTCGCCGGCTGACGCGACCCGTGTGAACACGGCCCGACGCCGATGATCGGCGCCGGCCGCGCGCTCACACCCGCGCCGCGCGGCCTCGTGCGTACGCGATGACGTCCGCCGCGTAGGCCGCGGTGTCCTCGTCCACGCAGCACGCCCGGAATCGGTCGAACGCATCCTCCAGTTGCGGACCCGGCCCGCGGTCCGCGAGCAGGACGACAATCGCCTCCCACGTTCCGATCACCGGGTCCGGCAGCGCCATCAGTTCCTCGAGGTACCGGCCCGGTTCCAGCAACCGCAACGCCCGGCGGGCGTAGGCGTGCACCCGCCGGGGCAGCTCGGCGCGGATGACGTCGACGTCCGACTGCAATGCCCGGCCAGGTTGCGCCGGGTCCACCCGCAGGGACCACAACGCCGTCAGATCCTCCGGCAGCGGGTGGTCGTCGATCAGCCCCGGTCCGGTCGCCTCTTCGAGCGGCACCAGCGGCAGACCGCGCTGCGCGTTGCGCCGATTACAGAATTCCCACCAAGCGGTGGGCGTAGCGCTCAGGGTCAATCCGAACTTCAACTCTTGCTGCCCATCGGTCCAGGTACGCACGGTTCGGGAGCGGCCGACGCAGGCCACACCACCCGGTACCACCCGCACCCATACGGCCTCCGGGCCGTCGAAGCCATAGGGTTGCAGCAACTTCCGCGCATCGCGGGTCAGTCGGCGCAGCGCCGAGTCCGGTCCGACCATGCGAGCAGATTAGCGGCAGGTACCGACACGAACGAAAAAGGCACCGGCTCAGTATGATTCGCCCGAGGACTCGGTCCCATCCCTCGATCGGGCCCGCCCGACTCCCCGATGGCGGATCACCGGATTCGTCGGCGCCGAATGTCAGAAAGGGTAGCCGGCGGGAGGCCACGATCGCATCGGCTGGTGGCCGCATGCACGGCCGACGCTTGGTACAGGCACGCGAAGGAGGGTCCGCCGCGCTCGACGCCGGCGGTGTCACCCCAGCGGACGAGTGGTGTGGACCTCGGAATTCGCACTGCCGTAGAGGCTCCCGACTACGCCGGGACTCGGGCCGGCTCGGAATCCCGACTCTCGATCGACTCGGTCGTGCGCCCCGGTGCGGGCGGACGCACTCGGTGCAGAGCGGCATACCCGACGCTCGCGAGGACCAAGGCGACGAAAACACCGAGGTTGCTGCTGCCCAATCCGCCCGCGCGGGCAGCTGGTGTGAACAGGTAGCCCAGCAGCGGACCGATATGCGGATCGGGCGACGTGACCAGACCGAGCCCGACGAGGGTCGCGACGATCAGGCAACCGACCCCGGCGCGGTTCACCTTTCCGTAGCCGCCGACCGGGCTGTACAGCGCTGTCCGGTCGTATCCGATTCGGCGACGCTGCCACAGGTCGACCACGAAGATTCCGGTCCATGCGGCCATCACGACACCGGTCGTGGTCAGGAAGGCCTGAAACGGAGCGAAGAATCCGGGCGCGGCGAAGGCCACATAGCCACCGGCAGCCGCGATCAGAACGGCGTCGATCAGGACCGTGTAGTGCCGAGGGACCCGGACGCCCACTGTTTGCAGAGCGAGTCCTGACGAGTAGAGGCCGATGATGGAGCCCGACACGAAGCCGACCAGCGCGAGGATCAGATAGGGCACCAGAAACCAGGTCGGCAGATGAGCCGACAGCGCACTGATCGGATCGGTCGCGGCCAGCGCCGCGACATCCGGATCCCCGACTGCCAGAACGGTCCCGAATCCCATCAGGACAAGTGCCGGAGCGGTGCCGCCGAAGGTGATCCAGCCCACCAGCGCACGCTTGTCGGCGTCCCGGGGAAGGTAGCGGGTGTAGTCGGCGGCGCAGTTGACCCAGCTCAGACCGAGCGTGTTGGCGACCAGCATCACGCCGCCCACGAACGCGCCCAGGCTCACCTGGCCATGCGTCGCGAACGAGATCCTGGGCAGCGTCAGCACGACATAGACCACGGACAGCGCGGTGAACGCCATGGCGAACCACTTCTGGATCCGCAGGATCACGTGGCAACCGTAGATGCCGATCACCGTGGTCACCACGATGACCGTGAGCAGGGTGCCGACCATGAGCGGTCCGGTATCCATATCCGGGTCGAGCCGATGTGCCACGGTGCGAGCCGCCAGGGTCGCCAAGACCGCGGAAAAGGTCTCCCACCCGACCAACGCGAGATAACTCAGCAGCGCCGGGATCTTGTTGCCGTGGAAGCCGAATGCGGCCCGGCCGGCCACCATGGTCGCCGCCCCGCCCTGCTGCCCGGCCAACGACACCAAGGCGAGCAGCAGAAAGGACAGGACCGCTCCCACCGCGGCAGCGAGCGCTGCCAGATGCCAGTCGAGGCCGAGCGCGGTGACATACGGGCCGAACGACACCAAGACCACATTGCAACTGGTGCCCGCCCACGGCCAGAACAAGGCGCGCGGCTTACCGCGACGTTCCTCATCGGCGACCCATTCGGCGCCTTTCCGCTCGAAGGACCAGTCCGAGGGCTTCGCTGAACTCATAGCCATGGGGCATCCGTTCCTCGACGGCGGCGGGACCGAGACCAGCCACGCGCACCTAGATATCGAGCCGTTGTTTATCGGCTCATTGTATGGGTCGAATGAGTTCTTCGTAACTGAAGTTGACAGGACAACTAGGACGGCCAGAGACGGGTGCACAGCGGGCAACATCCTCGGGCAACAGGAGTTGACCGTCCGACGCTCGACTACACGCAGGCGCAGCCAGCCGTTATGCCAGGGCATGACACCGAATAGACCAGCTATAAGTCACTATTCAACGGCTCGCTATGTAGCGGCAGCAAGATCCGGGAGCGGGCGCCCGCTCGTCATCGAACCGCTGAGTCTTCGCCGCCGCCGGGGTCCCTCTCACCCGGCACCAGGGACGCTACGATCCGACGAACCGACCGACCGAGTGTGGCACCAGCGGCAACGCGAAGCCCGCGGCACCGTTTCGCTCACGGGCGTCGGGGAATCCCGGTCGCATGGGTATCACCGTCGCCGTCACCGGGCCGACCGGCGAGATCGGCATCTCCGCCGTCACCGCGCTCGAACAGGACCCCGCTGTGGACAGGATCGTCGGAATGGCCCGCCGTCCGTTCGACCCCGCCGCGCACGGCTGGACGAAGACCGAGTACCGGCGCGGCGACATTCTCGATCGCGCCGCCGTGGACGCACTCGTCGCGGACGCCGACGTGGTGATCCACCTGGCGTTCGTGATCATGGGTTCACGGGAGGAGAGCGCGCGGGTGAACCTCGCGGGCACCCGCCACGTCTTCGAGGCGGCAGCGACCGCCGAGCGGCCCCGCCGCCTCGTCTACACGTCCTCGGTCGCCGCCTACGGCTACCACCCGGACAATCCCTCCCCCATCACCGAGGACGTGCCGCCCGACGGCTCGCCCGAGCACTACTACTCCGAGCAGAAGGCCGCGTGCGAGGCGGCGCTCACGGAGATCACCGCGGGCTCCGGCCTCGAGGTGTTCGTGCTGCGGCCGTGCATCGTGGCCGGTCCTCAGGCGCCGGCCCTGCACGACCTGCCGTGGGAGAAGCTTCCCGGCCCGCTGCGTACGCTGGCCCGGTCGAATTCCTTGTTCAAGCCGGTGGTTCCCGATCCCGGCCACCCGCTGCAACTCGTCCACCACGACGACGTGGCCGCGGCCATCGCGCTGGCCGCCACCGCGGATGCGCCGCCCGGCGCCTACAACATCGCGGGCGACGGCACGCTCACCCTGTCCGACGTGGTGTCCGCACTGGGCGGCAGGCCGGTGCGCGTCCCCGCGGTCGCCGCCACCGCCGCGTCCGCGGCCCTCGCCCGCCTCCCCTTCGTGCCGGCCACCCTCGAGTGGCTGCACATCGTCCGCACGCCCGTCGTCATGGACACCAGCCGTGCGAAGCGGAATCTCGGCTGGAAGCCGGCCCATACCTCCGCCGAGACGCTCGCCGCGCTCGCCGCCGCCCGCTGATCTGCACGAACCCGACGCGGCCTCTTACTCCGCAACCACATCGCCGACGGACACCGCGAAGGAGTCACCGGCGGCGGGCATCGGTGATCCGGACAGCGCCGGCATCCGCAGGCCCGGGGAGCGCGATACCTGCCGCGCGACCGCACGACTCCGGCTGATTCGCCGGATCGACGTGATTCACTCATCCCCGGCCGGGTAGTTCGGTAGTGCACGAATTCTCCCGGACCACAGGCCCAGCCGCCAGATGCCGATCTTCCGCCGGCGCTCCTGCGGGTGGCACGGATCCGGGCACACAGTGAGGACGGCGGATTGTGGCTGAGTTGGATGAGGGTGTGTATCGCATCGTCAACGTCGGCACGGGTCGGGTGCTGTCGCTCGACAGCGGTGATCAGGTCAGAGTCGTAGGCGAACCGGGTGTCGAGGACGGCTGGCAGCACTGGCTGTTGTCGAGCGCGCCGGAATTCGGCGAAGGGATCTGGTTCATCGCGAACGGCCGCACCGGCACCCGCCTGGGCCTCGACCTGGTGTGCGAAGGGGCGCATGTCGAATGCAGCGGGACTCCGATGGGATGGCAGATCATGACCGACGAAACCCAGCCCGATTGCTACCGCATCGCCGTCTGGCCCGCCAGTGACCTCGTCCTCGCCCTATCGGCACCGGACATCGGCACCGAACAGATCGGTTTGACCCACTACGTGCCCACCAGCGACGTCCAGCAATGGCACTTCCAGCGCCCATGACGCGGTCCGCGCACGCTCACCCTTCACCAGCGTCCGCTCTCGCCGCACCGACGCCGTTCGCAACCCGGCACGCAGGTCGGCCGGTACCGCGTCGGCGACTTCGGCCGGCCCGCGGTCCGGACAGACTCGGTTCCGCCGCGACCGGTCACGAACGATCCAGAGCGCCCAAGGACGCGCCTCAGGCTCGGCTGAGCAGATGGCGCTCACGCACCTCCGGCAGGGACAGGGTCTTGTAACCGACTTCCTCGAACAGCACCGTGATGCGATCGGCCTCGGCGGACATGATCGTCCCTGCCCCCCAATCACGATGCCGCACAGTGGTGTTCGCAGGGAACTCGGTGGCGCCCGGTGCGCGCCGCGCGGCGGTTCCCATAGCACAGGTGTCGCAGTTGCCACACGGGTCGAGCAGCTGTTCACCGAAGTACCCGAGGAGATGCTGCCGTCGGCAGCTGGTCGTCTCGGCGTAGCCGCGCATCATCTCGATGCGCGAGCGAGTCAGTTCTTCGTACGCCCGCGCCGCGTCCGCCGCCTGCTCGACCGCCCGGCCGGGGGTGCCCCCGGGATCTGGCTGCAAGAGACCGCTTTCCGTGTTCGTGATCGCGCCGACCTGTTCGAGCAGGTTGATCGCCCGCGTGCGCCGAGCGGGGGCGGCGTCGACCTCGAGCTGGGACGGTCGGACGGGACGATCATGCCGGTACAGGGCGTGGGCGACCTCCGCGATGGTGTCCTCCGGGACCGCTCGCGCGGTGAGGAACTTCTGCAGGCTCAGATCCTCGGGGCGGTAGAACAAGAGGATCTGGGCGGGCTCGCCGTCCCGTCCCGCCCGGCCGATCTGCTGGTAGTAGGAGTCCAGCGAATCCGGCGCCGACGCGTGGACGACGAAACGGACGTCGGGCTTGTCGATGCCCATCCCGAATGCCGAGGTGGCCACGACCACATCGATCTCGCCGGAAAGGAAGCGCTGGTGCACCTGGTCGCGGACCGCGGCCTTCATGCCCGCGTGGTAGGCCGCGACCCGGATACCGGCCGCGGCTGATTCTTCGGCGTAGAACTCGCTGTCCTTGCGGCTGGCCACATACACGAGTCCGCGGCCGGTCGCCGGGTCGGCGGTCAGGGTTCGAATGCGCGTGATCACCGCGTCGCGCTTCTCGGAGTCGCCGGTGTATCGGTCGACAGCCAGGTGCAGGTTGGGCCGATCGAAACTGGCGACCACCTCGCGATGGTCGCGCATGCCCAACCGGTTCACGATCTCGCGGCGGACCGGTGGTGCGGCGGTCGCCGTCAAAGCGATCACCCTCGGATGCCGGAGTCGCTCGATCACCGGGGCCAGCCGCAAATAGTCCGGCCGGAAGTCGTGCCCCCACGCCGAAACACAATGTGCCTCGTCCACCACGAACAGGGAAGCCCGCAAACCGGCGAGTTCGTCGACCAGATCATCGTTGGCCAGCTGCTCCGGCGAGAGGAAGACGAATTCGGCAGCGCCGCGACGCAGGGCAGCCCACGCCGCTCGGCGTTCGCTTCTGCTCTGAGTGGAATTCAACGCGACCGCGCCCGGGGCCCTGCTGTCACCGATGCTCTCGATCTGATCGTGCTGCAACGCGAGGAGCGGCGACACCACCACGGCCGGACCGTCCAGCAACAACGCGGGCACCTGGTAGATGGCCGACTTACCGGCACCGGTCGGCAGCACGACCAGCACGTCCCGACCGGCCATGATGTGCTCCATGGCGGTCAGCTGCTCGTCGCGCAGGTGCGGCCAGCCGAATTTCTCGGCGGCCAGACTCCGCAGGCGACTGTCGTATTCGGACGAGGTCGTCATCGGTCAGGGCATACCACCGCCGGCGCGGCGGAAACGCCGCCGAATCCCCACGCCGGCGGGAAAGGTAGCGGTCGAACTCCTGGACCCGCATCCATGGCACTCGATCGCTCAGGACGCGATTCCGGTGAGCGAGAAGAACTCCTGCCGTGAGCGGGCGTCTTCACGCAGCGTGCCGAGCAGCGTCGACGTGACGGTGGTCGTGCCTGCGGCTTGGACACCACGCAGGGTCATACAGGTGTGTTCGGCTTCGATGACGACGCCGACTCCGATCGGTTGCAGGTTCTCGGCCAGCCAGTCCGCGATCTGTTTCGTCAGCCGTTCCTGCACCTGGGGGCGATGGGAGAAATGCTCGACGATACGGGCGAGTTTGGACAATCCGAGTATGCGCTCACCCGGCAGATAGCCGACGTGGGCGACGCCGACGAACGGCAGCAGGTGGTGTTCGCACACCGACCGCAGCGGAATGCGGCGAGCCAGGACGAGTTCGTCGTAGCCCTCGTCGTTGGGGAACGTGGTGAGGTCGAACGGGCGGGGCGTGAACAGTTCGGCGTAGGCGCGGGCCATGCGCCGCGGGGTGGCGTGCAGGTGTTCGTCGTCCAGGCCGACGCCGAGCGCGGTCAGGAATTGCCGGGCGGCATGCTCGGCGGCGGTCAGATCCACCTCGGTGGCGGGCTCGTGGACGACCCGTAGCGCGGGCTGCGGCACGGCTAGCTCCCGCCCACGCCGAGGGCGGTCAACAGCACCAGCACGACGGTGGCGACGGCGAAGACACCGTGGCCACCGACGACCGCGACCGGAAAATGTCGTTCCGCCGGTTCGGCCGTCTCGGCCGTCGTACGCGCTCGGTACACGGGCAGCCACCGCACCACCATGGCGAATCCGAGCAGCGCCACCGGAAGCAGCAGCACGAACGCGACCCATGCCAACGCGTCTTCGTCGACGACGAGGTAGCCGATCCACACGATCAGCCCTACGACGGCGAGCAGGAAGTGCCCGAACACGACCGGTGCGGGCAAGTGACTGCTGTTCGGTTGCCGCGCGCCGCCTTTGGCGATCCAGGTACCCAGCAGAACGAAGCCGCCTACGGCGGTGAGCAGCCAGAGCAGCAAGGCCGCGATGCCCATGATGTCTCCTGACGGAAAGGAATCGGATGAGTGTTCAGTGGTGGTAGCCGGTGGCCTGAGTGGTCTCGTCGGCCACCCGGACGCCGTAGTGGTAGGCGAGCTTTCCGCCGAGGTAACCGGACACGGCCACCGTCATGAGACCGGCGATCGACAACGACAGCGGCCCGGCCGGGACGGCACCGTGGGGTCCGGTGCCGGTGCCGCGCCACCAGAAATTGATGGCGTACGCCACGGTGACGATCAGGTTGAGGCTCATGTGCACCAGCCCGGTACGAAAAGCCGGCGTCCCGGTGGGAATGGCGAACAAGTCCAGCAACCCGATCGCCGCCGCGGCCAGCGCACCCAGCACGCCCAGCGCGATCAGCCAGACCGCGCCGCGGGCGAGGAAGACCGGGTCGTCGACCACGTGCGAGCCGATGTCGAACACCGAACTCGCCACCCATGCGCCGATCGGCACGGTGACCAGGATCGGGTGGAACGGATGACCATACGGACCGGCCAGCGCAGCGCTGACCGGCGTCTTGGCCTGCTGCATGGCACTGCTCACGATGACCTCCCTGGCATTATTTACACCAAAGATTATTGGCGTTATCCACCGGGCCGGTCAAGTCCGCACCGTGCCGGAGTGGCTGATTCGTTGCGACCAACCCGATCGGCGTTACTCTGGTCTGGTGACCAGCGAATCGGCGATCGGCGCCGTCGCCGCTCTCGATGACGAGCTGCGGCGGGGGATGTACTGGTTCATCCGCCGCGCCGGCCGGCCGGTCACCCGCGACGAAGCCGCCGAACAGGTCGGGATCTCACGGAAACTCGCGGCGTTCCATCTGGACAAGCTCGTCGCCGCCGGACTTCTTCGAGCGAGCTACCAGCAGGTCGGCGGCATCCGGAAGGTCGGGCGCGCGCCGAAGGTGTATCAGCCCGCCGACACCGAGGTGCGGGTGAGCATTCCCGAACGCCGCCACGAAGTACTGGCCGAGATTCTGATGGGCGCGGTACTCACGCACGGCGCCGGCGAGACCGCTCGCGACGCGGCGCACCGGGTCGCGACCGATCGCGGCGAAGCCCTCGGCCGGGCCGCACGGGAACAGGCGCGGCCGGGGCGACTCGGCGCCGAACGCGCCCTCACGGTCCTGCAATCGCTGCTCGCCGAACAGGGCTTCGAACCGGCTCGTCCCGCGCCCGATTGCCTCCGCTTGCGCAACTGCCCCTTTCATCCGCTCGCCGCCGCCGAACCCGAACTCGTATGCGGGCTCAACCACGCCTACCTAGCGGGCCTGCTCACCGGACTCGAAGCGGAAACCCTTGACGCGGTGCTGTCCCCCAAGGCCGGGGAGTGCTGCGTGGAACTCCGCTCGGCCCCTTGATGCGCCGCGCCCGCATGGCCGCCTCGCTCGGCCCGGTGTCACGGTTGCGGCCGGCGGCGGGTTGCTCGATCGGCGAGGTGGACGAAGTGGCTCGACCGGCCTGCGCGGGTCAGGCGCTGTGGGTCATCGGCCGCGCTGCCGGATCGATGACCAGACCGGCCTCCCACGCGCGCTCGATGACCTGCGCGATATCGATATGCCGCAGCTCGCGCACTTCCGGGCTCGACAGCAGCTCCCCGATGTAAGCAACGATGTGTTCGGCGACTATGGAGCGCACATCGCCGAGCCGGCCCATCAGCCGTGCCGGACGATCCACCGCGCGGAGTCGGACGTCCACGTGCTCCTCGGTCACCTCCTCGGTGCGGACGAACACCGCGCACGGGTCCTGCGGCACCAGCTGGACTCGCATGCGCACCCGGACCGCGGCGGCGAACCGTGCGAGGACACCGGCGAAGTCCACCCGCAGCCGAAGCCTCAGCGGCACCTCCACGGCGATGTCCCACTCCTGGCCGTCATAGACGTCGGCCCGAACATCGCCTGGCCAACCGGTCGCGGTGACGCATACCAGCGAACCAGGGCCTGCCTGGACCGGTCCCACCTCGATACGGTCGCCGACGATCTCCGCGATGACCTCCGCAATGTGCTCCGGCCGGGCGGCGGATCGCAGCAGCTGTTGCGCGAACCGTGCCCGCGCCGGCTCCGTCGCGAACCATTCCCGATCGCCACTCCCTGGCATGAGCCACCTCCGTTCACCCACTCCGCGAATACCCCGCGAGCCGGACACAATCACGCCGGGGACGGTCTCCGAAATCCGCTGGACCGGCGCCGGCCTGGTTCGCTGAGAACGCAGGTGGCGCCGGCCCGGCGATCCCCGAGTGTCAGGGCTTGCTGGGGTCCAGGGCGTCCTTGACCTTGCCGACCAGTCCCGCCTCGGTACCCAACGCCGCGGAACGCGGCTTGCCTCGAGAGCCGTCGTAGGTGGCGTACAGCTGCGGGTCCGGCGGCGGCGCCGAGGCCTTGTCACCCAGCGGCTGCGGGTCGGCGAGGAAGCCGTTCTGGTGCACACCGTCCGCAGCGACACCGGTCGCCCACCGGCCCTCGCCCGCATCGGGGCCGTCGGACAGATGCCAGAGGCTGGTCGCGTGCTCGGCGTGCTCCTCGTCGAGCAACGCGTTCGGCGTGACCGTGCCCTCCAATCCGTCCTCCTTCAGCTGCTCGATCGCGGCGAGCCAGAGGTTCTGGTGGTAGGTGTCCCGCGCGAGGTTGAACTTCAGCATGTCCTTGACCCCGGGGTCATCGGTCATGTTGTACAAGCGCGCGGTTTGGATGCGGCCGTGGGACTCGGCGGCCACGTTGGCGCGGAAGTCGGCCAGGAGGTTGCCGCTGGCCACGATGTACCGGCCGTTCCACGGCACCCCGTTGCTGTCCGACAGCGACGCCCCGCCCCCGGAGACGATCGCCTGCTGCGGATCCATCCCACCCAGCACCGCCGCCACCACCGGATCAGCCGCGGCTTCCTGGGTAGCGCGCGTCGCGGGGGCTCCTTCCAGCAGCCGCGCGATCATCGTGGCGATCATCTCGACGTGTCCGATCTCCTCGGTCGCCACATCCATGATCATGTCCTTGTACTTGCCGGGCATCCGGCAATTCCACCCTTGAAACAGGTACTGCATGGTGACGGTCATCTCCCCGAACGCGCCACCGATCAGCTCCTGGAGCTTGCGCGCATACACCGGATCGGGCTTCTCGGGCTTGACATCGAACTGCAGATGATCGGTATGACGAAACATGCACTCTCCTCCGGCACGACAAGCGAATTCAGAACTCTTCCCGTCGTGCGGGTACCGCCAACCACGCGGCGCAAACCCCGGCAATCACTCTCGTCCACCTGAGTTATATTGTGCGGCAATAGCTTTAACGCATAACAGCGCGAGTAAACGGCGTATCGGCGGATTCCTTCGTCGTAGGTCGGCTTCCCGCACGCCCTACCCCCACTCCCCCGCGTGAAACTTCGCCCGTGCCCGACCACCCTCGCCGCGCCCGCTCTCGGCAGCAACCCGCGGACACGCGCGCGGGCTATACCCGCGCGCGGTCGGTGCAGGCGAGTGCACCGCCGAGACCGGTCAGCGCGACGCCGGCGAGGGTGTCGACGGCGATCTGGGCCCGTCGACGTCGTAGCAGGGAGTGGAAGCGCGTGGCCGTGACCACGAATAGCAGCCACCAGGCGCAGCCGATGGCTATGTCGAGTACGCCGAGGAGCAGCACTTGCGGGAGTACCGGGTTCGCCGGGGCCAGGAATTGGGGCAACACCGCGACGAAGAACAGCGCCGCTTTCGGATTCAATACGTTGGCGATGAACGCCTGAGCGAACACTTTCGAACCCGTCGCCGGAGTCGGCGCCGGCACGCCAGGGACCCGCTCGGCGTTCCGGCGCCGCCAACCGCGATAGCCATCACACAGAGCGCGCGCCCCCAGCGCGACAAGATAGGCGGCACCGGCGAGTTTCACCACGGTGAATACCTCGGCGCTGGTCAACAGAATCGCCGACACACCGACCGCAGCGGCCGCCATGTGCACGATCAAGCCGCATTGCACGCCGATGGCCGCACACATACCCGCAGCCCGCGAGCGGGAGGCCTGGCGCAGAACCACAAACCAATCCGGGCCGGGAACCACATAGGCCACCAGGACCGCCGCTACGAAACCCCATACGAGATGAGCGTCCACTCAAGACCTTCCGGCTCCTCGACAACGATCTCCCCGCCAGCCTAGGCGAGGCGACCCACCGCTTCGGATCACCACGATCAGGCTGCACGCCGCAGCGCCGGACGCTTGTTCGCACCACTCGGAAGTCCGAATAGCCATGCGCCCGCACCAGTTCTGCCGTGGAACAGGGGGAATCACACGGCCCGCGCTCCCCCTCGGCCGGCGCGGCGATCCGATCACCCGACGGACGGCAGATCCGCTGATGTCCGCGGCGACGTGGACGATTCAGCGCCCCAGCGGTGTGCGAGCGCCGGAGTGACCCCGCCGCCGGCCACTTTCACGCCCGAGGGTTCGAAGACAGGCCCTGCTCCCCGATCAGCGGGTCGGCGAGACGCACGGATTCGGGAGGGCCGAGATCGTGGCCAGGTCGCAGATGCCGCTGGTCAGTATCTGTAAGGGAGCGGCGACCAGGAGCGTGAGAATTCCGATGACGTCGCCGCGCTGGAGATACCACGCCCCCGTGCGCGCTGCCGCCGATCCGGAGTCCAGCGCCGACGAGCCGGTTTCGCCTGCCACGGCGATCACCGGAGCGGTGCCGCTCGGTTCGGCCGCCGCTTCGGCCGCGGTGACGACCAGAGTCGCCGCCGCGACCGAAGCGGCGGCAAGGCGAAGGGGGGTACGCATCATTGCGCTCCTCTGTTAGGGAATCGTTATTTACATATTAGCTGAAACGCAGACCCGTGCATGGAGATTGGCCAGAAATGATCGGTACCTGTCACACGGTGCCCGCGCCGCGTTTCCAAGCAGAGACATAACCGACTGAGCAGCATATATCCACCGGCGGCACTACTGAAGGAGCCGCCCTCCAGTCAAGAAGGGATGCCTTGTCGCATTACCGACCGTCGTGACACGATACTGATGAATGATCGTGAATATGAGGTCACTTAGGCGCATTGGTCACGCCGTCTCAGGCCGACGGGCGTGACCACGAAGGAGACGGACCCCGAAGCCCCTAGCGAGTCTGCTCCGGCGAGTGAGTGTCCGCCCAGGAGGCCAAGATCTGCAGGCGCTCGGCAGAGGCGGAGCCGGGTTCCGGGGGTAGATCATGAGGATGAGGCCGGGCTCGGCGGTGACGGCGAGTTCTTCGTAAGCCAGAACCAATCGCCGATTTCGGGGTGGTGGAAGCGTTTGGTGCCGGTTCCGTGAGTGCGGACATCGTGGGCTCCCCACAGCCGGCGGAAGGTTTCGCTGCGGGTGGACAGTTCACCGACGAGTTCCTGCAAGCCGCGGTCGTGCGGGTCGCGTCCCGCTTCGGTACGCATGATCGCCACGCACATTTGCGCGAACAGGTCCCAATCCGGGTAGAACTCGCGGGCGGCCGGATCGAGGAACTGGAATCGCGCCAGGTTGGGCGTGCGGCCGCCCGCCCCGAAGACCGGTGAGTAGAAGGCGCGGCCCAGGTGATTGGTGGCCAGCAGATCTTGACGGGGGTCGCGCACACCCAACGACAGAGACTCCCCCGGGTGCGCGCACCGGGGTTGACTGGTCGTTACGCGGGGGATCCGCACAGACAACGAAGGAGAGACCGACTATGCGTGGAGTCGTCATGCACGCTCCCGGAGACGTGCGAGTCGAGCAGCGGGAGGATCCGAGGATCATCGAGCCGACCGACGCGATCATCCGCGTCACCGCGACCTGTATCTGCGGGTCGGACCTGTGGCCTTACCGCGGGGTCGAAAAGCTGAACGGGCCCACCCCGATGGGGCATGAGTACGTCGGGGTCGTCGAGGAGATCGGCTCGGAGGTCCGCGATGTCGCGGTGGGCGACTTCGTGGTGGGATCGTTCTTCGCCTCCGACAACACCTGCGAGATCTGCCGCGCCGGCTACCAGAGCCGGTGCGTGCACAACGTGCCCATCGGCATGATCGGCACCCAGGCCGAACGCGCCCGCATCCCGCTCGCCGACGGCACCCTGGTCGCCGTTCCCAGCCGACCGGGCGACGAGCAGATCGCGCATCTGCTGGCCGCCTCCGATGTGCTCGGCACCGGCTGGTTCGCCGCCGTGGCCGCCGAAGCCGGGCCCGGTAAGACGGTCGCGGTCGTCGGGGACGGCGCGGTCGGGTTGCTCGCCGTGCTGGCCGCGGCCCAGCTCGGCGCGGAGCGCATCATCGCCATGAGCCGCCATTCCGACCGTCAGGCGCTGGCACGCAAGTTCGGCGCGACCGACATCGTCGAAGAACGCGGAGACGAGGGCGTGGCCAGGATCAAGGAACTCACCGGCGGGCTCGGCGCACACTCGGTGATCGAGGCCGTCGGCACCCAGGAGTCGATGCAGCAGGCGATCCGCTGCACGCGTCCCGGTGGGCACGTCGGCTACGTCGGTGTCGCCCACGACGTGCACCTCGACGGCATGGAACTGTTCTTCTCCGGCGTGCACCTGCACGGCGGCCCGGCCCCCGTGCGGCGTTTTCTGCCCCAGCTGGTCGATCTGATCGTGCGCGGCGAGATCGATCCCGGCGCCGTCTTCGACCTCACCCTGCCCCTCGAGCAGGCCGCTGAAGGTTATCGCGCCATGGACGAGCGCCGCGCCACCAAAGTGCTGCTCACCGTCTGACCCGCATCGCCCCGGCCAGGTCAGGACGCTCTGGGGTGACATCGACTGGGCCGACCGGTCGCCACGGCCGACTACCAGCGCGCCATGCGCCTCTGACCAGCGCATGCACCACGGGCGCCGACCCGGGTTCCGGCGCGCGCCGGCACGGCTGCCGACGGCGGCCACCGTCGGGCGCCGCGCCGCCGAGTGTTCCCGTCGTCGACGCCGCTCGCGCCGATGGTCAGCCGGTGGCCGTGGTCTCGGCGGATGTGACTCGGCCGCGTGTCAGCGTGCGGCGGGCGAGGTAGGCGAGCGCGCCGACCGCGAGAACGGCGACTCCGGCCAGAACCGAGGTCACCGGCAGGGCGAAGGCGAGAAGCAGGCAGCCTGCCACGCCGGTCGCGGGGATGACGCGGGGCGGGCGGTTCTCGGCGGGGGAAAGCGTCCACGCGGCGGCGTTGGCGATGGCGTAGTAGGCCAGCACGCCGAAGGAGGAGAAACCGATCGCGCCCCGCACGTCCACGGTGGCGGCCAGGACCGCGACGACCACGCCCACCGTGATCTCGGCACGATGCGGCACGGCGTACCGGGGATGGACCGCGGCGAGGACGTGGGGCAGGTGCCGGTCCCTGGCCATGGCCAGGGTCGTGCGGGAGACGCCGAGGATCAGCGCGAGCAGCGACCCCAGCGCCGCCACCGCGGCACCGGCCCGAACCACCGGCGCCAGCCGATCGGCGCCGGCGGCGGTGACGGCATCCGTCAGTGGCGCGGTGGCCGACGCGAGGTTGCCGGGACCGAGCACAGTCAGCGCCGCGACCGCGACGACGGCGTAGACGACGAGGGTGATACCGAGCGCCAGAGGGATCGCGCGCGGAATCGTGCGGGCGGGGTCGCGCACCTCCTCCCCGAGCGTGGCGATCCGCGCGTATCCGGCGAAGGCGAAGAACAGCAGGCCCGCAGCCTGCAGAACACCGGAGCCGGTGACATCCCCGCCGATGCGCAGCTGCGCCACCTGCGCGCTGCCGGAGGTGAGGGTGGCCACGGCCACGGCTGCGAGCACCGCCAGCGCGATCGCGACGATCACCCGGGTCAGCCACGCCGATTTCCGCACTCCGGCATAGTCGACGGCGGTCAACGCGAGCACGGCCGCGACCGCGACCGCGTGTGCTCGGGCCGGCCAGAGGTAGCTGCCGACGGTCAGCGCCATGGCCGCGCAGGAGGCGGTCTTGCCGACGACGAAAGCCCATCCTGCGAGGTAGCCCCAGAAATCGCCGAGGCGTTCCCGGCCATAGACATACGTGCCGCCCGAGGCCGGATAGCGTGCGGCCAGCCGTGCCGAGGACGTCGCGTTGCAGTAGGCCACCACGGCGGCGATCGCCAACCCGGCCAGCAGCCCCGATCCGGCAGCCTGCGCGGCCGGCGCCAGGGCGGCGAAGATTCCCGCGCCGATCATGGACCCCAGCCCGATCACCACCGCGTCTGTCACGCCCAGCCGGCGGCGGAGTTCGTCGGGCAATGCGGGAACAGCCGATGCGTCGTTCGACATGGAAGAAGCGCTTACGAGGCGGCGGGCTGGAACAGTTCGACCAGGTTGCCCGCGGGGTCTTGCAGCAGGACTTGTCGTCCGCCGGGGCCGCTGATGATGTCGTTGCGGAAGGGGATGCCGGAGGCTCGCAGTCGTTCTGCTTCGGCGGAGATGTCGTCGACGACGAGCTGGATGCGGTTCCAGCCGGTGCCGGGTGCCGGGGTGGCGCCGTCGGGCATCGGGCGTCCGGCGGAACTCGCGGGCCCGGACAGGAGCAGCTGCAAGGGGCCCCGCCGCGCAGCGGCGAAGGCAGGCGCGGCGTCGAAGTCGACGGTGAAGCCGAGGTGAGTGGTGTAGAAGTCGACCGCCGCGCGCACATCGTCGACGAGATAGCGGACGCAGGCGAGTTCGGTCGGCGCGGTCGTCATGGTCGGGTCTCCTTTTGGTTCATTTCCTCGACAGGCACGGAGTTGATCGGGACGGGCGGTCGCCGACCGGCGGTGTCTACGCCGGCGTGCGGACTCGACGTTGCTGCGATAGTGGCGGCCCGAATCCGATTCGGATATCGAGTTCGCTTGCGAGGCGCCGGAATTCCGGATATGTCGCACGATCGGCGCCGGCGGCGGTGGACGGATTGGGCAGACTCCAGTGCGTCGTGACGGCCGCTCCGTGATCGCGGGGAACTTCGCGGATCTTGTCGCACAACGTGATCACGTAGTCGAAGCGCCGCCCGGTGATCGCCTCCAGAGGCTGCGGCTGCCGGGGCTCGAGGTCGATGCCGTAATCAGCCCGCAGGACGCGCGCCGTGTTCGGATGCATCCGTGCCGCGGGATGACTACCCGCGCTGGCGACTTCCACCCCGGTGGCCCGATGCCGCAGCATCGCCTCCGCCATCGGAGAGCGCGCGCTGTTACCGGTGCACAGGAACAGCACCGAACTGCCGCGGGGCCACTCCCGGCGCGCGGGCGCCAGCGCCGGATGCAGGGCGACGGCCGCGTCGCCGAGAGCGTTCGCGCAGGCCGACAGGTCCAGGTGGTAGTAGGTGTCGCGCGCATCGAAACTGCTGCGGCGTGCGCCCACCAGGCCCGACGTGCGCAGCAGCCGCAGGTGATACGACACCAGGTTCTGCGGCTCGCCGACCGCCGCCACCAGCTCTCGCACCCGGCGATCACCGCACGCCAACTCGGTCAGCAACGCCCACCGCACCGGATGCGAAGCCATGCGCATCAGCAACGGAACCGGCACTCGATCGGGGGCGACCACAACGGCAGAATACATCAAATTCATTTGATGAAATACCGTTCCGCGGCATCCGCGTCAGCCGGATCGATCGGCACATGCCGTACACCGTCGCGATCCGATCGCCGGGCCGGTCCGCGACGTGCGCTAGGGTTCGAACCCGTGTCCAAGCTGCGGCGGCGAGTGGCAGAGGCTGCGGAAGCGGCGCTGGCCCAACGCAAATATGTGTCGGCAGTCGACGTCTTCGCCGTTCTGGGGTGGGTGCGATCCAGTCAGGTCGATCGCTGGCGGCAGGGGCAGGTGCGGTCGTTGGAGCAGATCCTGGCGGTGGACGCACGGCGGATGCACGAGGCGGCGGACCTGCTGGGCGAGTGGGCTCGCGAGCACGGGCTCACCGCGAGCACAGCGACGTATCTGTCGGGTGGGCGCGATCGCGAGGCGTTGCGGTTCGCCGACGACGGCGCGGACGAGGTGTTCCGGGTGCACTGGCTCTCCCCGCAGCTCAGCCCGGCGCGCCGCGAACAGGTCGTCCAACGCCAGAACCGGGCACCGGATCTGACGGTGGTCGAGGCCGCGGAGCCGTGGACGTGCGCCGAATGCGCCGAAACCGGCCCGTATTCGATCACCTCCACGGCCGGGCCGCTGTGCCTGACTTGTTCGGACCTCGACCATCTCGAGTTCCTGCCCGCCGGGAACGCGGCGCTGAGCCGGCGTGCCAAGAAGGAGAGCACCCTCGCCGCCGTCGTGGTCCGCCTCAATCGGCGACGCAAACGCTACGAACGGCTGGGCATCCTCGTCGAGGAAGCCGCCCTCATCCGCGCCGAGCAGCAGTGCCTGGCCGACGACGATGCCCGCGCCCGCCGCCGCGAACGCGACCGCATCCGACGCACCGCCCAGGACGTCGAATACTGCGCCCGCATGTCCGACGAGATCCGCCGGCTGTTCCCCGGCTGCCCCGCAGACCGCGCCAACCGGATCGCCGAACACGCCGCCGCCCGCGGCAGCGGCCGCGTAGGGCGCACCGCCGCCGCCAAACTCCTCTCCCCCGAAGCGCTCACCCTCGCCGTCATAGCCTCCATCCGCCACCGCGACACCGACTACGACCACCTCCTCATGACCGGCATTCCCCGTTCGGAGGCCAGGGCCAGGATCCGCCCCACCGTCGACCACGTCCTCGAAACCTGGCGCGGCTAGTTCTGCCGTCAGCGGGTGGGCGATCACCCGCCGGTCCGTCATCAGAACGCGTAACGCACCGTCAACCAGGGGGTCCGCTGGGCGATGAGCTCGGTCAGCGTCCGGACCCCCGCCGCCTTCACGTCGTTGCGATAACGCACATTCCACATGCCCGACTGGGAGCGCTTGGCCTGCTGGATCTGCGGCCGCCACAACAGCTCCTCGGACTTCGGGTGCCAGCCGAGGTTGACCTCGTGCAGTTGCTCGTTGTGGGTGAGCATGATGATCTCCGCGGCGGCCTGGGCCTTGAAGGCGGCGCCCGTACCGTCCGAGAGCTCCTCCAGCAGCTCCGCCCAGTCCTCCTTCCAGCCGGGGCGGACGACGACGGGGGAAAAGTTGACGTGCACCTCGTAGCCTGCCGCCACGAAGTCGTCGATCGCGGCGATGCGCTGCCGGATCGGCGTGCTGCGCAGATCCAGCAGCTGCGAGTCGGTCTCGGGCATGAGCGAGAACCTGATCCGGGTCCGCCCGCGCGGGTCGAGATCGAGCAGGTCGCGGTTGACGTACTTGGTGGCGAACGAAGCCTTCGCGGTGGGCCACGCACCGAACGCGGTGATCAGGTCGGCGACGTTGTCGCTGACCAGCGCGTCGACGGAGCAGTCGCTGTTCTCGCCGAGGTCGTAGACCCACGCGTGCGGGTCGCACTGATTCGGCACGGTCTTGGATCCCTGCCTGCGCACGTGACGTTCCAGGTAGCCGATGATCTTGTCGATGTTCGTGAACACCGTGATCGGGTTGGCGTAACCCTTGCGGCGGGGGACGTAGCAGTAGGCGCACGCCATCGCGCAGCCGTTGGACGTCGAGGGTGCGATCCAGTCGGCCGAACGGCCGTTCGGCCGGGCCGTCAGCGACTTCTTGACCCCGAGTACGAGGTCCTCGGTCTTGACCCGGATCCAGCGGTCGACATTGCCCGCGTTGCCGTGCAGCTGGTCGATGTTCCAATGGGAGGCCACGGTGATGATCTCGGCGTCGGGAAAGCGCGCGCGCACCTGCTGCCCGCGCGCGCTCGCCAGCGCATCCGGTTCGGCCCACAGGCGACGGACGTCCAGCAAACGGGGACCCGCCGTGGGCCGGAAAGGGTCCGGAGCTGGGACGAATCGAGTCATGCCCCCTGCCTACCCCACCCCACCGACATCCGGTGGACGCACGCGACCTCCACATCGGCGATCTCACAGCAACGAGCCGCCGCACTGCGGCGCAGGAACGGATTCCGGCAGCCGCAGACCATCGCCGCGGCGGCGGCCTTCCGGGCGGAGGCAAGCGGGGACAGCGCACGGCATCGGCCGAATGTCCGATCAGCGGCGTGTCAGCGGCTGGACGTCGATGAACTCGGTGCCGATCTCGCGCATCCACTCGACCGCGTGGTGGGGATCGATCAACGCTTCGGGAGTGTGGATGCCGGGCGCGACGGCGTGCCCGCGCAACCCGAGCAAACGCTCGACGCCCAGGGCGATACCGAGCGCGGTCAACGGCCGCTGCCCCGCCGGATGGACCAGGTAGCGGCTGGTTCGCAACGGTTCGCCCACCTCGTCGGCTCCTTCGATGTCGATCCGAACCTCCGTGGAAGCGGATGCGCCGCGGCGGCGGCCCGCGGACTCCCCGACCGCGAGGTCGAAGCGAACGTCCTCCGCGCCGGTGGCGAGCGCGATACTCGGCACGTCGAGAATGGGGATGCTCTGCCCGGGTATTTCGACACCGTCGACGCTGCGCACACCGGCTTGGGCGTCGGCAGCCGCCAGCCAGGTGAAAACGCCGTCACGCCGTAGCCATCCCGCCGAAGTAGCGGCCGACAGCCGCTCCAGATCCGCCATCCCCGCGGGCCCGCCCGCGTCCGTTTCGTCCAGCACGGCGCCGATCCGGACAGCGTCTACCCGACCGAACCGCTCGGCCGCCGCCAACGTCGCGAGGACGACGAGACCGGCGAGATAGTGACTGGCCACCAGAACCGGTGCGGCCTCCGCGCGCTGCGCGCCCGCGACGATCTCCGGCGCGATCTCCACCAAGCCACTGGAGATGCTCAGATACGGCAATCCGCGGTCCTGCGCGAAGCGCAGTCCCGACAGCTTGCGGTCCCACACCGCCGCGACCACCGCCGAGTAGCCGTGATCGGCCGCGAGACCCAGGTCCGGACGCTCCAGATAGATGGTCACCGCCGTCGCCGCGCCCAATTCGTCGGCGACCTGCTGGGCGCGCGCGAGATCACGTGCCGCGATGGTCAGCGGCAGTGCCGGATGCCACCGCCGCAGTATCGCGGCAGCACCCGCCCCTGCCTGCCCCGAACCGCCCAGGATCAGCACCGATTCCGACCGTACCGACATGTGTCCACTCCTCGTCCAGCTAACTACATTTTGTATATACATTCTGTAGATACAATGTGTAGCTAAACTTGGCCGACAACGCAAGGGAGGATCGATGGCCACCACGCCGCCTCGCCTGTCCAAGCAGGCCAGACGCGAGCAATTGCTCGAGACCGCACTGTCGGTCGTGCGCGCTCACGGCGCCGACGCCCTCACCCTGGTCACTCTCGCCGAGGCCGCCGGAGTGACCAGGCCGGTCGTGTACGACCACTTCGGCACCCGCCCCGGGTTGCTGCTCGCCCTCTATCGGCGGCTCGACGAACGGCAGCGGGCCGCGTCGGTACAAGCGTTGCGCGAGGCCGGACCCACCGCGACGGACGTCGCCCGCGTCACCAGTGCCGTCTACTTCGCCTGCGCCGCCGACATGCCGGAGCTCACCGCGATTTCCGCCGCGCTGAGGGGGAACCCGGACATGGAGGCGGCCCAACGCGAGATGTACGACAGCTATACCGACCTGATGGCCGCCGCACTCCAGCCACACTCGACCCTGGCGCCCCCGGCGCTGCGGTTGCGCTGCGTCGGCATCCTGGGCGCGGCCGAGGCCATCGCGATCGAGTTGAACCACGGCCGCACGACCACCGCCGACGCGATCACCGCACTCACCGACATGATCATGGGCAGCCTGGAGTCCCACCCGCTTCCCGACCGCGCCTGACGACTTCCAGTGCGACTCCGCCGGATCGTTCGGCACGGCCCGTAGCGGGCGCGGCGTCACGCGTTGATCGCGTGGCTCGGCTCGGCTGTGGTGATGTGACGACGGCGGGACGGGATCATCATTGTCGGGTGCGAGATGCTCCAGGCCGCGCTCTTGCAGATGAGCTCTTTGACTCGCGCGGCCGCCCGGCCGGTGAGGGCGGAGGGTTTGGGCTGATCGTCGGGGGTGACCCACTGCACGATGGCGTCGCGGCGGCCGAGGCTGATGCACTGGCCGGTGTAGCCGATCGCATTGCGAGGGATCTTCCGGCCGGTCAGTCGTGCGGCGATGGCGTCGGCGGCCTGGTAGGCCGTCGGGACTCCCGAGGCGCAGGACATGCGCAGCGGATCGCCGTTCGCTCCAGGGGCGAGCGCGGCGTCGCCGACGGCGTAGACATCGGGGTGCGAGACCGACCGCATCGTGTCGTCGACGACGATCTGCCCGGTCGCCGACACCTGCAAGGTGGTGGCCGCGGCGATCGGGTGGACGGTGAAACCGGCTGTCCACACGGTCATCCGGGCCGGGATCGTGCGGCCGTCGGCGGTGACCGCGCCGGCCGGCTGGACGCGGACGATGTCGGTGTTCTCGTGCACATCGATACCGAGCCGGTCGAACGCCTTGCGCAGGTGCTGTCGGGCCTTGTCGCTCAGCCAGTCCCCGAGGCCGCCGCGAGCGGCGAGAGCGACAGCCAGATCCGGTCGGGCTTCGGCGATCTCGGTGGCGGCTTCGATGCCGGTCAGGCCGCCCCCGACGATCAGCACGGTCGCACCCGTGGCCAGGCTTGCCAGACGGTCTCGCAACCGCTGCGCGGACTGCTTGCCGGCGATGTCGTAGGCGTGCTCGGCCACGCCGGGAACACCACCGTCGGCGGCGGCGCTGCCGAGGGCGTAGACGAGGGTGTCGTAGGCGATCTCGCCGGGACCGTCGGCGTCGGTGACACTCACGGTCTTACGCTCGGCGTCGACCGCGGTCACTCGCGCCGGCCGCACCCGCACGCCGGTGCCCGCGAAGACGTCGATCAGCGCGCGGCGCTCGAGATCCTGGCCGGTCGCGTACTGGTGCATGCGGACCCGCTCGACGAATTCCGGATCGGCGTTGACGAGGGTGATCTCGACATCGGCGGGGTGCAGCCGCTTGGCGAGGCGACCGGCGGCGTTGGCTCCGGCGTATCCGGCGCCGAGGATGACGATGCGGTGGGTCATGGTCTCACTCCTGTCTGGGTGGTGTTCGCTACCTGAACCGGACAGCGGCGCGAACCCTGACAGAAGTGAAATGTGATCTAGGTCACCAGACGTCGAGGAGTGGGTCCCCATGCCCGGACATCGCCCAGCGGCGCGTGGCGCGTACCAGTTTGCTCGGGTTGGCCTGGGTGTGGACGGCCGCGATGCCGTCGGTCGTCACCTCCAAGGAGATGACACCGACGACCCGGTCGCCGACCACGATCACCAGCGCGGGCACGCCATTGACCACCGCGGCGAACAGAGCGGCGCGACCGCCGATCATCTCCCATTTGGCGGCGGTCGGCTCGAACAGGCGGCGCAGGAATCTCGCCACCCGCAGCGCGCCCGTGATCGGCTCCGGCAGCGAGAAGACCACGCCGCCGCCGTCGCCCGCGCTGATCGCATCATCGGTCAGCAGCCGCACCAGTGAGTCGGTGTTGCCGCTCAGTGCGGCGGCGAGGAACTCGTCGACGATCTTGCGGGCGGCGGCCTCGTCTACCTCCACGCGAGTCCGTTCGCCGGCCATGTGCTGCTTGGCGCGCCGGTAGATCTGCTGGCAATTCGACTCGGTGACCTCGAGGACTTCGGCGATCTCACCATGCGAGTAACCGAACGCCTCGCGCAGCACGTACACGACGCGTTCCCGGGCAGACAGCCGCTCCATCAGCGTGAGCATCGCGATCGAGACCGATTCGCGCTGCTCGACAGTGTCGGCCGGACCGAGCATCCGGTCCCCGGCGAAGACCGGCTCGGGCAGCCACTGGCCCACATACGCCTCTCGCCGCGACCGCGCCGAGGTGAGCTGATTGAGGCAGATGTTCGTGAGCACCTTCGTCAGCCACGCCTCGGGCGTCTCGACGAGCTCGCGGTCGGCGGCCTGCCAGCGCAGGAACGTATCCTGCACCGCGTCCTCGGCATCGCTCGCCGAACCCAGCAGGCGGTACGCGATCGCCTCCAATCGCGGCCTGGAGTTCTCGAACACCTCGACCTCACGGTCACCAACCAACATTCCTCGAAGTTAATTGCTGCGAGCTGCCGCCGCGAACGGCCACACCACCGAACAGGTGAACATACGCACCGCGCGCTACCCCGACCGCTTGTTTTCGCTGGACAAACCGCTCGTCCCGGAAGTTCCGACTGTTGGACAGATGCCACAGCAAGTAGTGATGCAGGTCACATCGAAGATGTGTCACGTTCTCCGGGGCTGCCCTGTCCCATAGCCGACCCCACGAACAAGCCCCACAGGGAGCGAGCGATGAACACCACCACAACCCACGAGATCGTCGTCCTCGGCGCCGGCTACGCCGGCCTCATCGCCACGGCTCGGCTGGCCCGCTACACCCGCAAGCTGAACACCCGCATCACCCTGGTGAACCCCTCGCCCCGCTTCACCGAGCGACTGCGCCTGCACCAGGTCGCGGCGGGCCAGGAACTGACCGACTACCAGATCCCGGACCTGCTGAAGGGCACCGGCGTGGAATTCCGCCAGGCGACGGCCACCGCCATCGACACCGCCGACCGCATCGTCACCCTCGACGACGGCTCGGTCCTCTACTACGACTCGCTGGTCTACGCCCTCGGTAGCGCCACCGACACGAGCATCGTCCCCGGCGCGGCGGATCACGCGTGGACCCTCGACGACCCCCGGCTCGCGCATCGCTTCTCGCGGCGGCTGCGCGACATCGCCGCCGTGGGCGGAACGGTCACCGTCTGCGGTGGCGGGCTCACCGGCATCGAGGCGGCTGCCGAAATAGCCGAGGCGCACCCGGGTCTGGCCGTCAACCTGGTCAGCGCAGCCGAACTCGGCGGCATGATGGGCGAGAAGGCCCGCGCCTACCTCAACCGAGCCCTGGACCGGCTGGGGGTGGTGCGTATGGCCGGGGTCAAGGTCACCAAGGTGCTGCCCGACGCAGTGCGGCTGGACACCGGCGAACTCGTTCCCTCCGACCTGATCCTCTGGACCACCGGCGTGCGAGTGTCGCCGCTGGCCGCTCAGGCCGGAATCACCACCGACGCAAGCGGACTCATCATCACCGACCCCACCCTGCGCTCGGTGTCGCACCCGGAGATCCACGCTGTCGGAGACGCCGCATCGGTGCGACAGGCATGGGGCCAGTTGCACGGCACCTGCCAGAGTGGCGTGGTCACCGCCGACTACACCGCCACCGTCATCGCCCGTCTGCTGCGCGGGAAAGCGGTGCGGCCGCTGCGCTTCGGCTACTTTCACCAGCCGGTGAGCCTGGGCCGCAAGGACGCGGTCATCCAGTTCACCAACGCCGATGACACCCCGAACCGGTGGCACCTCGCGGGCAAGGCCGCGGTCATCTACAAGGAGCAGGTCAGCAGCACCCCTCCGGTGGCCGCCAAGATGAGCCGCTACCTCGCACTCCCGGTGCAGCTGTCGAAGGGCGGCCGCGCCACCCGTAAGACCGCATGATGCTCCGCAGTCCGCGGCCGGGGAACCGACAGGTCTCTCGGCCACTGGACGCCGGATCCGCCGACCGCTAGGGATGTCACATGCAGGATCGCCAACCCGACCAGCCGACCCCGGCGCCCAGGCCGCGCGACGCGACGATCGACCCGTTCGTCGAACACCGCAGGCTACTTTTCGGCACCGCCTATCACATGCTGGGCAGCGTCGCCGACGCCGAGGACATCCTGCAGGACGCTTGGTTGAAGTGGCATGCGGCAGACCAGACTTCGGTGGAGCACCCGAAGTCCTACCTGGTGCGCACCGTCACCAATCTCGCCCTGAACCGCCTCACATCCGCCCGGGCCACCCGCGAAACCTATCTAGGACCATGGCTGCCCGAACCGCTGATCACGGCACCGAACGCCGCTGAGGAGACCGAAATGGCCGACACGGTGTCGACGGCGATGCTGGTCGTCCTCGAAACCCTCAACCCCACCGAGCGAGCCGTATTCGTGCTGCGCGAGGTCTTCGGCTACTCCTGCGCCGAAATCGGCGGTTTTCTCGATCGCCCCGAGGCCACCGTCCGCCAGATCTCGCACCGCGCCCGCTCGCACATGCAGGCCCGCCGCCCCCGCTTCGAGACGGACGAGGCGGCCCGCCAGGAGATCACCGAGAAATTCATGGCCGCCTGTCACGGCGGCGACCTCAACGCTCTCATGGAACTGCTCGCCCCGGAGGTGACGCTGTGGAACGACGGCGGCGGCATCGTCACCGCAGCGCGCCGTCCGCTGCACGGCCCCGACCATGTGGCGCGCTGGCTGCTCGGCGTCATGGCGAAACCGGTCTCCGCAGGCATTCGCCTCGAATCCGCTGTCGTCAACGGCGAGTTGAGCATTGTCGGCTTGATCGGCGACTATCCCGTCGGCGTACTGACCTACGACATTCACGCCGGCCACGTCGAGAACATCCGCTTCCAGGTCAATCCACAGAAGTTGGGTGGCATCCAGGCGGCTGGCGACCCCTCCTGAGCACCGCGCTTTCGCGCCGCCTCCTCCCCCGCCGCTGCGCCCTCCGAGCGCGGAGTCGCTCGCGTCCGGCACCGCCCCTACCGCACGGTGGGGATGGCCGAGCGACGCTTGGCAGAGCCCTCGGACGTAATTCACGGACGCTGCAAACCCATTGAACCGGAGCCGTCGCCAGGAGACGGAATCGCTGTCACGTGTGGTGTGTCAGCCGTTCTCGGTGACGGTGGTGTCGGGGTGGCGGCGGCTGGTGTCGGGCTTGACGAAGTGCCCGGTGATCGCCGAGCGGTCGCGCCGGTTGTCACCGTCGTGCGGCTCATCCTCACCGAGAGTGGTCTTCGGGTTCTCCGTCGCGGTCTCCTCGCTCACGTATTCGCCGGTCTCGGCGGAGCGATAGCTCTTCTCGGCCACGAAATCCTCCTTGAACAGTCTGATCGCAACCCTCAGCAGGGCACTGTGTCCGGTACTTCACCGAATAGCACCTCCGCGCCGCGGGAAACCTTCCGCAACAGAAGTTTCGACCTGTTCCACGCGGGTGAGGTCGCGCCGCCGGGTCAGGCGGCTCGGAGCAACTTCGCCAATCCAGGGCAGCAGCCGTGTAGCCGGCCGGCGGCGGGTGTCATTCCTCGAAGCCTTCGATGAATGCTGAGCGATAGGTCTGCTGATGATACTTTCAGGGGCATAGCCGCCGGTGCATCCGTGTTCAGCAGCCAGCACAGCACCGTTGGTCGGCGACCCGCCGTGCGCGGTGTCGCGTCCTATACGGGTGGGGCAGAACGAGGATGAGCATGACGGATACGGCGGCATCTGTCCGCGCCGCGGCGGAGCAGGCTGTCATGGCCGCGGACCAGGACGAGTTGCGCCAGTTGCTGGCCGGGTTGACGGCCGTGCGCGACGGTGATTTCGGCACTCGGCTACCGACCGACGCCGACGGGCTGCTCGGCGAGATAGCAACGGTGTTCAACGGCATGGTGGATCAGCTGTCGCTGTTCACCTCGGAGGTCACCCGGGTTGCGCGCGAGGTCGGGACGGACGGGCGACTGGGTGGTCAAGCCGAGGTGCCGGGCGTGTCTGGTACCTGGAAGGACCTCACCGACTCGGTGAACGCGATGGCGGGCAACTTGACCAGTCAGGTGCGTGACATCGCCCAGGTCGCGACGGCCGTGGCGCGCGGCGACTTGTCCCAGAAGATCGATGTGGACGCGCGCGGTGAGATCCTGGAGCTGAAGAACACCGTCAACACGATGGTGGACCAGCTCTCCGCGTTCGCCGACGAGGTCACCCGCGTCGCCCGCGAAGTCGGTTCGGAGGGCCGCCTGGGCGGTCAGGCGGAGGTGCCCGGCGTCGGCGGCGTGTGGCGCGACCTCACCGCCTCGGTGAACTTCATGGCGGGCAACCTGACCGATCAGGTCCGCAATATCGCCCAGGTCACGACCGCGGTGGCGCAGGGCGATCTGAGCCAGAAGATCACGGTGAGCGCCCGCGGCGAGATTCTGGAACTGAAGAACACCATCAATACGATGGTCGATCAGCTCTCGTCCTTCGCCGACGAAGTGACCCGGGTATCGCGCGAGGTCGGCACCGAGGGCATCCTCGGTGGCCAGGCGGACGTCAAGGGCGTCTCCGGCACCTGGCGCGACCTCACCGACTCCGTGAACTTCATGGCAGGCAACCTCACCGCGCAGGTCCGTTCGATCGCCCAGGTGGCCACCGCGGTGGCGCAGGGCGATCTGTCCCAGAAGATCAGGGTTGACGCGCGTGGCGAGATCCTGGAGTTGAAGAACACCATCAACACCATGGTGGACCAGCTCTCCGCGTTCGCCGACGAGGTCACCCGCGTCGCCCGTGAGGTCGGCACCGAAGGCAGGCTGGGCGGCCAGGCGGACGTCAAGGGCGTCTCCGGCACCTGGAAGGATCTCACCGAGTCGGTCAACGTCATGGCCGACAATCTGACCGCGCAGGTCCGGTCGATCGCGCAGGTGACCACCGCGGTGGCCCGTGGCGATCTGAGCCAGAAGATCAGGGTGGACGCCCGCGGCGAGATCCTGGAGCTCAAAGAGACCATCAACACGATGGTCGATCAGCTCTCCGCCTTCGCCGACGAAGTCACCCGCGTCGCACGCGAGGTCGGCACGGAGGGCAATCTCGGCGGCCAAGCGACCGTACGTGGCGTCTCGGGCACCTGGAAGGACCTGACCGACAACGTCAATGTGATGGCCTCCAACCTGACCGGCCAGGTGCGGTCGATCGCCCAGGTCGCCACGGCGGTGGCACGCGGTGATCTGAGTCAGAAGATCACGGTGGAGGCCAAGGGCGAAGTCGCGGCACTCGCCGGTGTGATCAACACGATGGTCGACACGCTGTCCGCGTTCGCCGACGAGGTCACCCGCGTCGCCCGCGAGGTCGGCACCGAGGGCATGCTGGGCGGTCAGGCTCGCGTTCCGAACGTGGCGGGCACGTGGAAGGACCTGACCGACAACGTCAATTCCATGGCGAACAATCTGACCAACCAGGTCCGCAACATCGCCCAGGTCACCACCGCGGTCGCGCAGGGCGATCTGACCCGCAAGATCGACGTGGACGCCCGCGGCGAGATTCTCGAGTTGAAGACCACGATCAACACGATGGTCGATCAGCTGTCCGCGTTCGCGGCCGAAGTGACCCGCGTCGCCCGCGAGGTGGGCTCGGAGGGCCGGCTGGGCGGGCAGGCCGAGGTCGAAGGCGTCTCGGGCACGTGGAAGCGGCTGACCGAGAACGTCAACGAGCTGGCGGGCAACCTCACCCGCCAGGTCCGCGCGATCGCCGCGGTCACCAGCGCCGTGGCCGAGGGCGACCTGACCCGCTCCATCACCGTGGAGGCTTCCGGCGAGGTCGCGGAGCTGAAAGACAACATCAACGCGATGGTGGAGTCGCTGCGCGAGACCACCAAGGCCAACCAAGATCAGGACTGGCTGAAGACCAACCTGGCCCGTATCTCCGGTCTCATGCAGGGCCAGCGAGACCTGCACGTGGTGGCCGGGCTGATCATGGACGAGCTGGCGCCGTTGGTTTCCGCGCAATTCGGCGCGTTCTACCTCGCCGACGACAGCGAGGAGCAGCCGGAACTGCGGCTGATCAGTTCCTACGGCAGCCCGGAGGAGCCCGGCAGCCCGTCGCGATTCGCCTTCGGCCAATCCCTGGTAGGCCAGGCGGCCCGCAGCCGTCGCACGATCGCCGTGGAGAACGTGCCCGGCGACTATGTCACCATCTCCTCCGGACTGGGACAGACCGCGCCGGTCCATCTGCTCATGTTGCCGATCGTGGTGGAGGACCAAGTCCTCGGTGTGATCGAACTGGCCACCCTGCACCGCTTCACCCGCATCCACCGGGACTTCCTCGACCAGCTGATGGAGACGGTGGGCGTCAACGTCAACACGATCATCGCCAACGCCCGCACCGACGAGCTGCTGGTCGAATCCCAGCGCCTGACCACCGAACTGCAAGCCCGGTCGGAGGAATTGCAGGTACAGCAGGAAGAGCTGCAACGTTCCAACGCCGAGCTGGGAGACAAGGCGGCGCTGCTGGCCATGCAGAACCGCGACATCGAAGCCAAGAACTTGCAGATCGAGCAGGCTCGGCAGGAACTGGAGACCCGCGCCAGGGAACTCGCGCTCGCCTCGAAGTACAAGTCGGAATTCCTGGCCAACATGAGCCACGAGCTGCGCACTCCGCTGAACAGTCTGCTGATCCTCGCGCAGCTGCTTGCCCAGAACCCGAGCCGCAATCTCACCCCCAAGCAGGTCGAGTACGCGGGCATCATCCATTCTGCGGGTTCGGACCTGCTGCAGCTGATCAACGACATCCTCGACCTGTCCAAGGTGGAGGCGGGCAAGATGGACCTCGCCCCGGAGCGCGTGTCGTTGCGTCAGCTGCTGGACTACGTCGAGGCCACCTTCCGGCCGATGACCACTCAGAAGAGTCTCCGCTTCCATGTCACGACCGCGCCCGGCCTGTCGTCGGACCTGCTCACCGACGACTCGCGGCTGCGGCAGGTGCTGCGGAACCTGCTGTCCAACGCGGTCAAGTTCACCGAGACCGGATCGGTGCAGCTGCGGATCGAACCGGCGGAGGCGAGCGAGCTGCCCGCCGCCGTGCGCCAGCACGGCGCGGCCGTCGCGTTCCGGGTGATCGACACCGGTATCGGCATCGCCGAACACCAGCTGGAGTCGATCTTCGGCGCCTTCCAGCAGGCCGACGGCACGACCAGCCGCAAGTACGGCGGCACCGGTCTGGGCTTGTCGATCAGCCGCGAGATCGCCTACCTGCTCGGTGGCGCCATCACCGCCGAGAGCGTGCCCGGCCAGGGCAGCACGTTCACCCTGTATCTTCCGGTCGCCCGCCCGGACTTCCAGGAGGCGCCGCCCCGCGAACGGGAGGACGCACCGCGGGCCGACAACCGCCCCGAGCGCACTCCCGCTCCCTCCGCGCCCCCACAGCACCGCAGGCTGCTGGTCGTGGAGGAACGCCCGCAAGGTCTGCTGTCGCTGGTCGCGCAGAGCGCCGTCGCCGAACTCGCGGACAGTAACGATCCCCGCGGGCCGGTCCAGGTCGTCACCGCGGTCGGGGTGGAAGAAGCCGCGGCGGCGATGGCCGCCGAAGCGTTCCACTGCGTGGTGCTCGAGCTGGACATGCCCGACGGCGCCGCGCTGCGGTTCCTGGAGACGATGAACGGGGACGCCGCGTTGAGCAGCGTTCCGGTACTCGTCCACAACCGCCGGCTCGACGCCGAGCAAGAACGCCTGCTGCAACATCGCACCACGCGTCAGCCGCTCGAGCTGTTGTCCAGCCTGGACGATCTGCGGGAACGGATCGCGCTGCACGTCACCGCCGAGGCGCCCGGCGACATGCTGCCGCTGGTCCGTCGGGAAGACGCACCGACCGCGGCGCCGCAGCGGCCCGACGGCAAGCTCGCCGGCCGCACAGTGCTCATCATCGACGACGACGCCCGCAATCTCTTCGCCCTGAGCAGCATCCTCGAACTGCACGGCATGAGCGTGCTGCACGCGGAGGACGGTCGCGAGGGCATCGACAAGCTCCTCGCTCATCCGGAGACGGACCTGGTCCTGATGGATGTGATGATGCCCGAGATGGACGGCTACACCGCCACGGCGACGATCCGCGAGATGCCGCAGTACGAGAGCCTGCCGATCATCGCCGTCACGGCCAAGGCGATGCTGGGCGACCGCGAGAAAAGCCTCGCCTCGGGTGCCAACGACTACGTCACCAAGCCGGTCGACGCGGACGCCTTGATCGCGTGCATCCAGCACTGGCTGGGTGCCTGATGACGGAGTTGGACAGCCCCGACGCGGAGACCGATACGACAGCGAACGCCCACCCGGCGACGGGGCCCGCCGTCCACCGACTCGCCGCCACCGTGGAGCGGTTGCGCGCGCAGATCCAGCAGGCCCAGGCCACCGCCGACGGGCGCGCGCTGATCGAGATGGCCAAGGGCGTGCTGGTGGAACGGCTGCACTGCGGACCCGCGCAGGCGGCGCGGCAACTCGACGCCCTCGCCGAGCAAGCGGGCATCACACCGCTGGAGTTGGCCGCCGAGCTGGTCGACCAAGCGGCCCAGGACGAGGTCAGCGCGGTCGTCGGAGAGTTCCTGCTGCGCACCGCCACGCGGGAGGAGCCATCGGCGGCTGTGCGGTTGCGCACCGCCGAAAGCGGGCTGCTCGCGGCCGGCGACACGCACCGTGTGGCGGAGTCGGTGCTGGAGCACGCCGTGACGCCGCTGGGCGCCACAGCCGTGGCGATCTGGGCGGCAGGCGCCGACGCGTCGCTGACCCTGGCGGGTTTCGCCGGCATCAGCCCGCAAGAGGCCGAGCGATGGCGGTATGTTCCGCCTGGGGTGGCGACCCCGGCGCGGCAGGCGCTGGTGGAACGCAACGCGGTGTGGATCCGGGACCTGGGCCGGTCCGGGCTCCCGTCGATCGGTGCCCGCGACGGCGGCCGTGCGGCGATTCCGGCGGGTGCGGGAGGCAAGCTGCTCGGCGTGCTGGAGGTGTGCTGGCCACAGCCGCTCGCGCCGCAGCCGCCCCCGGTGCACCGGCAGCTGGAGGCGTTGGCCGAGCTGTGCGCGCACACCCTGGAGTCGGACTCGGCCGCGGTGCGCACACCGGACCGGCCCGACGTCGCGCTTCTGGTGCGGCTCGCGGACGGCCTTTTCGACCCAGCGCTCGTGCTGCTGCCCCACCTCGACGACAGCGGCGCGCTCGTCGACTTCTGCATTCACTACGTCAACAGTTGCTTCGTCGACCCGGCCGGCCGGCCCCGCGGCCTGGTCAACGGCGCGCTGCTGCTCGAGGCGTACCCGATGGCCGCGAGCGATGGGCGGCTGTTCGAGCGAATCGAGCACGTTTTCGCCACCGGTGAGACCTACCGTGCCGACCGGGTCTTGCTGACCGAACTGGTGGACCAAGTGCCGCTCACCGTCTCGGCCGCGCTCAGCATCAGCCGCCATGGAGACACCGTGCTCGTGGTATGGCGGGTCGAGGACGAGACGGCGCGATTGGCGGCGCTGCTACAACACGCCCAGCGTCTGGGCCGTGTCGGCGGATTCGAGGAGAACGCGGCCACCGGCGAGATCACCTGGAGCAACCAGCTTTTCGACCTCTACGGGCTGGCGCCGACCGCGGACCCGATTCCGCTTTCCCAGCTGCCCGCGCACGTCCACGACGACGACGCGAATGCGGTGGGGCGGTTCCTGCGTACCCTGCTGCGCTACCGCCGCTCGGCCTCCACGGCCTTCCGCCTGATTCGGCCGGACGGCGTGGCCCGGCACATCCGGATCGTCGCCGAACCGGTCCTCGAGGCGGGGCACCTGGCCGCCGTCCGCGGCGCCTATCAGGACATCTCCGCGCAGCACTGGACCGAGGTCGCGCTGTCCGCGACGCGCGACCGGCTGGCGCACACCGAGCAGCACGCCGCCGAACAGAGCCAGCTGGCGCGGCAACTCCAGCAGGCGATCATGCCGGACGCGCAGCCGTCCATCGAGGCGTTCGGGCTGCGCATCGCGGTGCGCTACCGGCCTGCCGAGCAGGATTACACGGTCGGCGGCGATTGGTACGACGCGATCGTGCTGCCCACCAAACAGATCCTGGTGTCGGTCGGGGACATCACCGGCCATGGCATCAAGGCGGCCACCGGCATGGTCGTGCTTCGCAACGCCCTGCGCGGCCTCGCCGCCACGGGCGCGGGCCCGGGCCAGATGCTGACCTGGCTGAACCAGGTCGCCCACCACCTGACCGACAACATCTTCGCCACCGCCATCTGCGGGCTCTACGATCCGCACACCCGGGTGCTGCGCTGGGCCCGCGCGGGCCACTTGCCGCCGGTGCTGGTGCGTGCGGGCCGGGCCTCCAGCCTGCCCATGCTCAAAGGAATGCTCCTCGGCGCCGTGGCGGAGACGACCTTCGAAGAAGCAGAACTCCAACTGGAAACCGACGACACTCTCCTGCTCTACACCGACGGGCTCATCGAGCGCCGAGACCGGCTTCTGGACGAGTGCGTAGACCGGTTGCTCACGACGTCGGCACAACTCACCGGCAGCCTGGAGGACCGTCTGGACGACCTGCTCGACGCCAGCGATGCCGACACCGACGACGACACCTGCGTGGTGGGCATCCAAGTGGGGCCGAGTCAAGACGCGCCGGGCGGCGGATAACCGCGGTCGCCCCCGCGGGTCATTCCCGCCGGGCGGATTCGGCGGCTCGGACCGCTTCTTTGTCCGCGTCGTCGAGCTTGCGGGTGTCGCGCGGGACGGCGAAGGGCTGCAGTTCTTCGGGAAGCCCCTCGGCGATGGCTTTGCCGTGGTCGAGTTCGGCGTTGATCTCCGCTCCGAGCAGCAGCGCGATATTGGTCAGCCACAGCCACACCAGAAAGATCACCACCCCGGCAAGCGAGCCGTAAGTCTTGTCGTAGGAGGAGAAGTTGGCGATGTAGACGGCGAACAGTACCGAGATGACCAGCCAGATGAGGACGGCGATCACCCCGCCGGGGCTGATCCACTTGATGCCGCCTTGGCGGGCGTTCGGGCTGGCCCAGAACAAGATCGCCAGCAGCACCGACACCAGGACGAACAGCACCGGCCATTTGGCGATGTTCCAGATGGTCACCGTGGTGGCGCCCAGGCCGAGGAGGTCGCCGATCTGCTGGGCGACCGGCCCGCTCGCCACCACGATGGCGGCGCTGACGACGAGCAGGATCACCGCGACGATCGTGACGCCGAGCCGGATGGGTGTGGTCTTCCAGATCGGCCTGCCCTCGCCGATGCCGTAGACGACATTGGAGGCGCGCATGAAGGCCGCCACGTACCCCGACGCGGACCACAGCGCGACGGCGAGGCCGAGGATCGCGCCCCAGCCCGCGCCGTGTTTGTTGGCCTGGGCTTGGTCGACGAGGGTGCGCACGAAATCCGCGCTGGAACCGGGCGCGATCTGCTGGGCCTGGTCGACGAGTTCGTCGGTGGCGGTCGGGCCGAGCAGGCCGAGCAGGGAGACCATGACGATCAGGCCGGGCACGATCGACAACACCGCGTAATAAGTGAGGGCGGCGGCCAGATCGGTGAGGTTGTCGCGCTGGAACTCTTTGCTCGCACGCTTGACCACCGCGAGAAGGGAGGATTTCGACAGGTCGGCCGGGCTGTCGGGCTCGTCGGAGTCCAGATCCGGCCGGGCTCCGGTATCGGTCGCACCGATCGGCGGCCCGAGGTGATCGTGGGTATTCGCCAGATCGGCTCGCTGGTCCTCGTGCCGCTTTCCTTCACCGCGCTCTGTCGTCATGGGCTTGCCTCGCTCAGACACGTCCGTCTCGATTTCCACGCCGGGCACCGCAACTCCCGCGTCGAACGAGTAGTGCCCGAAGCGGCGTTGCCGAAACCGCTCGGCCCGGGTTTCCACGGGCGGGTTCGGCACGCGTCGCGCAGCTGCCTCCCAGCTCCTTCCGCTCAGCGCAACCGTCGTACGGCAGACAACCAGGATTCGCCAGGAGGCGGCGGGCCGGCAATCGGCGAGGTCGAGCAACCAGCGCCGCAGGGTCTCGGCGTCGGGTCGACGACCGACCGGTCAATGTGCAGGCACTTCCGCGGCACATGGTGCGCCCACGCTGAACCCTGCGCGGTGGCGGGCTACAGAGCCGCCGTTACCGCGCGCCTCCGGCCCATCTATCGAGCTGATAAATAATTGAAATCAGCGTTCTCACAACATTTTTCGCGCAAAGGTGATGAAATGCTCATGCGTGGTGGTGTTGTGGATGAGCGATGTACCCCAGTCAGGAGCGCGCACGTGCCCAGTGAAATCGATTCTGCCGTCTTCCCGCATTTGGATGCCGACCTCGACCGCGTCCGAGATGTCCTCGGCCCCGTCCGATTCGAGGGCAGGCCCGAACTGACCGCGCTCACCGACGAGGCTTCGGAGAGCACCCGCCGTCTGGTTCGTCCCACTTTGACCTTGTTGTCGTACTATCTGCTCACCGATCCGTCAGCACCGGCCGATGACCGCGCCGTGCGTGCCGCTGCCGCGGTCGAGTTGCTGCACCTGGGATCGCTGTACCACGACGACGTCATCGATCATGCTTACCAGCGTCGGGGTCGTCCCAGCGCCAACGCCGTCTGGGGTTCGCATATGGCGGTATTGGCCGGTGATTGTATAACGACATCGGCCACGCGCTTGCTCGCCGAACTCGGCCTGCGCGAAGTTCTCGCGGCGACCATCGCCGGCGAGCAGATGTGCGCCGGCATGGTGATCGAGGCGGCGGATCAGTACGCGGCATCCCGCAGCGAACAGGCATACCTGGACTCGATCGACGGCAAGACCGCGGCGATCCTGTCGCTGGCATGCCGTGTCGGCGCCATGCAGGCGGGGCGGCCCGAGGATGACGAAGAGGCGCTGGCATCGTTCGGTCGACACTTCGGACTGGCCTACCAGCTGTATGACGACATCCTCGACCTGACCTCGACCGCCGGAGAAATGGGCAAACCCGTCAACGCGGACCTGCCTGAGGGCATCTACACATTGCCCGTGATCCGCGCGGCTGCCGTCGACCGGAATCTCACCCGTCTGCTCCACAGAGCGATGACCGCCGAGGAAGCTGCCCGTGCCCGGGAACTCGTCCTCGCCTCCGGCGCCGTGACCGAGGCGCACGCGCTGGCCGACGAATTCATGGACGAGGCCGCCGGTCGGCTGGCCGCCGTGGCCGTCGACCCTCGCGCCCGCCACGAGATGATCGCCTATGCCCGATCCATACTCGACCGCAGAACGCCAGGTGCTGCTGTCGCCGAGCAGTCGACGCAGCCGCAGGCCGACGGTGCGGTGTTCCCACCATCTGTCATGAGCTGGCTGCGAAATTGGATGGCCGACACCGGATTGATCGCCTCTGCGGAGGAGTTCGATCGTCACCACCGGTGGGCAGGGGCGTTCCGCTTTCCGATGCGTGTCGCGGCGGCGATGGACACGCCCCGGGAACAGGCTTTCGTCGGAATGGCAGCACTGGCCGTGGTGTGGGATGACATGTTCGAGGATCCCCGCTGGAGGGATCGCGAAGCTGTCACCGCGCTGCGGCGGGGACTGGTGGCCATGCTGCGCCAGGACCCGCAGGCTCCGCGTTCCGGCGCGATCGCGACTGCGTGGGCGAGCGTATGGCCGCGCTTGCGCGAGGGCCGCACCATCGGCTGGCAGGAGCGGTTTCTCGACAGCGCAGAAGACTGGTTCGAAGCCTGCGAACGCGAAGCGCACCATCGCATCGACGGCTACATCCCCACCACAGCCGATTACCTGCCGCTGCGGAAATCGACCTTCGGGGCCGACATCTTCCTCGCCTGCATGGAGGCGTACTACGACCTCGAACTGCCGTCGACGCTGCGTCGCCACCCGGTGTTCCGCCGTTTCGAGGAACTGCTCTTCGCGGTGACCGCGGCAGAGAACGATCTGGCGGGACTGGACCAGGACGAGGCCGACAACACTCCCTACAACCTGGTTCGCGCGATCTGCCACGAGACCGGATGCAGTCGTGACGAAGCCGTCGAGCAGGTGCGACACCAGGTGGCCGAGAAGCGTACTCAGATCGACGCGATCATCCGCTATATCCCGCCGCTGCTCCGCATGATCCCAGGTCTGTCCGGCCGACGGAGAGAGTACCTGGCGATCTTCGAGAACGGTAAGGACCTGGCGTTGCGGCTACATCAGGCCGATCGGTACACGCCGACCACGTCCTCCGGGACTCCGGACTTGGAACGCCTGCGTCGTCAGCTCTACTACTACCCGGCCCCCGACCCGGCGCGTACCGGAGTGTAAGCCCGGCACTGCCCGGCGACGCGGGTGCTCCCGCACGGTGCATCAGATGGTTGCGCGGTGCGGGATACCGGTCATTGCTTCGCCGGTTGTCCTGGAAGGCCGATCGGTGTCGTGGCGTCGAGAGCCGAACGGGTGCGCAGATGAAAAGCGACCAGCCCGACCAGGACGCTCGCGGTGAACCAGCCCAGCTGCACAACGAATCCCGTGAACAGTGTGGCGTCGGAGAAACCGGCCGCGGTCGAAGCCTGCATGGCGCCGTAGGAAGGCAGCCACCGCACGACATCACTGTCCGCGCCGATACTCGCCACGGGGTTCTGCACGACCATGTCGAAGCAGCTGATCATCGCGATCGCGAACATGCCCTCCACCTCTCGGCGCAGCAGCGTGCCGAACACGACACCCAGCGCCCCGTAGGTCATCGCGTCGCAGAACAGCGCCACGGCCAGCACGATCGGCTGGTGCGGCGACCAAGACAAGCAGATCGCCACGGTGGCGTAGACGCTGACCACCATCGCAGCCAGCGCCAGGCAAGCGACCTTCGCCAGACCCAGCGCGACCCGGGGATACCCGGCCATACACAGACGCCGATCGAACGCCCCGCTGCTGAAGGTCGCCGCGAACATCATGAACCCGACGATCAGACAGACGGCGGTCAGGGCACCCGAAATCTGCGCCAGTTCATTGCCTTTGGCCTGCAGGACCACACCGGTGTCGCGGAGCCGGAACGGTACCTGCGTATCGGTGATGATCAGGCCCGCCAGTGTGACGAACACGGGGATGAAGACAGCGACCAGAAGCAAGGCGAACCGGTTACGA
Organism: Nocardia sputorum; assembly: GCF_027924405.1. NCBI lineage: Bacteria > Bacillati > Actinomycetota > Actinomycetes > Mycobacteriales > Nocardiaceae > Nocardia > Nocardia sputorum. Next base: position 2,711,507 of record NZ_AP026978.1, on the reverse strand, counting down.
GCATGCTCGACCAGACCGTAGCGCGTGGCTATCACGAACAGCCGCACGTTCTCGTTCGTTCGATCCATCACTCCCTGCCTCCTAGGACGCCGTCGTGCAATCGCCACACCTGATCCAGTCGATCGGTGTCGTAGGCCAGATGCGACACGACCAGAACCGAGCCGCCGGAGTCACGGAACTGCTCGACCAGATCCCAGAAACGCAGATACGTTTCCCAGTCGAAGCCCTGGTACGGCTCGTCGAGAAGCAGAACCTGCGGGTTGTGCATCACCGCCAGCGTCAGGTTGAGCTTCTGCCGGGTACCGCCACTCAACGTCGCGACCCGCTCATCGGCGTACTCGGAGAAACGCAGAATCTCCATGGTCTGCTCGGCTCGCCGCAGGTCCGGTACCGAATAAGCCGCGGCGAAGAGATTCAAGTGCTGACGAACTGTGAACGCGTCGTTCAAGACGACCCGCTGCGGGCAGTACCCGAACCGCCCCCGATGGCGGACCACGCCCCGATCCGGTCGCAGCTCTCCCGAGAGAACCTTCAACAGTGTCGACTTGCCCGTCCCGTTCTCGCCGACGACGCCCGCCACCATCCTCGGCGGTAGGGCGAAATCCACGCCACGCAGCACCGACCGCCTGCCGTATGAGTGGTGGACGCCCTCTACTTCCATCAACACCGCCCGCCGATGTAGTCACCCCACCAACGCTCGAATATTACCCGCAACTCACGAAACACCGTGCCGGAAAGGCCAATTCACGAGTCCGCACGTCGTCTCCGCCCACACCACAACACCCGTTATCACCGCGAAGTCCGCAGGTCTTCGGTCCTCGCCACCGCAGGCGTCCGTCTCGCTTGACCTCTCGCGCGTCAGTCCGGCAGCCAGTGCAACTCGTGCGCGAGGGTTTTGGCGACGGCACGGATGCGGCGGTGTAGCGGCGACTGCTCGCGTGGGAGGACCAGGTGGATCGTCAGGCTGGGCGCGCCCCGCAGCGGTCGCCAGGTGAGACCGGCCGGTTGTGTCGTGACCGCGGCTTCTCCGGCCGGGGCGAGGGTGAGCCCGTCGCGTAGGTCGCGCTGAGACATGTCGAAAGAAACTGCGGGCGTGTGGAATCGGGGGCGTGGTCGGATGTCGCGGAACAGTGCGGACAGCTGATCGTGGACAACGGGGTTGGCCGCACGGTCGGGCAGTCGCAGCGGATACGCGGCCGCGTCGGCGATCTCGATCTCCGGGTGTTCGGCCAGCGGATGGTGCTGCGCCAGCTGGACCCCGACGCGCATACGCCGCAGCAGGAACCGGCGCACGCCACGACCCGGCTGTTCACCGCGGGTGATCCCCACATCAATGCGGCCGTCGGCGACCGCGGGAGAGATCTCCGGTGTCGCCATCGGGACCGCGCCGACCTCGAGTCCCGGGCTGCTGCGAATGAGCCTGTCCACCAGGGCCGGCGCCGTCCCGGCTCCCGCGCTGAGGCTGTATCCGATGCGCAGCGTGCCCAGTTCACCGGCCCCCGCGCTCCGGGCGGTGTCCCATGCCCGGTCCAGCGCCGCCAGCGCGGGCGGCGCGGACTCCGCCAAAGCCGCACCGGCCGTGGTCAATACCACGCTACGCGTGTTGCGGACCAGCAGGGCAGTACCTAGTTCTGCCTCCAACCGGCGCATCCGGGCGCTGAGTGCGGGCTGTGCGATACCGATCCGTGCGGCGGCGCGGGTGAAGTTCAACTCCTGCGCCAGCACCAGGAAGTACCGCAGGCTCACCGTATCCGGCGCCACGTGTCCTCCCTGTCGATTGATAACGATCCGTTCTGAGTCTAGCGCGTACCGATCTTTCCCTCGACCGCACATCAAGCCCTAACCTGCGCATATGACGATTCAACTGACCGCAGTACCCGTCGCCGGGATCGATCGATCCGAGTGTCGATTCGAAGTCGGACGTGTCCGGCCGAACACAGGAGGTTTCCATGGCTAAGGGCTACTGGGTCAGTGTCTACCCCGCCATTTCCGACCCTGAGAGGCTGACTGCCTACAACAAGCTGGCCCGTCCGGCTGTCCAGGCTGGGGGCGGGCGCCTCCTGTCCCATGTCGGTAGTCGAGTCGTCGCCCACGAGGCCGGAATCACGCAACGCGTCATTCTGATCGAGTTCGACAGCTTTGAACAGGCCGTCGCGGCATACGAGAGCGAGGCATACCAGAAGGCGCTGGCGGCCCTTCCCGACGGCGTCGAGCGCGACTTCCGCATCATCGAAGGCATCGACTGACCGGCGGGCCCAGCCATCGCTGAGCAACCGTCACCTGATACGCACACCGTCATGGTCGTCCACCCGCACCGAAGAGCTACTGACGAGAAGCGGCGGTTCCGCGCGATCACCTTCGCCGACCGCCCGGCATTCGACGCAACAGCTACGATCAGGGGCGACTCGATGACGTGATGGGGATCCGTCCAGGGCCGGAGGGGCTACAGGCATGAGCGGTGCTGCGCACGAATCCGGTGATCAGGTGCGGGCGGTGGACGCCACTTCTGCGACACGGCCACCGGATTCTCCGACACATGGCCGGCCGGTACCGGATTCGGGGGACTACTCTCCTATGTCGTCTCCGCCCTCCGGTCACCCCTTCGCCGGGCACCAGCCGCCCGGTGGCGGGCACTGGCCGCCGCGACAACCTCTCCCACCAGCCGATCCGACGCGGCAGTTGGGTCGCCGCAAGCCCGGGTTCATCGTCGCCGGTCTTGTCGGGCTCGGCGTGATGATGCTGGCGATCGGGGTGGTGATCGGTTTCGTCGTGCGTGATCGACACAGCGACAGCGTCTCCGCGGGCACATCGACCAGTGCGCCGCCGGGACCGGTGACTTATTCGGTGAGGGCGATCACCGATGCCTGCGACCTTGTCGATCTCACCCCGTTGACCAGGTGGGCCTCAGCGCCGCGCATCGCTCCCGACCATGAGGAGACGTCGTCATCCGGCGACTTCGGCACGCTGAGTTGCGCTGTCCACTACGGTAATTCCGCCGGTGATGCCTTTCCCATGAATACCGCGACGGTCCGGGTCCGCGCCGACGTCATGGACGGTTCGGCTTCGCGAAAGTACGACCATTGGAAACGCAGCGCCGCCGACCTCGCCGCCGACGGTTCCGTGGTGACGTCCGGGGAATTCACCGGAATCGGCACTCGAGGATATTGGCAGTTCGAAGCCGACAACTTCGGTGGCATCGTGGACGCGATGTACGTGATGTGCGTGTGGGACGGCGGGGTCGCGGTGCGGGTGGAGATCGACCTCTCCCGCGAGAAGGACGCACCCGTAGTCGACAGAGACGAACTCGATTCGGTCGCCAGATCCCAAACCCGCAAGGTGCTGGCCGGACTGCGACAGAATTAGCAGCCGTCGACTCGAACAGACCGACGAGGCCGGTCGGTGGTAACTCGGCAAGGGGGAAAGTACGATCGGCGCGAAGCGGAGGGCCGACGGGAAGCACGTCGAGAATCGAAGGGCTGCAAGAGATGACAGACCCACAGCACGCACCCGACAACTCGACCCCGGGCGGCTTCGAGCACACTTCGCCGCGACCATCTTCCTCGGAAGGGGACTGGACCCGGTCCGACACAGGGTTCGGCCGAATCGGCCAGGGGTATCAGCCGCAGCCGGTGGCATCGCAGGGTGCGTCCGCGTCTGACGATCACCGTAAGCCAGTCCTGTTCGCCGCTGGTGTGATCGCGTTGGTGGCCATGCTGGGCGCTGGTGTGATGATCGGCATCATCATCGCCGACGGCGACAGTGGCAGTCGGTCCGCCGCTGTCGAGGCGTCCGCCGGCGCACCGGCGACATCGTCGACCGCCACGGTTACTCCACGCCCGGAACCGGCGCCGGGCATCTATTCGATGAACGGGATCGCCGATGCGTGCGATCTGGTCGATCCCGCCCCGTTGCACAAGTGGTCGTCTATACCGGACCGGCCGCCCTTCCACCACGAGACCCCGCCGAGCGCCGACGACCCGGGCCGTCTGTCCTGCCAATTCAGCTACAAGAGCCTCGCCGGCGACGGCGTGCACTGGAATCAAGCGGGCATCGACCTTCGCGTCGAGTTCACAACGGCCGGAGCAGCTCCCGCCTACGACGATTGGAAACGCCAGGACACCACCCCGGGGTCGGGGTCGGGATCCGGCGAGTTGACCGGAATCGGTGCCCAGGGTTACTGGCACACCTCGGTATCGGAATTCAGCTACACCACTGGAATGGACTACCTCGTCGGCGTGCAGGACAGCAACGTCTCGGTGCGAGTGCGAATCCCCATCCTGCGCCAGCACGGCGAGCCGCCGGTGAATCCGGACGAACTCGGCGCCATCGCCAGAAATCAGGCCAAGCAGGCCCTGGATGGACTGCGGAAGAAGTAACCACCAGTGGCGTCGCGGCCGCTGGTGACCGCGGCGGCGAATGCGGCGCTGCCTTCGGAGTGAACCGTCCAGGGTGGCGCCGTGAATCTGGCAGCCGGTACGAATCGCCCGATGCGCTCGGCGAGGATTGGCGTCGCGCCGTGAAGTCGGAGCGTAGGCGGCTGCACGGGTTCACTCGAAAGAGGTGAATCGGTCGCGTTCGGATGTTCCTACAGTCGACTTTGTGGCCCTGGGGTGTCCGGCCAGGAGCCGCATCTGTGGACCGGGGCTTCGCCGGATACGCGGCGGAGTCGATCTGCGTGGCGTAATCGCTCATCTCATGCACGTCCGGCCTCGAGGAGGATCTGACAATGACGACGTATGCACCGGTCACCATCCAGCAGGCCCAGTTCCCGATCGTCGAATCGTTCACCCACGACACCGTGACCAACCCGCACTGGCAACTGCTGGGCAGCGCACGGCTGCACGACGGCAGCCTGGAACTCACCCCCAACGCCAACTCCCAGGCGGGGACGGCGTTCCTCGATCAGGCGTTCTCCTCCACCCTCGGGGTCACCATCGACTTCGACTACTCCTGCGAGGGAGCAGCCAACCTCGGCGACGGCTTCAGCGTCTATCTGATCGACGGCGCGCACACCACCCAGCCCGGCGGTCTCGGCGCCGCCCTCGGCTACTCCGTCACCAAGTCCGATTCCGGGCAGATCGTCGCGCCGGGAGTCACCGCCGGATTCGTCGGCGTCGGCTTCGACAACTACGGCAACTTCGCCACACCATTGGCCGGCACCGGAGGCGGTGCGCAACGGCCCAAGACCTTGGGGGTGCGTGGAGCCGGCAATCTGCGGGAGGGGTTCGGCTGGCTCACCGGCGTTGCGGTGCCGGGCGGATTCCGCGCGGAGTGGGAGCGCGGCGCCCACATTCAGGTCTCCGTCATCGGCGGGCGGCTGACCGTTCGTCATGCCGACAAGACCAACCCGAACGGCACCCTGCTGATCGACAACTTCGATCTCGCCGGCGCCGACGGTCAACCGCGTGTGCCCGAGACCTTCAAACTGGGCTTCGCCGCCGGGACCGGCGCCGCGACCGCCCACCACCGGATCAAGAACCTGAAGGTGACCCTGCCCGCGGAAATGCCCCTGGAGATCAGCGGCCCGCAGACCGCGCAATCGGGACACCGGATCACCTACACCATCGGCGTGCAGAACCTCGGCCCAAACGACGCCCCCGACGCCGTGCTCGACGCCACTGTCCCGACAGAGCTGACCGATCTGGAACTGAGCTGCCAGGCCGAGAATGGAGCCGTCTGCGGCACCGGCTCGGTTCGCGACGGCTTGCACATGCCGATCGACCTGCCCAAGGGCAGCAAGGCGACCATCACCCTGACCGGCACCATCGGCCCCCGATTCGAGGGCCGACTCACCTGCACCAGCCTCATCACCTCGCCCTCACGCGCCAACACCGCCGAACGGCACTCCGGCTCGGTCACCACCGAGGTCGATCGGCCTCCCGTCACCGTCTCCCCCGTGATCGTCGGGCAGTGGCCCCAGACCTGGCCCGAGGACGCGACCGGATGGGTCATCAGCTACGACCTCACTCTGGCCGCCCATGAGCAGCGGGTGGTGTGGTGGGAAATCCGTTTCGACGTTCCGCCGCGAACCCGCATCAATCCTCAGCAGAGCCAGTGGTACCGCGTGATCGAGGACGGCACCAGCGGGTCGGTCGTGATCGCCACGCCGGATGACACCCACACCATCGAGCCCGGCACACCCCTCACCGTGGCCGTGCAACTGCTCTACCCCTCCCAGCACGAGGCCGGGGACGGCGCCCTGCGCAACCTTCAGGCCACCGAGGTGACTCGCCCGTAGCCCGATCTCCAGCCAAGGCCGGCAGAACAGCGTCAGGTTGGGGAAACCACTTCATCCTGACGCTGTTCGCGCCGTTGTCGGGTAGCGCAGGGATAGACCGAGCTCTGGACACTGACACGTCGAGCATGGGTGCCCATGTTCTCCGTCGCGGATGCGCGGCAGAACTGGGCCGGCCGCAGTAAACGTGCAGCGCTGATTCAGAAGAGCCGCAGGTTTCCGACGTAGATCTTGCCGCCGACCGATACCGGTGCGGACTTGCTGGTTATCTCCCACACCGAGTTCCTATCGTTCCATACTTCCAGTGAATATCCCGGACCCGCGGTGTCGGTGGCGACGGCAATCCGGCTGCCGTCGGTGCCGAGTTCGGTGCCTTCCGGCACGTAGCCGGGGATCACGTAGTCGCCGGTATACGCGTCCACCAGGCGGCCCGATTTCGAGGTGAGGATCAGATTTCCGATACCGCGCAAGAGGAGTGGATCGTCGCTGTCGCCGGCGCTGAAGGACTGCTGCTTCCACAGCACGGCCCCGGTGCGCGGACTGATTCCCGCGTAGGTCGTCTTGTCGCCGTCGACCTGGATCGCGGTCGGTACCGAGGTCTCGGCCGGCCCTGGCCCCGACATCGTCGGATGCCGACTCGGCCGCCAACCCCTCGGCAGTTGCGCGGTCTCCGTGCCGTTGCGGTCGTAGATCCCGTACGGTGCCGCACCGCCGCCGACGACGAATCCGTCGATGAAGACGTTCCATTCGTCGTCCGCGATCTCCTCGACGGAGTCCCGCCGGAACACTTCTTTTCCGTCCTCGAGCCGGATCACCTTCAATTCCCACTTGGACAGCGGTTGCGCCGGGTCCGGTGCGGACCTGACCACGGCCAGCCGGACCAATCCGAAGATATCTATCGAATGCCGCGTATTGGACGACGATCTCGCCGCGGGCCAGCCGATCGCGGGAAGTTCCCGGCCGTCCACACCGATCGACCGCAGTGCCGGGGGCGCACCGTAGCTCTGCCTGTCCACGAAAACGAAACGCTCACCTGCGGCGGTCAGGCCGGAGATATCGCCCGCGGCAGCCACTGTGCCGGTGATTCGGCTCGTCGCGAAATCGACCACTGTCAGCGTGTCGGAGTTACGGCCGTTGAGGTGGCAGGCTGCCCCCGTGTGACTTTCGCTGACGACACAACGCTCGGCACTCAGGTCACCCGTCGAATCGATCACGACGGGTTGGGTGCCGGCCCAGGCCCGACCGGTGTTCGCATCGATGATCTCGAGATACTCGAGTGCGTCCCCGCGGTCCGGATAGACGGTGCGGCCGAAGAGGACGACCTCGGAATCGCCGCCCAGCGCCGACGGGCCACTCGGCTGGTCCGCGGGAGTACCCGGAATATCCCCCAGCGTCCAGATCGGAGTATCCGGTCGTTTCTCCAGGGACGGAAGTATGGGCGTCACAGGCCGGCGGGGTAGCTGCGCGGCTTCTTCCACGCCGCCGTCGTGCTGAAGCCCCCGGATACCGAGCGCTCCCACCACGACCAGCGCCACCGCGGCAACCAGCGCACCGATGAGCAGCGATCCCCGCCGACCGGTTGATCCCTGCCGCGCCGCACCCAGACCCAGTGATGCCGGGGGCGGATGATGCGGACTGCGGCCGGCCGGGGCCGGGTTGACGACTGTGGCCGCGTAACGGTCGGCAGGAGCGGCCGGCCAACGCGGGTGCGGTACGGAGACCGAGCCCGCACGGCCGAGGGCGGCCGCGAATTCCTCGGTGGTGGCGAAGCGATGCTCCGGAGTTTTCGCCATTGCCCGTGCGAGCACCGAGTCGACCTGCGGCGCTAGATCGGGCCGCCGCTCGCGCACACTGGGAACCGGCTGCTGCGCATGCGCCATGATCACCGCGACCGGGCTGGTGCCGGTGAACGGCTGAACACCGGTGAGCAGATGAAAGGCGGTAGCGGCCAGCGAATACTGATCGGATCGCGGATCGACCGGAAGCCCCTGCATCTGTTCCGGCGAGGCGTAGGCAACCGTGCCGAGGGTCAGGCCGGTTCCGGTGAGATCGGAGGTCCCCGGGCCCATGCGGGCGATCCCGAAGTCGGTCAGCAGGTAGTGACCGGTCCCGGCGAGCAGGATGTTCGCGGGTTTCACGTCCCGATGGACCAGCCCGCGAGCACCCGCGTAATCGAGCGCATGGGCGACCTCCGTGACCGCCCGCACCACATCGGCTGTGGGCAATCCGCCCGGCGCGGCGGTGAGCAATGCCGACAGATCGGTCCCGTCGATCAGCTCCAGCGCGATCCACAACCGCCCGTCGAATTCCCCGCGGTCGTGGACGCTGACGATGCCGGGATGCGACAGCGACGCGGCGAGATCGGCCTCGCGCTCGAAGCGGCGCCGGTACGATTCGTCGCCGGTGAACTGCGCGGCGAGCACCTTCACCGCGTCGGAGCGGGGCAGCCGGGGATGCCGGGCGACGTACACCTCTCCCATCCCCCCGGCACCGAGCAGGCGTTCGATGGTGTATCCGGCGAACACCGACCCCGGTTCCAATGCGGCCAACGTGCGATACCTCCCCAAACGAAACGTCGAGATTGATCACAGCCCATCCCGCCCACATCGGCAACTCTGTGAGCGATCAACGCGGGCCGTATGTCCTCCAACCAAGTCCCTGCCATTTGCGAGATTGCCCGGCTTGTGACCGCACAGCTCCGGAACTGGAGCGGCCAGCAGGTCTTCAACAGTGACTGTCCCGAAGCGCGCCGGAGCGGTGTGATCGTGCCACGAACGGATTCATCCGCTTTCCCACATCCGCTCTAGCAGATCCGACCGCGTCCGCTGGTTGGACCGGATCCGCGATCCAGTCAGGTACGGCCGGCAACGCAACGGATTACTTCCACGCGTCCGGCGAAGGTGCACGTGCGGACCTCCGCCCCCCACAAGTGGGGGCAGCCGAGATGGTAACCGGGGTTGGGGCGGGGGCGATGTGCCTGGTGGAGTTCGTCGAGAGCGGAGGCCGGGCGTGGGTCTGGGTATGAGAAGCGTTGCGGTGGCGGCTATTACGGTGGCCACGTCGATGTTGGGGGTTGGTGCACCGGTGATGGCGCAGGCCGCGCCGGACGGGCTGAGGCACTGTGCGGTCAGCAGTGGACGGGTGCCCGAGACGGCGACGCCGGAGGAGGTCGGACTCGATTCGGCGGCGCTGCGCGAGGCGGTGGCTCTCGCGGCGGATTCGACGCGCACGACGCTGCAGATATTCCGGAACAATTGCCTGATCGCGACCGGCCCGAACAACGCGCGGGCCGCCGGTGTGCCATGGAATCTGTGGAGCAGCACCAAGAGCGTGGTTTCGATGGTCGCCGGGATCGCGGTGGACGAGCGGCGGCTGCGGCTCGATGACCCGATCGGCGCCTATCTGCCGCCCGAACTCGGTGATGCCGGACATCGCGCGATCACGGTACGGAATCTGCTCACCGAATCCAGCGGCATGCGGGTCGCGGTGGCCTCCGAGGGCATCACCGGGTTGGCGCAAATCGACCCGAATGTGGTCGCGCAGGCGTTGGCTATGCCGATCGATCAGCAGCAGGGCACCGAGTGGCGCTACAGTCAGCGCGCTGTCGATCTGCTCGCCTACGTCATCCAGCGTGCGGTCGACGAGGACTTCCAGGCGTACGCGCAGCGAAAACTGTTCGATCCGTTGGGTATTCCGCCGACCGACTACTTCTGGGGACGTGACCGCAGCGGAAACACCTACGGCTACGCGCATCTCCTCCTGCCACCGGACGATTTCGCCAAGCTCGGCCTGCTGCTCACCAACCGCGGCCAGTGGGGCGGTCATCGGATCATTTCGGCCGATTATCTCGCGCAGGCCGGCCGGCCTACCCCGACGAACCCGTGCTACGGCTTCCTGTTCGTGGTGAACGGGCCGGACTGCGCCAACTACTTCCCCGGTCTGCCGCCGGATGCGATGCAGATGTCGGGAATGATGCGCCAGGACAATTTCGTCGTGCCCAGCCTCGGATTGATGGTCAGCTGGACCGGTGTCACGGTCCCGGGAAGCGCGTTGAGCTTCCCGCACGACGTCCTGCGTGCGGTCGGCGCCGCCTTCCGGGAACCCCGCCTACCCGCCGCGGCACCCTACGAACAGCAATCGGATGTCCAACTGTCCGATCCGATGATCTCGAATCCGGACGCCACCCTCGCCGCACTCGGTATCGGCCCGATGGCCTATCCGGGCTGCAACCCGCTGTCCTGCCTGGGCAAGCCCATGTCCGCGCCGTTCGCGAACTGGCCGCCGGGCTGCTTCATCCTCGGCTGCGTAGGCCCGCATCCGACGACCCCCGGGATCCGGTAGCAGCACGCGGTCGATGTCATCCGCTGCCCGGCGGTTCCGTCCTGGGCGCCGCCGGGCTCGAGTTCGGCCGACTACTTCACGAAGTCGCGCACGCCCTCGAAAACCGTCGACGACGACAGCAGCGCGACATGGCCGATGCACTGCGTCTGGGTGTTGGTGGCACCGCTGAGAATGGTGCTGTCATCGGGGTTGATGATCTCGTCGCACGGTGACCACCAGGTGCCGTAATTCACCCGGCCGGGGGTTTCGTCGGTGCTGTTGAGCTCCGCGAGGAAGGCCGAGCCGAGCCGCATCTCCTCGCAGGATGCGTCGAGGCATCCGTTGGCGGCGTCGGTGCCGTGATTGGGGCCGCCGATGGAGACCCAGTCGTCGACGGAGTTCAGGCCATCCAAGTTCTTCAGGTACCAGCGACTGTTGAGGCCGCCCATCGAGTGGGTGACGATATCGACTGTGGCGGCACCGGTTTTCGCGCGCAGCGCATCGACCTGCGCTTTCACCTCCAGCGCAATGTCCTTGTTCGACCGGGTGGAATCGTAGCTGAATCGCGCCATCTGCTCCGCGGAGTACCCGGCGTCCAGGAATCGGCCCCACATGTAATTCCAGTCCGACGCCGATCCCCGCCATCCGTGAACGAAAAGGATGGGATCTCGCGCCGGCGCCGCAGCCGCCTGTGGCGTGGCGATACCGAGTGTGGCGGTAGCCGTCGCGACCAGGGTGATTGCGGCCATCCCGAGACGGCGCGTGATCGATGTGATGTGCATGCGTTGACTCCGATCTGCTCGCAGCACTGCGAGCAGACAGAAGGTAGCGCCTCGACCGCCCATCCGAGCATTGTGAAAGCTGAAGATTTCAATTCGCCTCCGGTTTCGTGATGTCTCGCGGGCATCGCGGGAGAAACAGCGCCGACGCGCCTGTCCGTTGATCGCCGATGAGTTTCGACCGCGTAGGAGGTCTACTCGATCATGAGGAAACTGATCTACGGATTCAGCGTGTCCCTGGACGGCTACATCAACGACCGCGACGGCGGCATCGATTGGACCAACCCGGACGAGGAGTTGCACCAGTTCCACAACGACCGCTACCGCGAGATCGAGGTCTCGCTGCACGGCCGTCGCCTGTACGAGCTGATGGCCGAGTACTGGCCGCACGTGCCCGAGGACGCGCCGCGCATCGAGCGTGAGTTCGGCAGGCTCTGGACGGACAAGCCGAAGGTCGTCTTCTCCCGGACGCTCACCGAGGTCCACTGGAACAGCACGCTGATCAGCGAAAACGCGGTCGAGGAGGTCCGCAGGCTCAAGGCCGGAGGCGATGGCGTCATGGAGGTGGGTGGTGCGAGCCTCGCGGCCTCGCTGATGCCACACGGGCTCATCGACGAGTACCAGCTGTTCTTCTTGCCCGTGGTACTCGGCGGCGGCACACCGGTCTTCCCATCGCTGGACAAGCGCGTCCAGCTCCGGTTGGCCGAGACAAGGCACTTCGACACCGCGGTGATGCTGCGCTATCTCGCCGACTGAGATCCGCCCGTTGGCTCGGCATCCGCTGCGCAACGCAGGCTTGCCGACCGGACGGGTCAGTGGTCTGTAGGCCGATGCGGATTGTGGCGTGCAGGTGAGTCCGCACGATGCTCCCGGCGGGGGTCGCCGCCGAACACGGGAAACCGGCCACCGTGGCGTGGCCGGAGGGCTCAGCCCGCCAGGTCTGAAACCCGCCCCATAGGTACTATGGACTTCATACCTTCGGCAATCGCTCGCGGGATGATGTGGTGGAGAGGAGTGGGTCGTGGCCGATGCGGATGGGCATCCCGATATCGGGGAGTTCGATCTCTCCGCGGTGCTGGCCGCGCTCGCCGATGACAATCGGCGCAGTGTGATCGCGCAACTGTACGCGGAGCCGGAGGGGACCGAGCAGTTCTGCAGTGTGTTCGGGATGCCGTGGGCGCCGTCGACGCGCACCCATCATTTCCGGGTGCTGCGCAAGGCGGGGTTGATCTGGCAGCGCGACGTCGGCAACGGCCGGATGACGAGCCTGCGACGCGAGGACATGGAAAAAGTGTTTCCCGGCCTGCTGGCGGCGATTCTCGACGCCGACAGGGGTCGTCATCCGGCCGCGCCGGCTACCACGTGACCGGCAGTGATGTCGGCCGGTGGACGAGAATGCCGGTCTCCCAAGGGATCCGGTCCTCGGGCACGGCGAGCCGGAGCGTCGGCAGCTCGGTGACGAGCCTGCGCAGCACCTCGGTGATCTCCATGCGCGCCATGGCCGCACCCATGCAGTGGTGCATGCCGTAACCGAATTGCAGGTGCCGCTTGCCGTTACGGGCCGGGTCGATCACCGCCGGGTCCGGGTACACCTCGGGATCACGGTTGGCCGAATGCGCGTCGGCGTAGACGATGTCGCCGGGATACAGCGTCCCCTGCGACAGCGTGAGCGCACGGGTGGTGACGCGCGGGAAGGTCGAGATCCGTCCCAGCGGCAGCAACCGCAGGAACTCCTCCACCGCGGCGGGGATGGCGTCCGGATTGTCCACCAGGTATTGCCACAGCTCCGGCCTGGCGAGGGCCACATAGGCGATCTTGGCGATCACCGACAGGATGTTCTGGTCCCCGCCGACCAGTGAGCCGAGCAGGATCGCCGCGTACTCCCCGTCGGTGACCGGCGGGGACACGGAATCGCGCGCCGCGAGCAGGTCGAGGATCAGGCCGGGCCGCAGCTCCCGCCGCCGGGCGACGAGATCCTCGATGTAGTGGTACAGGGTCCAGAAATCGGCCAGCAGTTTGTCCACGTCGCTGTCGTCGCCGAGCTGCATCTCCCGCGACAGGTGCCGGAAATAGGCGAGATCGGCAGTCGGTATGCCGAGGTAGTCGACGTTGACGCCGATGGTGACCGGATCCAGCAGGGCGCGAACGAGATCGGCCGATCCGCGCTCGTGCTGTGCGCGCAGTTCGGCGAGCGCGTCGTCGAGTACCCGGTGCACCGCGGGCACTCGCCGGGCCATGGTGGCGGCACTGTAGGCGGAGGCCACGAAGCCCTTGAGCCGCCCGTGATCGGGGTGGTCGAGGTTGAGCAGCATTTCCGTCGGCATGATGGTCGGCAGGAAGCTCGGCCCGTCCTCGACGTTGGTTTCGGCGCGCGCGAAGCTGAGGTCGGTCAGCACCGCGTGCACGTCGCGGTAGGCGGTCACGTGCACGGCGGTGTGGCCGCTGGGCAGTTTCACCTGCGGTAAGCCGCCGGTGGAACGCTGCGGTAGCGGTTCGATCATGAGCGGCGGCGCGATATTGGCGATACCGTCGAGATCGACCCGGACCGCGTCGAGTGCGTGGGTCATGAGGTGACTCCTTCTGGACTGGAACCGATGTCCCGGTTCTCGGTGGCTCGTGTGTTGCCGCGCACCGCGACGATGAGGATGGTGAGCACCACGAGCAGGGCGATGAGGACGCCGACAGTGATCGTGAAGGCGGAGCGGTAGACGTCGGGATGGCCGAACTGGCCCGCGGCGGTGTCGTCGGCGGCCTTCCCGCTGAGCCGGGTGCCGACGACCGTGGACAGCACGATGGCGTACCCGGCCACGAACAGCGCTTCGCTGCCGATGCGGAAGAAGTTCAGCAGGCCCGCGGCGGTGCCGCCGCGTTCGGCGGGCACCACGGAGAGCGCGTGACCGTCGACGAGACCGATGGGCAGGCCGAAACCCAAGCCGAGCAAGACCATCGGCACGATGATCCAGGCCACCGAACGGTCTTCGGAGAGGGCGAGCACACCGGCGTTGCCGAGGATCGCGGCGCCCAGCGCGAGGTAGACCACCCGACCGACGGTCAGCGACGGGAAGCGGGTGACGAGCTGTCCGACGGCCACCGGCGCGACGAAGACCGGAATGGTCATCGCGAGCATGAGCAGTCCGGAGGCGCCCGCCGAGAGGTCGGTGATGCCGCTCAACGCCGAGGGCAGGTAGGTCAGCAGGGTGACGAAGCCGATCGATCCGGCGACCGGGACCAGGCACATGGCCAGGAACTCCCGGTTGCGCAGCAGGCCGAGATCGAGGATCGGACCGTGTTCGGCCACAGCGGGTTTCACGGCGGGCAGCACCCGTGTGCCGACACCGGCGGCCGCGAGGATCACCGCGTGCACCAGGAAGACGCCCCGCCAGTCCAGCAGTGAGATCAGAATCCCGGAGATGGTGGGGCCGAGCGCGAGGCCGAGCCCGTTCACGGTGCCGAAGACGGCGAACGCCTTGGTCCGGCGAGCCCCCTCGTAAGCCGCCGACAGCAGCGCGGTGGCGCCGGTCAGGATGGCCGCGGCGCCGACGCCCGCGACGACGCGCGCCAGGTCCAGGACGAACAGGTTCGGTGCGGCGACGCTGCCGACACTCCCCGCGACGACGAGCGCGGTACCGATCCCGAAGGTGCGCCGATGTCCGATGCGGTCGCTGACCGCACCCCACAGCAGCGTGGTGAGCGCGAAGGCGACATTGAATCCGTTCACGACCCATTGCAGCGCGGCGGGATTCGATCCGAGGTCCTGCGAGATGAGCGGAAGCGCGATGGCGGTGCCCGCGATGGCCATCGGCGTGACGAACTGGGCGGCGAGCACCACGGGCAGTGTCGCGCCGCTGGGTGGCGCGCCGCGAGTTTCGGTTTCGGTGGTGACGGTCGACATGGATACCCCCTGGGGCGGTGGTCGGGTGGGCTCGGCACGGCGGGAGGACTTCGGAATGCGCGAGGTACCACCGGGCTAATAGGTACTATGATATTAGTAGCTACGATCATCTTCGTACAACTGCTGCCGCGGACCAGATCCCCGACCTCGCCCCAGGAGCATGTGATGAGCACGGCGCACCGGCCCGGACCGGATTTCCTCGACACCGATGTGCTGGTGGTCGGCGGCGGCCCGGTCGGCATGCTGGTAGCCGCCGAATTGGCGCTGCAGCGCATCCGGGTCGTCGTGGTCGAGACCCGCACCGAACTGGACCTGCGCCCGCGGGCGGGCACGGTGCACGCCCGATCGCTGTCGCTGCTGGCGCGCCGCGGATATCTCCCCTCCGTGAATCCCGAAGCGATCCAGCGTGATCCGCACGGTGTGCGCCGGACCCCGTTCCAGTTCGCGGCACAGCCGGTGCTGACGATCAGCGCGCCCAGCGTCGAGCCCGGTCCGATCGCGGGGATTCCGCAGGCACGGCTGGAGGCGGCGTTCGAGGAGCGCGCGGGTGATCTCGGCGCACGAATCCTGCGCGGTCACACCGTCACCGGACTCGAGGTCCACGACGACGCGGTGGTGGCCGAGGTGGCCGGCGAGGACGAACACCGCTCGCTGCGTGTCCGCGCCCGCTACGCCGTCGGCGCCGACGGCGCCCGCAGCCTCGTCGCCCGCACCGGCGACTTCCCGGCCAAGGTGTACCCGGCGACTATGAACGCCATCGCTGGGCTTGCCGTCACGGCCCCGGACGACGGGATCCCGCCGGGCTGGAGTCCGACGCCCACCGGATGGACCCTGCACAATCCGAATCCCTACGGTCCCGCGCGCATCATCGCCATGGATTTCAGCGGCGCCCTCGACCACCGGCCCGAGCCCGACGCGCGGGAGTACCGGCAACGCCTGGAGTACGTGCTCGGCGCATCGCCCGCACTGAGCGAGATCAGCCACCTCACCCGGTTCAGCGACCACGGCCGCTACCGCACCCGCCTGCGGGACGGACGCCTGCTGCTGGCAGGCGACGCCGCGCACAGTCACTATCCTCTCGGCGGCCAAGGCCTCAACACCGGCATGCAGGACGCGTTCGCGCTGGGCTGGCGACTGGCCCGCGTGATCACCGGCCACGACGGGCCCGCCGTCCTCGACGAGTACTCGCGCGAACGGGTCGCCGTCGCGGCGGCGGTGGTCGCCAACACCGTGCTGCAATCGCGGATGATGAACCCGCGTGAGCCCGAACTGCGTGCGGCGATGCTGGCCATGCTCGCGGTCCCGGCGATCCACGACGCCGTCGCGCAGCTCATCAGCGGCCAGTTCCAGTCCGGATTCCAGCACGATCTGGTGGTCACCGAGGCCGACGGCGGCGTGCTGACCCTCACCGAGCTGTTGCGGGCGGGCCGGTTCGTGGCGATCCGGCCCGATGAGCACGTCGCGGTCCCGCACGTCCCCGCCGACGCCATCACGGTGACCGGCAAGGTGACTCCGGACCAGGCGTGGACCTGCGCGTTGATCCGCCCGGACGGCTACCTGGCCTGCGCCTGGTGAGACAGCGCTCAGCCCGGCCATCGTTCCAGCACCTCGCGCACCTCGGCGATCGCCTGTCCGGCAGCACGGAACCGCACCGCCTGCCAGCCGGATTCCCGTGCCGCGGCGCAGTTCTCCGCGAGGTCGTCGATGAGCAGACACTGACCGGCGGCGACGCCCGCCTGCTCGGCGGCGAGGGCGAAGATCTCCGGATCGGGCTTGCGGACCCCGACTTTGCACGAATCGACCAGGGCGCTCAAAACCCCATCCAGATCGATCATCTCGTGCCAGTAGGGCTCCCATTCGACGACATTGTTGCTGAGCACCCCGACCGGAGTTCCGCTGTCGGCCAGCTCGATCGCGAAGTCGCGGACCGCGCTGTTGGCGCGGTGGCCTGCGAACCACTGCCTGCCGAAATCCGGTTCGCTGCGCGAGAGGTCGAGCTCGGGTTGCTTGGCCCTGAGCACGGCGTGCAGCTTGCCGACCCACTCGCGTTCGTCGAGCAGCGCCAGTTCGATCGGGGCCAGCGGCGCCAGCCCGTATTCGGCGCCCACCTCGGCGATGGCGAATTTCAACAGGTCGGGCGGAATGCCCGCGACCTCCTCGTAGCGCAGGAACAGGTCGTCGAGCGGCGGTGAGAGCACCCCGCC
The DNA here is from genome assembly GCF_027924405.1 of Nocardia sputorum. NCBI lineage: Bacteria > Bacillati > Actinomycetota > Actinomycetes > Mycobacteriales > Nocardiaceae > Nocardia > Nocardia sputorum. The sequence continues at coordinate 2,694,077 of NZ_AP026978.1, read as the reverse complement.
GAAATCGAACCAGACGAACGGCCCCGCCGTCTTCGCGGCGGTCACTGGACCATCGTCCCGACGTCGGCCGGACGGAAGCGCAGTTCCACCTCACCGGCGGCGATCACATCCGCGCCCTGGGTCAGGTCGACCCGCGCCCGCACGCCGCCGCCCGCACCGGGAAGTGCGGCCACGGTGGCCCTGGCGATGGTCTCGCGCTCGAATTCCCCGAACTTGGTGAACTCGATCTGGAGCTGCTGCATCACCATGCGGCTGGTGTCCAGGCCGAGGACAGCGTTCGCGGCCGCCATCGCGACCTGCCGGGCCGCTTCGAACTGCAACATGCCGGGAACGTGATCGAGGGCATGATCGAAGAGAGAAGGATGGTCGGTGTCGATGATGGTCAACGCCGTCAGCTCGCGCTCCCCCGACAGCACCGGATTCGCCAGGATCGCATTGCGCGGGTTGTGCCTGCCTACCGAACCCGGCCGCATCCGCGCGACCGGTAAATGCCCCGGAATCACATGCTGGGCGGGCAGACCCAGCGCTTCGCGCCCGCGGACCCTGATCCGGTTCCACACCGCGGCGGGCATCCACTGGTAGACCATCACCTCTCGTGCGGCTTCCCTCCCCTCGATCTCGGCGACCATCTCGAGCGACAGGCCGACGACCTGATCGTCACGGCGCTTCTCGCCGATCACCCGCGCCTCGATGACGCAGTGCCCCGGGCAGTTGCCGATCCGCAGGGTGTCGGGGTCGGCGATGGTGAAATCCGCCGATCCGAAGATGAACTTCTCCGTGCGGGCCACCCCGAGGAAGGTGTGCGCGTGATAGATCGCGACCTGCCGGAACACCTCGATGAGCAGGAGTGGATCGTAGGTGGTCGCGGTGCCCCGATGGTCACTGAAATACGAGTGGTTGCGGGGCAATTGGGCGGCGAACACCGCACCGTCGGGAATCGGTTGCGCGTCGGTGAGGAAGACCTCGGCGATCGATTCCCGGTGCACGATGCCTCGCGGAATATTGCGATCGAAGGTCAGGGTTTGGGTTGCGGCGGTCATGATCGTGCCTTCCTGGAAGGATGGGTTGGCGGCAGACTGGTCAGCGGACGGCGATGTCGTATGCCCAGGCATTGACGGTGTTGCGGGGCGGGTCGAACAGTGAGGTCACGTTGTGGATCGCGGAACTCGCCGCGACACTGTTGCGGTCGGTGTAGAGCGGGATCGCGACGGCGTTGTCGAGCAGGTGCGCGGTGATGGTGTCGAACAGCTGCTTGCGCTGTCGCGGGTCGGTCGCCTTGGTCGATTCGATGAGCCACCGGTCCACCTGCGGATCGGCGAGTTTCGCGCCCGCGACGATGGAACCGAGGGTGATGCCGTCGATCTGGCCGTACTTCAGATCGGGGGTGGTGGAACCGTAGGCGCGGTTGAACTGCAGCGACAGGTCGAGGCCGCCGACCTGGCGCGGGAACGCCTCGTACTGGTTGCGCGCCAGCAGGTCGTAGACCTGGGCGTTCTCGACGAACTGCAACTCGACCCGGATCCCGAGGTTCTGGCGCAGCTCGGCCTGCCATGCCTTCAGGAAATCGTCCTCCGGGTAGGTGGGCGTCGTGGCGAGCAGCCGGACGGTCAGGCGCTGTCCCGCCGCGTCGGTGCGGTAGCCGTCGGCGTCCTTGCCGGTCCAGCCCGCTTGATCGAGCAGGGCGCGGGCGGCGGCGACATCGGGTTTGCCCTTGGTCTCGTACTTGGCGTCGTAGTAGGCGCTGTCCGGAGAGATGAGGCTCCAGGCGCGCTGCTGGGAACCCTTGGTCAGACTGTCCACCACCGCGGCGATGTCGACGCCGCCGGCGATGGCGCGCCGCACCCGCACGTCCGTGGTCGGGCCGTTGGTCAGATTGAGCATGATCACCGTGGGCGCGGCCGACGAGCCGATCTGTTCGTACTGGAATCGGTCGATCCCGTCGAACAGGGAGATGTCGGTGGCCTTGACCGTGCCGATCGCGTCGACCTCGCCGCTGCGCAGCAGGCCCGCGCGGGTGGAAGCTTCCGGGATGTACTTGACGACGAGGTCGTCCACGTACGCGGCGCCCTGATGCGTCGCGGTGGCGGGACCCCACCGGTAGTCGGGATTCCGGTGGAACCGCAGTTCCTGTCCCTGGACCGCCTTGTCCAGGATGAACGGACCCGAACCGACCAGCCCGGTCCCGCTGGTGAGGGTCTCCTTGTCGACGTTCAGCGTGCTGGGAGCCACGATGGCGCCGCTGAGTCCGGCGAGGGTGGACAGGAAGTCCGCGCGAGGTGTGCTCAGCGTGACCCGCACCTTGTAGGGGTCGAGCACGTCGACCGCGCTGACGCTGGAGTACTGCAGGAGGCCGAGCACCGTCCAGGACGGGGTGTCCGGATTCCTCAGCACATCGATGTTCGCCTTGACCGCGGAGGCGTCGAACTTCTCCCCGTTGTGGAAGGTCACGTCCCGGCGCAGCGTGAATTCGTACACCGTGCCGTCGGGGGAAACGGTCCACTCGGACGCGAGCCACGGGTGGAACTTTTCGTCGCGGTCCTCCGCGATGAGACTGTCGTAGCTGTTGCGGAGCACCTGGGAGGCGTCGAAGGCCGCGCCGACGTGGGGATTGAGGCCGCGTGTCGGATAGGACGGCAAGGCGATGGTGAAGGTGCCGCCCGGCTGTGCGGGCGAGGTCGGTCCGCCCTTGCCGCTGCCGGGTTCCGGGTCCGAGGCGCAGGCTCCCGCGGCGAGGACGACGCCGACGGCCAGCGCGATGAACAGTCGAGTGAGGCGATTACGCACGCGAAGGGCTTTCTGTGGTGTCCGGTACCGCCAGGCGCGGCACGGAATCGAGCAGGGAACGTGTGTACGGGGAAGCCGGCGCCGTGAAAACGTCGTCGGCCGAACCGGATTCGACGATCACGCCGCCATGCAGAACGAGCAGGCGGTGACAGATCTGCCGGACCACGGCGAGATCGTGGGAGATGAAGACGATGCCGACCCCGCGCTCACGCGCGAGTTCGGCGATCAGCTCGAGGATCTGGGCCTGCACCGAGATGTCGAGTGCCGACACCGGCTCGTCGCACACCACCAGTTCCGGCCTGCTGCCCAGCGCCCTGGCGATATTGACGCGCTGACGCTGTCCGCCCGACAGTTCGCGGGGGTGGCGATCGATGCTGCCTGTCGGCAGGTGCACCGCGTCGAGCAGATCCAGCACCTCGGCGCGCCGCCGGCGACGGCCGACCCGCAAGGCGACGCTCTCGCCGATGATCTCGCCCACCCGGTAGCGGGGGTCGAAGGAGCCGGTCGAATCCTGCGCGACCAGGCCGATCCGCCCGGGACGGCGGGTGCGCGGCGTCAACGGCGCTCCGGTGAAACGCATCTCGCCGCCGTCCGGCTGGATCAGCCCGGTGATCATCTTCGCCACCGTCGACTTGCCCGAACCGGATTCGCCGACCACGCCGAGCACCTCACCGGCCCGGACCTCGAAGCCGATGTCGGCTACCGCGGGCACCGCACGGCCCCGCACCCGATACGACTTGGTCAGCGCCCTAGCGGTGAAAACCGGTGCGCCCGAACGTGACGGCGGTGCGCCCGCCCGGCCCCGCGGCACCGCGGCGATCAGTGCCTTGGTGTACACGTGCCGCGGATCGCCGATGACCTGCGCCGCGGGCCCCTGCTCGACGACGCGGCCCGCTTTCATCACCAGAATGCGATCGGCCACCGAGGCCACCACCGCCAGATCGTGGCTCACCAGGATCATCGACCGCCCGCCCGCGACCTGCCGGACCAGCAGTTCGAGCACCTGCGCCTGGACCGTCACATCCAGCGCCGTGGTCGGTTCGTCGGCGATGAGGATGTCCGGATCGCCCGCCAGGGCGGAGGCGATCAGCGCGCGCTGGCGCTGGCCACCCGACAGCTGGAACGGTCGCTGCCGCTTGCGCACCTCGGGATCGGCGATCCCCACCGAGCGCAGCAGCTCGTCGATGCGGGCCGCGCGCAGGGAGCGCGGTGTCGCGCGCAACGCTTCGGTCATCTCGTCGGTGATGGTGCGCAGCGGATCGAGCGCGACGAGCGCGTCCTGGAACACCAATCCGATCCGGGTGCCACGGACCCGGCGCCACTGCCGTTCGCTCAGTCCTAGGGCCGGGGCGCCGAACAGCTCGAAACGGTCGGCCCGCACCCGGGCGCCTGCCCCCGCGAGGCCGACAAGGCTGCGCGTGGTCACCGATTTGCCCGAACCCGATTCGCCGACGATGGCGAGGATCTCGCCGCGCCGCAGGTCGAAGCCGACGCCCTCGACGACATCGCCCGCGGTCCTTGGGAAACCGACGCGCAGGTTCCGCACGCTCAGCACGGTGTCGGTCACGGTGTCCGTGCTCGGCACGGCGGCGGCGGTGAGCGTCATGGCTGTGCCCTTCGTTCGAAGCGGTGCCCGACGTGGCGGCCGAGCACCGTGGTGGCCAGGACCACGACCGTGACGGCGGCGCCGGGAAAGGCGACCGACCACCACGCGATACGCAGATCGCCGTGCGCCTCGGCGAGCATGGAACCCCACTCCGGATCGGGAGGTTGCGGGCCGAAGCCGAGGAAACTCAAGGCGGCGGCGCCGAGAATGCTGGTCCCGAGGCCGAGGGTGACCACAACCGGCAGCGACCGCAACGCGTTCGGCAGGATGTGGCGAACGACGATCCGCGCGCGTGACCGGGTCAGCAGGCGCGCCTGCGCGACATGGTCGGCGGCGCGCACCGCCCGGGTCTCCGCCCGCATCACCCTGGCGAATCTCGGTGCCGCGGCGATGCCGAGGGCGAGAACGAGATTGCCGGTTCCGGTGCCCGTGAAGGTGATGAGCACCAGGGCGAGCAGCACCTCGGGGAACGCGCCGAGCAGATCGAAGACACGCGAGGCGATGGCGTCCACGACTCGGCCACCGATTCCGGCCACCAGTCCGGCACTCACGCCGAGCAGCACCGCGAGCGCCGTTGCCGACACCCCGATGAACAGCGACAACCGGGCGCCGTGCACGACACGGGTGAACACGTCACGGCCGAGTTGATCGGTGCCGAACGGATGTGACAGCGACGGCGCCAGATGCGCGGCGACCAGGTCGGTCCGCAGGGGGTCGCCGGAGGCGAGCAGGGCGGGCACGAGGGCGGCGGCCACCGCGAGAACGAGCACCGCGCCTGCGATCAGGACGGCGACGGGACGGTGCGGCACCGAGAGCGTGAAGCGTTGCCGCAGTATGGCTGTCGTCATGCGGAAGCCTCCTGCAGGCGCGGGTCGATCCAGAGATAGGCGATGTCGACGACGACCGTGACGATCAGATAGACCGCGGCCGACAGCAGCGCGACACCGAGCACCACCGGAACGTCGGAATAGCCGACGGCCTCGACCGTCGCCCGCCCCACGCCGGACCGGCCGAAGACCTCCTCGATGACGACGGTCCCGGTGAGCAGTCCGCTCACGGCCCATCCGGCCAGAGTCGCGGCGGGGATCAGGGAATGGCGCAGTCCGTGGCGCAGGCGCAGGCGGATGGCGCCGATCCCACGCGATCGGGCCGTCAACGCGAACGGCTGCTCGAGCGCGCGCTCGATCCCCTCACGCATCACCTGGGACAACACCGCGGCGATGGGCAGGGCCAGGGTGACGGCCGGGAGGATCAGGCGCTGGAACTCGTTGCCCGCGGTCACCGGCAGCACCTTCAGCGTGAAGGCGAAGATCCAGATCAACAGCAGTCCGGTCCAGAAGGGCGGCGCGGAGGCCACCACGATCTCGGCCGTGGTGATCGACCGGCTCAGTACATCGCGCCTGCCCGCGGTGAGCACGGCCAGCAGTGGCGCGAGGATGACCGCGAGGAGCAGGGCGAATCCGGCGAGTTGCGCGCTGCTGCCCAATTGTTCGCCGAACACGATGTCGGTGACGGGTTCGCCACGCACGTACGAGTAGCCGAGGTCGCCGTGTAGCAGCCGTCCGAGGTGTCGCCCGTACTGCACGAGCAGTGGGCGGTCCAGACCCCAGTCCTGTTCGATCCGCGCACGCAGGGCCGGATCGCTGGACTCCCCCATGATCGCGGTGACCGGATCACCGGGGGCGATGTGCACGGCCAGGAATGCCAGGGTGACCGCGGCCCACATCATCGCCACCGCGGACAGGACTACGCCCGCGATGCGGCCGATCATGCTGCGCCGGTGTGGATTCATCGCGGCTCAGTCCTCGATGGGCGCGCCGACCAGGCTGCCCCATTCGGTCCAGGATCCGTCGTAGACGCGGATCCGGTGATCGTCGAGCAGGTCGGTGAACACCAGCCAGCCCAGCGCGGCGCGATGGGAGAGCCGGCAGTAGGCGATGATCCGGTCGGCGCCGTCGATGCCGAGCGCCGCCACCCGCTCCCGGAGTTCGGACACCGGCCGCAGCAGTCCGTGCTCGTCGAGCAGATCCTGCGCGGGCAGGCTCCGCGCGCCCGGAATCCGGCCCGCCCGTTCGGCGCCGTGATCGATCGGCTCGGTGAGCGGGGACACCCGCAGACCCGAATACTCTTGCGGCGAGCGCAGATCCAGGATCGCGATGGGCGATCCGAGTGCGGCGCGTACCTCGTCCCGGCCGACGACGATTTCGTCGTGGCGCGGCGCGACCTGAGGCAGCGGTTGCGGCGACTCGGAGACCCGCGCCTCGGCAGCGCGCTCGATCGGTGCGGCGGAGGCGCTCGACGGGGTGCCGTTCGCCGCTTCGGTGGCGCGCCACGCGGGCAATCCACCGTCCAGATAGCGCAGGTCGCCACCGACCCCGACGGCCGCGGCCACCCAGAGGGCGTACGCGGCGAACTGCGTCGGCTCGCCCGCGAAGACCACCGTCGACTCGGCACCGGCGCCCAGCGCGCGCAGACGATCTATCAGAACCGGCGCCGAGGGGAATTCCCGGCGCGAGCGGTGCCAGAGCAGATCCTTCCAGTACACAGTGCGCGCACCCGCGATGGCGCCGCGGTCCGACTCGGCAGCCGGTGTGTTGGTCACCTCGATGACGACGACGCTGGGGTCCCAGAGGCGGGTCCGCAACCATTCCGCGTCGACGACTCGGCTCGTCAGGATGTCTCCCACAGCAGCCCCTCCCGCTGATTTGCGCCGGGTCGGGCGACCTCGGCGGTGAAAACATATGAGCGGCACCGCGATACTGTGAACACAAAAAGTCACGAAGACTGGAATTATGTTTCCAGCGCGTCGGAATACATATCCTCGGCACCGCGCATCGTCCGAGCGTCGAAAGGAACGCGATGTCCGGCGCCCGTGCCGCCCACCTCATCTCCGCAAGCAGGTTGCGTGACGACCCACCGAAACAGCTGGTGCTGCTCGACGTCCGGGTCGGCGCGGTCGGACCCGACCCGAACGGATTCCGGCGCGGGCACCTGCCCGGAGCGCGGTTCGTCGACGTCGACGCCGACCTGGCGGGCGCCGCCACCGCGAGCTCCGGCGCCCGCCCGCTTCCGGAAGCCGGACCACTCACCGCCGCGCTCCGGCGCTGGGGCATCCGCGCCGACAGCACCGTGGTGGTCTACGACGACTCCCGCTCGGTGCCCGCCGCCCGCGCCTGGTGGGTCCTGCGCTGGGCGGGACTGACCGACGTCCGGCTCCTCGACGGTGGGCTGCGGGCGTGGCGCGCGGCCGGCGGCCCCGTCGTCCGCGGCGCCGAAACCGTCGCGGCGGGAACCGTGTCCGCGCGGCCCGGCGGACTTCCCGTCGTCGGCACCGCCGCCGTCGCGACCCTGCCCGCACGCGGCATCCTCCTCGATGCCCGCCCGCACAGCCACTATCGCGGCGAGGGCCTATTCGCCGGTCACATCCCCGACGCCGTGAGCGCGCCGGTCTTCGACGACTTCGACGAGCACGGACTGCTCCGCGACGAACACACCTTGCGTGCGCGCTATCACGGCCTCGGCCTCGGCCCCGCGACGCCCGCGGCCACCCACTGCGGCAGCGCGATGGCCGCGGCCCTGCAGGTCTTCGTCCTCGCCACGCTCGGCATCGAGATCGCCCTGTATCCCGGCTCGCTCTCGCAGTGGACCGCCGACCCGGCACGCCCCCTCGTCCGCGGCGACTCCCCCGCGCCCGGCCCCGTCCCGTCACTCTGATCCCCCGGAGATCCGCCCATGGCCGACCAGCCACGACATGTCATCCTCAACGCCAACCTGATACCCGGCGGCACCCTCGGCAGCCCGTGGCGGCGCGCCGAACAACCCGCGGCGCATTTCGTCGGGATCGAGCACTACCTCGACGTGGCACGCATCGCCGAACGCGGACTGCTCGATGCCGTGTTCCTGGCCGACTCACCGGACATCCAGGCCAAGGACTGGAATGCGCCGAGCCGGCTGCTCGACCCGTTCATCGCCCAATCCGTGCTGGCCGCGCACACCAGCCACATCGGCCTGATCATCACCGCCACGACGTCCTACAGCGACCCCTACAATCTGGCACGCTCGTTCGCCGCGCTGTCGGCGGTGTCCGGTGGCAGGGTGGGCTGGAACTACGTCGTCACCGGCGGCGACGCCGCAGCCCGCAACTACTCCCTGGACCAGGCCCTGCCGAAGTCCGAACGGTACGCCCGCGCCGCCGAATTCCTCGACGTGGTGACCGCGCTGTGGGATTCGGTGCCCGCCGACGCGGTCGTCGGGGACAAGGCCACCGGCCGTTACCTGGACCCGGCGGTGGTGCGGCCGATCGACCACGACGGCAAGTTCTTCCGGGTGGCCGGGCCGTTGAAGGCGCCTCCACTGACCCACGGCAGGCCGGTATTGATCCAAGCGGGCGCCTCCACCCACGGCGTGGAACTGGGCGCGAGGACGGCGGACGCCGTCTACTCCGCACACGTCGATCCCGAGTCCGCGGCACAGCGCCGCACCGAACTCCGGCGTCGGGCCGCCGACGCAGGGCGCGCCCCCGACAGTGTGAAGCTGTTGCCGGGGCTGATCGTCGTGCTCGCCGATTCCGAAGCCGCGGCCCGGCGACGCGAGCGCGAGCTCATCGACCTCATTCCCGACGACGTCCAACTGGTCAACCTCGCCGATCGGCTCGGCGTCGACCCCGCCGATCTCGACCTGAACGCACCGTTCCCGTGGGAGCGGATCCCCGACGAGACCACCGACGCGGGATCACGCGGACAACGCGCGGTGCTGCTCGAGTACGTGCGCTCCAGTGGCGCGGACACGCGCGGCGCGGCGCGACTGCTGGCCTCGGGCAGTGTGCACGCCAAGGTGGTCGGCGGCCCGGACCAGGTGGCCGGATTCATCGCGGACTGGTTCGAGGCGGGCGCTGTCGACGGTTTCAACGTGATGATCGACGAATTGCCCGGCGGGCTGGCCGATTTCGTCGACCATGTCGTTCCGCTGCTGCGCCGTCGCGGCCTCTTCCGCACCGAATACGACACCACCACCCTGAGAGGGCACTACCGGCTGTGATCACTTCTTCGTCGCCGGCCGTGACCGACGCGCCGTCGTTGTTCGTGCAGTTGCGCAGCGGCCCGCCCGTCGCCGAGGTCTACCGGCACACCATCGACATCGGTGTGCGCGCCGAACGACTCGGCTTCGGCACCGTCTGGTTCGCGACCCGGCATTTCGAGGCCCATCACGCCGCACTGCCCTCCGTGTTCCCCTTCGTCGCCGCGGTCGCCCAGCACACCGCCACGATCCGGCTCGGCACCGGCGTGGTCGCGCTGCCGTTCGAACATCCGGTGCGCCTGGCCGAGGACGCGGTGGTCACCGACGCGCTCAGCGGTGGACGGCTCGAACTCGGTGTCGGCAAGGGCCTCGGATTCGGCCACTCCGCCTCCAGCTACAGCGGATTCGGTGTTCCCGACACCGACCGGGAGTCGCTGTACGCCGACCGGCTGGCCGCGCTACAGCGTCTACTGGCTTCCGGGCGCGTCACCGACGACATCGCCCTGTATCCGCCACCGGGCACCCTGCGTTCCCGGCTCTGGCAGTCCACCGGCAACAGCGACACCGCGCGGCGCGCGGGCGCGGCCGGCGACGGACTGCTTCCGCACGGCAACTCGCAGGCGCGCGCAGGCGGCGATGTCGCCGACCTCGTCGACGCCTACCTGTCCTCTTGCCGCGGCACGCCGCGCATCGGGGCGAGCGTCACGGTGCTGCCCGGTGACAGCGAGCGCGACGCGCTCGACCTGCTCGACACCGACATCCGACTGAGCCCGGCCTACTACCCGCAGCCGCCGAGCGCCGCCGACCGGCGACGGCTTCTGGCGGACAACCGCATCCGGATCGGATCCGCCGAGCAGATCGTGGAACAGCTGCGCGAGGACCGAGGCCTCGCCGCCGCCACCGAGGTGCTGTTCCAGATCCCCCTCGCGGTCGGCCATCCCCGATACGCGGAATGCCTGCACCGCGTCGGCGCCGAGATAGCCCCGCGGCTGCATCCACGGTCGGTCCGCTAGTCCAGGAACTCCCGATGCGTGGCACCGGCGGCCTCGGCGAGCAGGCGAGCGAGTTCGGCGAGCCCGGCGTCCGCATCGGGTAGCTGCGGCACCGCGACGCGCACCACGCCAGGACGCGGCGGCGCCACATACGATTTCGCACCGGATCCGACGACGATCCCGTGCCGGGCCAGCCCGAGCAGCGCCGCCTGTTCATCGGCGACCTCCACCCACACCACCAGGCTGTTCACCCCGGAACGTGCGGTGACGCCGCGTTCGCGCAATGCCGCGAGCAGCCCTTCCCGACGGGCGGTGTAGCGATCGCGAGCGGTATCGATCAGTGCGGCGGTCGCGGGGTCGACGATGAGGTGCGCCAAAGCGTTCTGCAGGATCCGACTGTTGGCGGCGATCCCGTGGACCCGGGCCCGGATGGCCCGGTCGACCAATTCGGCGCTGCCGCCGATGACGCAGGTCCGAATGTCCATGCCGTAGGCCTTGCAATAGCTGCGCACCCGCACGCTGTGGCGCGGGAACCAGCGGCCGAGCGAGGGCGCCTGGGCCAGGGCCAGTGGTCCCACCGCATCGTCCTCGACGATCCAGGGCACCTGCTCCGCCGCGGCGAGCACCGCGGCCAGCTCCGTGGCCCGGTCCTCCGACAGCGCGCCACCCATCGCGTACCCGCCCTCCGGCTGGAGCACCACCACCGACGGCTGCCGCCGCAGCGCCGCCGCCAGCGCGCCGGGCAGCGCCCCCTGTTCGTCGGACTCGATACCGAGCACCTCGTACCCGACCTCCGCCAGAGTGTCGAGGAAGCCCGGCATCACCGGCTCCTCCACAGCGACAAGGGAACCCGCGGGCGCGGCGGCGTCCACCGCGAGGAACAATCCCTCCGAACCGCCGCCCGCCGCGGCGAAGGCCTCGGCCGGGAAGGGCCAGCCGTCGACGACGGCCTCGCGCAGCCGATCGGTGATGTAGTCACGCCCGGGCCGGTTGAGCTGATCGGTGTGCAATCCGGCCAGCATGGCGGGCGCCAGATCCGGTTGCAGCGCGTAGTCCGGGCTTCCGGTCAGCAGGTCGCGGGCCGCGAGCGCACGGCCCGCGGGGACCTCCGCGAGCGCGGCCACCACCGTGCCACCGCGTCGATTGGTGGCGATCAGGCCTTCCGCGCGCAGCGCGCTCCAGGCGGCGACGACCGTGCGCGTACTCAGTCCGCAGCGCCGGGCGACCTCGCGAATGGTCGGCAAGCGCGCACCCGAGGTGAGCGCACCATCCCGGATCAGCCGGGCCGTGACCGCCCGTACCGACTCGGGGGTGTGCGAAGCATCGGCCTGCAACGCCCGCACCAGCAGTGCAGAATCCTCCGTCACTGACACTCCACTCGTCGTCGGCCACCCGTACGGAGAATATATGTGTCCAGCGAACCAATTTGTTCCCGGATGCTAGAGATATGTATCCACCCGTCCAGCGACCCCGGAGCGACCGGCGGATCAGCCGATGGATCGGCGGCCCGTGCCCGGGGCCCGTGTGGGCAGGGGGGCGATCTCGCGACCATCCGCGCGACCGTCATAGCCGACGAGAACGCGGCCGGGCAGCACCCGCTCGGCGGGGCAGGACACCGCGCTCTGGAGGTGCCACATCCCCCGCGGTGCGAGTGCTTCCGCAGATCCTTCCGCGGTTCGGATCCGGTAAGGAATCGAGGTGGCCGTGGCGGGTCGGAGCGTCGCAGGAACGTACCAAAGGGTCGACCCGTGTGTCCGGCCCGCACCCGAAATCACCCGAACTGGGCGATCAGATTCTTCCTGCCGAGATCCTACGCTGCTGACGACAGCTATCGGATCAGCACGGCGTAAAGCTCAGTGGCGGTATGCCCACAGTGAGGAGAGACCATGACCAAGTTCCCCCGCGAGGGCCGGTACCAGATTCTCAACCCGCAACTCGACGGCGCCGCGATGGGGCTCACGGGCGCCGACACCGGCGGCCGAGGCGTGGCCGTCGGGCTGGTGGGTCCGGACCGCAACGACTACGGTCAACTCTGGCTCGTCGAGGTGGACGACGATTCGACTGTCCAGCTGACAAACGAACAAACGAACACGATGCTGCTCCTGGGCGGGACGGGCCACAAAGGTGATCCCGTTGTGTGCGGGGGCGGGGAAATTCACGGTGCCATGCCATGGAGCTTCGACGGGGACGCCGAGGAGGAAGCGGCCGTTCTCGTACCTGGTTTCAACCACGCCCTCGCCCTCGCCCCAGCAGGGCCCCACTACGGGCTCACGGTCGTCGACAACACACGTGACGGTACCCAGCTGTGGCGCTTCGTCCCTTGGTGAGAAGGCGGACAAGGCTCGGCCTGCTTCGTCGGGCCGGCGTTGTTCGTCATTTGCTTTGAGGCTCCGCGGCCAGGGCTCGATCGATAACCACAGGAGCCGCCGTAGTGGCGATCACGTCGTCGTCGAGTCGCCTGTGGCGACCCGCTCAAACAAGCGCCGCAGCAGCCAGTATCGGCGGACCACCGACCACCGTTCCGGTGGAGCTGAATGGTTTCACCAACCTGATCGGAGTGCCGTTGATGTTCGTCAACGTGCCGCTCCACACTGCTTGGTACAGCCGCTTCAGGTCGTCCCGATCGTCCTCGGTCAGCTGGCTCTGGTTGCCGTAGTTCATGATGGTCAGCGGGTTGTGCTTTCCGAAAATCTCGCTCGCAAAGTCCGTTTCGCTGAGGTTGGCGAAAAAGTGCCGCAGTCCGAAGACGTGTCCGATCTCGTGTGCCAAAGTTTCCATCTGCTCTTGCGCGCTCTGCTCGAACAACTTGGGATAAATCGTCAATCGATGTCGACCCGAGTCGGGAAAGAAGGCGCTGGCCAGAACACACCCGTTGATGTTACATCGGTCGGCTTCCCTGATCACGATCTCGAAATCCCAGGCGTCATCGCGCTGGCTGAATTTCACAGGCGCCGCATCACCCCAAGCCAGCAGCGCCTTCCCGAGTAGTTCCTTGATTTTTGCTTTGGCAGCATCCGGCTGCTCGAACAAGGCGATCGAACGGTTCTGAAAACGCCATCGCAGCGTCGTGCTTTTGTCCCACAGCGGGATGAAGCCCTCTGAGGCGTCGACGACTATCTCGGTCAGCGATCGATTCTGGGGCGTGGCGTAGCCTCGTGAGTCCGTCTCGCAAATGACTTTCTGCCCGTATACGTGGACGTCGGCCTCGACTTCACGGGCCGCATCATCGACGTCCCGTAGCCGCAACGCACCGGTTGCCGAACTCGCCCGCCTCGCGGTGTTGATGGATCTGGCCATGACGTACTCCTTCTCGGTGTATTTGTGTTGCGTTATGCGACGACGTCCAAGTCATCCAACGGGGACCGGGTGCCCCGCACACACGGTGAACGATGGCATGTTCAAGGTCAGTGCAGAAAAGACGCCGTTCGCGCCGCTGTTTATGATCCAGGCCCATACCCAGACTTCAAGTCTTTCTCCAGGGAACAAACTGCCTGGAATGGGGGCCAAAGTAACCTTGAACGGCCCGGTCCCGGGAGTGTAGGCGTCGGCGATTGCGCCCTCGCCGTGGAAGCCGTGCAGCTGCCCCAGGCCCTGCACGTCCCACAGTGTAATCACGCGCCGCAGTGACGGATTGGGATTGTTGCCGACAAAGGTCACCGTCGCCAATCCACCCCTGCTGCGTGCGTTCGGTACCGCGTTGGACGCGAGAACGCTCCAGGAGTATGTCCCAGCTGGTATCACACTTACATCCAGGCGATTATCGGAAAACAGATCGATAGCGGCTCCACCTGCCGACTCGCCATCGGTCGCCCCAACGACCTGCGGCTTTCCATCGAGCTTGCCGGAGAATCCGGTTCCCGTTGTGTACGCATGGTCGTACGGCGTACCGACGACACTGCATCCCGGGCCGATAGTGAGGCTGGTGAGGGCGTCCCGGCTCTCGAGAATGTCTCGCGCGATCGTGCCCACCCCTGCTTCACCGTCCAGCCTGAACGGAAGCAGGGCTACCTCCCAATCCACGCTCGCTTGCTCATCTACTATCTCTTCGAGCAGTTGATCTTTTGCCCGCTCGAAGCGATGAGCACACTCGCGCGAACTCTCGCCTGCCTGGGCACCGTCACCCGCTGGAGGCCGTATCGCAACCACCTCTCGACTACGCATCGCAGTCTGCAGCTTGTCGATCAGATCGGGGGTTTGCCGCGTTGTCGTCATTTGTTGTGTTCCTTTCTCTGCTCACGCTCGGCGCGCCGACACGATCATCGTGGCCGAACAGCCTCGTCATTGCGCGAGTAGTGGCCTACTCGAATTGCGGTCGACATGCACGCGACTTCTGAAACGGACGTGTCGCCAGCTCCAACACCGGATGAACTCGGTCCTAGGATCCGGCAGTGAGAGCCCGACCAACCCTTTCCATGCCGCAACCGCGCGCATTCGAATGCGCAACGCGCGGGGGCCGACGGACGCTACGGTGTAGTTCCCCGGGCCGGAGAACGAGGATTGAATGCCGAGTCGATGGCCTTCCTCGGCAGCCGTCCTTCCCGGTCCCACGCGGCCCGACACAGCGACCAGTAGCCGCAAGGAGGGGCCGACCCCGCTCGAGAACTTTGGCTCGTCGGCATTCGTCCAGCACAGATCCAGGAGACGCACGAACTCGCGAAACTCTCTGCTCCACATGCGTTCTGATAGATTCCGCCAGTATGGGGTACAAGATCGGCTCCGCTCGGGCCTCTGCGGCCGACCGGGACCCAGAATCGCATCGCACCCTCTCGGGGGCGCTGTATGTCGCCGTCGCGGCTGTGCTCACGCTGGTGTTCCTCGTTCCCCAGATTCGGCTGTATCGGGATGAGCAGCCGCGCACCGATGTCATCGCCCAAATGCGGTTTCTTCGTTCCGAATTGCGATCGGGGCTCGGGGAGGAGATGCAGGGCATGTTCCCCGAGGGATTCTTCTTTTCGCACGTTCTGTACGGGTTGGCGTGGACTGATCTGGCGCGCGGCGACACGACCTATCGGGACGAAGCGCTCCGGGAGGCACGCTGGGCGCTGGAGCGTTTGGAATCCGGCTCGGGCCGTGGCGCTTTCGATGCGCGACTGCGCCCGGCATACGGGGTGTTCTATGTCGGATGGTCCAGCCGGTTGCGCGGGGCCGTGATCGAACTCGCGGGCGCCGCCGCACCGGAGGCGGCGCAATTCATCGCGGACTGCGAAGCACTCGCGGTGGCCTTCGGTACGGACGGGCCGTTCCTTGCGGCGTATCCGGGTCAAGCTTGGCCGGTCGACAACGTGGTGGCTGTGTCCGCGTTGCGGTTGCACGATCGTATCTTCGGCTCGCGTTTCGAGCCGGTGATCGCCGAATGGCTCACCTCGGCTCGCGCGCACCTGGATCCGGCGACCGGTCTACTGCCGCACCGAGCCGCACCCATGATGGAGGGTGCGCGCGGCTCGTCACAATCGATGATCCAGCGGTTCCTGCCCGAGATAGACCCCGCGTGGGCCGCGCAGCAGTACCGTACTTTCCGCCGACTCTTCATAGATACCCCGCTTGGCCTGCCCGGAGTGCGGGAGTATCCGCACGGCCGCAGCGGCGCGGGCGATGTCGATTCCGGGCCACTTATTCTCGGTGTCAGCGCCTCGGCCACGGTGGTCACCATCGGTGCGGCCCGGGTGCACGGCGATCGCAACCTCGCCGGCCCGATCACCGGCCTCGGCGAAAGCCTGGGCATGCCGGTCACTCTCGGCAATTCCAAACGCTACGCCTTCGGCGCCCTCCCCATCGGCGACGCTTTCCTGGCCTGGTCCTTCGCCGCGCCGCTCGCATCCACCGCAACATCGTTCCCGCCGGTCGTCTCATGGTGGTGGCGGCCCCTCTGGCACGCACTCGCGCTCACCGTCCTCACTCCGCTCTGGTTCCCGATAGCCCGCGGACTCGTTCGGCGAGTGCGCCGAGGTCGGTCCAGCACCTCGACCGTCGGCCGACTGCCGGGCTGATCCATCGCCGCCAGTCGGCCGGGCAGCCCAATTACGCAGGTGTTCTGCTTTACCTTGCGGATCGAGGGACTCCGGCCCTGCGACAGCGCACGATTGACGTAGCAAAGCGTGCCGATGCCGGTCTCTGACGAGTAACCGTGGCTGCGGAAAGTAGCGGATTCGCCGGGGATTCATCAGTTGCGGTTGCGCGATGTCGGATGGCTCATCCTGGCCCCGGCCTTGTTCGGTGAACTCCTGCTTTTCGGAGGCGCGGCTAGCGGCGACTCCTTCCACCCTGATCGCGAAAGCCATCGAACGGCTGCGCCGGGACCGGGACCGGCAAGGCTGACCAGACCTAGGTAGCGACCTCGAGCGGGGCCGGTCGGTCGGGGACGACGACGGCACGGGTGCGCCCTTGATGCGCCCATGCCTCGCCGACGCGGCTGAGCGGGTAGGCGGTGTACGGCGCGTCGAAGGTGCCGTCGGCGAACCTGGCGAGGACCTCGGGAAGCTCGGCGATCATCGCAGCCTTCGAAACCGAGCCGGCGCCGCTGCCGCTGATCCGGATCCGCCTGCCGCGCAGCAGCGCCGCGGGCAACGCCGCCTCGGTTCCGGCGAGCGAGCCGATCTGCACGTAGTCGATCGCCGTGCTGTCGTCCTCCGTGCCGCGCTTCTCCAGCGCGGCGAAGGCGGCCTCGGCGACGGGGCCCCACACGAAGTCGAGCACGAGCGTGGGCTGCGCCTCGGCGACAACGGTGGCGAGGGTGGCCGCCCCGGCATCGGGTGTGGCGGTCGCGAGCGCAACGGTGACGACGCCCAGGCCTCGCAGTCGCTCCAGCGCCTCGTGATCGCGCCCGGCCGCGACGACCTGTTTCGCGCCGAGAGACATCGCCGCCCGCACGGCCAGGCCGCCTGACATGCCGGTCGCCCCGAGCACCAGCACGGTGCCGAGTTCGCCCGTCTCCTTGCGGCGGGTGATCAGGGGCATCCAGCCCGACAAGGCGGGGTTCACGCCGGCGGCGGTCACGAGCGGATCGGCCCCGACGGGCAGATCCACTTCGAACGGAGTGACCAGCCGTTCGGCCATCGTTCCCCACGGCAACCGGGCGAGGCCCGTGTAGACCAGCCGCCCGTCGTCGGTCCGGGCCACGGCGTCGACGCCCGGCACGACGGGGTAGGCATGGTCGCTGCCGTAGTGGCGGCCGGAGGCCAGCCCGCGAACGACGTGGTGCAGACCCGCGCCCACAAGTCTCAGCGGCGCCCGGCCCGGCCACTGTTCCGGGTCGGGAAAGTCTCCGCAGACGGGTGTCGCTCCTGGGGCGTTGACGACCGCAGCGCGCATGACAAACTCCTTAACTAAGTTAGGTTTGACCCTGTCACCCACCTTTCCTGAACTTTGTTAAGGTGTCAACTGTGGCGAAGGGCATCACCCGGGAGCGGATCGTGGCGGCGGCGCTCGAGTTGCTCAACGAGAAGGGCATGGACGCGCTCACCGTCCGCGCGCTCGCTTCCCGGCTCGAAGTGAAGGCCCCCGCGCTGTACTGGCACGTCCGCAACAAGCAGGAACTGCTCGACGAGATGAGCACGTTCGTGATGCGCCGCGTCACCGACGCCCTCTCGGCGATCGCTTCCGGCGACGACTGGCGTGACGACGTAGCCGCCTACGCCCGCGCCTTGCGCGCGGAGTACCTGCGCCACCGGGACGGCGCGCGCATCTTCAGCGGCACGCGCTTCTCCGACCCCGACGTGGTGAAAGCGAAGGAATCCTGGCTCGCGCGCTTGACCGCGGCCGGGTTCTCACTGGCGGAGGCGGACGACGCCCTCGACCTGGTCACCGCGTACGTCGTCGGCTTCGTCATCGAGGAGCATGAGCGCAGCCAGTCGGCCGACGCCGACCCGGCCCGGTACTCGGTCGCCGAACGCGACGAGTGGCTGGGCGAAGGCGCCGATCTGGTCAAGGCCGCCGGGCACCTCCGCGACGACGGTGACAGCAGGTTCGAACGACACCTCGGCGTCGTGCTCGACGGGCTCGCGGCTCGGTTGCGCTGACGGCCGGGTCGCCGAATGCCGCGATAACCGATCAGAGATTATTCCCGACCGGTATTACGACAAAACTTCATACCGGACACCTATCGACATTGCCGATGTCGACGGAGAAAGATCAGGTTGACGGACAATGTCGCCCGCCCGGGGGAATTCCAAATACATCGTCCGATGATTGGACTTCCCGAGGCCGAAGGGGCTGCTGCATGACGCACTGCTCGTCGGGCTCTTCGTGGGTGCCGCGATCGGATGCGCCGTAGGCGTTCTGATCGGTATCGGGTTCTTCCTCGTCGGCGCCGTCATCGGTTGCGCGGTCGGCGCTGCCATCGGTGCGACCATCGGCCTGTTCTTGCCGTTCTGATGTTCTCCTGAAGAATCGAATCGAGGTGGTCGAGACGGCCGGGCGGATCACGAATCCGCCCGGCCTCTTTCCGCACGGAATGCTCCGGCCACAGAAATCAATCCGCGACACTTCCCCGGGGCAGTACAACGATTGTGTCCCGCCCGCGCCACCGACCGCGCCGACCAACCTTCCATCAGTGCCGATCGATGCTGCGGAAAGGCCGTGACCAGCGATAAAATGATCAACAGGTCGGGGAACCGCAGAAGATTCGATCTCGGAAGGAGATGAGATCGATGGACTCCTTCGGCCTCGATCTCGGCGCCGGCTTCCACGCGGTCCTCCGATGGCTCGCCCTCACGTTCGGAATCGGATTCGGCCTCAGCTGACCAATGCGCCGGACCATCGCGGCAGCAGCAGCGGCCGCGCTACTCCTCACTTGCGCCGGCTGGTAGTCGTCGGAGACCACCGGCCCGCTCCCCGACCGCCCCCGCCACCGCGTCCAGCGGACTGGAATCGCCGCCGGTCCCGGAGAAGTTCCGGAACCGGCGATCGTTGATCAGCCCACGATCCGGCCCCACGCATTCGCAAGGTAGCTCTCCAGGTCACCGAAGAATCCAAAGACCTTCCGGGCCTCCTGGCTGAGATTCGAGGCCAGCGCGCTGCGCATGCGAGCAATCAGGACATTCGGCCAAATTCGCGCTCGGGCCGCAAGGAACGGCTACCAGCGTCTCCGGTGACCGCGCGGAGCCTCCGCCGGCAGGCGACGACGTCAGGTCCCGGACGGGCAGATTATTCGCCCGCATGTGTGGTGGATCGTCTAGAGTCCTATACGCAGCTACCGGTCCGGGATGTTCTGTCCCCGGCGCGGGTGCGGCGTGTGAATTCGCGTCACCGCTTTCTCCTCTCTGTTTCGGATGAAACTCATACGGTAAGGAGCGGTACATGACTGCACGATCCACGACGATCAATGAGCCGACTCTGCAAGACAAGATCACATATCAGCTGTGCGAGTACGCGAATCTGGTCAACAGCATCAGCAAAGAAGACAGCGACCTGGAGGCCACGCTCTATCAGAAGATCCAGCAGTATCTCGACACCAACCAGGAGGTCATCGGAGGGTGGGAGATCGTCTGGGGTCCGGGAGTCGCGCTGTTCGACACCGACTTGTACGCGGTCAATGCCCTGTATATGGTGCGAAGCACCGAGGATCGCTCCCGGTACGTGATCGCCATGGCAGGCAGCAGCGACGCACTGGTGTTCGACTGGCTCGTCGAGGACTCCTTCATTCTCCAGACGCCGTGGTTCGCGAATAACGCCGCATGGCACACGATCGGCACGGCCATCGGGGTGAAAACCCTTCTCGGCATCAGACCCTCCGGGCCCCGTCCCGGCGCCGGTCACAGCTTGCCCGAGTTCCTGAGCGCGCTCGACGACAAGGCGATCAACCTGACCGTCACCGGCCACAGCCTCGGCGGTGCCCTGTCACTCACGCTGGCCCTGTTCCTGCGCGACACCCAGTGGCTTTGGGACAATTCCGAGAAAGCCAGGATCAGCGTGCTCTCGACCGCCGGACCGAGTTTCTGCAATCAGGAATTCGTCACCTACACCACCCAGCGCCTGCAACAAGTGAAGCGCTACGCGAACGACCTCGACGTCGTCCCGCACATGTGGAACCCGCCCGACATCGATGGCGCCAAGGCTCTCTACTCCAAGAACAACCGGCCCGCCCCCGGTGGTATGGAGGTTGTGTTCGAGTTGCTCGAGATACAGGCGTCCGTGTCAGGCCAATATGCACACTTCGACCCCACCAGCGGCGTGTTCCACGGCACGTTCAACAATGAGATAGATCAAACGCAAGGCTCGACGCCAGATGATTTGTACTGGAACCAGGTCGGGTACCAGCACATAGGCGGCTACCATGGGTTCTTCGAAATCAACGGCGTGCAGTGGCCGCAGGGCGTCGTCGCCCTCCCGCCGGTCGGCACCGACATCGTGATGAACCGCATCCGGGCGGCGGCCGGTCTACCGCTCGGCGACGGAGCCGGAAAGGTGCTCGCGGACCGTCGGCCGGTAACCGTCCCGCTCGACGGACAGCCCGTGGAGCTGCCCACCGACCACGACAGCCCCGAAGCCAAGAACCTCGTGGACCGCGTCACCGCCGCGTTCGATCCCACCTCCGCATGAACTGATGCCCCGGGCCTCGCGCCCGGTGGCACGCGAGGTTGAATCCGGTACAGCGCGAAAGTGCTCCAACGAGGCAGGACGTGGCGGTCGATTCCGGCGGGCAGCGCTCGGCGACAACACATCAGTCGACGAGGCGCAGCGCAGGCCTCGGGAGTCGGCCGCCACGACTACGTTGTGTCTCCCCGTGGTTCGAGCCGTTCGTAGGTCTCGGTGTCGAGGCTCGGTGGCCGGCCACCGGAGCGGCCCTCGCGTTTGCGATCGCGTGATCGGCGAGCTCATAGCCCGGTCACCGAGTCGTCGGACGCGCCGACGCCGTGGCATCCACCGGCCCGCTGCGCGATCCCGATGCCGGCGACGATGAGTGAGCAGGCGTTGCCCAGTGGCTGACCCCCCTCGTCGTCGACGCCGACCGATCCAGGAAGAGGATCGACTCGGGATGCCGGAATGGTTGTCCAGCACAGCGATCGACCGAGCTGGCTCGCGACGCGGCAGAGCTTGGTGGCGCGCTCCGCAGGACAGCAAAGGTCCCGGGGGATGCGTACGCCGTCGAGGATGTGTTCTCGGGGCGCGGGTCGTGTTGCCGAACGCGTCCGCTCCGGGTACTGCGGGGCTCGCGTCGATTATCTTGCGCGGCGAGCGATTACCGACGCCCACTTACTCGATCCGTTCGGCACCGGCTGGAGCGGGTGCTCGACCTGGCGATCAACTCGGTCGCAGACACCGGTGGCTTCCTGGTGGGCGCCGAGCGCGAAGGTGACGCTGCTCAGGAAGTCGTCGGTGACCGTGTCCGGCCAGTCGTAGAAGTTGGGGCCGAAGTCCTTCACGACCTCCGGCGCCGACGGCGGCCTCCCCTCGTGCGGGCCTCAGGCAGGCGTTCATCTGCGCGGCGGCAAGCGCATGCCAGGTCCGGATCGCGGCCGCGGTCGTCGAGTGATGCATCCCGTCAAGCCGCTCTCGTCTCCATCGCCGGCATCCAAAACGGACCGAAAACGGATCGCAGACACATTGCCCAGCAACTAGTGGTGGGCGTTAATGGAAGAGCGGGCCCGCGAATCCAGTCGTGCACCGATCCGGTGCAGAGCAACCAGCACCACAGCGACGAGGAGGCTCCGCCATGCCTACGATCACTTCCATTTCCCCCACGTCAGGTCCAACGTCGGGGGGCACCAGCGTCACGATAACCGGCACCGGATTCACCGGCCCCACGACGGTCAGATTCGGCAGCACCGCAACTACATTCACCATGAACTCCCCCACCCAGATCACGGCCATCGCACCCGCCGGGTCAGCGGGTACCGTCCAGGTCACCGTCACCACCGCGGCCGGAACCAGCAACGGGGTCTCCTATACCTATCTGCCTGTTCCCTCCCTGAGCGGTGTCAGTCCCAGCCAAGGATCGACCTCGGGTGGAACGACGGTCACCCTCACCGGTTCGGGCCTGACCGGAGTCACCGCGGTCAATTTCGGTAGCACACCGGCCACTTCGTTCACGGTCAACTCCGATTCCCAGATCACCGCCGTCTCCCCGGCCGGGACCGGCATAGTGTCGATCACCGTGACCGGGCCGGGCGGTACCAGCAACCCGGTCACCTTCGTCTACGTCATCGTCCCGACCATCACGTCCATCTCGCCGACCGCGGGACCCGCGTCGGGCGGCAATAGTGTCGTGATCACCGGCACCAACTTCACCGGCCCGCTGACGGTACGGTTCGGTAGCACCGCAGCCATTTTCACCGTCAACTCACCTACCCAGATCACGGCCACCGCTCCCGCCGGGTCGCCCGGTACCGTCCAGGTCACCGTGACCGGCTCGGGTGGAACCAGCAATGGCGTCTCCTACACCTATGCCGGAGTTCCCAGCCTCACGTCGCTCAACCCCACTTCGGGGCCGGTCACCGGCGGCACAACCGTCGTGCTCACCGGCACGGGGCTGTCCACCACCAGCGCGGTCACTTTCGGTGGTACACCGGCGACCTCGTTCACGGTCAATTCCAACACGCAGGTCACGGCGGTCGCCCCCGCGGGGACAGGGACGGTCCAGGTCACCGTCACCACTGCTGGTGGCACCAGCAACGGACTCCCCTACACCTACGTCGCCGTGCCCACTCTGAGCTCGGTGGTGCCGAATTCCGGGCCAGCGGCGGGCGGAACGACGGTCGTGCTCACCGGAACAGGATTCACCGGAGCCACCGCGGTCAACTTCGGTGGCACACCGGCTACCTCGTTCACGGTCAACTCCGCGACACAGATCACTGCCGTCGCACCCGCCGGAACAGGAACCGTGCAAGTCACCGTCACCACCGCAGGCGGAACCAGTAACGGGGTGTCCTACACCTACATCCCCGTACCGACTCTGACCACGGTGGTTCCCAGTTCGGGACCAGTGACCGGCGGAACGACAGTGGTCCTGACCGGAACAGGATTCACCGGAGCCACCGCGGTCAACTTCGGTGGCACACCGGCAACCTCGTTCACGGTCAACTCCGCGACGCAGATCACCGCCGTGGCACCCGCCGGGACAGGAACCGTACAAGTCACCGTCACCACCGCAGGCGGAACCAGCAACGGCGTCGCCTACACCTACGTTCCGGCCCCGACCCTGAGCACGGTGGTGCCGAGCGCAGGTCCGGTCACCGGCGGGACAACGGTCGTCCTCACCGGAACCAACCTGACCGGAGCCACGGCCGTCACTTTCGGTGGCACACCGGCAACCTCGTTCACGGTCAACTCCGCGACGCAGATCACCGCCGTGGCACCCGCCGGGACAGGAACCGTACAAGTCACCGTCACCACCGCAGGCGGAACCAGCAACGGCGTCGCCTACACCTACGTTCCGGCCCCGACCCTGAGCACGGTGGTGCCGAGCGCAGGTCCGGTCACCGGCGGGACAACGGTCGTCCTCACCGGAACCAACCTGACCGGAGCCACGGCCGTCACTTTCGGTGGCACACCGGCAACCTCGTTCACGGTCAACTCCGCGACGCAGATCACCGCCGTGGCACCCGCCGGGACAGGAACCGTACAAGTCACCGTCACCACCGCAGGCGGAACCAGCAACGGCGTCGCCTACACCTACGTTCCGGCCCCCGCCCTGACCACGGTGGCGCCGAGCGCGGGCCCGGTCACCGGCGGAACGACCGTCGTCCTCACCGGAACCAACTTGACCGGAACTACAGCCGTCAGTTTCGGTGGTACACCGGCGACCTCGTTCACGGTCGACTCCGCCACCCAGATCACCGCGGTCACCCCGGCGGGCACGGGGTCCGTGCAGGTTACCGCCACGACGGTCGGTGGGACCAGTAACGGGGTCACGTACACATATGTCGCGGTTCCCACACTGAGCACGGTGGCGCCGAGTGCGGGGCCGGTCACCGGCGGGACGACGGTCGTGCTCACCGGAACAGGGCTGACGGGAGCCACCGCGGTCACCTTCGGTGGCACACCGGCAACCTCGTTCACCGTCAACTCCGCGACACAAATCACCGCCGTGGCACCCGCCGGAACAGGAACTGTGCAAGTCACCGCCACCACCGCGGGCGGCACCACCAACGGCGTCGCCTACACCTACGTTCCGGCTCCGACCCTCACCACAGTGGTGCCGAGCGCAGGTCCGGTCACCGGCGGGACAACGGTCGTTCTCACCGGAACCAACCTGACCGGGGCCACCGCCGTCACTTTCGGTGCGACACCGGCGGCTTCGTTCACGGTCGACTCCGCGACACAAATCACCGCGGTCACCCCCGCGGGGACGGGTTCCGTCGCGGTCACCGTCACGACGGTCGGCGGAGTCAGTAACGGCGTCACGTACACCTACGTCGCCGTCCCCACGCTGAGCACGGTAGTGCCGAGCTCGGGGCCGGTCACCGGCGGCACGACGGTCGTCCTCACCGGAACAGGGCTGACGGGAACCACCGCGGTCAGTTTCGGTGCGACCCCGGCAACCTCGTTCACCGTCGACTCCCCGACCCAGATCACTGCGGTCGCACCCGCCGGAACAGGAACCGTGCAGGTCACCGCCACCACCGCGGGCGGCACCACCAACGGCGTCGCCTACACCTACGTTCCGGCCCCCGCCCTGACCACCGTGGTGCCGAACTCGGGGCCGGAGGGTGGTGGGACAACCGTTGTTCTCACCGGAACGAATCTGACCGGAGCGACCGCGGTGACTTTCGGTGCGACGCCGGCGGCTTCGTTCACGGTCGACTCCGCGACCCAGATCACCGCGGTCACCCCTTCCGGAACGGGAACCGTGCAGGTCACCGCCACCACCGCGGGCGGGACAAGCAATGGTGTCGCCTACACCTACGTTCCAGCTCCGACCCTGACCACGGTGGTACCGAGTTCAGGTCCGGTCACCGGGGGCACGACAGTCGTTCTCACCGGGACCAACCTCACCGGTACGACAGCTGTGGCTTTCGGTGCGACACCGGCGGCTTCGTTCACGGTCGACTCCGCGACCCAAATCACGGCAGTCTCTCCCGCCGGATCGGGCACGGTGCAGGTCACCGCCACTACCGTGGGTGGGACCACCAACGGCGTGGCCTTCACCTACGTTCCGGCTCCCGCTCTGACCGCGGTAGCACCGAACTCGGGAACCGCGGCGGGCGGGACGACGGTTGTCCTCACCGGATCCGATCTGACCGGAGCGACCGCGGTCAGTTTCGGTGCGACACCGGCGACCTCGTTCACCGTGGATTCCCCCACACAGATCACGGCAGTCTCTCCGGCCGGAACCGGAACGGTACAGGTCACCGCCACCACCGTGGGCGGCACCAGCAATGGCGTCGCTTACACCTATATTCCGGTTCCCGCTCTCACGAATGCGGTTCCCAGCTCGGGACCGGTGGCGGGTGGGACGACGGTCGTGCTGACCGGATCGGATCTGACGGGAACGACCGCGGTCAGTTTCGGTGCGACACCGGCGGCTTCGTTCACGGTCGATTCCCCGACGCAGGTCACGGCAGTCTCTCCCGCCGGCACCGGAACGGTGCAGGTTACCGCCACTACCCCGGGTGGTACCAGCAATGGCGTGGCCTTCACCTTCGCACCGGTTCCGGCAGTGACCACGGTGGTACCCGGTTCGGGAACGGCAGCGGGCGGGACGACGGTCGTGCTCACCGGAACGGATCTCACCGGAGCGACCGACGTCAGTTTCGACGGGACACCGGCGACGTCGTTCACCGTCGACTCCCCCACGCAGATCACCGCCGTAACTCCCGCCGGAACGGGAACGGCGCAGGTCACCGTTACCACCGCGGGTGGTACCAGTAGCGGCGTCTCCTACTCCTATGTTCCGGCCTTGAGTTCGGCGTTCCCCTTCCAAGGACCGGAAGCGGGCGGAAATCAGGTCTTCCTCACGGGGAATGGCCTGACCGGGGTCACCGCGGTCGCCTTCGGCGCGACACCGGCGACGTCGTTCACAGTCGACTCCGACACGCTGATCACGGCCTTCGCCCCCGCGGGGACGGGCGCCGTGCAGGTCACCGCGACGGGCCCGAATGGAACCAGCAACGGTGTGTCCTACACCTATATCCCGGTTCCCACCCTGACCTCGGACAGCCCCACCTCAGGGCCCGAAGCAGGCGGTAATACGGTCACCCTGACCGGAACGGGTCTGTCCACCGCAGGTGCGGTCCTGTTCGGTATCTCCGCGTCCGACTTCACCGTTGTCTCCGATACACAGATCACCGCGACCGCTGTTCCGGGGACGGGGACTGTGCAGATCACTGTCATCACGGCGGGTGGAACCAGCAATGGTGTCACGTACACCTATGTCCCGGCGCCCACCCTCAGTACGGCCACCCCGAATTCGGGGGCGGCAGCGGGCGGCACGACGGTAGTCCTCACCGGAACCGATCTGACCGGGACCACCGCGGTCGATTTCGGTGCGACACCGGCGGCTTCGTTCACGGTCGACTCCGCGACCCAGATCACGGCAGTCTCTCCCGCCGGAACCGGCACCGTGCAGGTCACCGCCACGACAGGAGGTGGGACCAGTAACGGCGTCGCCTACACCTTCATCTGACAGGTGATTCGGCCGGGCCGCCGGCACGTTGTTGCCGGCGGCCCGGTCTCGTATCCGCGCCCCTTCGGGGGGCAATGCTCGACAAGGTAGCGGCTGCCGCGCGAAAAGCGAATTGGAAACGGACCAAACCGGATTGAAGATGCATTGCTCGGCAACCGGTGCAGGGGCGTTAATGGCAAGGCGGGCCGCCGATACAACCGAGCACCACACGGTGCCGAGGAACCACTTCAGCAATAAAGGGGCAGCGCCATGCCTACCATCACCTCCCTCGTCCCGACGTCCGGCCCCACGACGGGGGGTACCGGCGTCACGATCACCGGTACCGGCTTCGCCGATACCACAAGCGTGCAATTCGGTACCACCTCAGCCGCCTTCACCATCGATTCCCCCGCCCAGATCACCGCCACCGCTCCCGCGGGGACGGGCACCGTGCAGGTCACCGTCACCGGCGCTGGTGGAACCAGTAATGGTGTCTCCTATACGTATTCACCATCCGCCGGTACCACGACCATCACCGTGACCGGGACGCTGCAGTTCACCATCACGAAGACGGGTAACTGTATTCCTTGCAGCTGTGCCGCGGCTCCCACTCTCACCGCGGTCACCCCGAGTTCGGGATCGGCCGCAGGGGGGACCACGGTCACTCTCACCGGTACGAATCTGTCCGCTGCCAGTGCGGTCTCGTTCGGAGGTACGGCGGCGACGTCGTTCACCGTCGATTCCGATACGCAGATCACGGCCGTTGCCCCCGCGGGAACGGGCACCGTGCAGGTCACGGTCACCGCTGTGGGTGGTACCAGCAACGGCGTCTCCTACGCCTATGTCCCGGCGCTGGCGTCGATCTTCCAATTCCAGGGGCCCGAAGCAGGCGGACACCTCGTCTACCTCAACGGGAGCGGCCTGACCGGAGTCACCGCGGTCACGTTCGGTAGTACGCCGGCGACGTCGTTCACCGTCAACTCCGACACGGAGATCGCCGTTTTCACCCCTGCCGGGACGGGCACCGTGCAGGTCACCGCCACCGGCCCGAGTGGTACCAGCAACGGTGTGCCCTACACCTATGTTCCGGTTCCCTCTCTGACGTCGGCCAACCCGACGTCGGGGCCGGAAGCAGGCGGGAACACGGTCGTCCTCACGGGGACAGGTCTCGCTACCGGCGCATCGGTCAGATTCGGCATCGTGGCGTCCGACTTCACCGTGGATTCCGATACACAGATCACCGCGATCGCCGTTCCCGGGACGGGGACGGGGACGGTGGATATCACCGTCATCACCGCGGGCGGAACCAGTAACGGCGTCAGCTACACCTACGTCTGACAGGTGATTCGGCTGGGCCGCCGGCACGTTGTTGCCGGCGGCCCGGCCCGCGACGGGAGTGTCGATGCCGCGGATGAGATTTCCCGTTTCCGCGCTGGCGGCTGGTTCAAGCCCGGGAGGGCTCGGCCTTCTCCAGGGCAGAGAACATCGGGAACGAGTCATCACCGAGCCAGCGCACCAGGTCCTCGGCCTGTGCGTGGTAGCGGCGGAACGGCTCCGCGGTAATGGGACCGCCGTGCAGCCGGTGACATTTGCGCATAGCCGCGGGCAGCTGCGCAGTGATCCAGTGAGCGAGCGTACCGAGTTCGTCGCGGACCCGTTCGTCATACTCGAGATGGTCGCGTCGATGCGACAGCAATTGATTCGCCGACCGCGATGCTGTGTGCAACAGCCGCGACACGTCATGGACCTCTTCGAACTCTCGTCTCGCCGCATTGACCTCGGCGGGCGCCAGCCCGAACCGTCGATGGATACGGATGTGTTCGGTGAGCAACCTCAGCAGTCCTTGGAGCAGCCCGTTGGCGACGGAACCGATTGTCGCCAGCGCCAGCCGCTGCAGTGGCGCAGCGCCGTCGATCAACAATTGTTCCACCGGGATCTCAGCCTGCTCGAAGTACACCGAATACTCCGGTGCACTACTCACACCGGGGCTTCGAACACACCTGACGCCAGGAGCGCAGGAATCGACGACGGCGACTCCGCAATCCGTAGGCACCAGAATCCAGCGTGCAGACCCGGCATACGGGACACACACCTTCTGACCAGTGATCCGCACCGACCCACCCTCGACGACCGCCACTGTCCTCGGAGTCGCCACGAACGGTGCGCCGGGCTCATTGAGCGCGGCGGTAAGTATCGCGCCCTGCGCTACAGCAGGGAAAATTCTCTGCGTCACACTTTTCGGAGCGGCTTCTGCCAGCGGTAGTACTCCGAAGCCGAATGTCGCCAACGCCGGCACCTCCACAGCGTCGGTGGCCAGCTCGGTGAGCATAGCCGATACCTCGAGCAGGCCCGTATCCTCGCCGCAGCGCTTGGGCAATGGGAGCGAGAGTAAGCCGGACTCGGCAAGTTGCGGCCACAGCGTGAAATCACGCGCATTCTCGCGTTCGAGCACGCTCACGACAGCTTCGGCGACAACATCCTCACTGTCGACTCCGGTGAAACCCAAAATCACTCCTCTCATCATCGATCGGCGCGGTTCGAGTCATCGTTCGGTGGATCCGCCCGCCAGGCCGCCGATAACAGCAAACTGCTCGGCCCCTATGTCGTCGAAACGTGTATCAACTGGTCGCAAACCGGAGCGTCAGCCGCCCCGGGTAACAGTCGGTCGGCCGGTTTTCTCCCACAACGTGTCGATTGATTATGCCGCGCCCAGTCGGCAAACGAACTCAACGACCGTCAACGGATTCGGCGTGGCGTGCGAATCCCAGCGGTACGCCCGGCCAGTCCGCCGCACGGGTGATCGCTCGCGGAATCAACGGTCCCATCCACAGTCGGACCACTTTTCAATCTCCCCAAGCGTCCAGTTCGGCAAATAACCAGATGCACCCTCGATGAGGAACCAAGAGCACTGACCACCACAGCAGCACGACCGGAACGACACCGCCACCGTGCGACACCACGGGGCGGCTGGTCTCATCACCGTGATGCAGTCGGATCTCGGGCATCGCCGCTACCCGTCGGCCAGCGTCCTGCACGCTTCGGGCACCTTGCGGGCAACAGATACTGCCACCGCTGGACGGCATCAGCGTGGCCCGCACCCGCCCCGGCAGACCCCAACATTCGGAGGCGGGGTGGGCCGAAGCGCTGCGCCAGCGCTCCGCACGATGTGGCGATTGTTCCGGGACAATCCCGCGCTGTGCGATCTGGTCACCATGCGTTCTCACATCCACGGCGCCCACGGCGAGCACACGTTCGAATACGGCCTGGCATGATTCATCGAGCGCGCGCAGCGCAGATTCGAGTCCTCCTCCGAACAGCCCGCGCCACCCGGGCGACGCCGCAAGAAGACGTTTGACCCGTCCGGCCCCAGCGCGCTTGCGCGGTGGCCACGCCAGCCTGGTCATGCACGCACGGTGCACTCCTACGACAGCGTGACCGATCCGGAGCCGTATAAACGCCTGCGCCGTCCGCACACCCCGACTGCGAGATCGAGGGCCGTTACTGCTTGCGTACGACCAATTCCAGCGCGATGTTGTCCGGATCGCGGAATTCGAGAATGTACATAGGACCGAGGTCTTTCACCCCCGCGTGCGCGATACCGAGTTCGTCGAGCAAGGCAGCCGCCGAATCGAGATCAGACCGGGTGGCCAGGGCGAAGGCGAGGTGGTCCAGTCCTACTCGATCTTCGTCGAACTCGTCGCCGGCGACAGGGCGGAGTCCGAGCAGTGCATCACCCATCTGGTAGATCACACCGCCGAAGAGGAACCCGAACCGCGCACGGGTGGCTTCGTCCGCGTCCGCAGGGCACTCCCAAGCGATCGGCCATCCGAAGACGGCGTCATAGAAGGCCCTGGATCTGGCGATGTCGGTCACTGTCAAGCGGACATGGTCGAACGAACTGGTGGAAATCGGCATGATTGAGATCCTGTCAGATCAACCAGCTCCGCCCCGGCGACAGGACCGCGAAGTCTTGCCGGTGAGGATATCGGCGCCGGGCACCGACGAGGATCGGGCCGGGCTGCGAGACTACAGTCGCAATGCCGTGCGGGCGCGCCCCACAAGGTTCGCCCGCGGTCGCGGTCCCGCCCCGCGAAGAGGACGGCGAACTCTTTCTCCAATGCGGCACGGACAACGGACTGAAGTTCGGGAGCCCGGTCTTCCGCGCCGCGCAATCCCTTGCGGCCCGCCAACTTCAGGACGTACTTCTCGTGCTTGCGACGGATCGCCTCCCGGGTGCCGCCGGGCAGCACACACCGCTCAGATCCTGGTGACCCCGACCTCCGGACCGTCCAGCGCGGAGACCGAGCGAGTACAACTAGCTCAGCCGCCCTCACAGCGCCCGGGGTTACTGCCACGTCGCTCAACGCTTTCGGCAGTCGCCCGGGGACCTGCGCCTTCGAAACCGCGCCCCTGCCCCGCCAATACGCCGACGCCCTCGAAAGACATCGAAATCACCTCCTCGACATGCGAATCGCGCTCGAGGCAATCGTCAACCGCGCCTCCGGCCTGGTGGTGAGCTTCGAGGGGCGCTGCGGTCACACCCGACGATGCGGCGCGGGTGAACATTCCGCTGCAGGGCAGTGAATTGAGCGGAACGTCGTTGTTGCACAATCGATTTCGAGGACAAGTTGCCCCACTGTGGGGGATGATGAGTCTCGCGGTAGATAGGCAGTTCGTCGGTCGATCCGGAAACAAGGGGGCACATCCGCCATGGGAAAAATTGACACAAGGGGCGTTTGGACGCGCGTCAGCGTGGACGAGTCGCAGTTCGAGGGTTTACGGCAGCCCGGCGTCAGGTCGAGTACGGGCGTCAAATCGAGTATCAGATGGGGCAGCGGCCAGGACGAGGAGAAGAGCGGATACGACTTCACCGGCCTCACCGGTGTCGACGCGCGCCTCGACGGCCAGAACTTCAGGCTCGGCATCTTCGCGCACTACAACCGTCGAATTCATCTGCCGCACAACCAGTTCTCGGTGTTCCTGAAGGTGACGGTCGACTTCCACGACGAAGGATTCGACCACACGTTCACCCTGCGTTTCCGTCACGACGAGACGCCCAACCAGCCGGGCGATGTCCCCGATGTGGTGCGACCGCCGGTCGTCCACGAGAACGACATCGTGCGCGTCGACGGCACCGAATACCGGGTGACCATCAGCGGTTTCCTGGATGACAAGGACGAGGTGAAGCCGTACTTCGAAAACCCCGAAGGGGAGATCAAGCGTGTCTGGCTCGTTGCCAAGTTCGAACCTCAGGATGAGCCGGGTTCCTGAACCGGGAGACGCGCTCCAATGCCCGGACTGTGCAGTCAGGTGACTGCACAGCCCCAGGTCATCCAGAATTGCGGTGTTCGGCTTCACCGACGACCCAGGCCGCTATCTGAGCGCGAGAATTCCGGAATCCACCGCCGATGTGAGCGATACCGAACTCAGCCAGCGCCGGCTCACCGTACTCGGTCAGCAGGATATTGCCCGGCTTCACGTCCCGATGCACGATATCGAGCCGATGCGCGGCGGCCAAGGCACCCGCGATCTTCACCCCGATGTCCAACACGCCCACCCACCGGCAGCGGACCATTCTTGCGAATCCACGCATCCAACGAATCCCACGGGTAATACGGCAATGCCGCGCGCCGTACGGCTTACAGGACGTTCTGTCCGCCGGAGTCTCTCGCTCCACCGCCGGGCTCCCCATCCGATAACGGCCGATTGCGGGTGGGTGGGTAGATGGGCTCCGGCCGATTTCCGAACAGATAGTCTCGGAAGGCCCGCAGATACTCGTCCAATTCCTGTTGGTCGAAAAATCGAGATTGCGTCGGGTCGAACCATTCGTTCGGCGTCGGGTGCCGCGCGATCATGTAGTCGAGCGCTTCGCGCACCATGTCCCCGTAGGCCGAATTCGTGGCGACGTGTTCGCGTTCTGTCGGGGCAAGGGTCCGCATCTGGTCGGCCAAGCCCGCGGAGTGCATGATCACGAGCGGAAACAGCAGGCGATTGATGTGTGGGATTTCGTCCCACCACCTAGTGTTCGTGTGCAGGAGCTCACTGGCCGTCGTCGGCTCATAGGAAGGGTTGATAGCTCGGCCGACGCCACTGGGGTGCCACGTCGGCCCGATCTCGAGATTCACCGGCGGGTACCAGACGCCTCGCCACACCGAAACTCCGAGCGCCAGCGGGTTCACCGGAAGTTCCTGGGCCAGTGAGATGTCGGCCGTGATCCGACGCACAGGCGGCAACTCCTCGTAGGAGGGGAGAAGATCGGCCACCATCGCCAAGCAGTCCCGCTCATCGAAGCCGGTCACACCGGCGTACGGCTCGGCCCACCAGAGAACTGATCCGTGAACATGTAGCCGTGGTGGCCATATGATGACCGCGATCGGCGAGCTATTCATCACCCGATCGCGGCATCACCGAACGTTCGAGCCGTGCCTGTCGTCGACCTTTTGCCGAGCGTCGCCATCCGTCGCCCAGGCAGGCAGTGGCTCTCGCGCCGATAACCACTGCGGGGGTATTCCGCGTACGCCGCTTCGCGTGCCGATGCCCGTGCGCGCTGCCACGATCCCGCCGACGATCGCGGCCGTGGTGTCCGCATCACCACCGGCCTCGACACATGCGGTAACAGCGGCGGGATAGTCGTCGAAAAAGGTCGCGGCGACCCACAGCGTGAACGGCACTGTGTCGTGGGCGCTGACTTGCGCACCGTTACCGAGTTCATATGCCGCTTCGGCCACCGAGCGCCCCAACAACCGCCGTGCCCGGCGGACGCCACTGGCGGTCCGGCCCTCGACCAGGTACGGCTCCACGACGGCCAGTAATTCCTCAGGCGCGCAATCTCTTCCGCGCGTGGCCGCGGCGTGCCCGGCCGCGACGGCAACCGCCATGGCGCCCACAATGGCTTCCGGATGCCGATGCGTCACCTCGGCCGACAATGCGGCTTGGGCCGCCGCACGGTCCAGATTCCCGGCGAAATACGCTCCGAGCGGAGCGACCCTCATCGCAGCACCGTTGCCCCAGGAGCCACGCCCGTCGAAGAGGGCGCCCGCCGCGTCGGCCCAAGGCCGTCCGTCGCGAATCTCATGCAGCACAGCGACTGTGCCGCCACTGTAGCCCCGGTAGGGCTCGCAACGGTCGGCGAAGGCTGCCGCCAGCCCGTCACGGTCGATCCGGCCGCAGCCGCGGATCTGCACATACACCGAGCAGGCCATCTCCGTGTCGTCGGTCCATTCCCACGGCGCCGCCGGCGGTCGGCCGGCGAGAAGATCAGGTAGCGAACGGCCCGGCACGAAGAATTGAGCACCCAGCGCATCACCGACGGACAAGCCCTCGAGACTGTCACGAGCGACATCGGAAACCAGTGGCATATCGGCAACCATGCTGCCAGACCAGGACGAACCACGCGACCTGGGGCTCACCGCGTGGCGAGGCTGCGTGGGTCGCGGCGATGCGCGCGCACATCTGGCATCGCCGATACCCGCCGTCCTCGGTGATGCAGGCGCTGGGCACCCCCGACAGCCAAGCCCGCATCACCGGCCTCACACCACACTTCGCACTCATCGAGGCCCACCGCCCCGGCGACCCCATCACCCTCCCGTTCCCCGCGGCCGCGCCCGCGCCACCGACCGCGCCGGCCTCGGCGCCCGCTCCTCGAGCGAACAGCCCGACAGGTGAACCCCCCTCGCCCTACAGGTCGTGCGCGGGCGATCGCGCCGGAAGAATGAGCACGGGAGTGCTGCCGGTGACCGATCGGCTCGGCCGGTGGTGGACTCGACCTCGTCGAAGGTGAGTACCGCGCCACGCCGTTCGGGCTGAACCCTGCGGTGTCGCTGCCTGCCGGCGCGGAGCCGATACCCCGGGGACAGAGACTGGGGATCCATCGAGCAATTCATCCCACTCGACCCCACCACACGCCCCGCAACCATGCCCTATCAGGGTGATGTGCCTCGGCGGGGCGGCTGTCAGGGGCGGACGGACATCGTTCCTACACGTGCCGACTATCCGGGATAGGTATGGCCGACGGCCCGTAGAACGTCGGCGAGCCACACGAGGTGGTATCCCGGCGCGTGCTCGTCACCGGCGAGCAGATCCCGCACCGCCAGGAATCGGAAACTTGACCGAGCGTCAGACTTTTCGGCTGGTCGTAATTGCCGTACAGCTCGTCGGTGGGAATTGACCAGAAGTAGTCCTCAGCCACGGCGCCGGCGTCGTTCGCCGTGTTGGCCTCACAAAATCGATGTGGCACAGCACGCGCCAAGCCGGTGCTGTGCCACATCGATTCAAGCCCTCTGCCTAGAGGGAACTCACGTTGTTCACTTGGTTCGGGGTCATGGTGCCACCGGCGTTGTAGTGGATGGACATGTCCGGATCCCAGGTGATCATCGTCGCCGCGCCGGACTCGGCCCACCGAAGGCGCACGACGGCCGCGTCCTCGTACTGGGCGCTGGTGGCGCCGGGGGCCAACACGAACTGTTCCATAACCGTCCAGTCGTCGTTCCGACGGACGATCGAGACGTGGTAGTCGGTGTCGTTGTACAGCTTGTACCAGCCCGACCAGCTGCGCCCATCAGCCTTCTGGGCCCTGGCAGACGACGGCTTGGTCTCCTTCTCGGTCTGCATCTTGGTCGTGTCGGTCATGGAGATCCTCCTTGCGCAGATGCGTTTCGTCTTGCCGCATCAAGGCTCGCAATTGCAGGCCACGCGTCGACTCACCCTGCGCGGATGATCTTTACCGAACCCGCGCTCCGACCTGGCCGATTCCTTGTCTCGTCACCCACGGAGTTCGAGGCATCACGTTCCCTAACGGCAGAATCGCTTCAACTCCACCCGGGGCAACACACCGAGCGTAGCCGGGGCCGCCATCGTCAATCGCGGCCGACATGAATTCACCGGCACAACAACAGGATTCGCCCTGTCCGCTTAGCGTGACATCGACCGCCGCCCGAGGACGGCGGGTCGAGCGGCCGGTCGGGGCGCGCCTTTCTCGGCATCGAGATACTGGTGATCTCGCCTGTAATCATGTGCAGCCCCAACCTGTCGTCACCTCAACCCGATTACACGCTGCAGGCCGCCAGCCCCATTACCGCTATTCCGGGACGACGACAGACCAGGGCGCCGACCGAATCGCTCGACATACGACACCGACAGCGATGGCGCCGGACGAGGCACGGCGAGGTGGTGGTGACCGCGTCGACCGCGGTGAGATGGTGGTCGCGGCGACGAAGGACGCGATCGGCAAGACACCGATGCCGAAGCTGGCTAGTATGCAGCCCGGAGATTTCGCAAATACCCCGCGAATCCCGGCGTTCTGTGCCTGGAGGTGACGTGTCAGGGGTCTCGGCGGGCGAAGTGGCCCGGCCGCTGGTCGGACGGGTCGCGGAGATGCGCGAGCTGACCCGGGCCCTCGCTGCCGCGCGGAAAGGACGAGCATCCGCGATCGCCGTTACCGGAGAGCCGGGTATCGGCAAGACTCGCCTACTCCAGGAGATCCGCACGGAAGCACTCGCCCAGGGTTTCCAGGTGCTGGAGGGGCGAGGCACCGAACTGGAGCGAGAATTTCCCTACGCCGTCGTGATCGACGCATTCGACGAACCGCTCGGATCACTGTCCCGAACCAGCCTGAAGGCGCTCGGCGAGGAATGCCTGTCGGAGCTGAGTCGAATTCTCCCATCGCTGCACCGGTGGGGCCGGGCACCGGCACGATCCACCCGAATAGACCGGCACCGCTGTCACCGCAGTGTACGGGTGGCACTCCAACGGCTGGCGGCTCGGCGCCCACTGTTGTTGATTCTCGACGACGTCCACTGGGTCGACCACGCCTCACTCGAGGTGATCGCACACCTACTGCGGAACCCCGTGCCCCGGTGTGCGTTGATGCTGGCCCACCGCTCCCGGCAACTCCCCACCGCACATACGAACGCGCTGGCTCGAGCCGTGTACGACAACACCATGTCATCAGTCGAACTCGGTCCGTTGTCGATTGCCGAAGCCGCCGAACTGCTGTCGGACCGAGTCGACACGGCCGACCTTTCCGACTTCTATCACGAATGTGGTGGTAATCCATTCTATTTACAGGAAGTTTCACGTGCGCGAATTCGCCTCGACGGGCTTCTCGGCGGGCATCGGACCAGCACCGGTGATTCGTACCATATCCCCACGATCGTTCATGATGTCCTGGAGCAGGAAATACAGGCACTGTCCATGCATGCGCGCAACCTGCTGCAAGCCGCGGCGGTAGCAGGCGAACCATTCGATCTCGAGCTGGCGAGCGATATCGCCGAACTGGTCGAAACCGAAATATGGCAGACAGTGGACGAGCTGGTCGCGAGTGGATTGATCTGCGAAACGGAAACCCCCGGGCGCCTGACCTTCCGCCACCCCTTGATTCGCCGCGCAGTCTACGAACGAAGTGGATATGGCTGGCGCAGAAATGCGCACAAGCGGGCAGCGAAGGCACTCGCGAACCGCAGCACCACCCTGTCGATCCGAGCGCACCACCTCGAACACTGTGGCGAGCCAGGAGACGAGGAGGCCATCGCGGTCCTGGTCGACGCGGGGACAGCTGCCTCGCAAGGAGCCCCCGTCGCCGCGGCCCGGTGGTTCCGGGCCGCCTTGCGTCTGCTGCCGAACGAGGAATCCGCCGATCGCCGACTCGCCCTGTCCATGTCGCTGGCCGAGGTCTTGAATGCCTGCGGTCGGCTCCGGGAGAGCCGAGAAGTGCTGAACCGGACTCTGGCACTGACCGCGCCCGCCGAACCCGGCGAACGCGCTCGCCTGATGGCCATGCTCGCCGTGATCGAACAGGGGCTCGGCAACGCCGTCGAGGGTCGGCGTCTGTTGACGACAGCGCTCACGCTCGTCCGACCCGACGGTGTGGCGGCCGCCGCGCTCGAACTCGAACTCGCCAAAACCCACCTGGCGCTGCGGGACTGGGCACAGGCTGTGGCCGTCTCGGCGAAGGTGCGGCGATCAGCGCGCGCGCAAGGCGACCGCCGCATGGACTTCCTGGGTACCGCGGCAAGCGCGTTCCTGAAGACGACGCAACTCGGCGACACGCTACGGGAAGCGGGCCGCGACCTCGACGAAGCCGTGCGCACCCTCGACACGCTCACCGACGCGGAAATACCCCTCGCGTTGATCGACGGACTGGTCGATGTGGTGATCTCCGCGATCTCCCTGGAGCGGTTCGCGATGACCGTCGAGTACACGACTCGGGGAATCCGGCTCTGCCGCAGCACCGGACATGGCAGACGTCTGGTCGACTTCCTGCATTTGCAGGGATTGGCTCTGCTGATGCAGGGGCAGCTCGAGCGCGGGCTCGCGGTGGCCGACGAGGCCGTCGAGGTAGCGCTGATGCTCGACAACCCACCGATGGTGGCGATGGCCGAGTCGACGCGCTGCTGGATCTTGTCCCTGCTGGGCCACACGGACCAAGCGTTCACTGCCGGTGCGGGCGCGGTCCGTATCACCGAGCAATTGCCCAGAGGGCGATACTCCTACTACCCCCCGCTGATATACGGCATGGCGCTGATCCAGGCGGGACGGTATCGACGTGGCCGTCGGCTGATCCTCGGCGCGGGGGGCCAATTCGAGATCTACCCGTCGTTGATCCCGCAATTCCATCCGTATCTCGTCGAGGCCGAACTGGCACTCGGTCGGATCGACGCCGCGGAGCACGCGACTCGTCGGATCGAGATCATCGCCGATGCGTCGCCGTTTCTGCCTATGCGAATCGGCCACACTCGCAGCACCCGCGCCCGCGTACTGCTCGCGCGAGGCGAGATCCGTGCTGCCGCCGACCATGCCGAGCAAGCGGTCGCCGAGTACCAACGAAGCGGGTGCTCGCTCGAAGTCGCCCGGGCGCGCCTGTTGCTCGGTCATGCCCTGGCCGAACTGGGCGCGAAGCCCGCCGCCAGACGCGAGTTCGACAGCGCGCTCATGATCTTCGACAGCCGGAACGCCGCACGTCTGGCCGAGCAAGCGCGCCTGGCGCTGCGCCGGGTGGGCGAGCGACACACGTCCGGCCACCGAAGCCGATCTCGTGCGACCCACATCGGATTCGGCGATCTCACCGAGCGGCAGACCGAGATCGTCAACCGCATCGTCCTGGGGAGAACCAACCGCCAGATCTCGGAAGATCTCTACGTCAGCGAGAAGACCATCGAAGCCCATCTCTCGCGCCTGTTCGCCAAGCTGGGCGTCTCCTCCCGAACCGAACTCGCCGCCCTGGTCGCGGCTCAGCAAGACCACCACCGAACCCCGCCCGCCCGTGACCGGAACAGCGCGTCTCGCGCGGCCGAATGACCCGACAGCGTTGACGGCAGGTCGCTGCGACGATGCGATGGATCACTCGTCATCCGTCTCCACCGTGCCGGAAGGCGTGGAAGGCGGACAGGTAGGCGGCGCGGTCATGGTAGGAGCGAGCGAGAGCGTCCCCGTACGCCACCAGGTCGTTGTGCCCAGAGCGGCGGATCTCGTACTGTTGCTGGAGCAGCGGCTCCAGGCGGCCGCGGCCGTCGTAGGCCCGGGCCAGGATCTCCGCCAGCACTGTCGCGTCTTCCAAGGTGTAGCTCATTCCCTGGCCGGTCATCGGATGGGGAGAGAACACCACGCTGCCCAGGAGAATGACGTTGTCGCGATGGTAGGGCTTGCTGGTGAAAACCGCCACGGGGGCGGGCGTGAACCGGTCCTCGTCCAGCCGCGCGAGGGCGTCGTCGCTCTGGGTGACGAAGGTACTGAGCCGCCGTTTCAGATCGATCCTGTGTTCGTCGAACACCGGCTCCTCCAGTTCCCGGGGTACTCCGACGAACACCCTGGCCATCTCGGCACTCACTGGGTAGAAGTAGGCAAACCAGCCGCGGGAATCGAAGTAGAGCCGGTTGCGCGTGGCGACGCTGTCCGTGATCGGAATCGTGCTCATTCGCAGGGCGTGGGGATAACGGTTGTCATCCCGTTCAGAGCCGACGAACTCACGCAGCCCTGCGCCGGATCCACCGGAATCCACCAGCACCCGAGTCCGCACCTCGGTGCCGTCGTCCAGCGTGCAGCTGGTGAGCAGGGCATCAGCGACCCCGAAATCGACCATCCGACAACCGAATCGGACGTGCACGTGCGACAGATCGGCGCATGCCGCAACGATCGTCCCCACGATCTCGCTGTAGGGGGCGATCAAGAAGTGACCGAGCTGGGTGTGCTCGGCGAAATCGTAGGAGAAGAGCAACTCACCGTCGTGGTGGTAGTCGATGACGTGCCTTTTCAAGGCGCCTCGACTCGCCAGCGTGTCGAGCAAGCCCTGCTCGGCGAGCACACGGATGCCGCGGGGCTTGAGGATCTCCGCACCGCGCGTGGCCACACCGGGTCCGGGGTCGACCACCAGCACCCGGCGGCCCTGGCGTCCCAGCAGCAAGGCCAGCATGGCACCGCCGATCCCAGCGCCCAGAATGACACAGTCGAAGTCCACGGTGGCTTGCGCCGTCCTTGTGGCGCTCATCGGTTCACCACGAGGTATCGGCCGGGCGAGATGATGTCGGCGGGATCGAAGAGCCGTTTGAGTCCCTCGAGCGGTACATCTCGGTAGGTGCCCGACCGATCGACGAGTTCCCATGGCATCTGGTCGATGTTGGAGCGGTAGGGCGGGAAACCCGCTTCCAGGAACACACGGCGAACCGCGTGGCGGAGCGCGTGTGCCCGCTCCATCGCTTCTGGCTCCCGCACGAACGGGATTTGCGCAACCATGTTCGTGGTGTGCGGTGAGATCACGTTGAACTCGAGCATGCCTGCGACGCCGTGGCGTTCCGCCTCGAGCCCGAAGAGCTCGACCGCCTTGCACAACGCATGCTGCTGGAGCGGAACCACTGGCAGGAACGTCAGCCAGCCGATCCGCGCCTCGTCGGCCCGAGCGCACTCGTCGATTCCGAGGGACTGCCGCAGGTGCAGGCAGGACGCGATCCCACGGGCGAACAAAGTACGCGGGTACAGCGGGTCGGTGATCGGCGTGGTCGCAGTGTCCAGGGAACGGTACGACACGAGCCCGTCCACTCGGCCGAGCGTGTCGCGCATGTCGTTCTCGGCGATCCAGACGGCCTCGCGAGACCCGAGCAGGGGTACCTGGACGGTGAAGAGGTCGGGGTCGGCGGTATCGGCAATTGCCGCGCGGCCCGCCGCGGGCACCACGAAGAGCTCTTTGAGCCGCAGCATGCCGTGCGTGGCCACCCGTGTCCGGCCGACCCGGACCACGGTGTCGACGACCTCCGCGAGAGCGGTCTTGGCGTAGGTCGCGTTGACAAGGGTGACCGCCTCGGGGCGCGGAACGAAACCGATCGCCATCGCGGTGACCACGCCCAGGTTGCTTTGCAGGAAAGCCCGAGTCAGGTCGGGTCCCGCTACGGTGCCGGACCAGCCGCCGTGACGGTCGAGACCGCCGGTGGTCATGATCTCACCGGTGCCGAGCACGACTTCCAGTCCCAAAAGGTCCTCGACCCGCGCCCGGATTGTGCCGTCGCCGCGTTCGATCGTGTTGCCGACGAGGCTGGCATCGGCACAGCCCGAGGTCACGTTCAGCATCCACGGTGTACCGTCGAGCAACTCCACGAGCTGCCGTTGGGTTACCCCCGGTTCGACCACGGCGTAGCCCCGGTCCAGGTCTGCAGTCCGGATGGTGGTCATCCGGCTGAGATCCAGGATGGTGCAGCCGTCGAACACCGGATGACGTGAGCCCATGCCCCAGTTCCGACCGGTGCTCAACGAGTAGACCGGTGCCCCCTCTCGCGCTGCCCGCAGCACCAGCCGTTGGACTTCGTCGGTATCGAGCGGATGGCACGTACCCCGGATCTCTCGTGCTCGATGGGCCCCCAAATCCTGTGATCGAATGTCCTGGGGAGAATTTCGTCGATCAGCGGAGCTGCCTGTTTCGACACGGTGAACGCTCATCGTTACTGCCTGTCCTCGAGCCGGGCGGGTGCCCGGCCGATGTCGAGATTCGGTGGAAGCCGAGTCTTGACTCACAGTTGCAGGCACGGGCAGTAGGGAAATCCCCACTTTCGTTCGCCGCGTCCGCCTCTCCGCGCCCGTTCTGTCGCACACCATGCGGTTTCGACGCCACCGACGCCGTCCTGCTCCGGCCGAACCGGCCCACTGCTGATCAGCGCCTCGTCAACAGACCGACCGCACAGGCCGACCGAGATGGCGTTCGTGCCGCATGAATTCTTGTATTCGCCGACATGGTTCACATCAGCAACGGGCCAGACAGGCCGACCGAAGCAACATGCTGCGTCCCACCTTCGTCACGAAAGTGTTGTCCCGGGCGTCACCGCCTGCCGCGTTCAGATCGGCTGCCCCGCTTGCGACCGTAGTGCCGCGGTGACGATGGCCCGCGCTTGGATCTCGACCAGTCGCTCCAGAG
This sequence comes from Nocardia sputorum, assembly GCF_027924405.1. Taxonomy (NCBI): domain Bacteria; kingdom Bacillati; phylum Actinomycetota; class Actinomycetes; order Mycobacteriales; family Nocardiaceae; genus Nocardia; species Nocardia sputorum. The sequence continues at coordinate 2,651,748 of NZ_AP026978.1, read as the reverse complement.
GCACCGGCTGTCCTGGCGCGTGGCGCTCGATCTCGCCGCTCCATCCATCGAAGATCGCCCCGAAGCGCTCGCGCTCGGCCGCCACCTGCGCGTCGTCCGGCCGACGCGTGGCGAGGTCGTCGAGCACGCGGCACATCATGCCGCCCATGCGAAGTCGGAACATGCCGAGCCAGACGTAGTCCTCGACGAAGATCTCGCCGAGCGTCGCCGGACGGTCGGGTTCGGTCGCTGCCTCCTTCTCCGCCGCCATGTCGGGCAGATCCGCCAGCGTCGCGCGCACTGAGCGCTCCAGCGCGGTACTGCCGTCGAGTCGATCAGCTACTCGGTCGAGCGACTCGCGGACGGTGGCGGCGAGCTCGCGGTAAGCCGTTGCGGTGGCGGCGAAGACGTCGCCGCGGGGGCGCGCGCTCGGTGTCTCGTCTGCGATCCGGGGATCCACCCACAGCGGCAACTCGCACACCAGCACGGCGGTGCCGTAGGGCGCGGCGTAGTCCCGCGAGCCACCGCCGCCGAGCGCCGCCACCGGATCCACGCCCGCCTCGGTCAGCGCGGTGGCCATCTGGTCGAAGGTGGGGACCTCGAAAACGCCGGGGGCCCAGGCCCGCCCTCCGGGTGCGTCCGGTGCACCGGTGTGGATCGGCACGTCGGCCGCGGTGAGCGAGTCGGTCAGCGCCGACCAGTAGGACTGGTCGCCGCCGGAGGTGTAGAAGAAACCACCGCCGAAGTCCGCGTTGTGCAGCGAGGCGATGAACGCCGGGCGGGTGCGGTCGATCAGTGTCATCAGGGCGCGAGTCTCCGGCATCGGCGTGCCGACCGGAGTGCCGCGCCAGGTGATCGGGAAGGCCCACTCCGGCTGCTCGGTGACCGTCGGCCGATAGAAGTGGCGCGCGACGTCGGTGCGGGTGCGCGGACCTGCGAACCAACCCTCGTTCAGTCGGGTGCCGTCGGGATCGATGCACAGCACGAAATGCCAAGTGGCACCAGCCGAGAGCGTTTCATCGGCGGAGAGTCTGCCGACCAGGTGCGCGATGGTGGCCATGCCGATGGGCTCGTTGGCGTGCGGACTGCCGAACACCAGGATGTTCCGCTCGCCCGTACCCACCTGCACCGCACGGATCGGATCGCCGGCGCGCGAGCGACCGATCTCGATGACCCGCAATCGATCCGGCGCGGCGGCCGCCACGCGGTCGATCTCGGCGTTCAGTTCGTCCACGGTGGGGAACGCGTCCAGCGGCTCGACCGGGCCGACGATCCGGGCGACCTCGTCCGTCGCGTCAGGTGTGTCTTCGCGGCCGCATCCGACGGTCAGGGTGGTGCAGGCCACGGCGGCCAGGCCCAGCAGAGTTCGACGATCCATCTCGGTCATGCGCAGCTCATTTCGATAATTCGATTATTTGAATAATCAGATTACCATCAACGGCATGCGACGTGCCGAGACTCGGGAGGCCAACCAGCACGCTCTGATCGACGCCGCGATCGCCGATATCGCCGAGCACGGCTACCAGGCGGCCCGGCTGGCCGATATCGCCGCGCGCGCGGGGCTCACCACCGGCGCGATCTACTCGATCTTCGGCAGCAAGCGCGCGCTGCTCATCGCGGCCACCAAGCGGCTGGTGGAGGAGTATCAGCAGACACTGCGGCCGCTGGCGGACCCGGACCTGGATCTGCCCGGGGTGGTGCGCGGTTACGCGAGCGCCGTACTCGACTCGACCGACTCCCCCCGCGCCCGCGAGCACTTCGCGTTCGAACTAGAGGGCTTGGCCGCCGCGCTACGCGATCCGCAGCTGATGTCGGAGGTCGACACGCAGGTGCCGAGCACCCCGAGCCTGCTCACCGCGCTGTTCACCGATCGCCGGATCGGCGCGGCGCGCACCACGGCGGAGCAGGCGGAGCGGCTGGCGCCTGCGGTGCACGCGCTGGTCACCGGATTCGCGCAACACGCGGTGATCGACCCGAACAGCGTGGACCGCGACTTCGTGATGGCGAGCGCGGTCCAACTGACCGCGCTCGTGAGCCCGGGTGACTGTGACGTGCCCGACGAGTGATCAGCCGGTCTTGTGTCCGCCAACACGCGAAAACAGCCGAAGAGATGTTCGCGGCATTGCTCGCGTAGCGCGCTTATCGTCGCGCCGGTGAGCGCACGAGCGGCCAGGGTTCGGAGCAATCGCAGCAGCCGGGCGTAGAATTCTCTGCGGCGCAGGCCGAATCGCACGAACGCCTCCTCGTCGTTACCGCCGTAGGACGCCCATTCGGTAGCGAATTCCAGCATGTCGTTCTCGTAGGCTCATCACCACCGACCTTCGATCCGGGGGCCATGCAAGTACCCCCATGGGTGTAATGGCCGATCGAATCGGCGATATCCCAGCCAGCACGTGCCCGAGCGGCCGCCGCGGGATCCACGACGAATCCGCCGCATCGCCGACGCGATAGGTGAGATTCGACTGCCCGAGGCCGATCCGTTGCAGGCGCAGCGGCGCGGTAGTCGATGCGGATCATGGCCCTCACACCGCTGCCGCGTGATACAGCTCGCGATGCTCCGCCCACGGACGCTGTCGCTCCTCCGGACTCATCGCCAACAACGCCCGCAACTTCCCCCACGCCACCTCATCCACCGGCGTATATACCTGCATCCACGCATTCGGCACCGACGGCAACGACATACTCGTCAAAAACATCTCCAACTCCCCCACCGCCAAATTCCGCACCTGCTTCGTCCGGCTCACCGGCACCGCCACATCATTCAACGCCCACAACGACGCAAAGTTCTCACTCTCCGCACACAGTTCCGCGATGAAATCCTCCCACCCCGGATCACCCAGATTCTTCGCATAGGCCCCACGCAAATACCCCACCATCCGGCGCAGATCATCCCAATTATGGCGATACGCGTTGCAGCACTCCGGGGTCAGAAACACCCGACGCGCCACATTCCGCTCCTCCGCTAGGAAACCAGGGCACAGCGCCTCGTACGAGCCGTTGTGCGCCAACACGTCATACCTGGCACTCAACACCACCCCCGGCAACGGTTCCAGGTGATCCAGGATGACCTGCAATTCCTCCGGTAACGCCGATCCGGATTCCACCGAGGGCACCGTCGGCACATCCGCCAACCGATACAAATGCGCCTTCTCCGCCGCATCCAACGACAACACCCGAGCCACCGCGTTCAACACCTGAACACTCACATTGATACTGCGGCCTTGTTCCAACCACGTGTACCAAGTGATCCCGATTCCGGCCAGCTGTGCGACCTCTTCCCGGCGCAGGCCCGGGGTGCGTCTGCGTGGGCCCGGGGGTAGTCCCACGTCTTGCGGCGCGATCCGGGCGCGCCGGGACTTCAGGAAGGCTCCGAGCTCGGCGCGCCGGGCTTTGCGGACCGCCTGAACATCGACGACATCGGTCATCCTGAGATCCTCCCGTACCGTGCCAGAGGTATCCAGGTGCTGCTGATACCAGTTTCGGGGAGATCCGCGTGATGATGTTCGGTTCGGCCTCGATGGGTACGCCAGTGGAGTGGTGCGGCGGAGTGAGGTGCTCGAAGGCGTCACGGCGTTTCTGGCTACCGCGGTGGCCGGGTTGCTCCTGGTCGTGCCGCTCAGTTTCGGCCGCACCTGCCATTGCACGCCCTATCAGGTCAACCAACTGGTGCTCAGCGTGCCGCGCGAGGCGGCGATCGGCGTCCTGGTCGCGGCGGTCACCGCGGTGGTCGCGGTCAGCCTGGCCCGGGCGCGCACCGCGTGGTGGATCGCGCTCACGGCGACACTGGTGCTGTTGGTCACGCACACCGTCGAAGCGAACAGCGCCTCGCCCGACATCCTCACTACCACCGCCTACCTCGACGCGATCGGCAGCGGCATCCTGCTCGGCGCGACGGGGGTGGCGGTACTCGGCCGCCGCGCGCCGGGGATGGGGTTCGTTCTGGGCGGTGTCGGGTGTTTTGTGGTCATCACGCTCTCGCAGGCGTCGGGGCTGCTGGGCAACCCGCACCGGGCGACGTCCGAACCGCACGTGTGGTCGGTGTTCGGATCCCAGCCACTGTGGTTGCTCGCCGCGGTGGCCGTACTGATCGTGGCGTGCCAGGTGCTCACACGACAGCGCTTCACCCCGGAGCCGATCTATCCGGAATTGCCGCTGAGCCCCGTCATAGCCGCGATCGTGCTCGTGATGACCGAACTGGCCGTCGCGGAGTGGCGCTTCCGCCACGGCGACGGCAGCGTCGAACTCGTCGTGACGGCCCTGTGCACCCTGCTGGCGACGACCGCCGCCGCGTGGCTGCTCCCGCGCCGGGACGGGAACATGATCTATCTGGCGGTCGGGCTCAGCGCCACGGGCAGCGCGGTGGGCAACGGACCCCGACCGGCGTGGAGTGTGCCGCTGCTGCTGGGGTTGATCCTGTTGGGGTATTTCGGCGGGGCCCGGCTGGCGAATCCGCTGGTCGGCGCCGGGTTGCTCACGGCTGTCGCACTGTTCGCGGCGCTGGTTCCGCCTGGTGCGGTGCGCCATCTCGGAACTGCCGCCCTCGCCGTGGTCGCGGGTTACTGCGCGTCCTACATCCAGCCCAGAACGGCGGGCAGCATTCTGGCGATCGCCATCCTGTGGCGGCCCTCGACCGTGGCGCCGGTCCGGACCGAGTCGTTCGACTGGACGATGGTCTCGCCGCATCGTCTCCCCGACTGGGGCCCGGTCACGGTCGTCTCGGGTTCGGAATGGGCAGCGTTCGCCATCGTGGCCGGCTGCGGGCTCGGGATGGTGCTGCGCGCCCTGCCGAAACGGAAAGCACCCGCGCCGCGGCGCGCCCCGGCCCCTATGGCGGCGATACGGGAGGTGATCTCCCGGGTTTCGGCGGCTGGGCACGAGCGCATGGAGCCGAGCTAGGCGTTTCGCGCGGTGGCCGGCGCCTATGCGGTCCGAGCCGCCGCAGCGTCACGGTGCGGCACCGCTCTGCCGAGCGGCATCTGCGGAACCGGAGGCGCGGGCGGCACGAATCGCAGAATCTCGGGGAAGCCCTGGAATCCACCGGGAATGGGGACCTCCACCGGGACATCGGGTGCGCTGCGAAGTACGGGCTGCGCCGTCGCGGGCGCGGCGGCCAATACCGCGGCGGCGACGGCCACAGCGCCCGACGCCACGGCCGGCCAGGACTTACGCCGCGAGCGTCGGCCAGGTCGAGCTTCGGTCTCGAACGACATGAGCCGGTCCTCCCATCTGCGTCGGCCGGCCCGGTACGACCCATCAGGCGTCACCGAGCCTCGAATTGATTCGAAACACCACGGTGCTTGCGGTGCACTGGATCCGACGTTCATGCTCGCGCATTCGATCGAAGAGCCCGCGCGGGACACACGGAAGCCGTATTACGGAAAGATAACCGGCACGTCTACCGTCGGGCTTCGACCTGCGCCGACGAGCGCTCCGGACTTGCCTGGCCTCCACTGCTCGAGCTGCGGTGGGCGGACCGAAGGAACCGGTTCGACCACTGGATCCGCCGGAAAGCCGTGCGCGGACGACCCGATAGCGGTTCTTTGATACACCGTCCGAAGGGGCGACCAGGCGTCGGCTGGGAGCTGGCGGCCGGAACGTCCGAAGCCGACATCGTGGTGCAGGTGAGCGCGCAGCGAACGGTGGACGAGGCCGCGGCCGTTGTGGTGGCCGCCGAGCGGAATCTCTGCTGAGCCCGGCGGCCCCGGGACCCCGTTCGCCGAGGTCATCGGCCGCGAAACGGCGTGCGGTGCGGGCTGACCGGAATTCCGGCTCCCGTTGGGTAGATTCCCCCGCGATGTCCAGAATCCCTGCCACATCCGGTGCTGGCGACACGACCGATGCCGCGGTTCCCGCCTCGATGGTCGGGCGCCGGTATCGCAGCAGCGATCACTACGTGGTCGAGCGCGAGAAGATCCGGGAGTACGCCCGCGCGGTGCGCAACCGCCATCCGGCGCACCGGTCGGAGGACGCCGCGGCCGACCTGGGCTACGGCAGCCTGCTCGCTCCCCCGACCTTCGGCGCGGTGCCCGGGTACCTCGCCTACGCCGAGGTGTTCGACACGATCCTGCCCGGCTACGACCTGAGCCGGACCATCCAGACCGATCAGATGATCGAATTCCACCGGCCGCTGCTGGCCGGCGACCGGATCCGCTTCGAGATGTGCCTCGACTCGTTCCGGCACGCGTTCGGCGGCGACCTCATCGGCTTGCGCCAGACCATCGTGGACCAGGACGATCGGCCCGTCCTCACGTCTCGGACCAGTTTGGTCGGGCGGGCCGACGAGGCCCTGCCGACGTGGTTCGACGCGGTCGTGATGCACGGCGCACGCCCGGACGAGCGCACGCCGCGCCGCGCCGCGCACCCGCGCTACGTCGGGGCCGGTGACGAACCCGCCCGCGAGTTGCCGACCACACCGGTGTGCCCGAAAGCCCGGCGTCGGTTCGACACCGTTCGTCCCGGAGCCGAGCTTCCCCCACATACGCTCATGGTCAGCCGCGGCGATCTGGTGAACTACGCCGGAGTCGCGGGAGACCCGAATCCCATTCATTGGAGCCCCGAGGCAGCCGCGCGGATGGGTTTGCGAGACATTGTCGCGCAGGGCCTGTTCACGATCGGACTGAGTGTGGACTTGCTCACCTCGTGGTCGGGCGACCCCACCGCCCTGCGCTCCTACAACGTGCGCCTGACCAATCCCGTCCACGTCGGCGCGACCGGCGGCCGGATCGAATTCTCCGGCCGGGTGAAACACCTGGATGAGGACACGCGCACCGCCACCGTCGCGATCATCGCCGAGCACGACGGACGCAGGATCTTCGGTCGCGCGACAGCCGAGGTCGCCCTCGCGTGATCGCACGACCCGTTCGCGCCGCCGCATCCGCTGGGTTTGGTCCGGAGCAGCCGGGGCACGTTGGAGGCGGAGCGCGCGCCCGCCGGGACCGGCGGACGCGAACTCGGCACCCGATCGAGCGGGCAACCGGCCCGCTCGCACCCGAAAGGACCGGTATCTGTCGTGGTTGTGCTTCTTGCTGTGATCGGCTCGGCTTCCCTTGCCGTCATCGCGGTCCATGCCACGGTCGTAGCGCGCAGCTTGGCGGAACTTCGTTCCCCGCGCCGCCCCGGCGCGCTCCGGGACGAGCGGGACGCCGCGGAACTGACGGGCACAACGGTCTGATTCCCGCACCATCCCCGCGGTCGCTGCCTTCGCGCAGGTCGACGCCGCCATGTCTCGATCGGATGGAGAATCGGATACGATCTTGACTGCCTCTCGGTCCAGCAAACGGCCGCTGAGACAGTCGGCGTGCGCTGGTGCCGCCCCATGGTGATCGGAGGCCGGGTTGTCGGTGTTCACCGACGACGGCAATGGTGCTGTCATTCGTCCTGCCACAAGTGGACCCTCGACCGGTGGCGTTCGTGCGGCGTGACGGGACAGACGACGATCCCGAACTGATCGTGGGCGCGGAGTGGCCGTGGCAGCACCCTTCGGTGCTCCTGATCGAGGACGATCCGGGAGACGCGCTGCTGGTGGAGGAACTGGTCGTCGACGGCGCCCCCGGCCTGCAATTGCACTGGGTGCGGTCGCTGGCCGAGGCCGCCGAGCATCTGGCCGCCGCCGAACCCGACTGCGTGCTGCTGGACCTGCATCTGCCCGACGCTCAAGGGCTCGAGGCGGTGGAACGCATCCGCACGCACACCGATCAGGTCGCGATCGTGGTGATGACCGGGCTCGACCAGGAGCAGACCGGTTTGGCGGCGGTCGCGGCCGGAGCGCAGGACTATCTGGTCAAAGGACGGGTCGAGCCCGAGTTGTTCGGGCGCGCCGTGCGCTACGCGATCCAGCGCAAGCAAGCCGAGCGCACGAGCGCGGCCTTGCAGGCGATCAATATGCGTGCGCAGGAGAACGCGCGCCTGGAACGCGGTCTGCTGCCCACCCCGCTGCTGCGCGGCAGGCAGATCGTCGACGTGGTGGCGCGCTACCGTCCCGGGCGGGCGCACGCGCTGCTCGGGGGCGATTTCTACGACGTGGTGCAGGACACCGACGGCACGGTGCACGCCGTCATCGGCGACGTGTCCGGGCACGGGCCGGACGAGGCCGCGACCGGCGTGGCGTTGCGCCTGGCCTGGCGCACCCTGGTCCTGAGCGGGGTGACCGGCGCACGGCAGCTGCGGCTGCTCGAACAAGTCCTGCTCGCCGAACGCACCGGCAAACAGACCTTCGCGACGGTGACGAGCCTGATGCTGCATCCAGGGGAGCGCCGCGCACAGGTGTTGCGGGCCGGGCATCCGGGCATGCTGCTGCGCTCGGCATCCGGATTGGACTGGGTCGAAGTACCCGGCGGACCCGCCCTCGGCTTCCTGCCCGGTCGAGCCGAGTGGCCCGCCGAGCAGGTGGACCTGCCGCTCGGCTCCGGGCTGATGGTGTTCACCGACGGACTGTTCGAGGGACGAGTCGGGACGGATCAGGAACGGCTCGGGGAAGACGGGCTCGTGGAGGTCGCGCGCGCGGTGCGCGCCGCCGATCCCGACTGGTTCGTCGACGAGCTGATCGGCCGCGTCGAGGCGCTGGCGGGGGAATCGGGCGGATTGGATGACGATGTCGCCATCCTGTATCTGGGATGGAACGACGACGGGCGAGGACAGGACCGGAACCGATGACGACGAAGACCGGTCGGCCGCCGGTGAGCGCGCGGCTGACCGCCCAGGCTTGGTTTCAGCTGGTGCTGGCCGCGATGGTGCTGGTAGTGATCATCGGCACCGTGGCGGGCGCGCAGGTGATCGCGCAGACCAACCGGGTGACCGACCGGCTGCTGGACAAAACGTTGCCCGCGGCAGCCGAGGCCTACCGGTTGCAGAATGCCTTGGTGGACCAGGAGACGGGGCTGCGCGGCTACGGCATCACCGGCGACCGGCAGTTCCTGCAGCCCTACCAGGACGGCGCCCGGGACGAGGCGCAGTCGGTCGCCAGGCTGCGCGAGCTGCTGGCCGACCGGCCGTCGCTGCTGCACGAACTCGACGCCATCGAGAGTTCCGCGCGGCGGTGGCGCACCGAGTACGCCGAGCCGCTGGTAGCGGCGTTGGCCTCCGGGTCGACCAGCGGCACCGAGCCCACCTCCCCCGCGCGCGGCAAACCACTGTTCGATGAACTCCGCGCGCGCTTCGATGTACAGAACACCAGTCTCGCGGCGGCCATCGCGGACGACGAGGACGAACTCGCGCACACTCGCGCGGTCCGGGACGCGGTGCTGGCCGGGATGGTCATCGCGTTCCTGCTGACCGGCGTGCTGCTGACCGTGTTGATCCGGCGCCTGATCGCCCGTCCCCTCGGCTCCTTGACCGACGCGTCGCTGCGGGTGGCCAGCGGCGAGTTCGATCACCACATCGACGCGCACGGTCCGGCCGACCTGGTGACCGTCGCGAACGCGGTGGAGAGCATGCGCAGGCGCATCGTCGCCGAGCTGGCTTCCTCGCGCGCCAAGGAAGCCGTCCTCGCCGAGCAGAAAACCGATCTCGACCTGCAGGCCGTGGAACTGCGCCGGTCCAACGCGGAGCTGGAGCAGTTCGCCTACGTCGCCTCGCATGATCTGCAGGAGCCGTTGCGGAAGGTGGCGTCGTTCTGCCAGCTGTTGGAGAAACGCTACGGCGACAAACTCGACGAGCGCGGCAAGCAGTACATCGACTTCGCCGTCGACGGAGCCAAGCGGATGCAGGGGCTCATCAACGATCTGCTCACCTTCTCCCGCGTGGGCCGGATCACCGATCGCACCGAATCCATCGGCCTCGGTCAAACCCTGGACAAGGCCATGACCAACCTCTCCACGGCCATCGACGACACCACCACGCGCATCCGGCGCCCGGAGGAGTTGCCCGAGATCGTCGGCGATCCGACGCTGCTGACGATGTTGTGGCAGAACCTGATCGGTAACGCCATCAAGTTCCACGCACCCGACCGCGCACCGGAGATCGAGATCACCTGCGAACCGGCCGAGGAGGACGACGCCTGGTTGTTGTCGGTCTCCGACAACGGCATCGGGATCGCGCCCGAATTCGCCGAGAAGGTGTTCGTCATCTTCCAGCGGCTGCACAATCGTGAGGAGTACAGCGGAACAGGCATCGGGCTGGCCGTCTGCAAGAAGATCGTGGAGTATCACGGCGGCCGGATCTGGATCGACACCGATTACACCGCGGGCACCCGCTTCTGCTTCACCCTGCGCGCCGCCGGAGCCGACGGCACCGCCCGCACCGCCGACGTCCCCGTTCAAGAAGGAGCCCCCGCATGACCTCCGGCCAGCCCATCGACATCCTGCTCGTGGAAGACGACCCCGGCGACGAGCTGATGACGCGAGAGGCCTTCGAGGACAACAAGATCGGCAACACCCTGCATGTCGCCAGGGACGGCGAGGAGGCGCTCGAGTTCCTCTACCGTCAAGGCAGGTACGCGGACGCGCCCCGGCCGGACCTGATTCTGCTCGACCTCAATCTGCCCAAGTACGACGGCAGGCAAGTGCTGGAGAAGATCAAAGCCGATCCCGACCTGTCGCACATCCCGGTGGTCGTGCTGACCACCTCCGCGGCCGAAGAGGACATTTTGCGCAGCTACCGCCTGCACGCCAACGCGTACGTCACCAAACCCGTCGACCTCGACCAGTTCGTCGCCGCCATCAAACAGATCGACGACTTCTTCGTCCAGGTCGTCCGGCTGCCGCGCCAGAGTCTGTGAGGCGTTCCCCCGCGGCAGTGGGCTCGGGCACGTCGATTCACGGATGTCACGGGACGGCCGGGGCCGGGTTCTCACGGACGGAGCCAGCCGACGAATGGGCGATGATCAACTGGGTATAGCCTCGGGGAGCACACGCGCGGCGAACACCGCAGCCGAGCCCGACGATGGTCCACGCGCTCGGCGTGGCGCGGGTACAGCGCACCGATCCCCGACAGGGAGGTAACGAGGTGACGGCGCATCGACGCCCTTGGCACGGCACGACGACGGGAAGACCGCGCCACGACAGACGCACTCCGGTCCCGGCGGTTGGTGCGCGGTCGTGAGCGCGGGCGAGCGAGTCCCGCTATCCGACGCCATGACGCCGCTGGAGCTGGACTTCCCCGCCGAGGCGGTGCAATTGGCCAGTGTTCGCCACACCCTGCAGGAATGGCTCGCCGAGTGCGGCATGGCGGCGGCCCCGGCCTATGACGTGCTGCTGGCCGTCGGTGAAGCCTGCACCAACGCCGTCGAGCACGGCCATCACGGCGACGGCGGCACGGTCCGCTTGCGCGCATCGATCGACGGCGACGAACTCCGGGTGACCATTTCCGACAGCGGTCGATGGAAACAACCGGATCCGCAGCCCGATTCGCTGCGCGGGCGCGGCATGCCACTGATCCGCGCGTTGATTCCAGAGGTCACGGTGACCACCGGCGATTCCGGCACGGTGGTCGATCTGCGCACGCGCTTCTCGGGGTAGTCACGGCGTCTGGGCCTCATCGGCCGAGTTGTCCCGCGCGTCCCGCAGGCGGACATTGTCGGCCTGCAGCCGGTCGTTGGCCGCGTTCAGCCGGTCGTTGTCGGCATGCAAGTCGGCATTCGCATCCTCCAGGTCGAGAATGCGCCGGATGCCCGCCAAGTTCACGCCCGTGGCGACCAAGTCGGTGATCCGCCGCAGACGGGCGAGATCGTTGCCGCTGTAGCGACGGGTACCGCCGTCGCTACGCGCGGGAGTCAGCAACCCGTGACGCTCGTAGAGTCTGAGCGTCTGCACCCCGATGCCGGCCAGCCCGGCAGCGACCGAGATCCCGTACACCGCTTGACCGGGATCCGGCAGATGCCCCGAGTTGCCCCTCTCCTGCGCCATTCATCCTCACCTCGTGTTGCCCGATAGATTTCCTAGCTTAGCGCCTTGCACTCAACTTCTCTCGATGCTATAAAAAATCTATGCCAGATGACAGAGGTTATCTGGCCCCTACTACGGAGAATGGAGTGAGTTGGAGGTGGCGACCATGCTGATGCGCACCGATCCGTTCCGCGATCTGGACCGTCTGACGCAGCAGGTGTTCGGCACGAAGGCACATCCCGCGGTGATGCCGATGGATGCCTGGCGCGCGGGCGAGGAGTTCGTCGTCGAATTCGACCTGCCCGGTATCGACCCCGAGTCCTTGGACCTGGACATCGAGCGCAACGTGGTGACGGTGCGCGCGCGTCGTCCCGAACTCGACTCGGGCCGCGAGATGATCGCCGCGGAACGCCCCCGCGGCGTGTTCAGCCGTCAACTGTTCCTGGGCGAGAATCTGGACACCGACAATATTCGCGCCGACTACACCGACGGCGTCCTCCGCCTGACGGTTCCGGTCGCGGAGAAGGCCAAGCCGCGCAAGATCGAGATCGGTCGCGGCAACGGCCACAAGGCGATCGACGCCTGAGATCGCCGCGGCCAACGGGGAAGCCCCGGCCCCGTTCCGGGCGGGCCCGTATGCGCGGGCCCGCCCCTGGCCGGAACGCGAAAGGCGTTATCACCCAGCGGTATCCTTGCGGAGGAACACCTGATGGAGAGCTCGCTCATGGCACGCACCGATCTACGCGACCCGCTGCCCGCACCGACCGAGTCCGGACCCGAAGCGACGGTCGTCTGGCCCGCCCCCAGTCCATTGGACGCCTGGTGGCAGCGAATCATGCACGCCGATCCAGTGCGCCGCGACGCCGCCTGATCCGGACCGATCCGGCATGACAAGCCGACCCCACCACTGTGCCGCGGCGGATTTCTGGCGCCGCGGCACAGTGGTCTGGTTCAACATCGAGAAGGGCTTCGGCTTTCTCCAGCCCGCGGACGATCCCACGCAGGTGTTCGTCGAGTACACCAGCATCGAGATGACCGGCTACAAATCGTTGTACGCGGGCCAGCCCGTCCTGTTCACGGCCACCATGCGCAAGCGCGGCCCCGAAGCCACGGCGGTGCGTCCACTGCTTCCCGACGCTAGACCACGACCTCGGTGACCGGCCCGGCCGGGAGCCGTCAGATGATCGTGCCGACGTCCTGCGCGACCAAGTTGTCCAAGGCTCGCTCGGCCACCGCGGCAATCGTCATCGACGGGTTGCAGGCTGCGGTGTTGCCGGGCATGAGCGCGCCGTCGAGCACGTACAGACCCCGCTGACCGTGCACCCGGCCGTCCAGGTCGCAGACGGCCCCCATGCTCGCACCGCCGAGAGGGTGCCAGGTCGACGGGAACAGCAGGTTGGTGTCGGTGAGAATGCTTGCCGGACCGGCGATCCGGTGCGCGGCGGGACCGATGTGGTTGTCCTGGATGTAGCTGTCACCGTCCTGCGGCCACTGCAGAACGGCGTCGTCGCGGGCCGCGTCGTAGACGAAGTGGCCACGACCGTCGCTGACGCCGTAGCCGACCATCATGGTGCTGTTGGCGTCGGCGCCCATCGGTGGGATGGACGCCTGGATCACGGTGTGGGCGGTGTGCGGATCGTCCCAGTTCTCGCTTCCGTAGACGACCGGCCCGCCTTGCTCCGCGCCGAAACTCGCCGTGGGATCGGTCCACAGATAGATGCGGTCGGCGTTGGTGCCCCAGCCCTGACCGAGACCGTCGGGCATGTCGGGGATGAGCCCTCTGCCCGAGGCGCGCATCAGCAGCCTCGTCGTGTTGAGGCTTCCGGCCGCCATCACGAGGGCGCCGGTGGTGATGATCTTGTTCTCCAGCACGGCGCCGCTGGTGTCCAAGCGCTCGACGTGGACGATCCACCGGCCGTCGGCGGCACGCTCCACGTCGGTGACCTGGTGCAGCGGCTCGACCGTCACCAGACCGGTCGCCTCGGCCGCGGCGATATAGGTGACGTCCACCGAGTGCTTGCCGCCGTTGTTCACCCCCATGGCGCCGTCACCGTTGGTGTAGGAGGGCTTCATCTCCCCCCGCAGTTCGGCCAGCGCGTAGTTCCAGTCGATGGGCATCGGGATCTTCGACAGCGGAAGTCCGGCGCGCCGCACGTGGTCGGCGAAGACCCGCGAGGCGGCGTAGCTGGGACTGGCGATCAGCTCGTCCGGGGCCACGGCCAAGCCGAGCATGTGCGCGACCCGCGGGTAGTGCACGCGATCCATGGTCGCCCAGTCGAGGGCCTCGGGGAAGTGGGTGTCGAACACCGCTTGCGCCGGTTGCAGGGACATTCCTTGATAGACCAGCGATCCACCGCCCACGCCCGCCGCGCACAGCGCGGTCATGTTGGTCCCGGGCACCGCCTCCACCAAACCGGTGAACGGCTCGAAAACCAATGGCTTACCGAACAGCACCGGGCTGGACTTGTACCAGAGCACCCGCTTGTCCAACGCCGAGGCGCGCGGGAAGGTCTCGGAATTCGGACCGGTCGGCCAGCGCAGGCCCCGTTCGAGCACGAGTACCCGGACTCCGGCCTCGGCAAGGCGCAGGGCGGTGACGCCGCCGCCGAACCCCGATCCGATGACGACCACCCGATGCTCCTCGCGGGTGAGCGGAACGCTGTTCACCCGCGCGGCGATCGGACCGGTCGTGTTCGCGTAGCGCGAAGCGGCCAGCAGGCCACCCGCCGCGGCAGCCCCGGTCAACAGTGACCGGCGCGTAATTGCTGACATCACACACCCTCGAAGATCAGACGCGAGCAGGGAACTCGCGCGGCCGACCACGGCCGCTACGGGACAGTAATATGACCGGACATATGTGTCCGGTAGTGTGCGAATCTGTAGCAAAGATCACAATTCCGGGGAGGTACGCGCATTCCGGCGCACCACGGTTGGGCCGAGCCGAAGTTGCCGGAGGAGCCGCCAGTGCAAAGTACGGAATGCCCGGCGGGCGCATCACCGCAGCAAGAACGCCATGTTGCTCGTCGGCGATTCAACACCCATCCCGCCGAGAACGAAGGATTCTTGGGGAACCGTCCCGGGGCCGCGTAGGCGCCGCCCTTGCTGCGCTGCGCTCGAATGGCGGGCTACAGGGTTCCACGCTTGATTCGTTTGCTGCGCGCGTTGCCGCTCGATGCCACCCGAAAGGCGATGAAGGACCGTTCGCGGCAGCGGATTCCGCACGCTGCCGCTCCCCGGATATCGTGCAGATGCCGCTCGCAGAAAGGATGCCGCATGACCGACTTCCCCGATTTCGACGCCCTGCGCGCCGCGGTGGGCACCGAGTTCGGCCCGGGCGAGTGGCTCGAGATCGACCAGCGGCGCATCGACCTATTCGCCGAGGCGACCGGCGACCACCAGTGGATCCACATCGATCCGGACCGCGCCGCGAATGGCCCGTACGGGGCCACCATCGCCCACGGGTTCCTCACCCTCGCGTTGCTCGCCCCGATCAGCCAGCAGCTGATGACGGTGCGGTCGGCCCGGATGGCGATCAACTACGGGCTGAACAAAGCGCGCTTCGTCAGCCCGGTGCGCGTCGGCAGCCGGGTGCGCGGCACCGTCACGCTCACCGCCGTCACCGACGTGCCCGGCGGCGTGCAGGCCGAACGGACCGTGACCATTACCGCCGAGGGTGCGGACAAGCCGGCCTGCGTCGCCGAACACCTGGTCCGTTACCTGGACTGAGGGGGCACACTGATTCGCAACACCTCACTTGCCGATCGGTGAGTTCACTCGGCCGAGCAGTAGCGGGGCGACGCTTCGGGCTGTCCATGGTTCAGCGGACAGCGCGGGAACGATCACGACGGCGCCCCCGGATCCCGCGCCACTGCGCGACGACGGCTGAGCACTGCGCCATACCCGCGGGTTCGGCGCACACAGCTAAGGGGCGGTGATCCGCTCGACGTCGGAAGCGCGGGAGCGGCACGCCGACGAACCGCGCGGCCGGCGTGCCGCTCCCCGGCCACGCCGGGCTCGAGTCCAGCGGCCTGCGGCGCCTCGCCGTGCAGCGGCTCGCCGACGGCCGGCGCCGCGACCGGGTGGGGAGAAAAGCGCCAGGCCCGCATGTCGGGGTTTCCCCCCGGTCGGCGGAGGTGCTATACATTAGGGGAGGCTTACCTCGTTAGTCGAGGCTAACCTCAGCGGAAAGGTGATCCTGGCTGTGAGGCTTCATGTACGTCTGTATTTGTAACGCGGTGTCCGAAGGCGATGTGCACACCTGCGTTGCGGCGGGCGCCGACAGCATCCGCCAGGTGAAGAACGCCTGTGGCTGGAAACCCGGCTGCGGCAGTTGCACGGCGCGATTGGCCGAGGTGATAGGCCGCGCCCGGGCGACGACCGGAGCGCAACCCACGGCCGCCTGAAGCGACACACCAGGCGGTCTCTCCCGCGCTGCGCACTTTTTGTGCCACGATCGCTGCTATGGACGGCGACAAGGACATCGTGGCGTTGCTCAACGAGCAACTGACGGCCGAACTCACGGCGATCAACCAGTACTTCCTGCACGCCAAGATGCAGGAGAACTGGGGTTTCACCAAGCTGGCGCGACACACTCGGCACGAGTCCATCGATGAGATGAAACATGCCGAGCTCCTCACCGACCGGATTCTGTTCCTGGAGGGGCTGCCGAACTATCAGAAGCTCAATCCGCTGCGCATCGGGCAGAGCGTGCCGGAGCAACTGCGGGCCGATCTGCAGATCGAGCTGGAAGCGGTGGAACGACTCCGGCGAGGCATCGAATTGATGCGGTCGCGCGGGGACGTGACTTCGGCGCGCATCTTCGAGCACATCCTCGAAGACGAGGAACAGCACGTCGATTACCTGGAGACCGAACTCGATCTGGTGGAGAAGCTCGGCGAGCCGCTGTACCTCCAGCGCTTCACCGAGACCCCGGACGACTGACCCGGCTTTCCGCCGCGCCACGCCGGGACTGCCCGGCGATGCCCTCCAGCGCTCGCCGCGCCGGCGCGTATCGCCGGGTCAGTTACTTCCGATGCTCGCCAGCCACCGAACAGCTACCGATCCAGCCTGGCGATCGTCCGGAGATGAAGGGCATCCTCGGGTCCGCGCCGGACGAAGCCGGGTCGTGAGCGACCGTCTCGCTCAGCGGTCCGGCCAGACGTCCTTCAGCCGCCGCGCCGCCTCGGCGGCCTGACGCACGCCGGCCGCGTGTGCGGGGGCCAGCGCGGCCGGGGCGAACACGTCGAGTCCGAACGCGGCGATGGCGTCGTTGTCGGGGACGATGGAAATCTCGGTGGCCGAACCCAATTCGCGATCACTGGGGATACGCGGGAACATGTGCGCCAAGGGTTCCGCGATCACCACGACATCGGCGCCCGCGGCGAGGTCGGCGTTGACCGGCGAGCGCAGCCCGCCGTCGACGTAGAGACTCCCGTCGATCGGAATCGGCGGGAAGACGCCCGGCACCGCGGTGCTCGACGCCAGCGCCGCGGGCAACGACGCCGCGCCGTCCCTGGTCCACGCCCGCAGGTCACCGGTGGTGATGTCGATCGCGGTGACGACGAGGTCGCGCTCGGGCCACTGCGTCACACCGGCCAGCCCGCCGATGCGCGCGATGTGCTCGTCCGGATCGCCGACCCGGGCGGCCAGCGCCAGCGCACCCGCCCGGCGACGCCCCTCAGCGGGATCCTGCCCGGGCGTCCGCAGCACGGCGAGGATCTCCCCCATCCGCGCCGGATCCGCGCGCACCGGCGCCGATGCCGAGGGCGGCCGCAACAACCGCGCCGGATCGCCACCATCGGCCAGCACCGCGCCGACCACCGCTCCGGCGGAGGTCCCCACGAAGCGGTCCGCCAGCGCCAAGTCGACACCGCTTTCCCGCAACCCGGTGGCCAACCCCGCCAACCACGCGATGCCGACCGGACCGCCCCCGCCCAGCACGAGCGCGACCGAAAACTCTTTGGGAACCACCGAGTCCGACATACCGCCAGCCTATCCGCACCGTGCCTGGCCGACGGCTGCTCGCCGAGCCGACTCGACGATCCTCGTAAGACCATCGTGCCGCCGCTGTGTCCGCGGATACCCGACACGACAACCGTCCGCTGTATCAGCTCCTGCCTGGGCATAACTCGCACCGATCGCGGACCGCTGTCGCGTATCGGACGGGAGGCGAGGAGCGCGCTCGGGTGTCTTCTCCGGTCTGATGTTGGGCGACGTCAGTTTGCCGGTGTGTACCGATAACGTCGTGGCTCACCGCGATGCCGCACCGGCGCGGATCACCTCGACCGACAACTGCCGCCACGGCGACGTCAACCGGACCAGCTCGTCGACCGTCGGCTCGGCCGCCTCGGGCAAGTCGTGGCCCGGCCGGAAGTGGACCGTCGTCCCGGTCGTGCCGTCCGCGGCGACCGGCAGCAGATCGGTGACCGGGACGCCGTTCTCATAGCGTTGCGTCCAAGCTCCGTGCCGCCGGCGATTGGTGTGCACGAGCCATGGGCTCAGCGCCGCGACGACGGACATGCCACGGCGCGGATGACCGTCGGGCAGGCATTCCGCATCAGGGAAGTCGAAGAACCGCAGATCTTTCGTCGCCATGATCGGCTTCTTGACGTGGCGGCCGCCGACGTCGATGCGGGTGTCGGTGCCTCTTCCATCGTCGGACACCGACACCGAACCATCGGTGTGCAAGGTCACGACGCACCGTCCGCCGTTCCCACATGCGGCTTCGTCCGCCGCGTAGGCGACGACTTCGAGAATCAGGTGACGGATACCGCCGGGAGCCATCGCTTCCGGCTCGCGGCGAATCCGTTCCAGGTGGGCGAGGTCCACGGCGCCGGCCCAGTCGTGCGTCGTATTCTCCCAAGGGCTTCCAGTACCGTCCATGGCATCAGTAGAGCGCACTTCACCAGTAGACCGCCCATCGTTTCCGGGTCGCAGTGCCTGCGGGACGGTCTCGACGGCATGAATCCGACCGGGCTGCCGATCAGGGATGCCTCGACCAGCGAAGACCCTGTGGGATAACCGAATCCGTCATCCTGGGGTCGAGTCAGGGAGGCTGCTCATGCCAATCGGATATCGTCAGCGCAAATCGTTCGGACCGCTGAAGCTCAACGTCACCCAATCGGGGCTGTCGTCGGGGAGTATCAGAATCGGCCCCTGGTCGCGGAACTCCCGAACCAAGAAGAACCGTGTGGACCTGCCGGGTCCGCTGGGCTGGCGCCAGCGCTGAACAGCGCTGGACTTCACCCAAGGGCTGGACCGATTCAGGCCCAGATCCGCGACAGCGCCGAGCGGGCGTACGTCTGCTGGGGCGTCACGGTGATCAGGTCGCAGACCTCGACCAGTTGCGCCGGTACCGCATTGCCGAAGTGGTGCAGACCGGGAGCGATCACGGCGTCGACGCCGAACGTGCGGACGACGTCGACGAGGCGATCCACCGGTGCGTCGGTACCGGCGCCGAAGGTCACCGTCTTGCACAGCTCGTAACCCAGCCGCTTGGCCAAACTCCGCATCTGCGCTTCGTCCCAATCCTGGGACACACCCGAGACGTCTTTGCGGAGATATCCCAGCGCGGGTGGTTTGGCCCTCATCGGTGCTCCCTTGCCGCGATCGTTGCCGAAGTAGTCGAAGGCCTGCACTCCTGCGGCTCGCGCGGTTACGGCGCGGAGTGCAGGCTGAGCAAGTTATTGACATCATATGTTGTCAACAGCAGTCGATGTCAACATGTTCGGCGTTCGGCAAGCCAGCTTTCCGGCATCACCCGGATCGAGCGCACCGCCGAGAACCCGGCGGCGTCGGTGAAGCCCGTTCGGCTGTGAGACCAGTTGACCTGCAGCTACTTTCGTTGCTACTACCCGCACCGGCCGCGGTTGGGGGTGTCGGCTACTCCAGGATTCCGGTCTGCCTACCCGCTCCAGGCGCCTGAGTCATGGGCCGCCGCGCCAAGACCACGCCGAGGGCGATCATGCCCGCGCCGAGCACGAAGTGCAGCCAGTTGTCGGCCGTATCGAGCGGCACGAAGTTCGCGTCGCTGTCAGGGTTCACGACCAGTCCGTACAGCCACAGCACGAGATACACCACGCCGCCGCCGATGAGGAACGCGCGCGCCGACGCAGCGGTGCGCGCGGCCAGCACTCCGGCGATGCCGAAAGCCAAGTGGACCACGTTGTGCAGCACCGACACGCGGAACAGACCGAGCAACTGGGCCTGGGAGTGATGCCCCGCCCACTCGAGTTCGCCGTAGTCGGTCGTGATTCCCGGAATGAACCCCAGGATGCCGACCAGCAGGAACGTCGCTCCGACCGCCATGGCGGCGACCTGGAGCGGAGACCGCCGATCCGTTGTCGCGCCGGATGTGGAATTGGACATCGCCGAACCAGCCCTTCGCTGTGGGTTGACCTCCGTCCCCACCGTGCTACCCGGGCGAAAACGAGGCAAACAGCGAGCCCTCGGGCCACTGCGCGCGACGAACGAGTGGGACCTGAGACGCCACCCACACACGTGCGGTCACGGCGTGATCGTGATCCCCGTCTCCTCCGATCGCCGCACCGGACCCGAGTCGGCGATGTTCGCGCTGGCACACCCGTCCGCCACAAGATCAGTGGCGGGTTTCGGACGAAGCCGGGACACCTCAGCCCCGCGCCGAGGACTCGCGCGCGCCATCCGGTCGGTGAATACTGTCACCGACTCGAAAACAACTGTCCGCCTTGGTGAGCCGACGCAGTCTGTCAACCGGATGGTGATGCCAGGGAGGCAAGGGCCATGTTGGTCTGGTGTGTTGTGACGATGATCGTGGTCGTTCTGCTGGGCGCGGCCGCGTCGGCGATGGCATGGGATCCGCGGGGTAGCCGCCGCTCGGCTGCCGCCCCGCCGGTTCCGGCACCGGCGACCTCGGAATCCACCGCGGTGAACCCGAGTGACTGGCCGCGCACACAGGACACCCGACGTCCGGCCCGCACGATGGAAACGAGTTCACGCGCGCGGTAGCGCGATCCCCGACGCGACAGGCGTATCCGCAGATCATCACCCCCGCACGGGCGGGGCGAGCACGGAAACGGCCGAGGCGCTCGCGCACACACCGACGAAACTCGTGCGATGGGTGACGCGACGCCTCGGCCGCGATCGCTACGGTCGGTTCAGCTGACGGAGACGCTGCCGCCCTTGGGCAGGTAACCGATCTTCTCCACGGGCAGCTCGCCGACCACGGAACCGGTGCAGTCCCTTCCGGAGTACAGCGTGACGGCACGATCGGTGCTGTTGACGACGGTGATCTGGAACGTGGTGTAGAAGGTGCCGTCGGTGTTCAAGCAGCCCACCGGATCCGCGTGCAGCTCACCGTTGATCCCCAGCGTGCCGACCGCGGCCTGCGCCGTTCCCGCCGACAGCATGGCCGCGGCCCCTGCCAGGGCGAGCGCACCGACAAACCCAGCAGTACGAATCATTCGTGCCTCCAGTTCTTTTCGATGTCGACCAACCCCGAAGCCGACGTCTCGTGAAAATGCGCCTGTGATTCTGTCACGAGTTCCGACCGGACGGAACCGTGCTGGTCCCGGCGCCGGGAGACACGACATCGCCCGGCCGGGCGCCGATCGCGTCCGGCCGGGCGAAAATCCGTGGTCAGGCGGCGGCGTGCGCGGCGCCCACCGTCCGCACGTCCCTGCGGACCCCGAACGCCACGACGATCTCCATGATGCCGAGGATGATCAGCCACACCCCCGCCAAGACGGCCAGCGTAGCCACCGACCGAACCGGCCAGACGATCAGGACGACACCCGCGGCCGCGGTCACCACGCCGAAGAACACCTGCCACCAGCGCCCGGGCATCGCGGGTTCCGAGATCGCCGCCGCCAGCAGCGCGATCCCGCGGAAGAGCCAGCCGATGCCGATCCACAGTCCCAACAGCAGGATCGAGGCCAGTTCGTCGCGGAAGCAGAACACGCCGACCACGATGGACAGCACGCCGATGATGAACGACAGCACCCGCAGCCCGGCACTGGCCGGCGCGCCGAAGGCCGCGATCAACTGCAGGAAGCCGGTGACCACCAGATAGATGCCGAAGACGATGCCCGCCGCCTGCAGGGTGATGTCCGGCCAGACCAGGATCAAGATGCCGAGGATCACCGCCAGAACGCCGGTGAGCAGAACGGTTTGCCACGCACGGCGGGCAAGAGACTGCAAGGGACCCTCTACCACGCTGTTTGTCGTCATGCATTGATGCTATAGCTGAGGTTCCGCGTTTTCTGATCATTTGCCGACCCGGCCGCACGGCGGTTGTTCGGCCGGTACCGCGGCGTTGCCCGGAGTTCACGTTTCGCCGTCCGGCCGGTCGGGTAGTCATCACGGAGTGACTCTTCGTTGGCGCCCCTGGGGTGAACGGGTGGGTCGGGGTTCGGTGAGACTCGGGTGGCTAGGAGAAGAGGGTGGCGGTTCTGCTCGTGTTGCAGGCGCGTGGGCTCGGTGATCTACTCACCGCGGTCCCGGCTCTACGTGCACTGCGCCGGGCCAAACCCCACGATCGCATCGTCCTGGCGGCACCGCAGCGGCTCAAGCCCATCGTCGACTTGATCGCCTCGGTCGACGCACTGGTGCCGACCGCCGATCCGAGCAGTCTCCGCTGGGACGCGCCCCCACCCGAATTGGCGGTCAACCTGCACGGCGCCAGCGCGGAAAGCATCGTCATGCTGGCCAAGACCGACCCCGGACGCATCCTCTCCTTTCGCAACGCCGCGTTTCCCGAGCTACCCGGCCCCGAGTGGGAAACCGACATGCACGTTGTGGACCGCTGGTGTCACCTGCTCGAGTACGACGGCATCGGAGCCGATCGACGCAACCTCGGACTGGTACCGCCGGTGTCGACGACCAGCCGCCGCGACTGCGTGGTCGTGCACGTCGGCGCAGGCGCGCCGGCCCGCCGCTGGCCCCCGGACCGTTTCGCCGCGGTGGTGCGGCACTTGCTGGTCCTCGGGCGCGAAGTGGTCCTGACCGGCGACGAGAACGAACGCCAACTCGCACTGGGCATCGCCGCGCGGGCCGGGCTGCCGGCCGGCCGGGTGCTCGCCGGGGAACAGAACCTCATCGATCTGGCCGCCACGGTCGCCGAGGCGGCGCTGGTGATCTGCGGGGACACCGGCGTCGCCCATCTGGCCACGGCGTTCGGCACCCGCACCGTCCTGCTGTTCGGCCCCACGCCCCCGCGGTGGGCGGGCCCGCCCGCGCACCTGCTGGGCAGGCACGCGGTGTTGTGGAGCGGCCAGATCGGCGACCCGCACGCCGACACCCCCGATCCCGGGCTGTTGCAGATCGGGGTCACCGAGGTGATCAATGCGGTCGACAAACAGTTGAGCACGCGCAACTGGCCCCGCACGAACACCGACCGCCGCAAACCTGCGTATCGGCGCGTCGGATGACCGCCCCCCGACGCCACCCGGGATGACGCGTCCGCGGTTCAGGCGTTCGCGGTCGCGATCGCCGCGGAGTACGCGGCGATGGCACTCGGCCAGAACTGCTCGAGATAGTCACGGGCGTCGGCCAGGCCACGCGGATCCAAGGAGTACAGCCTCCGGTTGCCTTCCGGCCGCATCATGACCAACCGTGCCTCGCGCAGCACGCGCAAATGCTGGGAGACCGCCGAGCTGGTGACGCCCAGGTCGTGCGCGATGTCGCCGACCGAGCGCGGGTTCTGCGGCAAAGCCTCGAAGATAGCGCGCCGGGTCGGGTCCGCCAGCGCCGTCAGGGCACGAACTCCATTAGTCGCCACTCACATAGTGTGGGCGTCCGACGTTTCGCCGGTCAACAGTTGGGCAAGAGGGCGTATTCCCAGCTCATGCGCCGAACAGCGAATCATCGTTACCTACCCGTGACCGACGAGCTGGGCGTTCGATGCCCGGTGACGATAGCCACAGGATTGCCGACCGGCGCGCCGGCTCCCTTACGTTCGATGCATGCCCGTGACCTTTCCGTTACCGATTCGCCGGAGCGTGACCCGGCTGCGCCGCGACAGCGCCGCCGCCCGTGTCCTCGCCGCCGCCGCGGTCGTCACCGCCTCCGTCGGCATCCTCGCCGCGGCGCAGCAGGACCAGGACACCGACGCCTCCGCCCGCCTCGTCGCGGGCAAGATCGCCTCGGGCGAGATCCGCCCGGCCGAGGGCACGACGCAGTTCGCCGTCTTCGCCCCGGACCAGAACCAGGCGCCGCAAGCCGCCCCGCTGCCCGCACCGTGGGACCCGAACCGGATCGCCCAGGACTTCACCCCACCGAAGACCGTCCGTCCCGTGGCCGGCGTGCTCACCTCGAATTTCGGGACTCGCTGGGGCACGCTGCACGCGGGCCTGGATTTCGGTGACCCGCTCGGGGCGCCGATCGCCGCGGTCACCGACGGCGTCGTGATCGAGGCCGGACCCGCCTCCGGCTTCGGCCTGTGGGTGCGGGTGCAACAGGACGACGGCACCGTCGGCGTCTACGGCCACGTCAACGACATCCTCGTCGCCGTGGGCCAGCCGGTCCGCGCGGGCGACGTCATCGCGACGGTCGGCAACCGTGGCTATTCCACCGGCCCGCATCTGCACTACGAGGTCCACCTGCCCGACGGCGCACCGATCGACCCGCGTCCCTGGCTGGCCGGGCGCGGCATCGACGTCGGGTTCGCCGCGGAGGACTGATCCCGGACCCGTTCGTGGGACATGAGCCCGCGAACAAACTCGGCGACAATGCCGTCGCCCTCGACGGGGCCGCGAACGCAACGGCGCGTTCGCGGCCCTTTCCCGATCTCCCCACCATGCCGCCTCCCTGGTATCGCCGGGACGCTCGACCCGATACCGGGGTACTAGGCGCGAATGGCGCTGCGGCGGGACGCTGTGCGGGGTTCGCGGTTTCTACGTTCGGTCCATGTCCACAACACATTTCGCCACGGCGCCGCAGGGCGAGTCCTCGACGCCGCGATCGCGGGCGAGCACGACAGTGGCGGGGCGCGCGCGACTGCATCGACCGCTACTCGGCACGGTCACCGCGATGGCCGCGCTCGTCCTGTTCTGCCTGGCGGCGATGCTGGTCGACGACCGCACGCTGCTCGGGGAGTCGGTCTGGCTCAAGCCGATGAAGTTCGGGCTGGCCTTCTTCCTCTACAGCCTCACTCTGGCATGGCTGCTGTCGTTGCCGCACAAGGGAAACCGCGCTACCTGGTGGCTGGGCACGGTATTCGCGGTGACCGGATTCATCGACGTCGGATTCATCGTGGTGCAAGCCGCCCGCGGCACCTTCAGCCACTTCAACACCGAGGACGACCCGGTGAACTCGATCGGGCAGGTGGTCTTCGCCTCCGGCGTGCCCGGCCTGTTCCTCGCCAATCTGATCATCGTGCTGATCCTGGCCTGGCAGCGGTTGGTGGACCGCCCGACAGCGCGGGCCATCCACGCCGGTCTGGCCCTGGCCGTCGTCGGCATGGCGCTGGGTTACCTGATGGGGTTCACCGGTAAGCAACTCGTCCGCGACAGCGACGGGCGCGTGGTCGAGTTGGCCGCAGGGCACACGGTCCTGGCCGACGCGGGCGATCTCGCCCCGCGCGACGCCATGGCGGGCATGCCGATCACGCACTGGAGCACCGTCGGCGGTGACCTGCGCGTTCCGCACTTCGTCGGGCTGCACGGCATCCAGGTCCTGCCGCTGGTGGCTGTCGCGCTCGCCTGGCTCGCTCCCCGCTACCGCTGGCTGCGGCCAGAACGCGCCCGCGCCGCGGTCGTCGGCGTGCTGGCCGCCGGGTACGCCGGTGTGCTCGCGCTCGTCTTCTGGCAGGCGATGCGGGCGCAGTCGCTGGTCCACCCGGACGAGGCCAGCTGGCTCGCGGCAGGCGGACTGGCCGCGACCGTCGGCGTGCTGCTCGGCGCGGTGTACCTCCGTCACCGCGGCGCCGGCGCGGGGCATCCCCGTTCGGCTGCGGAGCCGGTCAGCGGAGGCGTTCGGCGTCACGGGTGAGCGCGACCAGGGTCTTGCCGAGCGCGGCGAGTTCATCGGACGTCGCACCCTCCGCGATGGCGGTGGCGACGTCCTCGGCGGCGCAGCGGGCGGCGAACCAGCGATCGGCCAAGTCGGCCGCCTCCTGGGCGCTGAGCACAACCGCGTCGTCGGGGATCCCGGTCCCCTTCAAGCTGTTGCGGTGTTCGTAGGCGCGTTGGCGACAGGACTGGCGGCAGTACCGGCGACGGCGGCCGGCCTCCGATTCCACGATCTCCCGCCCACACCACTGGCAGGACAAGCGGCGCGACATGACGCAGAACACTAATAGCCCGCGACCCGCGATCCGCTCACTGACCCCCGGAGAATCGCCCCGCATCGGGCATGGCGAGGCAGGCGTGCCGAGGGCACTACAATGGAACGGTTCACCGCGGCCGCGTCGGGAACTATCGGCGCAGGCCCGATCGTTGTACATCAAGTCCGGCGGATGCCCCGCGCACTCGTGCGGACACGGTCGCAGCGCACGAAGACTCGAGCACACAGGGAGAGGCACACCATGGCAGATCGCGTACTCCGAGGCAGTCGGCTCGGAGCGGTGAGCTACGAGACCGATCGCGACCACGACCTGGCTCCGCGTCGGATCGCCCGGTACCGGACCGACAACGGCGAGGAATTCGACGTTCCCTTCGCCGACGACGCCGAGATCCCGCCGACCTGGCTGTGCCGCAACGGCCAGGAGGGTGTGCTGATCGAGGGCACCACGCAGGAGACCAAGAAGGTCAAGCCGCCGCGCACGCACTGGGACATGCTGTTGGAGCGCCGCAGCAAGGAGGAACTCGAGGAGTTGCTCAAGGAGCGCCTCGAACTGCTCAAGACCCGCCGCCGCGCCTGACGGTTCGCGCAGTACGGAAACGGCCGCCGCATCGTTCGATGCGGCGGCCGTTCGCTGTCCGGGTCAGCGGCTGGCCACCTTGCGGTAGCGAAGCAGCGCCAGCGGCACGGCCACCACGAGGATCCCAACCGAGCAGGCCACCGCGTACTCGACGCAGTGGTCGGCGGCCCAGCCGCTGGGCGGGACGAAGGTGGGCGGCGAGTCGTTGTCGAACAACTTGCGTCCGGCCGCCGAGACCGCGGTGATCGGATTCCATTCGGCGATCGTGCGCAGCGGGCCGGGCAGGGTCTCGGCCGAGATGAACGCCGAGGAGATGAACGTCAGCGGGAACAGCCAGATCAGCCCGGCGCTCTGCGCCACCTCGACGGTCGGTGACAGCAAGCCGGTCAGCGCGCCGACCCAGGACATCGCGAACGCGAACAGCAGGATCACGCCGAACGCCAGCACGGCGTCGGTGACGCTGCCGTGGATGCGCCACCCGACCACGTATCCGCACCCGACCATCACCGCCAGGCTGAGGATGTTGACCACGAGGTCGGACAGCGTGCGGCCCATCAGCACGGCCAGCCGCGACATCGGCAGCGCCCGCATCCGGTCGATGATGCCCTTCTGCAGGTCCCCGGCCAGCCCTACCGTGGTGAACGCGGCGTTGAACGCCACCGTCTGGGTGAAAATGCCCGCGAGCAGGAACTCCCGGTACTGGCCACCGCCGAGCGACGCGCCGAAGATGTAAGCGAACAGGAACACGAACATCAGCGGCTGAATCGTCGCGGTCACCAGCAGCGTGGGCACGCGCAGGATGGTCAGCAGATTGCGATGGGCCACGATCGCGCTGTCCCGGAACAACCGCAGCCGGGGAGCGGAATCCGGCTGCGCCGCGGCCTTTCTCGACCGCGGATCCGCCTTCGGGGCCGCCTCCCGCACCATTGCCGTACTCACGACATGATCTCCTCTGGTACGTCATCGGTCTCCGGTTCCGCGACGGGCGTGTCGCCCGGCTTGCCGGTGAGGGAAAGGAATACGTCGTCGAGGCTCGGCCGGTGCACGTTCGCGTCGACCACGCAGACGCCCGCGTCGTCGAGCCTGCGCAGCGCCTCCACCATGGTGCGCGAGCCGTCGCCGACCACCACCGATACCTCATCGGTGCCCGCCTCGTGCGCGGGGTTGCCGACGCCGACCTGCGCAAGCACGGCCAGCGCGGGTTCGGCGGCCTGCCCGGCGGCCAGGGTGACGGTGAGCCGGTCACCGCCGATCGAGGTCTTCAGCTCGTCGGCCGACCCGCGCGCGATGACCCGCCCGTGGTCGATGACGGTGATGCGGTCGGCCAGCAGGTCCGCCTCTTCCAGGTATTGCGTGGTGAGCAGCACCGTGGTCCCGTCGTCCACGAGGTCGCCGATCACCCGCCACATGTCCAGCCTGCCGCGCGGGTCCAAGCCCGTGGTCGGCTCGTCCAGCACCACCACGGGCGGCCGGGCGACCAGCGCGCCCGCGAGGTCGAGCCGCCTGGCCATGCCACCGGAGTACGTCCCCGCCCTGCGGTGCGCGGCGTAGTCGAGTCCGAGGGCGCCGAGCAGTTCGGTGGCCCGAGCGGTCGCCCGGCGCGGGGACATCCCGTACAGCCGGGCCACCATGCGCAGGTTCTCGTAGCCGGACAGGTTGGCGTCGACGGCGGCGTACTGGCCGGACAGCCCGATCCGCTTGCGCGCCGCCGAAGGATCGTGCAGCACGTCGACGCCCGCCACCCGCACCGACCCGGCGGAGGGCTTCAGCAACGTGGTGACGATCCGCACGGTCGTCGTCTTGCCCGCACCGTTCGGTCCGAGCAGTCCCATCACGGTGCCCGTGGGGATTCGTAGGTCGATCTCGTCCAGGACGCGGGCCCGGCCGTAGTTCTTCACCAGGCCGGTCACCTCGACCGCGAAGCTCACCTGTGCGTCTCCTTCGTCTCCAGCCACCTCCGCAGCACCGGCCCGATCACCGCCAGTGCGTCCGGCGTGGTCATCGCGGAGTGCGCGCAGCGCAGCTCGTGGTCGTGGACGGCACCGGTGACGTACGGCTGCCAGGCCTCGGCGCACCGATCGGGATCGGCCCGGTTGACCGGGTCGTCGCCCGCCGTGAAGAACAACAGGTCGCCGTCGAACGGGCGCGGCCGGAAGCTGTGCGCGAGCACGGTGCCGTTGTGGTAGCCCGCGTAGAGCCGTTCCAGATGCTCGACGGTCAGCGCCGCGAACGCCCGGACCGGGCGCGCAGCAGCTCGGCTGCCTCTCGCAGGCTCAGGTCCGGATCGATTTCCGCGCCGAGTTCGTCGCTGCCGAACTCGCCGACGATCTCGGCGACGCTCGGGGTCGCCTGGTCGAGCAGGTCGTCGGACAACCGGTAGCTGTCCATCATGGACAGCAGCGCGACCTCGTCGCCGGCCTCCTGCAACTGCACCGCCATCTCCTGGGCGATCAGTCCGCCGAGCGACCAGCCGAGCAGGTGGTAGGGGCCCTCCGGCTGGATCCGCTTGATCGCGGCCACGTAGTGGCGCGCGGCCTCGCCGATCGTCGCGTGACCGTCCTGCCCCGCGACGTGCGGAGCCTGCAAGCCGTAGACCGGCCGGTCCGCCGGGAGGTGCGCGAGCAACCCCGAGTAGCACCAGGCCAATCCGATCGCGGGATGCACGCAGAACAGCGGCGCGCGGCTGACCTCGGTGCTCGGCCGGATCGGCAGCACCGGCGCCAGCATCGCCGCCACCGCGGCGCCCGAAGTGGCGTCCGCACCGTCCAGCCGCGCCGCGATCGCCGCGGGCGTCGCGTCGCCGAACATCAATTGCACCGGCAGGTCCAGGCCCGACTCCCTGACGTGCGCGACGACCTTCGTGGCCAGCAGCGAGTTGCCGCCGAGTTCGAAGAAGCCGTCGTCCACACCCACCGACTCCACACCGAGCACCTCGGCGAAAGCGGCGCACAGCGCTTCCTCGGTCGGGGTGGAGGGGGCGCGATAGCCCTCGCCCGCGGTGAACACCGGCTCCGGCAGTTTCGCGCGATCCAGCTTGCCCACCGGGCTCAGCGGCACCTCGTCGAGCAGCATGATCGACTGCGGCACCATGTAGTTCGGCACCAACCGGGTCAGGTGCGCGGTCAACTCGGCCGCGGTGAGCGTCACTCCGTCGCGCGCTTTCACATACGACACCAGCGCGGTCGCCCCGGCCGGAGTGCGATGCCCGATGGTGGTCGAGAACGCCACCGCGCCGTGGCGGGCGAGCGCGGCGTCGACCTCGCCGAGTTCGATGCGGAAGCCGCGGATCTTGACCTGATGGTCGGTGCGGCCGACATATTCGATCTCCGGCGCGGCATCGGCCGACGTCCCGTTCTCCCGCTGCCCGGCCCACCAGCGCACCAGATCGCCGGTGCGGTACATCCGCTCCCCTGGTTTGCCGAACGGGTTGGCGACGAACCGCTGGGCGGTCAGTCCCGGACGGTTCAAGTAGCCGCGGGCCAGCGCGTCACCGGCCAAGTGCAGTTCGCCGGTCACCCCGAGCGGAGCCGGATGCAGGCGTGCGTCGAGGATCGCCGCGTTGACGCCGCGGATGGGTCCGCCGATGGTGATCGGCTCGCCGGGCGCCATCGGCTGCGAGATGACGGTGACGATGGTGGTCTCGGTCGGGCCGTAGACGTTGTACAGGTTGCGGCCGGGCGCCCACCGGGTCACCAGGTCCGGCGGCAGCGCCTCGCCGCCGACCAGCACGTGCTGCAACTCGTGCAGACCCCGGGGGTCGACCGTGCCGAGGGCGGAGGTGGTGATGAACGCGTGGGTGATCCGCTCCGCGGCGAAGACCTGCCGCAGTTCGTCGCCGCCGACCACACCGCCGGGCGTGATCACCAGGGTCGCCGCGCCGCCGAGGGACAGCAGCAGATCCAGCATCGCCGCGTCGAAGCTCGGCGTGGCGAAGTGCAGCACCCGGCACCCCGGCTGGACATCGAACCGGTGCGCGGTCTCGGCGGCGAAGTTCGACAGTCCGCCGTGCGTGACCATCACGCCCTTCGGCGTGCCGGTCGAGCCGGAGGTGTAGATCACGTACGCCGGGTTGTCGATGCGCAGCGGAGCGAGACGCTCGGTATCGGCGACCGGCGCGTCCGAGGCGTCGAGCACCGCACCGCGGAACACCGGATCGTCGAGCACGATCCATTCGGTGTCCTCGGGCAGTTCCCGGCGGTAATCCGCCAGCGTGATACCCAGCGCCGCACCGGAATCCGACAACATGTGCGCGATGCGCTGCTGCGGGTACAACGGGTCCACCGGCACGAACGCCGCTCCGGCCTTGGCCACCGCGAGCACCGTCGCCACGGACTCGATCGATCGCGGGATGCCCAGTGCCACCAGGGTTTCCGGGCCGACGCCGCGGTCGATCAGCACACGCGCCAAGCGGTTCGTCCAGCGATCCAGCGCGTCGTAGGTCACCTCCGTACCGTCGAAGACCAGGGCGATCGCCGCGCGATCGACGCTCGCTGCCCGCTCGAACACCTCGGGGAAGGTGATCGGGCGGTCCGGTTTGCCCCCGCGCACCGGGGCCAGCCCCGACCACTCCGCCGGGTCGAGCAGCTCCAGATCGCCAACCGCGGTGGTCGGGCTCGCGGCGATGGCGGCGAGCAAGCGCGCCAGGCGCTTGCCGAGCCGCTGCGCGGTCGGCTCGTCGAACAGATCCGTCGCGTAGTTCACCGCCACGGTGATGCCGGCCGGATCCCGCTGCGCGGTCTGCGTTTCGGTCAGGGTGAACTGGAGATCGAACTTGGCGATCCCGGTGTCGATGTCGGCGGCCTCGACGCGCAGCCCCGGCAGTTCCAGCCCGCCGACCGGCTCGTTGCGGACCGAGAGCATCACCTGGAACATCGGATGGTGCGCCTGGGACCTGGCCGGGTTGAGCACCTCCACCAGCCGCTCGAACGGCAGGTCCGCGTGCGCGAAGGCGTCCAGGTCCGTCTCGCGCACCGCGTGCAGCAGGTCGGTGAACCGGGCGCCCGGATCGATCCGCGTGCGCAGCACGAGCGTGTTGACGAACATGCCGATCAGCCGGTCCAGGGCGGGATGGCCACGGCCCGCGATCGGGGTGCCGACGGTGATGTCGTCGGTGGCGGTCATCCGGTGCAGCAGCACCGCGAGCGCGGCGTGCAGGACCATGAACAGGCTGACGTTGTTGCTGCCCGCGATCGCTTGCAGCTCGCGATGCGTGACCGGGTCCACCGTGCACTCCACGGTGCCGCCCCGGTAGGACGGGGTGGGCGGACGCGGCCGGTCGGCAGGGACGGTGAGCAACTCGGGGATGCCGTCCAGAGCCTGCCGCCAGTAGTCCAGTTGCCCGTTCACCGCCGAGTCCGGGTCGTCCTCGCTACCGAGCACCTCCTGCTGCCACAGCGTGTAGTCGGCGTACTGGACCTCCGGCTCCGCCCAGTCCGGCGCGTCGCCGTCGCATGCCGCGCGGTAGGCGACGGCGACGTCGGCGGCCATCGGCTCGAGCGACCAGCCGTCCATCGCGATGTGGTGCGCGACCACGACGAGAACGTGCTCGGCGGGCTCGTCGGCGCGGGTCGGCACCGCGATCAGCGCCGCACGGATCGGCACGGCGGTGGCCAGATCGAATCCCGGTGCGGCGAAACGCCGAACGGTGGCCTCGATCTCGTCCGGGTGCGCTGTCATCCGGGTCAGCGGGATCGCGGCCTCGGCCGGGTCGAGCACGACCTGCGCGGGCGAGCCGTCGGTCTCGGGGAACACCGTGCGCAGGGTTTCGTGCCTGGCCTGCACCTCGTGCAGCGCGGAAACCAACGCGCCGACGTTCAGGTCACCGGTCATGCGCAGCACGAGCGGGACGTTGTAGGCGCCCGCCGAGTGTCCGCCGCTCGGCCCGCCGCCGGCGTTGAAGCGGTTGAGGAACCACAGCCGCCGCTGGGCGGCCGACAACGGGATGCGTTCGGGACGCTCCCGGCGCACCAGGGCCGGGCGGTCCGCGTCGGACCCGGCGCCCGCGTCCAGCAGCTCGGCCAGTCCGGCGACCGTCGGCGTGGCGAACACGGTGCGCACGGCGAGCCGCACGTTCGTCGCGGCGGCCAGCCGCGCGACGAGCTGGGTCGCCAGCAGCGAATTCCCGCCGATATCGAAGAAGCTGTCGTCGGCGCGCACGCCGTCGGCCCCGATCAGTTCACCCATCACCGCGGCGACCAAGCGCTCGGCGTCGGTTCCCGGCTCGCGTCCGGTCGAATCCCCGGTGAACCGCGGTTCGGGCAGCGCGTCGACGTCCAGCTTGCCGACCGGAGTCAGCGGGATGGTGTCCAGCACGGTGATGCCGGAGGGCACCATGTGCGTGGGCAACCGGCGCCCGACGAAAGCGCGCAGCGTTTCGATGTCCACTCCGGCCGCGCGGTCGGCGGGCTGGACGAAGGCGACGATGCGGTCCGCCCCCGCGATGCGGCGCACCTCGG
This sequence comes from Nocardia sputorum, assembly GCF_027924405.1. Taxonomy (NCBI): domain Bacteria; kingdom Bacillati; phylum Actinomycetota; class Actinomycetes; order Mycobacteriales; family Nocardiaceae; genus Nocardia; species Nocardia sputorum. The sequence goes on along the minus strand of NZ_AP026978.1, from coordinate 2,618,659 downwards.
TGTGCGCGAATCGCACCGACGGGTGTTCGCCGAGGGCGGCGGTGATCTCGCCGAGCTCGACGCGGAAACCGCGCAGCTTCACCTGGTGATCGCTGCGGCCGAGGTAGACCAACTCCCCCGAAGCGTTCCAGCGCACCACGTCACCGGTCCGGTACATCCTCGCGCCCGCCGGGCCGTACGGGTCGGCCACGAAACGTGTTGCGGTGAGCCCGAACCGGTTGAAATATCCGCGCGCGACGCCGGGCCCCGCGAGGTACAACTCGCCGGGGACGCCGACCGGAACGGGACGCAACCGCTCGTCGAGCACCAATCCCTGGGCGCCCCGCACGAGGCTGCCGATGGTGATCGGATCGCCGACGCCCAGCGGGCCGGAGATCGTGATCACCACCGTGGTCTCGGTGGGCCCGTACACATCGCACATCACCCGTCCCGGCGCCCAGCGTGCGACCAGGTCCGGCGCCACGGCCTCACCGCCGACCATGAGGGCGCGCATGTGCGGCAGCGGCCAGCGTTCGTGGTCGATCGTGGCCAGCGCGGCCGGCGTCATGAAGCCGTGCGAGACCCGCTCGCGTTCCATCAAGGCGGCCAGTTCGTCGCCGCCGTAGATGTCGGTCGGGCAGATCACCATGGCCGCGCCCGCTCCCAGCGCGATCAACAGATCCAGGATCGCCGCGTCGAAGCTCGGCGTCGCGAAGTGCAGGGTACGGGAATGCTCCTGGACACCGATGCGGTCGCGGAGTTCGTCGGCGAGGTTGGACAGGCCGCTGTGGGTCACCGCGACGCCCTTGGGCGTGCCGGTCGATCCCGAGGTGTAGACCAGATAGGCCAGATTCGCCACCTGGACGGTGCGCGAGCGCTCGTGGTCGTGGATCGGCGCGTCGTCGTGGCCGTCGAGTTCGGCGGCGAACTCGCGACCATCCAGCAGCAGCCACTCGGTGGCGCGGCCTTCCGGGGCGCCCGCGCGCAGCTTCTCCACGTGCGCGCTGACCGTCAGACCGGTGGTGCAGCCGGAGTCGGCGAGCATGTGCCGGATGCGGTCGGCGGGGTACTTCGGGTCGACGGGTACGAACGCCGCTCCGGCCTTGGCGGCCGCCAGCATCGCCACCACCGAGTCGATCGAGCGGGTGAGCCCGAGCGCCACCCGGGTTCCCGGACCGAGTCCACGCGCGATCAGCGCGCGCGCCAAGCGATTGGAGCGCCGGTCCAGCTCGGCGTAGGTCAGTGACGTCGTGCCCGCGCACAGCGCCGTGTTCTGCGGATACCGCTGTGCGGTGGCGGTGAAGTACGCGGCCAGCGTGCACGGCGGTGCCGCCTGCCCGCCCCGCGCCGGGGCGAGTGTGCGGCGCTCGTGATCGGTGCGCGCGTCGACGTTCCGGATCAGCACGTGCGGGTCGCCGGTGACGGCGGTGAGCACGCGCAAGAATCGGTCCGCCAGCGTCTCGATCGTCATCGCGTCGAAAAGCTCTGCGGCGTAGACGAATTCGAACACGCCCTCCGCCGCGTCCGCGACGGATCCGGGCGCGCCCGTGTCGTTCGCGACGCGCAACTCCAGGTCGAACTTCGCCAGCGCGATGTCCAGTTCCTCCGCGCGCAGGGCGAGGCCGGGCAACTCCAGTGCGGGCACCGGGGTGTCCTGGACGCTCAGCGCCACCTGGAACAGCGGGTGCCTGCCCGAAGTGCGCGCGTCGGCGCCGAGTTCGTCCACGATGCGCTCGAACGGGATGTCGGCGTGCGCCATCGCGGACAACTCGGTGTCCCGGTCGGCGCGCAACAGGTCGGTGAAGTCGCGGTCCGGGTCCACGTCGGAGCGCAGCACGAGCGTGTTCACGAACATGCCCACCAGTCCGTCGAGCTTGGTGTCGGTACGTCCCGCCACCGGCGTGCCGATCACGATGTCGCGCCCACCCGTGACGCAGCGCAACAGCACCGCGAACGCCGAACGCAGCACCATGAACTTGCTGACGCCCTGCTCGCGGGCCAGCGCGGAGAGCCCGCGCTGCACTCGCTCCGGCACCGTGAAGCGCACCGTCCCCGCCTCCTGCGTGGGCTCCGCGGGACGCGGCCGGTCATAGGGCAGCGGAAGCTGATCGGGGATGTCGGCCAGCGCGGTGCGCCAGTACTCCAGCTGGGTCGCCGCCGCGCTGCCCGGATCGTCCTCCTCGCCGAGGCAGGCCCGCTGCCAGAGCCCGAAGTCGGCGTACTGCACCGGCAGCGGCGTCCACGCCGGCGCGACGCCCTCGTGCCGTGCCGCGTAGGCCGCGGCCAAATCCCTGGTCAGTGGACCGAGCGACCAGCCGTCGGCGGCGATGTGGTGCACCACCACGCCGAGCAGGTAGCGCTCGGGCGCGGTGCGCAGCAGCGACAGACGCAGGGGCACCTGGGTGGTGAGATCGAAACCGCTGTGCGCCAGAGCTTCCAGCGCGGCCTTCGCGCCGGAGTCGTCGATGTCGGTGACCACCACTTCCGGCACCGCACGCTCGACCGGCAGCACCACCTGCTGTGCGCCTTCGGCGTCCTCCGGGAAGACGGTGCGCAGGACCTCGTGCCGCCGCACCACGTCGCCGAGCGCTTCGCGCAGCGCGGGGACGTCCAGATCACCGGCGACGTGGATCACGAAAGCGATGTTGTAGGCGCTCGATTCGGGCGCGAATCGGTTGAGGAACCACAAACGCTGCTGCGGCAGCGACAATGGAATACGCCCTGGACGCGGCGTCTGCACTGCCAGCGCCGGACGCTGCGTCCGGGGCGCTCGGTCCAGTTGCCCGGCGACTCCGGCGACGGTGGGCGCCTCGAAGATCGATCGCACCGGCAGCTCCACACCGAACTCAGCGTGCAGCGCGGCGGCGAGCCGGGTGGCCAGCAGCGAGTTGCCGCCGAGATCGAAGAAGCTGTCCTCGGCGCCGACGACGGGACGTCCGAGCACTCCGCCGAAGATGCCCGCCACACCGAGCTCCAGCGCGGTGCGCGGCGGGCGAGAAGTACCCGCGGCCCCGAACTCCGGCTCCGGCAGCGCCTTCCGGTCCAGCTTGCCCGCGGGCGTGACCGGAATCTCGTCGAGCACCGCCACCGACGCCGGGACCATGTAGCCGGGCAGTCGCCCACGGGCGGTCTCCAGCACGGCCCGCGCCTCGATCGGCCGGTCGGCCGTGACGTACGACGCCAGTCGTACCTGACCGTGCTCGTCGGTGTGCACGACGGTGTGCGCGAACCGGACGCCGGGATGCAGCCGCAGCACGTTGTCGATCTCGCGCAGTTCGATGCGGAAACCGCGGATCTTGATCTGGTCGTCCGCGCGGCCGAGGAACCGCAGCTGTCCGGACCGCTCCACGACGACCAGATCGCCGGTGCGGTACATCCGCTCCCCGCGCCTGCCGTGCGGGTTGGCCACGAACCGCTGCGCGGTCAGGCCGAAACGTCCGTGGTAGCCGCGAGCGACGCCCGGACCCGACACGTACAGCTCGCCCGGCGTACCAGGCGGAACCGGATGTAAACGATTGTCCAGCACGAACAGTCGCATGCCACGCACGGGAGAACCGAGCGGCACCGGACGGCCCGGCTCCATCGGCCCGCTCGCGGTCGCCGCGACGGTGGCCTCGGAGGGGCCGTACATGTTGTGCATGCGATGCCCGGTCGTCCAGGTCTCGACGAGTTCCTCCGAGCAGGCGTCACCGCCGACGATCACCGTCGTCAGCTCGTCGAGGTCCTCGTTCGGCACGGTGGCCAGCGCGGCGGGCGTGACGAAGGCGTGGGTGACCCGCTCCGCGCGCAGCAGTGCGGCCAGTTCGGCGCCGCCGTACATGCCCGCCGGGGCGATGACCATCGTGGCGCCCGCGGCGAAGCCGAGCAGCATCTCCAGCACCGACGCGTCGAAGCTGGGCGAGGAGAAGTGCAGCGTCCGCGCCGCGTCCGAGATGCCGAACAGGTAGTTCTGCTCGCCGGCCAGGGACGCGATACCCGCGTGGGTCACGACGACCGCCTTCGGCGTGCCGGTGGACCCGGAGGTGTAGATGAGGTAGGCCGGATGACTCACCCGCATCGGATGGTGCCGGTCGTCGTCGGTGATCGGATCCGCCGAGTGATCGGCGAGTTCGGCGCTCAGTTCGGCGGAACCGAGCACCAGCCAGTCGACCTCGGCCCTGCGGTGCCTGCCCCGCGCCGCGGGCCAGGCGGGCATGGCCGCCGACGATTCCGGATCGGTCAGGCCGAGCATCGCCCCGGAGTCACCGATCATGTGGGCGATGCGCTCACCTGGGTAGTTGGGGTCGATCGGCACATAGGCCGCGCCGGTTTTGGCGACGGCCCACACCGCGGTGATCGCGTCGAGACCGCGTGGCAGCGCGATCGCGACGACCGTCTCGGGCCCGGCGCCGTGCTCGATCAGCGCGCGCGCCAGCCTGTTCGAGCGCTCGTCGAGTTCGCGGTACGTGGTGTCCGTGCCCAAGTAGCGGACCGCCACCGCGTCCGGCAGCCGGCGCGCGGTGGCGGTCAGCAGGGTGGCCAAGGTGATCGAGGGCTCGGCGGGCGCGCCCCCGATGGGCACCAGGTTCTCGGTTTCCCTGCGGTCCAGGATCGGCAGGTCGCCCACCGGCAGTTCGGGGGCGGCCACGCCGCCTGCCAGCACCGCGATGAACCTGCGGGCGAACGACTGCACGGTGTCCCGATCGAAAACGTCTGTGGTGTAGCCGAATTCGGCGGAGAGCGGTCCGTCGCCCGAGTCGTCGTGGACGACCAGCTGCAGATCGAACTTCGCGACGTCCGAGGCGATGGGCAGCACCTCCGCGCGGACACCGGGCAGATCGATCCGCAGGTCGGGAGCGTGGTCGTAGGACAGCATCACCTGGAACAACGGGTGCCGCGCGGGGGATCGCTCCGGGTTGACCACCTCGACCAGCCGCTCGAACGGAACGTCGGCGTTGGCGAAGGCGTTGAGATCGGTCTCGCGCACCACGTCCAGCATCCGGTCGAACCCGGCCGCCGGGTCGACCGCGGTGCGCAGGACGAGGGTGTTGACGAACATGCCGACCAGATCGTCGAGCGCCGGATCGGAACGGCCCGCGATCGGGGTGCCGATCGCGATGTCACCGCTCGCGCACAGCCGCGACAGCAGCGTCGCCAGCGCCGCGTGCAGCACCATGAACATGCTCACGCCGCGGCTGGCCGCGAGTTCGATGGCAGCACGGCGGATCTCGGCCGGGATGGCGAATTCGACCCGGCCGCCGACGGTCGATCTGCGCAGTGGGCGCGGACGGTCCAGCGGCAGATCGAGCTGTTCGGGCAGTCCGGCCAGGGCCTTGTGCCAGTGGGTGAGCTGACGGCTGAGCGCGCTGGCCGGATCGGACTCGTCGCCGAGCAGTTCGCGCTGCCAGAGCGCGAAGTCGGCATACTGCACCGGCAGCTGCGTCCACTGCGGCGCGACACCGTTCGCGCGCGCGGCCACCGCCGTCATGAGGTCCTTGGCCAGCGGTGCGATGGACCAGCCGTCACCGCAGATGTGGTGCAACACGATGAGGAAGACGTGCCGCTGCGGGCCGGTGCGGTAGAGCGCCACCCGGATCGGGGCCTGGCTGCGCAGATCGAAGCCGTAGCCGGCGTATTCGGTCGCCAGCTCGGCCACGTCGGCGTCGGTGACATCGATCGGGTCGAGCGTCAGCGGGATCGCCGCGGCCGGGTGGATCAGCTGGTAGGGCCCCTCCGGCGCCTCGGGGAAGGTGGTGCGCAGGCTCTCGTGCCGTTCGATGACGTCCACCAGCCCCGCGCGCAACGCGGCCACGTCCAGCGGTCCTTCCACCGCCACCGCCAGCGGCATGTTGTACGCGGCGGCATGCTCGGAGAACCGGTTCAGGATCCACAACCGCTGCTGCGCCTGCGACAACGGAATCCGCTCCGGGCGCTCGGCCGGCGCCAGGCGCGGCGAGGACGCGTCGGTGGTCTGCATGGCGAAACGCCGGGTGAGCGCCTCGATCGTCGAGGCCTCGAACAGATCCCGGATGGTCAGCGCGGTACCGAGCGCGGCGTTGATCCGGGACACCGCCCGTGCGGCGATGAGCGAGTTGCCGCCCAGGTCGAAGAAGCTGTCCTCGATGCCGACCTCGGTGTCGAGCACCTCGGCGAAAATGCCTGCGAGCACCCGCTCCACCTCGGTGCGCGGTTCGGCGATCGGCCCGATCGAACGCGTGCCCGGCGCGGGCGCGGGCAGCGCCTTGCGGTCGATCTTGCCGTTGGCGCTCAGCGGCAGCTCGTCGAGTTCCATCAACGTGGAGGGCACCATGTATCCGGGCAGCGTGTGCCGCAGCGCGGTCAGCAGCGCGGCCGTGTCCAGACGGGCCTCGTCGTCCTCCTGCTTCGCCGCGACCACGTAGGCGACCAGTTCGTCACCGGTGCGGCCGGTGTGCGCCACGCACACCGCGCGAGCCACCCTCGGGTCGTCGAGCAGAGCGGCCTCGACTTCGCCCAGTTCGATGCGCAGACCTCGAATCTTGACCTGGAAGTCGCTGCGGCCCAGATACTCCAGTACACCCGGCTCGGCGCCGGAACGGCCGATCTGCCAGCGCGCCAGGTCGCCGGTGCGGTACATCCGCGCACCCGGGGTGAAGGGATCGGCGACGAACCGGTCGGCAGTCAGCCGCGGCTGTCTTAGATAGCCGCGGGCCAGCTGGACCCCGGCCAGGTACAGTTCCCCGACCACGCCGGGCGGGACGGGCTGCAGCCGATCGTCCAGCACGTAGGTCTGGGTGTTCCACACCGGCGAGCCGATGGGCACGGCGCTCGCGTCGGGCGGGCAGGCCCAGTAGGTGACGTCGACGGCGGCCTCGGTCGGGCCGTACAAGTTGTGCAGTTCGGCGGCGGGCAATGCCGCGTAGAACTCCCGCACGGCGGCCGCGGGCAGCGCCTCACCGCTGCAGAACACCCGATGCAGGCAGGCGCAGCCGTCCAGATCGGCCTCGGTGACGAACACCGATAGCATGGACGGCACGAAATGCGCTGTAGTGATGCCCTTTTCGGCGATGATCCGGGCCAGGTACGCCGGGTCGCGGTGTCCGTCGGGGGCGGCGATCACCAAGCGCGCGCCGATCTGCAAGGGCCAGAAGAACTCCCACACCGAGACGTCGAAAGTGGCCGGGGTCTTCTGCAGCACTGCGTCGTCGCCGCCGAGCGGATACTCGTGCTGCATCCAGCGCAGGCGGTTGACGATGGCCGCGTGCGTCACGCCGACGCCCTTGGGCTTCCCGGTGGATCCCGAGGTGAAGATGACGTAAGCGAGGTGGTCGGGGCGCAGCGCGCACCGGCGGTCGGCGTCGGTGACCGGCGCGTCGTCGAACCCGGAGACCCGCGCGGTGTCGATGTCCAGCCGGGCGACCGCCGCGGGCAGCTCCACGTCGTCGCGGCTCGCCGTGAGCACGCACAGCGGTTCGGCCTGACGCACGATCTGCCCGATCCGTTCGGCCGGATGCTCGGTGTCCAGCGGCAGGTACGCGGCTCCCGCTTTGACGATCGCGTACATGCCGACCACGAGGTCGAGACTGCGGCGCAGGCACAGTCCGATCGTCGTGTCGGGTCCGGCGCCGCGCGCGATGAGCAGCCGGGCCAGCCGGTTGGCGCGGGCGTCGAGTTCGGCGTAGGTCAGCGCCTCGTCACCGAACTCGAGTGCGATCGCCTCCGGGCCGGCCGCCACACGCTCGGCGAACAGGCTCGCGAGCGTGCCTTCCTGCCGGGGCGCCTCGGTGGCGTTCCACCCGCGCAGCACCTGTTCCCGTTCGGCGTGGGTGATCGCACCGAGCGACTCGGCAGGCACGCCCGCATCCGCGGCCAGGAACCGGCCGAGGAAGTCGAGATAGCGCGCGTGGTGCACGTTCACCTCGGCCTCACCGTAGAGGCGGGGGTTGGCTTCGAAGTCGACGTGCAGGCGGCCGCCCGCGCCGTTGTAGACGTTGACCGAGAGATCTTCCACCGGGCCGGTGGCCAGCACGTGCATGGAGCCGACCAGGCTGCCGAAACGCAGCTCGTTGTGGAACAACATCAGGTTGACCATCGGGCCGAAGAATCCGCGAGCGTCGCGCGAGTAGCCGCTGTCGCGCCGGATGTCGTCGTGCCGGTAGCGCTGGTGCCGCAGCGCGCCGGTGATCTGGAGTTCGGCCGCCTTCACCAGGTCGCCGATCGTGGTCGCCTCGTCGAATCGCAGCCGAATCGGCACGACGTTGGAGATCACGCCCGCCGAGCGGCGCAGCGACACCGTGGTGCGCGCCGAGACCGGCAGGCTCAGCACCACGTCCGCGTTGCCCGTCACCGATCGCACGTAGGTGGCCAGCGCGGCGACGAACACCGCAGAGTCGGTGGTGTTCCACGCGCTGGTCGCCGCGCCGATCGCGGCATGGCGCTCGTCGTCCAGCACCGCGGTGGCGAGCCTGCGGCCCGCGTCGTGGTTGGCGGCGCCGAGCCGGGTGCCGCCGAGACTCACCGGCTCGCCGACACCGGACAGCTGCTCGAGCCAGTACTCGCGATCGTTCTGGAAACGGCCGGATTCGTGGTAGCGCGCCTCGTCGGCGTAGATCTCGGCCAGGGCGGTGGCCCGCGAGGCGACCGGCTCGGTCTGGTTCTCCAGCGCGGTGTAGATCTCCGCGGTGCGGGTGAGCGCGTTCATCGCGCCGTAGCCGTCGATGACGATGTGGTGGGCGAACGAATACCAGATGTAGTCGGAGTCGCCGATCCGCAGCACCGCGTTGGAGGTCAGCGGATCGCGTTCCAGATCGATCGGCGAACTCGTGTGCTCGTGCATCCAGCGCAGCGCCGCGGCGTACGGGTCGGCCTCGCCGCGCAGGTCGATACGGACCCATCCCGGACGGTGCACCGGATCCACGATCTGATACGGAGTGCCATCCACCTCTATCAAGCGAACTTGGCCCACCTGGGTCTCGGCCCCGAACCGCTCGATCGCGTACAGCAGCCGTCCCTCGTCCAGGTCCCCGTGTATCTCGACGTACTGGGAGATCGTCAACGGTACGTCGGGCCGGATGCGCTGCGCGTACCAGAGAGCGGTCTGTGCGGGTGACAGCGCAAACGGTTGAGCCGAGAATTCGCCGGATGAACATTGGTCGACGCGATCCGTGGCCAATGAACTCATCAATCACTCCGTTCTGCCGCTGTTGACGCAACTCCCCGAGCACCGTCCCAGCAAGCGCACGCGCCTACCGGAGGACGTGATCCACGCCCTATGATTCGGAGCATCGCTTCAGCCGGATTGCCGACGTATTGGATTTGTTTCACATCCAACGTCCTTGGCAGAAGGCCACTTTGGTTGGTTACATTTCCGCAAACATTGCGACTCAACTAGGTCGAGCTGAACCAAAACGGGTCCTGACCAGACTGTTCGATGGTACTCCGACGATCGATTTCATTGCCAGGCGAACAATGCGCAACTCAATTCCGTACCATTGCTTTCGGGCCGACGGGGGACGGAACAAACCTGACGCTCGGTTATCGGTGGCCCGACGGGAGGTGTTACCGACTATTTGCGGCTCGCCGAGCCATTCGCGGATCCTCCCGCGCGGAGCGGCCGCCGGAGGGCCGCCGCCAGCGCCGCCGAAGCCGTCAGGACGACGAAAACCCGCTCCGGTGCGGGGCCTATTCGCGTCGCGAGCGTGCTGTCCGCGCGCAGCGGCAGCTCGGCGACCAGGGCGGCGGGCACGAATAACGCGGTTTCCTGCCGCACGCTGCCGTCGGCGGCGATAATGGCGCTGACACCCGACGTGGCCGCGACGACCAGGGCTCTGCCGTGCTCGACGGCACGGATGCGGGACATGGCCAGCTGCTGATAGGTCATCTCGCTGTCGCCGAAGGTGGCGTTGTTCGTCGGCACGGTGAGCAGCTGGGCACCGGCCCGCATCGCGTCTTCGAACGACCGGTCGAAGGCGACCTCATAGCACGTCGCGACGCCGATGTCGATACCCGCCGCGCGCACCACGCCGTCGCCATGTCCCGGCACGAAATAACCCGCGCGATCGGCGTATTCGGAGAAAAGCCGGAAGAAGCCGCGCATCGGCAGGTACTCTCCGAACGGCTGGATGATCTTCTTGTCGTGCCGCTCACCTGGGCCGTCCGCGCCGTTCCACACCATCACCGAGTTGGTCGTGGTCCGATCCGAGTTGATCAGCACGGCGCCGACCAGGATGGGTGCGCCGATCCGCTCGGAGGCCGCGGTGATCAGGGCGGCCGCGTCGGCGTTGCGCAACGGGTCGATATCCGAGGAGTTCTCCGGCCAGATCACCACATCGGGACGCGGAGCGCGGCCCGCCGCCACTTCGTCCGCCAGCTCTTCGGTGCGCCGGACGTGGTTGTCCAGCACCGCGCGCCGCTGTTCGTTGAAATCCAGCCCGAGACGCGGCACGCTGCCCTGGATCGCCGCGACCGTGACCATCCTGTCGCCCTGGTCCGGATCCGGCAGCGCGGACCGGAGCAGCAGGCCGGTGAGCGGCATGACGAGCACGGTGAAAGCCGCAGCGGCGTACCCGAGTCGGGTCACGGGGATGTGACGGTGAACCGTTGTCGCGGCAGTGCCGCCGGTCTCGGCATCGGCGGTCCGGCGCCTGTCATCGGCGGCTGCCGACCACAGCAAGGACGCGAATGCCGCCGCACCGGTTCCGGTCAGCGCCACCGCGAACCCGACCAGCGGGGCGCCGCCGACCGCGGCCAGCGAAAGGAACCAGCCGTCGGCCTGGCCGAAGGCCAAACGGCCCCAGGGAAAACCGCCGAACGGGAAGCTCGATCTGCCCCACTCGGCCGTGGCCCAGGCCAGGGCCACCCATAGGGGCCAGCCGGGCAACGTGCCGACGAGCCGGGCGAGCAGGCCGAAGACGCCCAGGTACAGCGCACAGACGGTGGACAGCGCCAGCCAGGGCAGCGGACCGACATAGATGCCCGTCCATGGCAGCAGCGGAACGAAAAACCCCAATCCGGCCAGGAACCCATAGCCGAAACCCGCCCGCAGCCGACCGCCGCCACGTACGGTGAGGGTCAGTATCGCGATGCCGACCGGGGCGAGAAACCACCACGGCCGGGGCGGGAAGCTCCCGAAAAGCAGCAGCCCCGCGAAGATCGCCGCCACCGAACGCGTCGCCACCCGGTGTCGGCGTAGCACTTCGGACACCTGCCGCACCGATCCGAGCACTCGCTCGCGCACCATCACTCGGCCACTGTCCGCCATCGGACCGGCGATGGCCAATCCGCCGCTGACCGCCTCCACGCCGGTCGGCACGAGGCGGACCGGCGCGACCGAGCCGGAACCCGTCCGTCGACGGAACGCGGTCGGCACTCGGACGTGGCGTTCGTCACACACGATGTGGCCGCCGCCATGTCCTGCGGGCGCGCGCAAATCTCGACGCGCCGGTGTTGGCGCGTCGGCTGCCCGGTAACGATCGCACTCCGCGCAACGGATTCGGCGGAGCAGCGGTGCAGAAAACCGCAGGCCACCACCGAACCGGAGTCAAGAGGCGTCCACCACGTAATCGCCGCAGGCCATCGGATCGTTAGCCGCCGTTTCTTCGAAGTCGGCGTTTCGGCCGTCCCGCCTCGGACCGATCGCCGAATATCAGCGGGAACCGGCGAACCGGCAGACCGCGGTCGCGGCAGGTCGACAAGCGATTCGGCCGCCGTACGTCGCGGACTCACCTTCCGGCAGGGGACGAGCTCGCGGCGCAGCGGAATCCACTCGGCAACCGGGGAGGCTACCGGCTCGACCCGCGCGGCTGCCTCCCGCCGCGACCACCTCGTCCGGTTTCCCGTGCGTGTTCGCCCGGAGAACCCATCCGATCGGCAAACGTGACGCCCTCCGCTTCGAGACCCCTGACTGACACTCAGTGCCATATCGACACCCGGTCCGGTGCGGTGCCACCGCTTCAGGCCCGTTGAGCGCGCCGAGCGCAAGGGGCCCCGCCGACCCACCCGAACCGTAATCATCTCGATGGAAGAGGCGGTGACATCCGCGAAGGGGCCCAAGTGGGTCAGACGCCACGAAACCGCCGCCGACCCGCCGCCTGGTCGCCACCGCACGCGGCCGGGCCACAGCGCAGTGCCGAGGCGATCGACGGACCGGCCGCGTTGTCGGCACTCGGCATCCGCCGCGACGCTGCCGCGTCCGAAATCCCCTGCCAGGCGACCGAGCGGAAGAAACTCGGTTACCGACTCTGAGCGGCAGCCGCCGACACCGTGTACTCCCTCCTCCGGCACACGCTCCGTCCTGGATGCCGATGAGCTGCCGAGCGTCGGCCGAGCAGCCCTCCCTTGGCCGACCGCACTGTGGTCGTCGGCGCCAGAGCGATGTTCCCCTGTCCAGCCGGGCCGCCCGTGGCGGCGCATGGAAGTCCCGGACACGGGCCGGTCGGGAGCAACCATGAGCTCCGCGATCGTCCGCTCATTGCGCATAGATCGTCACCCCGCGGTGGACGGTACGCAGGCATGTGGGCAGCGGCGCGCCGGCATCCAATGCGGGCAGCCCCGGCACGCGCGAGCGCGGGTCGGTGGACCAGCGCTGCACCGAATCCGCGGCCGCGGTGACGACGAGTTCGCCGGCATCCCAGATCGCGTACGACGCGGGCGCTCCGGGCACCAGGGTGCCCGCGACTCCGTCGCGAACGCCCCCGGCGCGCCAGGCGCCGCGCGTGGCCGCGGCGAAGGCGGCGCGCGGGGACAGGCCGTGGCCGGGTGTGCGGTGGTTGGCCGCGGCACGCACCGCCGCCCACGGATCGAGCGCCGTGACGGGGGCGTCGGAGCCGATCGCTAGGGCGACGCCCGCGGAAGCCATGGCGGCGAACGGGTTCAGCGTCGCGGCGCGCTCGGCCCCCAGCCGCGCGGCGTACATGCCGTCCGGTCCACCCCACGCGGCGTCGAATCCCGGTTGCACGCTGGCGATCACACCCCAGCGCGCGAGACGTGCGATGTGCTCGCCGTCCAGGAGTTCGGCGTGCTCGACGCGATGCCCGAGCGCCGCGATCGCGGGGCCGCCCAGTTCGGCGGCCACCCGTTCGACACCGGCGACGACGGCGTCCATGGCGGCGTCACCGATCACGTGGAATCCGGCCTGGATACCGGCGACGGTGCAGGCCCGGACGTGGTCGCTGATCGCGTCGGCATCGAGATAGCTTCGGCCACAGCCCGTTTCGTCGACGTAGGGCGCGCGTAGCCAAGCGGTGTGCGATCCGAACGACCCGTCCACGAACAGATCCCCGCCGAGGGCGTGCACACCGAGTTCGCCGACCAGGGCGCGGGCCTGCTCGGCGCTGCGCACCGCCTCGCCCCAGTAGGCCCGCACCTGGACCCCGTGCTCGAACTCGAGCAATTCGCGGACGTCGGCGCGGCCCGCGATCTCCGGGCCCGCGCATTCGTGGACCGCGACAACGCCGTGTGCGGCGGCGTGGTCCAGTGCCGCGGCGCGCGCTCGATCCCGTTGCGCCCGAGACAGACTCGTGAGCGCGGCGGTGCGCACCACGTGGTGGGCGGCGGCCCGCACCGGCTCGCCACGGGTGAATCCGTCGGCCGCAGTCAGCTCGGGCAGTGCGTCCAGCAGCGCCGAGGACGCCACCGCGGAATGCGCGTCCACCCGCGAGAGGTAGACGTGCCTGCCCGCGCCGGCCGCCGCGTCGATCTCCTCGACCGTGGGCGGCCTGCCCTCCGGCCAGGTGGTGTCGTCCCAGCCGTCGCCCAGTACCGCCCCCTCGGGGTGCGCCCGGGCGAACTCCCCCAGCAATCGCAGGCAGTGCTCGAGCGACCGGGCGGCCGAGAGATCGAGCCCGGTCAGCTTCAGACCCAACGCGGTGACGTGCACGTGCGGATCGACGAACGCGGGCGCGACGAAGGCGCCGTCGAGGTCCACGACCTCGGCGTCCGGATGCAGCGCGCGACCTGGTTGCTCGGCGCCCAGCCAGACGACGGTCCCGTCGCTCACCGCCATCGCCGTGGCGTCGGGCGAACTGGCACTGTAGAAACGACCGCCGATCAGCAACTGGGTACTCACGAGGCACCAGTCTGCCGTATGGCCGCTCCGGCGGTTTCGGTCAGCCGTTCAGCACGGGGTGACGCGCCAGATCCTCCGGCTGCGCCAGCACCGCCATCACCTCCGCGTACTCCGGCGGCGCACCTCCGGCACCCCCGGCCGCCGTGGGCAGGCAACCCGCCTCCACGGCGATCAGTTCCAGCCGCAGCGCCGCCGCCGCGAATCCGGAAATCGACTGTCCCGCAGCCGCCGCCGCTCGTTTCACCGCGGCGGCCAGCTCCTCGCTCACCGTCACGGTGAGTTGCTCGGTGGCCATCGCGCCACGATAGCCCGTCGCGACGCCGCACGGAACCGGGTGCGCCGAGTTCGCCGTCAGGGAGCGCTGATCGCGCGGCGCGCGGTGCCCCGGCCGTCGTCGTACCACTGCCCCACCACGACGCCGTCGACCACTTCGCCGCCCTCGACCACCACGCCACGGTAGGGAGCCGCCGCGACCAGCCTGCGGAAGCGCCGTGCGGCGAACGCCGTGACCAGGGGCCGTACCAGCAACCGCGTCGGCGGCAGCAGCAGGAGCAGGCCGAACACCGAGGTGACCAGGCCCGGCACGAACATCAGCACCCCGCCCGCCGCGACCAGGGCGCCGTCGGCCACGGCGGTCCCGGGAGCCACTTCCCCACGCGCGGCGCGGCGGAACTGCTCGAACACCCGCCGCCCCTGCGAGCCGACCAGCAGCATGCCCGCGGCCGATCCGGCGATGAGCAGCAGGATGGTCGGCAGCACGCCGATCAGCTGACCGACCGCGACCAGCGCGGTGACTTCGACGACGACGTACAGCACGAACAACAAGGCGGGCATGGCGATCCTTTCGGACGATCTACCCGGTCAACGTCCCACATCGGCGTTTTGCTCCCCGATTCGCCTGATAGGTCGCTGAGATCCGTCTCGTCTCAGCCGCCCGGACGCACCAATCCGGTCTCGTAGGCCAGCACGACCGCTTGAACCCGGTCGCGCAGACCGAGTTTGGTGAGCACCCGGCCCACGTGCGTCTTGACCGTGGCCTCCGACAGGTACAACTGTTCGGCGATCTCGGCGTTGGAGCGTCCGGCGGCGATCTGCTCGAGCACTTCGCGCTCGCGGGCGGTGAGCACGTCGAGCACGCCCGGGTCGCGGGTACGCGCCGGGTTCTCCGCGATGAGCCGGTCCAGCAGGCGCTTGGTGACCTTCGGCGAGACCACGGCGTCACCGGCGGCGACGCTGCGGATGGCCGAGACCAGGTCCTCCGGCGGCGTGTCCTTCAACAGGAACCCGCTCGCCCCCGCGCGCAGCGCGCCCAGCGCGTGCTCGTCGAGGTCGAAGGTCGTCATGACCAGCACCCGGCTGCCGTGCCCGGCCTCCACGATGCGGGTGGTGGCGACGACACCGTCCACCACGGGCATCCGCACGTCCATCAGCACCACGTCGGGTCGCAGTTCGGCCGCGGCGGCGACCGCGGCGGCGCCGTTGGCCGCCTCACCGATCACGTCGATGTCCGGGTGCGCGCCGAGCACCATCTTCAATCCCATCCGCATGAGTTCCTGGTCATCGACGACGAGAACGGTGATCGGCACGTCCCCAATGTAACGTGAACGCCTCGGCGCACCGGACGACCTGCGTGGGACGGTTCGCACCGTCGCCGATCCTCCTGCGCCGCAGCGGTTTACGCGACGTGCGCCGGGGGTTGGTGACCAGGCTCACTCACCGAGGCCGGACCGCAGCGGGATGCTCGCGTGCACGCGCCAGGCTCCGTCGGCGTCGCGGCCCGCGTCCAGGCTGCCCCCCAGCACGGCGACGCGTTCGCGCATCCCGACCAGGCCGAGCCCGCTGCCCTGGATGCGCGCCGAGTCGTGCGGCGCTATCCCGCCGGTGTCGGTGACGTCGATCAGCACATCGGCGTCGGTGCGGCGCACTCGCACCCACGCCTTCGGGTGCGGCCCCGCGTGCCGCAGCGTGTTGGTCAGCGATTCCTGCACGATGCGATGCACGCCCAGACTCACCTCGGGCGCGATGTCGTCGAGTTCGCCGCTCAGCTCGAGCTCCACGGCCAGACCGGTGCCGCGCATCATCTCCACGACCTTGGCGATGCCCGCGGTGCCGTGCTGGGGCAGTTGGTCGGGAGCGTGCTCGGTGCGCAGCAGCGCCACCGTCCGGCGCAGTTCCCGCAGCGCTTCGCGGCCGGTCCCCGCGATGGTGCCGAGCGCCTGTTCGGCCGCGTCCGGGTCGCGGCGCAACGCGTATTTCGCGCCATCGGCCTGCACGATGATGACGCTCACCGCGTGCGCCACCACGTCGTGCAACTCCCGCGCGATGCGGGTGCGTTCGGCCGCGACGGCGTCGTGCGCGCGACGCTCCTTGTCGTAGTCGGCGACCGCGAGCCGGGCCGCCACCTCGGCGTCGTAGGCGTGCCGCGCGCCGATGAACTCCGCGAGCGTCCAGCACAAGGCGTAGAACATGACGGTGAACACGCCGTCGGACCCGGCGGGTTTCCCGATGGCCACGATCGACAGCGCGAGGTCCACCGCCAGGCCGAGCCCGTACCACAGTCCGGCCCGCCTGCCGACGTAAGCGACCAGCGTGTACAGCATGATGCCGTGGGACAACTGCGCGATGTGGTCGGCGTCGTCCTCGGCGAGGAAGCCCACCAGCGTCTCGGTCAGCGACAGCGCCAAGGTGAGGGCCGCCATGGCCCGGGGGTACACCCGCCGCAGCGTGAGCGGTAGCGGCAGCAGCACCCCGACAGCCAGATAGGCGAGCTTGTTGTGGGCGTTACCCACGCCGATGACCTCGAGCAGCACGAAAATCGCCGCCAGCACCGAATCGGCCACGACGGGCTTTCCCCGGAGCCACAGACTGAAACGACGCACGGGATCAGCCTAGGTGCGACCGGCACGCGGGCAGGACGGCCCGGCGGGCAGATCTCCCTCGCGCGTACACCCGGCGTGGCCCGGATCCGGGTCTGGTTGTCTGACGTCGTGGAGATCGGAGACTGGGCGGTTTTGTTGACGGCGGCGACGGCCGCGGGCTGGGTGGACGCGGTGGTGGGCGGGGGCGGGCTGATCGTGCTGCCGACGCTGTTCGTGGTGGCGCCCGGTATCGCGCCGCAGACCGCGCTGGGCACCAACAAGCTCGCCGCGGTGGCCGGGACGAGCGCGTCGGTGCTGACCTTCGCGCGCAAGGTGCCGATGCGCTGGCGGGTGCTGCTGCCCGCGGCGGTGATCGCCGCGGCGGCGGCCGCGGTGGGCGCGGCCGCGGTCTCGCTGATCGACCGCGAACTGTTCATCCCGATCGTGATGGTGGTGCTGGTGGGCGTCGCCGTGTTCGTCACGCTGCGCCCGTCGATCGGCGTCACCCTGGCCACGCATCCGCCCACCCGGCGCAAGGTGGTTCTCACGGTGGCGCTGGCGGCCGGGTTGATCGGCTTCTACGACGGGCTGCTCGGGCCCGGCACCGGCACGTTCCTCATCATCACCTTCGCGACGCTGCTCGGCACCGAGTTCGTCCGGGCCGCCGCCATGGCCAAGGTGATCAACTGCGGGTCCAACCTCGGCGCTCTGTTGTTCTTCGGGGCGACCGGGCACATCCTCTGGGCGCTGGGCGCGGGAATGGCCGTCGCGAACGTCCTCGGCGCCGTGGTCGGCGCGCGCATGGCGCTGCGCAAGGGCGCCGAGTTCGTGCGCATCGTGCTGCTGGTTGTGGTGATCGGGATGGTGATCCGGCTGGGCTGGCAGCAGTTCGGCTGATCAGCCCACCGGTTCGGCGCGTTGGGCGAGCCAGGGTCGCAGCACCTGCGAGGTCGTCTCGTGGATCCTGCGCTGCAGGCGCTCGGCGTCCTCGACGCCGGCCACCGGTTGCTGGAACAGCACCGTCAGCGCACCCGACACCGCGCCGACGACCGCGCCCACCAACGCGGCGGCGCCGACCTCGTCGAGTTCGGCGGGGAACGCCTTGTGCAACTGTCTGGCGATCTCACGCTGGGTGACCAGCTGGGCGTGCGCGGCGCGGCCGCTCACCGCCGGGACGGTCCGCGACACCTCGGCGCGCAGCGCTCCGATCCGGGCGTAGAGATCGTCGACGAGGTGCTCACCGGGATTGTCGCCCGCGGCACGCAGCGCGCGCAGCAAGACCTCGACCGGGCGTTCTCCGGGACGTCTGCCCGCGATGGCCACCACCGCCGCGCGCACCCGCTCGTCGGATTCCGGGAAGAGCAACTCTTCCTTGCTGGCGAAATAGTTGAAGAACGTGCGGGTGCCGACGTCCGCCGCGGCGGCGATGTCGGCCACCGTGGTCTCCTCGTAGCCTCTGGTCTCGAACAGCTCGGCTGCGGCTTCCAGGATGGCTCGGCGGGTACGTTCGCGTTTGCGGTCACGAAGGGCGGATGGCGGCACGCGGGCACAGTACGGCATCCGGCGAGCAACACGCCGTAGGCGCGAGTGTCCCGCGCGCCGTTCACCCTGCGCCGCGCCACATCCGGCGCGCACCGGCACGCGATGCGTTTTCGCACAGCGTGTGATCACCGCGCGGGCACCGGCTAGGTTGGTGCGGGTGAGCATCGCGACTTCCAGAGACGTGGACGCCGAGTTCCTCGACCTGCCCTTGGCCGCGCTCGCCGACGCCGCCCTGAGCGCGGCCACGGCAGCCGGCGCCCAGCACGCCGACCTGCGGGTGCATCGCCTGGTCACCCAGTCGATCCGGTTGCGCGACGGCCGGGTCGAGGCCGTCACCGACAGCACGCGGCTCGGCTTCGCCGTGCGGGTGATCGTCGACGGCACGTGGGGTTTCGCGTCGCACGCCGCGCTGACACCCGCCACCGCCGCGGAGGTGGCGCGCACCGCGGTCACCGTCGCCACCACGCTGCGCGCCCTCAACCGCGAACGCGTCGAACTCGCCGACGAGCCGCGCTACGCGGGCGCGCGGTGGGTCTCGGAGTACGACATCGACCCGTTCACCGTGCCGACCGGCGAGAAGCTCGCACTGCTGCAGGACTATTCGGAGCGCCTGTCGCACGCCGACGGGGTCGACCACGTCACCGCGAGCGTGCTGCAGGTCAAGGAGCAGACCTACTACGCCGACACCGCTGGGTCCTCGATCACCCAGCAGCGGGTGCGGCTGCACCCGAGCCTCGAAGCGATCACGGTGGACACTTCGGCGGGAGTGTTCGAGACGATGCGCACACTGGCGGCGCCCGCGGGCCGCGGCTGGGAGTACGTCACCGGCGCCGACGGCGTGTGGGACTGGGACGGCGAACTCGCCCGGATCCCGGAGTGGCTGGCGGAGAAGGTGAAAGCGCCCAGCGTGCAGGCCGGGCCTACCGACCTCGTCATCGACCCGACCAACCTGTGGCTGACCATCCACGAGTCCATCGGCCACGCCACCGAGTACGACCGGGCCATCGGCTACGAATCCGCTTACGCGGGAACCTCGTTCGCCACGCCGGACAAGCTCGGCACGCTGCGCTACGGCACCCCGATCATGCACGTGACCGGCGACCGCACCGAATCGCACGGGCTGGCCAGTGTCGGCTACGACGACGAGGGCGTCGCCGGGCAGCGCTGGGATCTGGTCCGCGACGGGGTCCTGGTCGGCTATCAACTGGACCGGGTGTTCGCGCCGCGTCTGGGTTTGCAGCGGTCCAACGGCTGCTCGTACGCGGACTCCGCGCATCACGTGCCGATCCAGCGGATGGCCAACGTCTCGCTGCAACCCGACCCGGACCGCGACACCAGCACCGAGGAGCTGATCTCCCGCGTGGAAGACGGCCTGTACATCGTCGGCGACAAGTCGTGGTCGATCGACATGCAGCGCTACAACTTCCAGTTCACCGGGCAGCGGTTCTTCCGCATTCGCGGCGGCAAGCTGGACGGCCAGGTGCGTGACGTCGCCTACCAGGCCACCACCACCGATTTCTGGGGTGCGATGGAAGCCGTGGGCGGGCCGTCGACCTGGCAGCTCGGCGGTGCGTTCAACTGCGGAAAAGCGCAGCCCGGCCAAGTCGCCGCGGTCAGCCACGGCTGCCCGTCGGTGCTGGTGCGCGGCGTCAACATTCTCAACACCCGGACGGAGGCAGGCCAGTGAGCGACGATCTGTTCCCCGCGAGCGTGACCGTGGAGCGGGCGCTGGCGCTGTCCCGCGCCGACGAGGCGATGGTGATCGTCCGCGACGAGCACGAGGCGTCGTTGCGCTGGGCCGGGAACTCCATGACCACCAACGGGTCCTCGGTGTCGCGGGACTGGGCGGTGATCTCGGTGTTCCGCGAGGGACCCACCCTCGCCCGCGTCGGCACGATCGCCTCGACCAGCGTCGACCCCGAGGACATCGAAGCCGTCGTGCGCGCCAGCGAGGCGGCGGCGCGCGACGCCGAACCGGCGCGGGACGCGATGCCGCTGCTGGAGCCGGACACCGTCGACGACGACTGGACCGCTCCGGCCGGTAGCACCGGCATCGAGGTGTTCACCGGCTTGGCCGACGGCTTGGCCGACGGCTTCGACAGCGCCGATCGCCTCTACGGTTTCGCGCACCATCAGATGCACACCACCTGGCTGGGCACGTCGACCGGCATCCGCCGCCGCTTCGTGCAGCCCACCGGTTCGGTGGAGATCAACGGCAAACGCGGCGAGGGCGCGGAGCTGGCCAGCGCGTGGGTCGGCGTGGGCACCGCGGACTTCACCGACGTCGACGTGTCCGGCCTGCTCGCGGACCTGTCCCGACGGCTGGACTGGGCCAAGCGCAAGGTCGAGCTCCCCGCGGGCCGCTACGAGACGTTGCTGCCGCCCTCCACCGTCGCCGACCTGATGATCTACCTGGCCTGGTCGATGGAGGGGCGGGGCGCGCAGGAGGGCCACACCGCGTTCGCGCGGGCCGGCGGCACCCGGGTCGGCGAGCGCCTGAGCGATATCCCGCTCACGCTCTACTCGGATCCGCGCGCTCCCGGGCTGGAATACCGCCCGTTCGTGGCGGCGACCGCGTCGTCGGAATCGATGTCGGTGTTCGACAACGGCTTGGCCGCCGAACGCGTCGACTGGCTGCGCGACGGCGTGATCTCCGCGCTGATCTATCCGCGCGCCACCGCTGCCGAGTTCGGCGCACCCGCCACTGTCCCGGGCGAGAACTTGCTGCTCACCGGCGGTTCCGAGGCCACCATCGACGACATGATCGCGCGCACCGAACGCGGCTTGCTGTTGACCACGCTGTGGTACATCCGCGAGGTGGACCCGGCCACGCTGCTGCTCACCGGTCTCACCCGGGACGGGGTCTATCTGGTGGAGAACGGCGAGGTGACCGCCGCGGTGAACAACTTCCGGTTCAACGAGAGCCCGCTGGACCTGCTCCGGCGGGTGAGCGAGGCGGGCGCCACCGAGCTCACACTGCCGCGCGAATGGAAGGACTGGTTCACCCGCACCGCCATGCCGCCCTTGCGGGTTCCCGACTTCCACATGTCGTCGGTGAGCCAGGCGACCTGACGCCGCGGGTCAGGCCGCGGGGCTGATCTCGATGCCGATGGTGCCCGACTTGCCGCGCCGCAGATTGCTGCCGAGGATGACCAGCGGGCCGGTGAGCCAGTACTTGCGCCGCAGCAGCTTGCGCACGTGTTCGGTGCCCTCGGCATCGAGGAGCCGTCCGGTCCCTTCGATCACCGCACCGCGCGGTTTGCCGCTCGCACTGCACGGTTGCAGGGTGACCGCCGGATTGCGGCGCAGGCGCTTGACCTTCCAGCTGTCGGTCACGGTCCAGACGTACAGTTTGCCGTTCTCGGACACCGCCCACATCGCGGTGCCGACGGGAGTTCCGTCCTTGCGGAAGGTGGTCAGCAGCACGTAGTCGGCCTCGGCGACGGCGTCCAGCGAATTCGTCATGCGGGCAGCGTATCCCGCGTGCCGTCGCGACGAGCGGCGCGGGAAGGCGGCTCCGCTCGACGCGCGGACGTCCACAGCCGTGACCTACTCCGGCATCCGGTACTCCCCCGCTTCCAGGCGCGCCAGCACGCCCTCGGTCCACGTCGACAGGTTCCCGAACACACCGCTCCACAGCTCCAGCAGATCGGTCGCGTGCGGCGCTTCGTAACGCCCAGGGTAGTCCGGGATCATGGCGAGCAGGTCGGCACGCACTTCCTCGCTGCGGCGGCGCTGTTCGCGCAGCTTCGCGATGACGTGCGCCCTGGGCAACGCGTCCATGAAGGCGATGCCCGCCCCCAATTCCTCCATATCGACGCTGACCAGCGCTTCGTCCATCAGCCGGTGGAACTCCGCCACACCCGCCTCGGTCAGCTCGAACAGCGTGCGCCCCGGGCCCTGGTCGCTGGCCTGGGTGCCGAACGCGCTCAGCTTTCCCTCGTGAGTCAGCTGCTTGAGGGCGTGGTAGATCGAGCCCGGCTTGACGTTGGTCCAGGTCTCGGCACGCCAGGACAGCAGTTCCTGGCGCACGGCGTAGCCGTGGACGGGCTGGCGTAGACGCAGCACTCCCAGCACCAGCAGGCGCACCACCGACATCGCGCGCTCCTTTCGCTCGGAACGCATGGTAGTCAAGTTTGACTTCCACGATCGAGCCGCCCTACGCTTTGCTAGTCAAAATTGACTACCGCAGGAATCGGGAGGATTCATGGGCGATACGGCGGTGCCGCAGCTCTGGACCAGCGATCTGGCCGGCACGCTCGAGTTCTACAAGACGCTGGGCTACACGGTGACGCACGAGCAGACCCGCCCCTACGTCTACGGCGCGGTGGAGGATCACGGCTGCGCCCTGCACTTCGTGCCGGCCCCCAAAGACACGGAGGTTCCCGCCGAACGCACCGGCTGCCTCGTCATGGTCGACGATGTCGCGCACCGGCACCAGGATTTCACCGCGGCGCTGCGCAACCGCTACGGCAAGGTCCCGGCGAAGGGTCTGCCCCGGATCACCCGCTTCCGGCCGGGGCAGACCCGGTTCACCGTGGTCGATCCAGCAGGCAACCAGCTGATCTACATTCAACGCGACGAACCACCGAAGGTGGAGTACGGCGGCTCCAAGAAGCTGACCGGGCTGGCCAAGGTGCTGGACAACGCCCGGATCCTGCGCGATTTCAAGATCGACTACCCAGCCGCGTTCCGTGTGCTCGAGGTCGGTCTCGGCCGGTATCGGGCCGAGGCGCCGCGGCTGGACGTGGCGCGGGCACTGGCGGCGCTGGCCGAACTGGCCGTCGCCCTCGAGGACCCCGGCCGCGCCGAGTCTTTCCGGACCGAACTGCGCGCGATGGAGCTGTCCGCCTCGGAGCGCGCGTCCCTGGCCGGCGAACTGCGCGCCTCCGACGACCTGGCCTCCTGGCTGTCGGAGATCTAGCCGGCGCACTCACGCCGCGGTGAGCACCTCCGGCCCGTCCGGCGTGATGGCGACGGTGTGCTCGGAGTGGGCGGTCCGCGAGCCGTCCGCCGAGCGGATGGTCCAGCCGTCGGGATCGGTCACGATGCGGTCGGTCGTGCGCGCGAACCAGGGCTCGATCGCGATGGTCAGTCCGGGCCGCAACCGATAGCCGCGCCCGGGGCGGCCATTGTTCGGCACGTGCGGGTCCTCGTGCATGGTGCGGCCGAGGCCGTGTCCGCCGAATTCGGTGTTCACCGGATAGCCGTAGTCCCGCGCCACCGCGGCGATGGCGGCGGAGATGTCGCCGATGTGGTTGCCCGGCACCGCGACGGCGATCGCCGCGGCCAGCGCCTCCTCGGTCGCCCGCACCAGCCGCAGGTCCGCGTCCGTGGCGGTGCCTACGACGACCGTGGTCGCCGCGTCCGCGACCCAGCCATCGATGCCGACCGCGAGGTCCATGGTCAGCACATCGCCGTCGCGCAGCGCGTAGTCGAACGGAAGACCGTGCAGCACAGCATCGTTCACCGACAGGCACACGGTGTTCCGGAACGGCCCGCGCCCGAACGAGGGCGCGTAGTCCCAGTAGCAGGACTGCGCGCCGCGCTCGCGGATTCGTTCCCGGACATGGGCTTCCAGGTCGAGCAGGTTCACTCCCACCCGGGCCCGCGCACGCAACCCGGCGAGCACGTCGGCGACGAACCGACCCGCCACTCGCATCCGCGCGATCTCCGCGGGGCTCTTCAACTCGACCATCGATCCTCCACTGTGCTGGTATTTTAATACCAGCCTAGCCTGATCGGTATTTTAATACCAGCCGGGTAGCTTGCGATGCCGGAACACCGTCCGTAGCCTGTGCGCATGGTCCGCCTCCCGTTGACTCCCGCGCAGATCGAGGCGGGCCGCCGCCTCGGCGCCGCCTTGCGCGCGGCGCGCGCGGATCGCGAACTCACCGACGTCGCGCGGGCGGCCGGGATCTCCCCGGAAACGCTGCGCAAGATCGAGACCGGCCGGTTGCCCTCCCCCGCCTTCGGCACCGTGGTGGCCTTGGGCCAAGCGCTGGCGGTCCCGCTCGACGATCTCGCGGACATCTGGCGCTCGGCCGGACTCGCCGAATCCGCCTAGGCCGGGCCGCCGGCCGCCTTCGGATCGATGGCGATGCCGACGGACGCGTCCGCGCCGCGCAACAGCTTGTGCCCGCGAATGGCGAGCTTGCCGATGATGCCGTACTTGTCCGCGACCACCTCCCGCACCCGCTGTGTGCCGTCCGCGTCGAGGATGCGCGCACTGCCGGGCAAGACCTCCTCCCCGGTGGGGCGGCCCCGTCCGTCGCAGGCTTGCAGCGTGACGTCCGGATTGCGGCGGATCCGGCGCACCTTCCAGGTCGTCGGATTGGTCCAGACGACGATCCGGTCACCATCCGGTGCGACCCACACGGGTGTGCCGACCGGCGTCCCGTCCTTCTTGAAGGTGGTCAGCAGGACGAACTTGCTCTTGCTCATCTCGTTCCACGTCATAGGGAAACGGTAGGCCCGCGCGACGGCGGCGACATCCGGCCGGAGAACGGTCCGCGGTTACGCATGCGGACGTAGCCGCGAGCCGGAGCGGCGCCGCCCCGCTTCCGCTATCCGCGATAGCGGCGGAAGAACGTGCGAACGTCCGCCACGAACAGTTCCGGTTGCTCGGCCGCGGCGAAGTGCCCGCCCTCGGTGTACTCGGTGAAATGCTCGATTCGACCGTCGGGGTCCATCACCCGGCGCATCAGCGGATGCGTGTTGAACACGGCCCATCCCTGCGGGACCCCGGACGGCGCGACCCAGGCCATCCCGGAATGGGCTGTCTCCCAGAGGAATTGCGCCGCCGACGCGCCGCTGCGGGTGAACCAGTAGATGCTGACGTTGGTCAGCAGCAGGTCACGGTCCACCGCCGTACCTTCCACCCGCGCCGGATCGGTCCATGCCTGGAACTTCTCCGCGATCCAGCCGAGTTGCGCGACGGGTGAATCGGTCAGCGCGGCCGCTACCGCGTTCGGCTGGGTGGTCTGCAGCGTGAGGTATCCCTTCTGCTGGTCCCACTTCTCCCGCGCGGCGGCGAGGGCGGCGAGTTCGGCATCGGCGAGCCCGTCCGGCATCGGCAGTTGCTCGCCCACCAGCCCGAGCGTGCCCTGGTCGCTGTTCACGTGCGTCGCGATCACCCGTTCCGGATGCGTCGCGGCCAGCCGCCCGGTGACACCGGCGCCGATATCGCCGCCCTGCGCCACGAATTTCTCGTACCCGAGCCTGCTCATCAGCTCCGCGAACGCCTCGGTCGTGCGCGCCAGTTCCCACCCTGTCGAGGCCAGCGGCGTGGAGAATCCGAATCCGGGCAGCGACGGGATCACCACGTGGAACGCATCCGCAGGATCACCGCCGTGCGACAGTGGATCGGTGAGCGGGCCGATCAGATCGAGGAACTCGACCACCGAGCCCGGGTAGCCGTGGGTGAGCAGCAGCGGAATCGCTTCCGGCTCCGGTGAGCGGACATGGAAGAAGTGAATGGTCTGCCCGTCGATCTCGGTGGTGAACTGGGCGTGCGCGTTCATCCGCGCCTCCTGCGCTCGCCAATCGAACTCGTCGCGCCAGTACGCCGTCAGTTCCCGCAGATAACGCGGCGCGATTCCGCGTGCCCAATCCGTGTCGGTGCCCGGCACCGCGTGCGGCAACCGTGCCCGTCCGAGCCGGTCCCGCAAGTCGTCGAGGTCAGTCTGCGGGATGTCGATGCGGAAGGGCCGGATCTGCTTCGTGTTCGTCATGCGCACCACTGTTCCGCCCATTGCGGAAGAATCGCTTCCGCAATGGTAGAAATCGGGTCCTCGATTCCCTGTGCGTTCGCAAGTCCTCGTGGCACCGACTCACGGAGAGCCGAGAATGGGTGTCATGACGGCCTGGCACATCGACGGCGCGGCCGGCTCGGCGGCTCGAGCGGCTCCGGCCGGGGATCGAGCGGAAGCGCCCCGAGGCACGGACCTGATCTGGTATGCCGCGTACGGCTCGAATATGAGCCTCACCAGACTGCGCACCTATCTTCGGGGCGGCAGGCCGCAAGGGGGGACGATCACGCTGCCCGGCTGCCGTGACCACGCCGACCCGATCCGCTCGACGCCCCTCCTGCTGCGGGGCGTGCTGTACTTCGCCACCGAATCGCTGACCTGGACCGGCGGCCGCGCCTTCTACGACCCGAGCTGCCCGGGCGAGATCGCCGTGCACGCCCACCTGCTCACCGGCGAACAGTTCTCCGACATCGTGGCGCAGGAGATGTATCGCCCGCCGGGAGCGGAGGTGGACGCGCGCCGGGTGATCGAAGAGGGCAAGGTGACGCTCGGTCCCGGACGGTACGAGACCTTGGTGCACGCGGGCACGCACGCGGGACACCCGGTGCTCACGTTCACCGCGCCCTGGCGCTGTCGCGACGTACGGGGCAATCCACCCGCCGCCGCCTACCTGCGCCACATGGCGGCGGGCCTGCGCGCGGCACACCGCTGGTCCGCCCGGGCGACCGCGGGCTATCTCGCCACTCGCCCCGGCGCCGACCTGCGGTGGACGCCCGAGGCAGTGCACGACCTGCTCGGCGCGGACGACGTGCGCGGCCGGATCTACGAGGAGACCGCGGCCGCCCCGGGCCACGCCACGACCGGCGATCCGTCCTCGGAGTCCCGGTAGCTCCGTGCGACCAACGCGGCCCGCAGATACCACACCCCAGATGCCTGGGCGGGGTCGAAACCGGTGAGCTGGCCGATGCGCTTGAGCCGGTAGTCCACGGTGTTCGTGTGGATGTGCAGCGATCGCGCGGTGCGCTGGCGATTCAGATTCGTGCCGATGTGCCGTTTGAGGGTTTCGAGCAGCTCGGGGTGCTCGTCGAGCGGATCGAGCAGTGTCCGAAGGGTTTCCAGTCCCGGTCCGGGCCTGGTGAGCTGGTATTCCAGCGCCAGGTCGTCGAAGCGGAACAGCCCGCGCGTCCAGCGCAGCCGCTGCACCATGTCGAGCAGCTCGTGCGCGCGGTCGGCGGCCGTCGGCACCTCGACGGGCGTCGCGGCGATCACCGTCGCGACGATGGGGACCTGCGCCGCGCGGCCGAGCCGGTCCACCAGTTCGTCGAGCGCCTTGTCGTCGGGCGAGGCGGACGGCAGCAGGATGGTGCCGCCGTCGACGCTGAGCAGCGACAGCACCGTTTCGCCGCAGCGGGTCGCGAGTTCGGACTGCACCCGCCGCAGCTTCCGCCGCGCCACCACCGCACCGTCGAGTTGCGGATTGCGCTCCTCGGGATGCGGCGGGATGGCGAGCGCGAGAACGGAATACGAGTCGGCGATCTGGATGCCGCATTCGCGGGCCATGGTGAAGGTCGGGTGCCCGCCGAGCAGGGCCGAGGCGAGCGTGTGGGCGGCCGTGTGATGCTCGCCGACCACGGCGCGCAACTCGGTCACATAGGCGCGCGACACGGTGGAGGTGATGGTGTCCAGGATTTCCAGCAGGCGGCGGCTGATGTCCTTGAGACTGTCGAAATCGGCGGCGGTCGCGTTCGCGACGATCAGATCGAAGCCGAGCTTGAATCCCTCGTGCACGGCGTGGTGGATGGTGTCGATCGGGATGCCCTCCCGCGCCCAGCCCGCCGCGGCGTTGCGCAGCAGGAGGGTCTTCTCCGGAATGTCGGTGCCGTCGAGCATGCTCACGGCCAGTTCCAGGCACAGCCGGGTGATGTTGGTAATGTCGCCGTTGAGCGCCTCGCCGGGCAGCGTCCGGCAGTGCGCGACGGTCTCGATGAAGTGGCCGACCATTTTGCGAGACAGATTCCGCACGTCCCGTAGCGAAGAACTGGCCGGGCGGCCCGACAGGGTCAGATCCGGGCCTGCCGAATCGGTGATGGACATGTGACTCCTTCCCTCCCCGATCGCGGAAAGTACTCAACGGTAACTTGACCGGCTCGGCGTGCCGAGGGCCGAGCCCGCGGTTGGGGACAGCACCCGAACCGCGCCGTGCCCGCCTGTGAAGGCTCACAACTCGTATTCGCGCGGTCGAATTCTCTCGATCCCCGTCGTAACGTCGGTGGCAGCAGGGTCGCCGGGCGGAGGGAGGGCCATGAACATCGGCCCGCACGAAGAAGATCGGGACGGCGTCGAGGTGTCCGCGAGATTCGATCGTTGCGCCCATCGCGGCGGTCCGGACGCGCTGATCAGAATGGGTTTGGAGCTGGCTCTCGTCTTGGTCGACGCGGCCGAGGCGGCCGGGAGCCTGGCGCTGGGCCGGTTCGAGCACGCGGCGAACCGGTGCGCCCAGGCGGGCATCCCGATCGAAGCGGTGCACGCCGTCCTGCGCGACAGCGTCGACGCGGGCTTCGCCGTGCCCGTGACCGACTCGCCCGGCGAACGCGCACCGCGTGACCGAGTCGAGCCCGGGGTGCTCAGCGAATTCCTGGAGGCGCTGAACTCGGTGGTGGCGCGCAGCTACGCCAACTGATCCGGCCGAATGGTCACCGGCGCGGCCTCACAGTGCGGCGACGAGCGCGGCGCTCTCCAGCGCGCAGCCGTGACCGATGGTGATGCCGGAGCCACCGTGGCCGTAGTTGTGGACGACGGGCGTACCGGGCAGCACGGCGGTGTCGAGTTCCACGCGGACCGCACGGCGGCCGGGGCGCAGCCCCACCACGGTCTCCAGCACTTCGCTGTCGGCGAGACCGGGGGCCAGATCGCGGCACCGCCGCAGAATCGACCGGGTGAGTTCGGGATCCGGCGCGGTGTCCCATTCGCCGGTGTCCAGGGAACCGCCCAGGACGCAGTCGTGCGCGCGCGGATGGACGTAGGCGCGGCCGAGCGGATGGGCTTCGTCGCGGACCGACACCGACAGCCCGGGATTGGCGACCCGCACGATCTGCCCGCGGATCGGGTACACCTCCGGGTCGTCGACCAGGTCGGCGGCCCGCAGACCGGCGCAGTTGACCACGACGTCCGGAGACAGGTCGGCGAGATCCTCGAGACTCCGCACCGCCCGCAGCACACGGCGCGCGCCCGCGGCGTCCACTTGCGCGCTGAGGAACGGCAAGTAGGCCGGCATCTCGACCAGGGGCACTTCGAACCGGAACCCGAATTCGTAGCCGGGAGGCAGCTCGCGGCGCTCGGCGACGCGGAACGAGCGCACCGATCGCGACCAATCCGGTATCGCGGGCGCGTCGCGGTACAGCGCCATGGACTCGCACATCCGCACGCCCGGCGCACCGGCCGCGGCCAGCGCGGCCAGATGGCCGAAGGTGGTCTCACTCCACGCCCGGACGCGATCGGCCGGCCCCGCGGCGGTCGGAAACCACACCGCGGCGGCGAGGAAGGACGTCGTCGCCGTGAGGGGCTCGGCGCTGACCACGATCACCTCGTGCCGCGCGCGGAGCAGTTCGGCCGCGGTGGACAGACCCGAGATGCCCGAGCCGAGGACGACGATCCGCATGGCAGCGAGACTATCGAGACCGGCCTGCCCCGCGCCGTTCCCGCAGCACCGCCCGTGGGAGGCGCCGTTCGGCCGGGCGACTCAGTCGGCGTCGTCGAGCGACGTGACGCCGGTGGTCATGGCCACTCCCGGCCACTGCGGCCCCACGCAGGTGGCGGCGACGGTGCTGCCCGCCGCGAAACCGCCGCGGCTCTCGCCGGTCCGGGCCATGTCGACCCGCGGACCGGCCTGCTCGGCCGAGCCGACGAGCAGACAGTTCCACTCCTCCGCCTGCGGCTGGCTGCTCACCGCGATGGTGCCCTCCTCCTGCGTGTCCGCCGACAACGTCGGGCCCGCACCGGCCGCCCCGGCGCCGGCGGCGGCCACGATCGCGGCGGAGCTCCCGGTCACGGCGAGCCGTAAAGCGATCCGAAACATGCGACAACTCCTCTTCGAAACGCCCCCTGCCGTTCGCGTTGCCGCCTCCCGATCGTTCAAACCCGCTTCGCGACGGATGGCAGTCGCTCGGCGACCTGGTGATCGGCTGGACTACGCGGCCGGGCCCTGGGTATTGCGATCACATGGACGATGGGCTCCTGACCGTCGGCGTGGAAGAGGAATTCCTCCTCGTCGATCCCCGTACCGGCGAACCGCTGGCACGCAATGTCGAAGTCGCGCGCACCGCCGAGGAGATCGGCATCGATCTGCAACTCGAGTTGACCCGCTGCCAAGTGGAGACCAGCACCGCGGTGCACACCGAGATCGGCGCACTGCACCGGCAATTGCGCGACTTGCGCCGCGGCATCGCCGCCTGCGCGGAGCGCAACGACGCGCGTCTGCTCGCCGTCGGTATCCCGCCGACCGTCCCGCACGACTTCCCGGTCACCGATACCCCGCGTTACCAGCGCATCGCCGAGAACTTCGGCATGCTCGCCCACGAGCAGGGGCTGTCGGGCTGTCACGTCCACGTGGGCGTTCCGGACCAGGAAACGGCGATCCAGATCAGCAACCACCTGCGGCCGTGGTTGCCACAACTGCTGGCCATGACCGCGAATTCGGCGATCTACCGCGGTTCCGAGACCGGCTTCGCCAGCTGGCGCAGCATCCTGTGGCGGCGCTGGCCCAGCGCCGGACCACCGCCGTATTTCGACTCCGCGCGCGACTACGAGGCGATGGTCGCGATGATGCTCAACAGCGGCAGCATCCTGGACAAGCAGATGGTCTACTGGGATGTCCGTCCGTCGGTCTCGTTCCCGACCGTCGAAGTGCGGGTCAGCGATATCCCGGCGACGGTGGAGGAGACCGCGCTCCTGGCGGCACTGGTGCGCGCGATCGTCGTCATGGCGCGCAAATCGCTGGCCGCGGGGCAGTTCGCCCAGCCGGTACCCGCCGAGGTGCTGCGGGCCGCGTACTGGAAGGCCGCCCGTTCGGGACTGGCCGGAGACGGCGTCGATCCCCACGACGGCAACGTGACGCCCATGCGCGACCTGCTGTTCCGGCTGATCGAGCACGTCGGGCCCGCGTTGGACGAGGCAGGCGACCGCCGGTTCGTCGAGGAGGCGTTCGCACGCCTGCTCACGCGCGGTAACGGCGCGCACCGCCAGATCGCGGCGCTGCGGGCGCGCGGTGAGATCGATGACGTCGTCGAGGCGGTGGCGCGCGCGACCCTCGAAGGGTGCGACTAGCCGCGAAACGGCTCGGCCCGTTCAATCGAGCGGGACGACAGCCAGCCGCGCCGAGGTGGGTCGCGGCGATCCCTGCGCGGGTTCGATCGTGAGGGCCAAGACGTCCGCCGGGGCGAACTCGGTCGTCACGTCCAGCGTCGGCATCGTGGTCAGCACGCCCGCCGAACGCGCGGCGCCCGTGGCGGACACCACCCAGAGCTGATAGGACTGTCCGGGCGGTGGCGGGGGTACCGCGTCGAAGCCGACCGCGACGGCTGCGAGCCGGTCCGACGTGCGCACCGTCAGGGTGCCGCCGACCGGCAATTCGATCAGCCTGGATCGCGCGTCCGGTTGCCGCAGGATCTGGTCGCCCGCGACCGGCTCGACGTGCGACCCCGCGATCCGATCGGCTACCACCACGGCGCCCGCACCAGCTCCGATGGCCACCGCGGCGGCTACCACCAGCCGGATCGCGCGGCGTCGACCGGACAGCGGGCGCAGGTCACCGCCGCGGCGGCGCGAATCCGGGCCGGAGTCGTCGATCGCCCGGAGAATCGTCGATTCCAGAGTGGGCGGCGGGTTCACCGCGGCGGTCACGCTCAGCGCCGCCAGCGTCTCCCGGATCCCGTGCACCGCGGCCGCGAACGCCGCGGCGGTGCGGGAATCGGCCGTCGCGACCCGGTCGTCGATGTGCCTGCGCTCGATCTCGGCCACCGCGTCCATCGCGTAGGGGTAGGCCAGGTCGAGCAGATCCCCGCGGGACGGCTCGGTGCCGGTCATGGCCGATCACCATCGGCCCCGGCCCGGAGCGCCGGGGGCGCTTCGTCCACCGGTCGCGCGTTCGCCGCCGGCGCGCCGCGCGAACGGACCGGGGACTCCGCAGGCGACCGACCGCGCGAGGAGCGACCCGCGCCGCGGTCTCGGCGCACCTGCCCTGTGCCAACCCGCATGCCTTGACTTCGCGGCGAACGGCCGCACGGATTGGATTCTCGCCCTATCGGGCGCGAACACCGGTACTCTTCTCGTCCGCCGGAATCATTCCGGTGTTCGCCCGGAGGCCGGCCACGCACCACGGCGGGACCGCCGAGCCGTGTCCGCGTCCCGACGCAGAGGAGAACACCGATGCCGACCGAGCTACGCGACGAGCGCGGCGCGCCGCTCCAGCACATCACCGTGGCCCTCGGCTGGGACCCGGCCACTCGCTCGCGCTTGTTCGGCCGGCGCGCGGAGATCGACCTGAACGTCGCGGCCCTGCTCTTCGCCGCGGACCGGCTCGTCGACGTCGTCTACCACGAACAGCTCAGCTCCGCGGACGGTTCGGTCCGCCTGCACGGCGACAGCCTCACCGGGGAAGGCGCGGGCGACGACGAAATCGTCGGCGTCGATCTGTCCCGCCTCGCCGCGCACGTCACGACGGTGCTATTTCTCGTCACCTGCTACACCGGCCAGACTTTCGAGCGGATCGCGAACGCCTACTGCCGCGTGGTCGACACCGTGGCGGGCACCCAGCTCGCCCGCCACGAGCTGACCGGCGGCGCATACCCCGGCTTGGTGCTCGGCCGAGTGCGGCGCGGCGACGGGGGCTGGCACTTCGAGGCCGTCGGCAAGGGCTTGCAGGCACGGCATCCGGTCGAGGCCATTCCGCACATCGGCCCCTACCTGTCCTGACCTCGCGGCCAGTTCGTCTGCACGGCAAGACTTTCCAAGGATTACCGGGATCCTCGCCCAGCGTCGGCCGTCCGCACGCACCGGACATCGCGCCGTGCCCGGTCCACCCCGGCGCCCCGATTGGAATCCGGGCGCGCGGGTAGTCGCCGTGCAGGAGGTGTGACATGCCGAAGGAGGTCTCATGACCGAGACGACACAGATTCGCCCGCCCGCGAACGCGCGATCGGTCACCGAACTCGTCGAGGACGCCACGGCCCAGGTGTCCCGGCTCATCCGCGACGAGCTCCAGCTCGCCCGGGTCGAGATGCGCGAGAAGGGAAAACGATTCGGCCTCGGCGCGGGCCTGGCCGGCGTCGCGGCGCTCCTGGCGTTCTACGGTGGGGCCGCGTTGGTCGCCGCGGCGGTACTCGGTCTCACCGAGGTGCTGCCGGGCTGGGCGGCCGCGCTCATCGTCGCGGGCGCCCTGCTGGTGGTCGCGGCGATCCTCGGACTGTCCGGGAAGAAGAGCGTGGAGCACGCGAGTCCGCCGATACCGCAGGAGGCGGTCGAGGGCGTGCGCGAGGACATCGAGGTGATCAAGGACAGGAGGCGGGGATGACTGACAGCCGACCCGGGGCCGGGCAGCCCACCGACGACGTCGAGGCCCTGCGGCGCGACCGCGACCAGGCCCGGGCGGAGCTCGGCAGGACGGTCGAAGAGCTCGGCCACAAGCTGGACGTGCCCGCGCGGAGCAAGGAGAAGGCGCACGACGCCGTCGAGGCGACGCAGCACGCGGCGTCCGAGGCGGCGCTGGCGGTAGCGGACAAGGCCCAACAGGCCCGCACGGGCGCCGCGGACCTCGCCCACCGCGTGGCGGCGGCGACACCGGAACCGGTCGCCGAACGCGGCAGGCAGGCGGGTGGCGCACTGCGCGCGTATCCGATCCCGGCCGCCATCGGCGCGGGGGCGCTCGCCGCGCTGGTGTGGCAGATCGTGCGGAGGCGGCGATGAAGACACTGTACAAACCGCTCGGCCTGCTGATCAGCGTGCTCGGCGGCCTCGCGGCGAACGCCGTGTTCACCAAGGTGTGGCGGCAGATCACGGGTGAGGAGCAGGCCCCGACCTCGACCGCGCGAGATCATTCCTGGCGCGAGGTGCTGTTCGCCGCGGCATTGCAGGGCGCGGTCTTCGGCTTGGTCAAGGCCGCGATCGATCGCGCGGGCGCGACGGGCTACGAATCGCTCACCGGCACTTGGCCGGAATAGCGCCACCAGGCGAGCGCGGCGCCGCCGCTCGAATTCTCCTCCGCCGCCGTGAGTTCGGACACTCCGCGAGGAACTCCGAACCACGGCGGCGGCGCTCGCTGTCCAGGGATCGGCGTGCGGGTGGTGACGAGGCGCCGAGGTCGCTCGGCCGCGCCGGCGTAATGACTTGGTACATATCGCGGTCCGGCAAGTCACACCCCGCGCACACCGGCTGCTGAGACGAGGACTTCCGGACCGGTGCGACGGCGACCTCCGATCCCGCGGTGCCGCCCGGTCCTAGGGGGACGACGCGGCAGTGTGATTGCCCCGAGCCGCGATGGGGTAAGTTGACCGCGGAATGCTCGCGCTCTGCGCCGTGCCCTGCGTGCGTAAGAGGAGCGAACCGGAGAGGTCGACGTGACGTACTGCCGAGGACGCGTCGCCGGCACGGGAGGTGGATTGTGAGTTCCGAAAGCGCGCCCCGGGCGCTGGAGGTCGAGGTGCGGTCGGCGGAGGACACGGTGGTGGTCACCGTGCACGGCGAGATCGACATGGCGTCCGCGCCACGCTTGCAATCGGCGCTCGACGAGGCCCTGCGCGACGGGCCGGCCGCGGTCGTGGTGGACATGTCGAACGTCGGGTTCCTCGGCTCCGCCGGTCTCAGCGTGCTGCTGGCGGCTTCGGAGGCCACCGGCTCGGGCGGCCTGCGCGTCGTCCCCAGCGACGCGGCGCGCAGGCCGATCGAGGTGACCGCCCTGGACCGGTTGCTCACGGTGTTCGACTCGGTCGAGGACGCGCTCGCGGTGGACGAGACCCAGACCCCCAGCTGAGCTTCCCCGGCATCAGCTCGGTGCCGCCCGGACCCCGCCGCGGTTTCGACCCCGGCGTCGCCGGGTATGTGCCCGGTCGTCGGCATCGTGTCGACCTGAGCGCACCGGGAGGAGGCCGTATGGCAGAAAACCGCGAACACCGACTGGTGGGAGTGCCCGCGGTGGCGGCGTTGGCGGATCTCGGATTCGCCTCGGTCGCCTCGGGGGTCATCGCCCGGCGTCGGCCGGTGCTCGGCTTGCTGGAGCGCACCGGAGCCGATTCCCGGGCGATCGAGCGTGTGCGGCAGTTGCGGCGTGAGTTCGGCGCGGGCCCGGTCGAGCTCGTGGTGCCGGGGCGCCGGATCGTGGTCGTCCTCGATCCGCACGACGTCGGGCGGGTGCTGGCCGACGCGCCCACGCCGTTCCACCCGGCCAATCGCGAGAAGCGCGCCGCGCTGCGCCAGTTCCAGCCACACGGCGTCCTCCTGTCCGAGGGCCCGATCCGTGACCAGCGCCGGGCCGTGAACGAGGCCGCATTGGACTCGGCCGAGCCGCTGCATCGCCTGGCCGGGCCGTTCGCCGAGGCCATCGCGGAGGAGGCGCGCGAGCTGATCGTGTCGGCCCTGCACCGCGGTCACCTGGACGCGCGGCAGTTCACGATCCGATGGTGGCGGCTGGTACGGCGGATCGTGCTGGGCGAGCGAGGACGCGACGACACAGTGCTCACCGACGAGCTGTCCCGGCTGCGCTCGGCGGGCAATTGGTCGTTCCTGGCGCCCGCGCACCGCAGGCAGCGCGATCAGTTCACC
The DNA here is from genome assembly GCF_027924405.1 of Nocardia sputorum. Classification (NCBI taxonomy): domain Bacteria; kingdom Bacillati; phylum Actinomycetota; class Actinomycetes; order Mycobacteriales; family Nocardiaceae; genus Nocardia; species Nocardia sputorum. Next base: position 2,582,696 of record NZ_AP026978.1, on the reverse strand, counting down.
AATCGGCTGTACCGGCACGTGGAGTCCGCTTCGCCGGACAGCCTGGCCGGGGCGCTGGCCGCGGTGCCCGCGGGCGGGGCCACCGATCCGGTCGGGCAGATACCGCACTGGTTGTTCGCCTTCGACGCGGCGGGCATCGCGCTGAGCCGGGCACTGGCGGTGCTGAGCACCCATCCCGAGCACCATGCCCGCGCGCTCGCCGACGCCGTCGATCCGGACCGCGTCGATCTGCGCGGCTATCTGCGCGCCTGCGTGCTCGAATCGGTGCGGCTGTGGCCGACCACGCCCATGTTGCTGCGCGACATCACCGCCGACACCCAGTGGCGGGAGGGCGAGGAACGCTTCACCATCGCGGCGGGCGCCGCCCTCATGATCACGGTGCCCGCGTTCCACCGGGACGCCGAGCTGCTGCCGTTCGCCGACCAGTTCGTCCCGGAGATCTGGCTCGACGGCCGCGCGGAGCAGTACCCCCAGCTCGTGCCGTTCAGCGCGGGTCCCGCCGACTGCCCCGGCCGCAACCTGGTGCTGTTCGTCACCAGCACGCTGCTCGCACACCTGTTGACCTCCGCCGACTTCCGGCTGCGGTCCACCCCGCGGCCGAACCCCGACGCTCCGCTGCCGGTCACCTTGAACAATTTCGGGCTCGATTTCACCGTGGAGCCGTGCATGACCCAAGCGGGTTGACGGGCTGACGCGGAAGAAACACTTCCGCGAAAGCTGTCATGATCGACCGATGCTGGAAACCTCCGCACGCCTGTTGCGGTTGCTGTCGCTTTTGCAGCTTCGGAGCGACTGGACCGGGCCCGCGCTTGCCGAAAGACTCGGCGTGTCCACTCGGACCATCCGCACCGATGTCGAGCGGTTGCGAACGCTCGGATACCCCGTGCATGCCACGCCCGGCGCCGCGGGCGGCTACCGGCTCGGGGCCGGGTCGGCGATGCCGCCGTTACTGCTGGACGACGACGAGGCCGTCGCGGTGGCGGTCGGACTGGTCACCGCCGCCAACGGCGCGGTCACCGGCATCGAGGAGACATCGGTGCGGGCACTGGCGAAACTGCAGCAGGTGCTGCCCTCGCGATTGCGGCACCGGGTCGACTCGCTGACGGCGGCCACCGTGCACGTGCCCGGCAGCGGACAGTCGACCGTGGACGCGGCGGTACTCACCGCGGTAGCGGGCGCGATCCGGGCGAGCGAACGATTGCGCTTCGACTACGAGAGCCACGACGGTACCCGCTCCAGCCGGGATGCCGAGCCGCACCGGATGGTGCACTGGTCGGGCCGCTGGTATCTGGTCGCCTGGGATGTGGGGCGCCGCGACTGGCGCACCTTCCGCCTCGACCGGATCACGCCGAAGATTCCGAACGGGCCGCGGTTCACGCCTCGCATCCTGTCCGAGGAGCAGATCGCCGAGCGAGTACAGCGCGGCGTGGGCGCTGCCACCTGGCGCTACCGCGCCCGGGTGCGCATGGCCGCCCCCGCCGAGGTGATCCGGGCCCGGCTGCCCGCGGCAGTGGAGGTCGAGCCGGACGGGCCGCAGCACTGTGTCGCGCAGGTGGGCTCGGACTCACCCCAGCTGCTGACGCTGTATCTCGGCCTCGCCGACGTGGAATTCGAGGTGCTCGACTCCCCCGCGCTCGCCGAACACCTGGTCGCCGCAGCCGAGCGTTTCCAGCGAGCGGCCGGGCGGAAATGACGTGGGACCTTTCGCGTGAACGGAAACGGCCGCGCTCGGTGCCGCAAGCGCCGAGCGCGGCCGAGGTCGCACTCCGAGTCAGTCCGCCACTACCGGCTGGCGCCCGCGGCGGCGCCGATGAGACCGCCGACCACACAGCCGGGGAAGACGCCGACGATGAAGAACACGAGACCGACCAGCGCCCCGATGGCACAGCCGATCGCCACCCCGCCCAGTGTGGAGCCCGCGTCACCGATGAACTGCGGCGCACCCGGCTCCGGGATGGCGGCTCCGACCGGAGTCAGTGTCAATGTCGTCCCGGCCGCATCGATGTCGGTTGCCACTTCGACCTGCTGACCGAACATGGACACCATGGTCGTCGGCACCGTGGTCACGACCGACCCGTCGGCACCCAGCACCGCGATCCCCTCCGGCGTGCGGGCGAACGTCCCGTCGGCGAGCGTCACCGCCGCGCTCGTGCGGTCCGGCGCGACGGACGCGGTGTAGGCGACGCCGCTGTCGTTCCCGCTCACCACGGGGTCGTAGATCTCGGGTTGCCCGTACGCGGTCGCCGCGGTCACGCCGGTGGCGGCGATAGTCAGCAGCGTGGTCGCAACCAATTCTCTGAACTTCATGAGCCTTCCCATCCTCAGCAGATTCGATCTGTCGTTACCTGGGTACAGCCGTGAAACACTAGCGATTATAGACGTTACGCATCACCATTTCCGGCACTTGGCAATGCCCGAAATGTCTTGCAAGCCAGGGTTTTCGGCAATCTTCCAGCTAAGATGGGAGGGTGCCGGTCCGTTACTCCAACTCCCCTTCGGTCTCCAGATAGACCTGCCGCAGCCGATCGAGCGTGTCTCGTTCGGGGTGCTCCCACAGTTTCCGCTCGGCCGCCTCCAGCAGCCGCTCGGCGATGCCGTGCAGCGCCCACGGATTGGACTGCTCCATGAACTTCCGGTTCACCTCGTCGAAAACGTAGCTCTCCGTAAGCTTTTCGTACATCCAGTCGGCCACCACGTTGGTGGTGGCGTCGTAGCCGAACAAATAGTCGACGGTCGCCGCCATTTCGAACGCGCCCTTGTAGCCGTGCCTGCGCATGGCCTCGAGCCACCGCGGGTTGACCACACGGGCCCGGAACACCCGCGCCGTCTCCTCGGACAGCGTCCGGGTGCGCACCGCGTCCGGGCGGGTGCTGTCACCGATGTAGGCCTCGGGGTTCTTGCCCGTCAGCGCGCGCACGGTGGCGACCATACCGCCGTGGAACTGGAAATAGTCGTCGGAATCGGCGATGTCGTGTTCGCGGGTGTCGGTGTTCTTGGCCGCCACCGCGATCCGGCGATACGCGCCGCGCATGTCCTCGGCGGCGGGCGCGCCGTCGAGGTCGCGCCCGTAGGCGTAGCCGCCCCAGGTCGTGTACACCTCGGCGAGGTCGTCGTCGGTGCGCCAGCTCTTCGCATCGATCAGCTGCAGCAGACCCGCCCCGTAGGTGCCGGGCTTGGAGCCGAAGATGCGGGTGGTGGCGCGCCGCGAGTCGCCGTGCTCGGCGAGATCGGCCTGGGCGTGTGCCCGCACGTAGTTCGTCTCGGCGGGCTCGTCCAGGTCGGCGACCAGGCGGACCGCGTCGTCGAGCAAGGCCAGGACATGCGGGAAGGCGTCCCGGAAGAAGCCGCTGATGCGCACGGTGACATCGATGCGGGGACGGCCGAGCTCGGCGAGCGAGATCACCTCGAGCGCGCTGACCCGGCGGCTCGCCTCGTCCCAGACCGGCCGGACGCCCAGCAGCGCCAGGACTTCGGCGATGTCGTCGCCCGAGGTGCGCATGGCGGAGGTGCCCCAGATCGACAGTCCCACCGACCGCGGGTATTCGCCGTGGTCGGTGCGATAGCGCTCGAGCAGGGATTCCGCCATGGCCTGCCCGGTCTCCCAGGCCAACCGGGACGGGACCGCCTTCGGGTCGACCGAGTAGAAATTGCGTCCGGTGGGCAGGACGTTGATCAGGCCGCGCAACGGCGAACCGCTCGGACCGGCGGGGATGAACCCGCCGTCGAGCGCGTGCAGCACCCGCTCGATCTCCACACCGGTCTGCCGCAGCCGCGGCACGACCTCGGTCGCCGCGAACCGCAGCACCCGGCGGACATCCGGGTCGTCGGTGAGGCCGTCGACCGCGTCCGGCGACCAGTCCGCCGCCTGCAACGCCGCGACCAGAGCCCGGGCCCGCTCCTCCGCGGCGTCCACGCGCTCGCGCGCCTCCCCGCCCGATTCGTCGAGGCCGAGGGCTTCCCGCAGGCCGGGCACGGTGCGCTCGCCGCCCCACAACTGGCGCGCGCGGAGCATGGCCAGCACCAGGTCCAGTTCGCTCTCCCCCGCCGGGGCTCGTCCGAGCACGTGCAGGCCGTCGCGGATCTGCACGTCCTTGATCTCGCACAGCCAGCCGTCGACGTGCAGCAGCATGTCGTCGAAGGACTCCTCGTCCGGACGCTCGGAGAGGCCGAGGTCGTGGTCCATCTTCGCCGCACGCATCAGCGTCCAGATCTGCTGCCGGATGGCGGGCAGCTTGGCGGGGTCCAGCGCGGAGATGTTGGCGTGCTCGTCGAGCAGTTGCTCGAGACGTGCGATGTCGCCGTAGCTTTCGGCGCGGGCCATCGGCGGGATCAGGTGATCCACCAAGGTGGCGTGCGCGCGCCGCTTGGCCTGGGTGCCCTCACCGGGGTCGTTCACCAGGAACGGATAGATCAGCGGTAGGTCGCCGAGGGCCGCGTCGGTGCCGCAGGAGGCCGACATGCCCAGCGTCTTGCCCGGCAGCCACTCCAGGTTTCCGTGCTTGCCCAGGTGCACCATCGCGTCGGCCCCGAAGCCTTCGGGCGCGCTGAGCCACCGGTAGGCCGCCAGGTAGTGGTGACTGGGGGGCAGATCGGGATCGTGGTAGATCGCGACGGGGTTCTCGCCGAAACCGCGCGGCGGCTGCACCATGAGCACGACATTGCCGAAACGCAGGGCCGCGATGACGATCTCGCCCTCCGGGTCGGACGAGCGGTCGACGTACAGTTCCCCCGGCGGCGGTCCCCACGCTGCCACGACAGCGTCCCGCAGGTCCTCGGGCAGGGTGTCGAACCAGGCCGTGTAGGTGGCCGCGCCGATGCGGATCGGGTTGCCCTCGAGCTGCTCGGCGGTGAGCCAGTCGTGGTCCTGACCACCGGCCGCGATCAACGCGTGCACGAGGGCGTCACCGTCCTGCTCGTCCAGACCGGGGATCTCGCCGGGAGCGCCGAGATCGTAACCAGCGGAACGCATTTCGGTAAGCAGTCGGATGGCGCTGGCCGGGGTGTCCAGACCGACGGCGTTGCCGATGCGGGCGTGCTTGGTCGGGTAGGCCGACAGCATGACCGCGACGCGCTTGCGCGCGGCGGGGATGTGGCGCAGCCGCGCGTAGCGCGTCGCGATGCCCGCGACGCGGGCGGCGCGCTCGGGATCCGGGACGTACGTGGACAGGCCGTCGGCGTCGAATTCCTTGAACGAGAACGGGACGGTGATGATTCGGCCGTCGAACTCCGGCACCGCCACCTGGGTGGCGACGTCCAGGGGCGACAGCCCGTCGTCGTTGGCCTCCCATTGGGCCCGGCCGGTGGTCAGGCACAGCCCTTGCAAGATGGGCACGTCCAGGTCGGCGAGCGCGCCGACATCCCAAGCCTCGTCCTCGCCGCCCGCCGACGCGGCGGCGGGCTTGGTGCCGCCCGCGGCCAGCACCGTCACCACCAGCGCGTCGGCCCGGCGCAGGGTCGCGAGCAATTCGGGTTCGGCGGTGCGCAGCGACGCGCAGTACAGCGGCAGCGCCCGTGCGCCCGCCTGTTCGATCGCGGTGCACAGCGCGCCGACGTAGGCGGTGTTGCCCGCCAGATGCTGCGCGCGGTAGTAGATCACCGCGACGGTGGGCCCGTCGGCCGGCTCGGCCGCGACCCGGTCCAGTTCGCCCCAACTGGGCAACTGGACCGGCGGCTCGAAGCCGTGGCCGGTCAGCAGCACCGTGTCGGACAGGAAATTGTGCAGCTGCCGCAGGTTCTCGGGGCCACCGGCGGCGAGGTAGTTGTGCGCGTCGGCCGCGACGCCGCCCGGGACGGTGGAGCATTCCATCAGCTCGGCATCGGGCGCGATCTCACCGCCGAGCGCGACGAGCGGAATCCCGCTGCCGCGCAGTGCCTCCAGCCCATCCTCCCACGCCCGTTTACCGCCGAGGATGCGCACGATCACCAGCTCGGCGCCGTCGAGCAGGCCGGGCAGGTCGTCGACCAGCAGGCGAGCCGGGTTCCCCCAACGGTAGTCTGCGCCGCTGGCGCGGGCACTGAGCAGATCGGTGTCGGACGTGGACAACAGCACAATCACGGGTGGCAGCCTTCCTCGGGTGACGCGCCCATCGGGGGGTTCGCTGCTCGCCGGGGAGGGTCTGGCTTTCTACAGTGGCGCGACCGCACCGGACTTCCACCGGTTTCCTCGTCGTCCGCCGAGCACGCCGATGCTACCTGCCGTTCGGATCGGCCTCGTCCACGCGTCCGCCGAGCTCGGTCGCGCGGCGGTCGCGGTCGCTCGCCCGCGCGGCCAGGAAATCGTCGACCAGTCGCGCGCACTCGGCAGGTGTGACCGGCGGGAGTCCGACCAGCCTGGCGAAGACGATCGGGCCGACGAGCTGAGTCAGCGCGAACGTCACGTCCGGATCGCCGAGCTGCGCGCGCACGTCGGGATCCCCGAACAGCTGGTCGAACGGCTGGCGGTACTGCTCGACGAGCCGACGGCGCAGCGACGTGAACGCCGGTCCCGCGCCCGGTTCGCCGCGCTCGCCGGTGGCCAGCCAGGCCAGCGTGGACACCTGCAGCGGGGCCTCGTTGACGACCGCGGCCTGCCTGCTGAGCAGGTCGATCAGCCGCTGCCGCAGCGGGCCACCGGGAGCCGCCTCGATGACCGGAGGAAGCAGGCGCTCGAGCGTGGCGGCGCGCAGTTGCATGGCGTTGTCGAAATGCCGGTACAGCGTGGTGCGGGCGACCTTCGACATGGTCGTGACCGCCTCGACGGTAACCGCTTCCAGCCCACCGGTTTTCAACAGCGCGGTCGCGGCGTCCAGCAGCCTGGCACGGGAGCGCAGTTTGCGCGGGTCGACGTCGTCGTGCGCGGACTCGCGCGGCGTCGGGTCGGCAGCACCGGTCATGGGTCGAACGATCCTCCTCCGCTGCGCCTATCGCCACCGGGCCAACTTATGCTACTGATAGTAGCGTAGCGATACCGACAGTTTCGTACTGCCCCGGGAGGCGCCGTGGAGTCCACCACGACACATTTGTCCGCCGCTCAACGCTGGGTGCTGACGATCTCGTGTCTCACGGTCGCGCTGGTGATCGCCTCGATGGCCGCCTTGTACACCGCGCTGCCGGAGATCGCCGCCGCGACGGGCGCCAGTCAGCAGCAGCTCACCTGGGTCGTCGACGGGTACACCCTGGCGCTGGCCTGCCTGGTCCTGCCCGCGGGCGCGCTCGGCGACCGTTACGGGCGGCGCGTAGTGCTGATCATCGGGCTGTTCGTCTTCGCGGCGGCCTCGGCGACTCCGGCACTGCTGGACACGCCCGGCTGGCTGATCGCGGGCCGAACGGCGGCCGGAGTGGGCGCCGCGCTCGTCATGCCTTCGACGCTGTCCCTGATCACCGCCGGATTTCCCGAAGCGCGCCGGGGCAATGCCGTCGGGCTGTGGGCGGGCGTCGCCGGTGCGGGCGCGGTGCTCGGCATCCTCGGCTCGGGCCTGCTGCTGGAGTGGTGGTCGTGGGTGTCGATCTTCCTCGCCATGGCCGTGGCGGGACTGGTCCTGATGATCGCGGGATGCACCCTGCCGGAATCGGTCGACCGGGATCGTCCCCGGCTGGACGCGTGGGGCGGCGTCACCTCGGCCGTTGCCGTCGGATCATTGGTGTCGGCGGCGATCGCCGCGCCCGAGCGCGGATGGGTGGATCCGGTGGTGATCGGCGCCGCCGTCACGGCGGTCGTGGCAGCCGCGGCGTTCGTGGCGATCGAGACGCGGGTGGCGCACCCTCTGCTGGATCTGCGTCTGTTCGCCGATCGCGGGTTCGGCTCCGGCACCGCGTCGGTGACACTGCAGTTCCTCGTATGCTTCGGGACCTTTCTGCTGATGGTGCAGTTCCTGCAGCTGATCCTCGGGTTCCGGCCGATCGTGTCGGCGCTGGCGATGGCGCCGATGATGGTGCCGATGGTGGCCGTCTCGGCGGTCGCGCCACGACTCGCCGAGCGGGTCGGACTGCGGCTCCCGATCGCGGGCGGGCTGGTGATCATCGGCGTCGCGCTCGTCGCGCTCTCCCGCGTCGACGTCGACACCACCTACCTCGACCTGCTCTGGCCGTTCCTGATCATGAGCGCGGGGACCGGCCTGTGCACCGCGCCGGCGACGGCCGCGATCATCGCGGGCACCCCGGTGGAGAAGCACAGCATCGCCGCGGCCGTGAACGACGCGGCGCGCGAAGTAGGCGCTGCCATCGGCATCGCCATCGCGGGCAGCATCCTGGCCGCCGGATACAGCCACCGCATCGCGCCCGCCCTGCCCCGGCTCCCCGACCAGATCCGCGAACCGGTCGGCGACTCGCTGGCCGCGGCGCTGGAGACCACCGAGCGGATGGGCCCGCAAGCCGCGCCGCTGGCCGAATTCGCCGAGTCGGCTTTCGTGCACGGCGCCGGGCAGTCCGCGCTCGCGCTGGCCGTCATCACGTTCGTCGCCGCGATCCTCATCGGCGTCTGGGCGCCGGGCCGGTCCCGCGCGACGGCGAAACCCGCAGCGCCTCGACCGGAAACACAGCCGACGACCACGCCCTGACGATCGCTCGCAGGTGACACCTCGGGACGAAGCGCGCCACCCCCGCGGCAGCCCGTCGAGGTTCGCGAGCGGTCGGGGCCGCGGGCGATCCCGCGCCGGACCTAGACGAGATCCGCGTTCCCGTCGATCACCTTGAGGTGGTAGTGGAACCGGTTGACCCGCCACCCGTTCACCGTGCGTTCGACGCCGAGGGAATAGCTGCCGACGAAGGTCCGGGTCTTGCCTTCGGTCGCGGTGTTCTTGACGTGCACCGCGATGGCGTCCGCGTGCACGCGCGCCGCATCGCCGTCCAGATCGATGAGATGGTTGCCCGACTGGTGGTGCACTCCGTCGAGGTCGGCGAGCCCGGTACGCCAATCGGCGATGATGTCGGTCGCGGCGCGCTCCCCGACCGGGCCGCCGAATCCGCCGTCGAAATCCACGGTCGGTGTGAAGACCTCGGCCGACAAGTCTTCCCACCGCTTCTGATCGGTGTACACGAACATTTTGGTGATCGCCTCGACGATGGCGAGCCGGTCTGCGAGCGCGGAGATTTCGGACATACGCCGACCTTAGTCGGCGCGCGTGTCCAAAGGTTTGCGGACCACCCCGCCCAGCAGCACCAACCCGGTGTCCGGCAGGTCGTCGCCGAGCCACTGCTGCAGGGGAACCACACCGGGATCGAGCATCTCGAAACCCTCGAAGAACGACTCGACCACGGCCGGCGAGCGATAGACCACCTGAGCCGAGGAATTGGCGGTATCCGACGACGACTGGGTGATGAATTCGGAATTGCTGTTGTCGCCGCCGTGCGTGAACGCCAGATAGCTTCCCGGCGCCATGGCTTCGCGCAGCCGAGCGACGATCTCGGCCGGGCGTTCGTCGTCCATCACGAAGTGCAGCACCCCGACGAGCGTGATCGCCACCGGTTCACCGAAGTCGATCAGGCCCTCGCTCCGCAGCCGATCGATGATCTCCTCCGGACGGCGAACGTCCCCTTGCAGCGCCGTCACACCCTCCGAATTCGCCAGCAGCGCATTGCAGTGCGCGTAGACGACCGGGTCGAAATCGACGTAGACCACTCGCGCCGAGGGATCGGTCTTGCGCGCGACTTCGTGCACGTTCGGTGAAGTCGGGATACCCGCGCCGAGGTCGATGAACTGCCGGACCCCCGCCTCCGCGGCCGACTGGACCGCACGCACCAGGAACTGGCGGCTGAACCACGCCAACGTGCGGGTATCCGGGGCGATGGACAGCATACGATGCGCGACCGCCCGATCCACCTCGTAATTGTCCTTGCCGCCGAGCAGGTAGTCGTATACCCGAGCGGAATTCGGCCGATTCGGATCGACGCCGCGCGGTGCTCGCTCCATGCCGGACACCGTACCTCTCCGCGCTCTCTCGATCAGGATGGGAAAGAACCGGATTCCCGCACGCACGAACTCAGTCGCCGGCCGCGAGCACCCGGGCTCGCGCCATGAGTTCATCCGCCACCGGACGAGTGCGACGCCCGAGGCCGCAGGCGCAGGCGACTCCGTCGACCGGGCGGCCCAGCGCGTCCTCGATGACCCGCAACGTCCGCGCCTGCTGCGCCTCGGTGGGCACGTCGTGCACGAACCCGGCATAGAAATCGGTGCCCTCACCCAGAGCCAAATCCGACAGGGGAGCATAGAATCCGGGCTCCGCCGACGGCGGTATATCGCCCGCCGCGAAGGGGCCGTGCACGAATTGCAGAACGCGCCCCCGCGGCCACCGCCGGACGACGGAATTGGCCAGATCTACCAGCGGCCGGGCATCACGCAGCCTGCCCCGGGCTTTGTTGCGCAGACTGCCCAGGCACAGGTGCACTCCGAAACGTGTTCCCTCGGGCGTCGCCGCGGCCAGCGCGGCGATCCCCTCACCCAGTCCCAGCGCCCGATCGACCAGGCGGTGCAACGGCTGCGCCCTGGCCATGAGCACAAGTTCCGCAGTGGCCTCGAGTTGCACCACGACGTCGTCGCCGGCCAGCTCGCGAATCCCGGCGATGGCACGCACGGTGGCCTCGCGGAAGGCCGGGCGATGCCGCCGCAGACCGGCGGCTCCCATGGCGATGAAGGTCAGCGTGAAGTCGGTCGGCATGCCGATCTGGAGTGCGAGATCAGGCAGTTCGCGTTTCGCGCGTAGTTCGCGGAAGATCGGCAACGCCTCCTCGGCCTCACCGAGATAGCCGAGATCCATCACATCGGCGGGCAATTCCGCGCCGCGCGCGACCCGATGGATCGTCCGCTCCCGGCTCGAGCGCCACGTCCCCGGCTTCTTCACCGCCAAGACACCTTGGGCGACCAGATCTTCGATGATCGGCTGGATATAGAACTCGTAGCGCCGGGTCTCCCCCGTCGGCAAGGTGCGCAGTCGCGCCCCGGCGCTGTCCAGCATGGCGCGCATCGCGACATCCGTGCTCCCGGCCGGAAAACTCCCGACGAAGTGCACCGCTCGCGTATCCGCCCCTGGTCTTGTCGCACCCACGTTCCCGCGCTCCTCGTTGACCGCGTCGTCCCGGACATCCGCTCTCCCGAAGCGACATCGGGTGCGGCCGGGTGCACGCGTGCGGAATCAACTATGCGATAGCCAAGCGACATTGTGCGCGGTATCGTCCTTCGCCGGACAATCGGACGCGCGATCGGCCCCGCTCGGAAGGCATTCGGCATGAGAACGGTCGTCGCCGGAGCGGTCGATGACGAGGCTCCCGAGGTCGGCTTCGCCACACTTGTTCCGCCCGTGCGGGGTCGGCGGTCACCGAATCGAAATCGTCTGCTGTCACGCCGGTTCGGCAATCCTGTGCGTTCATCGGCGACACGTATTGCGCACCATGATGTTCGCGCATAGCCTGCGTCGCGTGCGAACCTCGCTCCGGTCGATCGTCGCGTCCGCGGCGGCGATACTTCTCTGCCTGACACCGAACACGGCACACGCCGACGACACCGCGCCGGGCCGCTGTACACCGGTTTCCATCCCCGTCCCGCTCGGGGAGATGGCCGGTTCCTTGTGCACTCCCGCGGCGCGCGCCACCGACACCGTCATGGTGCTGATCGCGGGTTCCAACTACAACCACACCTATTGGGATTTCCCTTACGCCCCGGAGACCTACAGCTTCCGGCGCGCGATGAACGCCGCGGGCGTGGCGACGCTGGTGATCGATCGGCTCGGCAACGGTGCGAGCACCAGACCGCCGAGTACGCAGGTCACCGCGACGGTCTCCGCCCGCGCCCTGCACGACATCGTCCAGGCCCTGCGCCGGGGACTCGCGGGCGCGCCCCCGTTCGGCAAGGTCGTCACGGGCGGCCATTCGCTCAGCTCGGGCATCGATGTCCTGGAGGCGACCACGTACCAGGATGTCGACGGCATCCTGCTCACCGGCTTCTCGCACGCCCTCAACGTGTCCGAGGTCCTCGGCGTCATCTCGACCTACCACCAAGCGGCCGAGGACGCCCGTTTCGCCGATCGGGACTACGATCCCGGGTATCTGACGACGCGGCCCGGTACCCGTGCCGCGAGTTTCTTCGCACCCGAGACGGCCGATCCCGAAGTGCTCGCGGTGGACGAAGCGACCAAGGAAGTCTTCTCGCCGGCGGAGTATCCGGACGGCCTGACGTCGACCCTTCCGCCGATGACCAACTTCATCAACGTCCCGGTCATGGTCGTCAACGGCAGCCGGGACCGGCTCTCCTGCGGCCCCGAATACGCGGTCTGCGCGGACGCCGAGATACTGCGCGCCACCGAGGCGCCGTTCTTCGGCCCAGCGGCGCGACTGCGCACCTACGTGCTGCCCGGCAGCGGGCATTCGGTCAATCTCGCCCGCAACACCGCCGAGTATCGAGCCGCCGTCATCGACTGGGTGCGTTCGATCGGGCAGTGACCGGCCGTTCGCCGCGCCCGGCCCACGCGTCCGTACGCTGGAGTCGTTATGACGCGACGTGCTCCTGATTCCTGCCCGGGTGTGCTGCGGTTGCACGAGGCGGCCGACGGGCCGCTGGCACGCATCCGCGTGCCCGGCGGTCGTCTGGAGCCCGCCCAGGTGCAGGCCCTGGCCGAGGCCGCCCGAGACCTGGCGGACGGCACCATCGAACTCACTTCGCGGGGCAACGTCCAGTTGCGCCGGGTGAGCGACGCCGGGGCGCTGACCGACCGGCTCGCGGACGCGGGTCTGCTGCCGAGCAGCACGCACGAACGGGTACGCAACATCATCGCCTCGCCGCTGTCGGGCCGGATCGGCGGCCTGGCGGACGTGCACCCGCTGGTATCCGCGCTGGACAGCGGCCTGCTGGCGGCGCCGCGGCTGGCCGGCCTGCCCGGCCGTGTGCTGTTCACCCTCGACGACGGACGCGGCGATGTCAGCGGGCTGGGTCCCGACATCGGGGTGCACGCGGTCGGGGCGGACGAGTTCGCGTTGCTGCTGGCGGGCCGCGACAGCGGTCTGCGGCTCGCCGCCGCCGACGCGGTCGACGTCGTGCTCGCGGCCGCGCACGAATTCCTGGACCTGCGCGGCGACGACGCCGGCCGCTGGCGGTTGCACGAGATCGCCGACGGCGCCGAACGCGTCGTCGATCGCCTCGGCTTGTCCCCCGGCGCGGAAAGGCTCGACTTCCCTGCCGCGCCGAGCATTCCGATCGGCTGGCTCGAGCAGGACAACGGGTTGGTCGGCCTGGGCGCCGGTGTGCGCCTCGGCTCCCTGCCCGCCCGCACCGCCGAGTTCCTCGCCGCGGTCGAGCGACCGGTCTTCGTCACGCCATGGCGCAGCCTGGTGCTCACCGATCTGGCGGAGTGGGTCGCCGAACAAGTGGTGCGCGTGCTCGCGCCGATGGGCTTGATCTTCGACGCCGACTCGCCGTGGCTGCTGGTCAGCGCGTGCGCCGGGCAGCCCGGCTGCGCGAAGTCGCACACCGACGTCCGGGCCGATGCCGCGGACGCGGTCGACACCGGACGGGTGCTGCCAGGGCCGGCCCATCCGGCAGACGTCCCGCAGACGCTGCCCGCGACGGACGTCGCGGTGGCCGGGCGCCAGCACTGGTCCGGGTGCGCTCGCCGCTGCGGCCGCCCCCAGGGCGAGGTCACCGACGTCGTCGCGACGGACGAGGGCTATCGCGTCGACTGACCGTCGCGCGCCGGCCCGCCATGGATCTCGAGGGTGCAGCACTTGACCGAGCCACCGGCCTTGAGCAGCTCGGACATCTCGATTCCGACCGGGTGATAGCCACGGGCGCGCAGCGCGTCGCTCAAGTCGGTGGCCGCGCTGCTGAGGAAGACGTGGTAGCCGTCGCAGACGCCGTTCAACCCGAGCACCGCCGCATCGGCGTCGGTGGCCACGATCGCGTCGGGATAGAGCTCGGCGAGCACCGCACGCGCCGCCGGACCGAACGCGGGCGGGTAGTAGGCGATCGTGTCGGCGTCCAGCGGGAGCAGCACGGTGTCGAGGTGATAGAAGCGCGGATCGACCAGCTCCAGCGACACCACGGGCAGACCGAAGTGGCGCGACACCTCGTCATGCGCGGCGCGCGAACTGCGGAACCCGGTTCCGGCCAGGAGCCGGTCGCCGACCAGAAGGAAGTCGCCTTCGCCCTCGTTGCATTCCCCGGCCGCCACCAGGTTCGCCAGTCCGTAACGGGCGAACCAAGCGTGGTAGGCCGGGCCTTCCGCGGCACGCTCGGGGTGCGTGAAGCGGGCCGACATGGCGCGGTCGCCGACGATCAGCCCGCCGTTGGCGGCGAACACCATGTCGGGCAGGCCCGCGACTCCGGGCACCACCTCCACGGTGTGCCCGTGCTCGGCGTAGGTGGCGCGCAGCGTCTCCCACTGCGCGAGGGCAAGCGAGCGGTCGACCGGCTCGGCGGGATTCATCCAGGGATTGATGGCGTAGGTGACGTCGAAGTGATCGGGACGGCACATCACGAACCGGCGCGGCGACCAGCGGCGGGTGGCGGATTCGACGGGGAGGGTGGCTACAGACGTCAACGGAACTCCCTGGCGTGAGCGAGGACTTGGCTGCCACGACAGTAAGTCGCCTAGCATTGCGTGAGAAACGGCGATTCATTGCGAATCACACGCTGAGAACGGCGAATCGTTGCTTGCGAGCGCGAAAGGTGTGACGTGGACGACCTCGACAGGCGCATTCTCGAGCAACTGCTGAAGAACGCGCGCGCTTCCTTCCAGGAGATCGGCGGCGCGGTGGGATTGTCCGCGCCCGCGGTGAAACGGCGGGTCGACCGGCTGGTCGCGGGCAAGCAGATCACCGGGTTCACCGCGCTGGTCAATCCCGCGGCGCTGGGGTGGAGGACGGAGGCGTACGTCGAGGTGTACTACCGCGACAACATCTCCCCCGCCGAGCTCAAGCGCAGCCTCGAACCCATCCCGCAAGTGGTCGGCGTCTGGACGATCGCGGGCGAGGCCGACGCGCTGGTGCACGTGATGGCCACCGACATGGCCGAGATCGAGGTGACCGTGGAACGGATCCGGGAGAACGCGCGGGTCGGGCGCACCCGCAGCGCCATCGTCATGTCCCGGATTCTCGAACGTCCGCGCACCTGATCCGGCGGCCCGGCCCGGGATGCTCGGCGCCCGACCCGGACCGCTCTGTCCGGACCCGCACCCATATGGTTGACCGCATGTCCGACGTACGTGCCAGCTACCTGACCGACGGGGCCGAGATCTACCGTCGCTCGTTCGCGACCATCCGCGCCGAGGCCGATCTGAGCGGATTCCCGCCGGACGTGGCGCAGGTGGTGGTGCGGATGATCCACGGCTGCGGTCAGGTGGATCTCGCCGCGGACATCGCCTTCTCCCCCGGCGTCGTCGCCGCGGCGCGGGCGGCGCTGCGCGCGGGCGCCCCGATCCTCTGTGACGCGACCATGGTCGCCTCGGGCGTCACCCGGAAACGGCTGCCCGCCGACAACGCGGTCGTGTGCACCCTCGCCGATCCCCGGGTGCCGGAATTGGCCGCGGCCAACGGCACGACCCGCTCCGCCGCCGCGCTCGACCTGTGGCGCGACCAGCTCGACGGCGCGGTCGTCGCGATCGGCAACGCGCCGACGGCGCTGTTCCATCTGCTCGACCTCCTCGACGCGGGAGCGCCCCGGCCCGCCGCCGTGCTCGGCATCCCGGTCGGATTCGTGGGCGCGGCCGAATCGAAGGACGCGCTGATCGATTTCGGCGGCGTCGAATACCTCACGGTGCGCGGCAGGCGCGGCGGCAGCGCCATCACCGCGTCGGCGTTGAACGCGATCGCGAGTGAACGGGAATGAGTATTCCGGGCAAGTTGTGGGGCGTCGGACTCGGACCGGGCGATCCCGAATTGGTGACGGTCAAAGCGGCCAAGGTGATCGGCGCGGCGGATGTCGTCGCGTTCCACAGCGCGCGTCACGGCCGCAGCATCTCCCGTCGCATCGCCGCGCCGTATATGCGCCCCGGTCAGGTGGAGGAGCATCTCGTCTACCCGGTGACCACCGAGACCACCGACCATCCCGGCGGCTACCAAGGCGCGATCGACGAGTTCTACGAACAGGCCGCCGAACGGCTGGCCGGGCACCTCGCCGCGGGCCGCTCGGTGGCGCTGCTCGCCGCGGGCGACCCGCTGTTCTACAGCTCGTACATGCACATGCACCGGCGGCTGGCCGACCGGTTCGACGCCGAGATCATCCCGGGCATCACCTCCGTGAGCGCGGCGTCGGCGGCCCTGGGCACGCCGCTGGTCGAAGGGGAGCAGGTGCTCACCGTGCTGCCGGGCACCATGCCGGTCGACGAGCTCACCCGGCGGCTGCGCACCACCGACGCGGCCGCGATCATGAAGCTGGGACGCACCTATCCCGCTGTGCGCCAGGCTCTTTCGGATTCCGGTCGACTCCCGGGCGCCTACTATGTCGAGCGCGCGAGTACCACTGAGCAGCGCGTACTGCACGCCGGCGCGGTGGACGACGCGGAGGTGCCGTATTTCGCGATCACCCTCGTGCCCGGCCCCGAGCCCACCACGCCGCTGCCCCGCCTCGACGCGGAGCCGGGACCGCGCGCGGGCGACGCGGAGGCGACCGAGCGCGTCGGCGAGGTCGTCGTGGTGGGACTGGGCCCCGGCGCACCGGAATGGACCACCGACGAGGTCCGCGCGG
Source organism: Nocardia sputorum (assembly GCF_027924405.1). Lineage (NCBI taxonomy): Bacteria > Bacillati > Actinomycetota > Actinomycetes > Mycobacteriales > Nocardiaceae > Nocardia > Nocardia sputorum. Next base: position 2,566,051 of record NZ_AP026978.1, on the reverse strand, counting down.
CACTGGCGGAGGCCACCGATCTGGTCGGCTACACCACCTATCTGAACCGGGTGCCCGAACGCCCGGGCCAGCGTCGCCATGCCAGCGACAACCGCGTCGAGTCCGAGCGCGCGGCCATGGCCCTGGATCTGGCCAAACGGGGCGCGCGCGTCGCGGTCGTCTCGTCGGGAGATCCCGGTGTCTTCGCGATGGCGGCGGCGGTGCTGGAGGAATCCGCCGACCCGCAGTGGCGCGGGGTGCCGGTGCGGGTGCTGCCCGGTCTCACCGCGGCCAACGCGGTGGCCAGCCGGGTGGGCGCACCGCTCGGGCACGACTACGCGATGATCTCGCTCTCCGACCGGCTCAAGCCGTGGGAGGTGGTGGCGCAGCGCCTTTCCGCCGTCGCGGCGGCCGACATGGCGATCGCGGTCTACAACCCGGCCTCCTCGCAACGCACCTGGCAGGTCGGCGCGATGCGCGACCTGCTGCTGGAGCATCGCAAGCCGGACACGCCCGTCGTCGTCGGGCGCGACGTCGGCGGGCCGAACGAATCGGTGCGGGTGGTGCCGCTCGGCGACCTCGACCCCGGCGAGGTGGACATGCGCACCTTGCTGATCATCGGCGCGTCCACCACCACCGCGCTCGAGACCGGCGCGGGTACCCGCGTCTTCACCTCCCGCCGTTACGGTCGCGCGGACGACGCGGCCGCCGGCGGCGCGTAAGATCGCCTGACGCACCGAAGATCGGAGGGACCTTGGCCGCGACACTGTCGGAGCTGACGCTGCGCGCCCGAGCCCTGGAGGCCAGGGCCACCGCGAGCGAACAGGCACTCGACGAGCAGGGCGAGGTCCTCAACGAACTGGCGGCGCTGACCAGGAAGGCGCTCGACGGCATCGGCCGGATCGACCGGCGCACGGAAAACGCCGGCGACGCCGTCGGCGAGCTCCGCCGCGAGGTCGGAGACCTGCGCGAGAATGTGGGCGAACTCAACCACAGGGTCACCGTGCTCGAACAAGGACAGGTCCGTCTCGAAGAAGGCCAGGCCGCGCTGGCCCGCGGTCAGGCACAGCTCGAACAGGGACAGACGCGGCTGGAGCAGGGAATGGCGCAGGTACTCGCCCGGCTCGACAAGCTGACCGGCGACGCCTGACCCGGCCCCGTTCCGGTAACATTCCACTATGGAATGTTGAGAGCGAAGGGAGCAGTCGTTGACCAACACCGCGACCAAGCGCAAGCCACTGAACTCGACGGCGGCGTCGTTGCTCGGATTTCTGCACGAAGGCCCGATGTCGGGGTGGGATCTGGTGACCGAGGCCCAGGACCGCATCGGCGACTTCTGGACGATCACGCAGAGCCAGGTCTACCGGGAACTCGCCACGATGGACGCGGCGGGACTCGTCGAGAAGGGCGAGACCGGAGCCAGGGAGCGCACGCCGTATCACATCACCGAGGCGGGACGGGAAGCGTTCCTGGAATGGGTCGCCCGCGATCCCGGCGGGGAGACCATCCGGGTGCCGTTGCTGCTCACGCTCTCCTTCGGCAAGCATCTCGATCGCGATCGGCTCGACGGCATCATCGCGGCCAACCGGGAGATCCATCAGGCGCGGCTCACCCGGTATCTCGCCGAAGATCCGGAGGAAATGCCCACCTTCGCCCGCGCCACCCTGGATTTCGGAATCCGCTACGAGCGGGCGGTGCTGGAGTGGTTCGACCAGCTGCCGGAACTCCTCGGCAACTGACCGCGCCCTGCCTCAGCCGCGCCGAGTCCGCATGTCGCGCAACCACTTCAGCGCCTGCTCAGGCGTTTCCACGACCGGTGCGCCCTCGGGCAACGGCGGACGGTCCACGACGACGACCGGGATTCCCGCCGCCCGGGCGGCGGCGAGTTTGGCTTCGGTCTGATCGCCGCCGCTGTCCTTCGTGACGAGCACATCGATCCGATGCCCGGCGAGCAGTCGCGCTTCGTCCTCGAGCGCGAAAGGGCCACGCGCGAGCAATAATTCGTGTCGCGGCGGCAGGGGGCCTTCCGGCGGGTCGATGGACCGGATCAAAAACCATTGCCGGTCGAGTCCGGCGAACGCGTCGACGCCTTGCCTGCCGATGGTCAGGAAAACTCGCTCACCGAGGGCGGCCGTTTCCGCTGCGCCGGTGGGGAGATCAGGGACCCGGACCCAGCGGTCCCCCGTTCGCTCCACCCACCTGGGCCGCCGCAGGTGCACCAGCGGCACATCCGAATCGCGCGCGACCGCAGCCGCGTTGGCGGTGATAACCGCCGCGAACGGATGCGTGGCATCGACAATCGCGGCCACGTCGTTGGCCGCCAGCCAAGCCCGCAGCCCCTCCGGGCCGCCGAAGCCGCCGACGCGGACCGCGCCTTCGGGCAGCAAGGGCGCACGCACGCGACCGGCGAGCGAGGACACGATCTCGAATCCTCGCTCGCCGGAAGCGATGTGGGCCAGCTCCCGCGCTTCCCGGGTGCCGCCCAGAAGCAGAACTCTCAGGGCTGGCCGCTGAAGTAGGCGATGCCCGCGTTCAGCAGCGACGGCCCGCCCGCGACGGCGAGACCGATCAGCGCGCCGAGCACCGCGCCCGGCAGGATGCCGACGCCGAAGAAGACGATGCCGATGGCAGCGCCGATCAGGCCGCCGACCAGAGCGCCGAGCGAGGCGCGCTGCAACTCGGCGAAGAACCATTCCTGCGCGCCGATGAACTCGGCCGCGACCGGCGCGTTCGCGGTCGGAGCGACCTGCGGGGTCAGCGTCAGCTGCCTGCCCTCGTCGGCGACGGCCGCGGCGATCCGGACCTCTTGGCCCTTGGCGGTCGCGGTGAGCGGAATGGTGGTGACGGTCTCGCCCGCGGAGTTCTTCAGGGTGACCGCCTGGTTGTCGGTGTCGACGCTGAACGCGCCCCCGGTCACGCTGGTGACGACCGACTTACCCGCGTCGGCGAGTTGCAGCGCGTAGCCGACGCCCTGATCGGCGCCGGTGACGGTGGGCGCCGCCGCGGGCTGGTCCTGGGCCGCGGGCGGCGTCGGAGCGGCGTAGGAGGTACCGGCGGTGACTCCGGTGGCGGCGACAGCCAGCAATGCGGTAGCGGCGAACTTCTTGTATCTCATCTATCTCCCCAACAGGAATCGGGTTTCCGATCATGACCGGAACTCGGCCCCGACCCTACCGCGTGACCGATAACATGTTCACCCCTCCGCGGGGAACGCCGGCGCCGTTTTCACCACCGACCACTGCGTCACCGGAAGCTGCGGACGCCACGCGGTGAAGGATCCCAGGGGCTCCCCGCGATAGATCTGGAACTTCCGCAACACTCCGCCCTGGGCGCTCGACCAGCTGAGCAGCAGTGATTCCGACTCGGCGGTCACCGCGTTCGCGACGAGCCTGCCGCGTGGGCGCAACTGCGCCCAGCATGTCTCGAGTACGCCATCCTGGGTCAGGCCCCCACCGACGAAAATCGCGTCGGGCGCGGCGATTTCGGAGCCGGTGGCAAGTTCGGCGCGCACCTCGCCGCGCACCGAGATGTGCGGCACGCCCAGCGCCGCCGCGTTGTCGGCGATCTGCCGCCGCCTGCGCTCGAGCCGCTCGAACGTGACGGCCCGGTTGCCCGGATGCACCCGGCACCATTCGATGGCGATGCTTCCCGAACCGCCGCCCACGTCCCACAGTAGTTCTCCGGGTGCCGGCGCCAGCGCCGCCAGCGTCAGCGCGCGGACCTCGTGTTTGGTGAGCTGGCCGTCGCCGCCGAACAGCTCGTCGGGCAAGCCGGGCACGCGCGTGGCGCGCGGCCCGCCCGGGTCGGCCGAGCAGGTGATCGCCACGATGTTCAGCGGGTCGCCCGGCGGATGCGCCCATTGCTCGGCGATTCCGGCGCGGTGCCGTTCGGCGCGACCGCCCAGCTGCTCGAGGACCGTCAGCTCGGAATCGCCGAAACCGTGGCGGCCCAGCAGGTCCGCGAGATCTCCTGGCGTGTGCTCGTCGGCGCTGAGCACCAGCAGCCGTCTGCGTTCGGCCAACTCGGGCAGCACCGTCGTCAGCGGCCGCCCCACCACGCTGACCACCGGCGTCTCGGCCAGCGACCACCCGAGCCGAGCACAGGCCAGGGATGCGGAAGACGGCTGCGGCAGCACCCGCAGCGCCTGCGGGCCCAGCAACCGCGCCAGGGTGACGCCGATTCCGTAGAACATCGGATCGCCGCTGGCCAGCACACACAACCGGGCCCCGCCGTGCTGTTCGAACAGCCCGGGCAGAGCGGGCAGCAACGGCGACGGCCACGTCACCCGCCGCGCGGCCACGGTGGGCGGCACGAGCGCGAGCTGACGCGGGGAACCGAACAGGATCTCGGCGTCGCCGATCGCCTCCCGCGCGACGCGACCGAGGCCGTCCCAGCCGTCGGCGCCGATGCCGACGACCGCGATCGGCGCGCCGGTCCACGACACGGGGGTGACGTTCACCGGGGCATCCGGCGCCAGATCGGTTGCGGCAGCAGGCGCATCGCGAAGAACACCGGCCGCAGCACGCGGGGCACCCAAACCCGGCTCGCGCCGCGGCGCAAACCCTTGACCACGGCGTCGGCGACCTGCTCCGGAGTGCTGGAGAACGGCGCCGGAGACATCCCCTCGGTCATCCGGCCGATGACGAAGCCGGGACGGACCAGCAGCAACCGGACCCCGGTGCCGTGCAAGGCATCCCCGAGACCGGAGGCGAACCCGTCCAGTCCCGCTTTGGCCGATCCGTAGACATAGTTGGCGCGCCGCACCCGCACGCCCGCGACCGAGCTGAACACGACGATCTGTCCCGCGCCTCGCGCGCGCAGCAGGCTCGACAACGTCGTGAGGACGGTCGCTTGGGCGACGAAGTCGGTGTGCAGGATCGCCGCCGCGTGGGCGGGATCCCGCTCGGCACGCCCCTGGTCGCCCAGCACACCGAACGCCAGCACCGCGATGCCGATCGGCCCGTGCTCCGCGTCGACCTTCTCCAGCAAGGCGGGATGACTCGCTGTGTCGTCGGCGTCGAATTCGACGGTGTGCACCTCGCTCGCACCCGCCGCCGCGATCTCCGCGCACTGCGCGTCCAGCTCGCCGCTGCGCCTGGCCGCCAGGACCACAGCTCGCCCGGGCGCCAGCCGTCGCGCCACTTCGAGCCCGATCTCGCTGCGGCCGCCCAGCAGCAGGACGGTGCCCTCGGCCAATCCACGCGTTCCCATGCGCCCAAGTCTTTCATTGCCCTCGGCACGGCCTGTCATCGCGCACCCGGCGCATGCTCGGTAACGGGGTCGGGCTGGTGCGGCGCCGACGGACGCCGGGGGCTACGGTCGGGGAATGCCGACGAGTACTGCTGAGTTGTCGCCCGCCGCCCTGGAGTTCGTCGCCGAGCGGCACCTCGCCACGCTGACGACGTTGCGGGCGGACGGTACGCCGCATGTCGTGGCGGTGGGGTTCACCTGGGACCAAGAGGCCGGGATCGCGCGCGTGATCACCAACGACGGGTCGGTGAAGGTGCGCAACGTGCGCCGCTCCGGATACGCGGCGGTCAGCCAGGTCGACGGGATCCGCTGGATCACCTTGGAGGGTCCGGCGACCGTGCTCGACGCCCCGGACGACGTCGCGGAGGCCGTCGAGCGGTACGCCGGTCGCTATCGCGTGCCGCGGGAGAACCCGACGCGCGTGGTGATCGCCATCCAGGTCCGGCGCGTCTTGTCCAGCAGCACTTTGGTCGCGCCGGAAGCCGGCGGGAACGGCGCCGGCGCGTAAGCGCCCCCGGCGCGGGTCAGCCGTCGATCACAGCACCGTGAGACCGTGCGGCCGCTTGTTCAGGGATTCGCCGCCGTCGTCGGTGACGACCACGATGTCCTCGATCCGCGCGCCCCACTCACCGCGGAAGTAGATCCCGGGCTCCACGCTGAAGGCCATGCCGGGCTGCAGGACGAGGTCGTTGCCCGCGACGATGTAGGGCTCCTCGTGCACCGACAGGCCGATGCCGTGGCCGGTGCGGTGCACGAAAGCGGGCCCGAACCCCGCTTCGGTCAAAGGGTTTCGCGCCGCGGCGTCGACCGCGGCCGCGGTGACGCCCGGGCGCACGGCCGCGACCGCCGCCGCCTGGGCGCTCTCCAGTTCGGCGTACCGGGCGGCCACCTCCGGATCGGGCTCGCCCAGGACATAGGTCCGGGTGGAGTCGGAGTAATAGCCCGGCTCCACCGGGCCGCCGATGTCGACGACCACCACGTCCCCGGCCTCGATCCGGCGCTCGGACACGCCGTGATGCGGGTCCGCCCCGTGCGGGCCGCTGCCCACGATGACGAACGCCGCCTCGGTGTGGCCCTCGGCCACGATGGCGGCCTCGATATCGCGGCCCACCTCCGCCTCGGTGCGTCCCACCTGCAAGAACTCGCCCATCCGCGCGTGCACCCGGTCGATCGCCGCGCCTGCCCGGCGCAGCGCGTCCACTTCGGCCGGGTCCTTGATCATGCGCAGTTCGCGCAGGACGGGGGTGGCCGACACCGGCAGGCCGGTGAAGGACTCGGCCAGCGGCAGCAGATGCAGCGCGGGCATCACGTCGGCCACCGCGACCCGGGAGCCGACGTGCAGCGCGGACTTCACCAAGGCGTAGGGGCTGGTGCCGTCGACCCAGTCCAGCACCTGCAGGCCCAATTCACCCGCCGCGGAGGCCTCCAGCGACGCCAGCTCCAGTTTCGGGATCACGACCGACGGCGTCGCGCCGTCCGCGGGAATCACCAGGCAGGTCAGCCGCTCGAACGACTCGGCCGCCGATCCGATCAGATAGCGCAGATCCGGCCCGGGCGTGATGAGCAGAGCGTCGAGGTGGGCAGCCCGCATCAGCTCCACCGCCCGCTCCAGCCGTGCACCGTAGACGTCCGCCGCGAACCTCGAATCCGTATGCGAGCTCATTCGTCCGACGTTACCCGTCCCGGGTGCGGGATGAACGGCGAACTTCGCCGAGGCGGTGTCGGTGCGAACGAGTAGCCTCAGCCCGTGACCTCTGCTTCCGGTGGGCCCCTGCTGCTGTTGGACGGAGCCAGTCTGTGGTTCCGCGCCTTCCATGCCATCCCCGACAAGATCACCGCGCCCGACGGCCGGTCGGTGAACGCGCTGCGTGGGTTCACCGACATGGTGGCGTCGCTGATCACCAAGTTCGCGCCGGGCAGGCTGGTGGTGTGCCTGGACTTGGACTGGCGGCCCGCCTATCGGGTCGATCTGGTGCCGTCGTACAAGGCACACCGGTTGGACAGCTCGCCGGAAGCCGCCCCCGGCGCGGAAAGCGTGCCCGACACGCTCACTCCACAGGTGGAGATGATCTTGGAGGTGCTCGAGGCAGCGGGGATCGCGACCGGCGGCGCGGAGGGCCTCGAGGCCGACGACGTGCTGGGCACCTTGGCCACCCGGGAACGCGCCGACGAGGTCGTCGTGGTCAGCGGCGATCGCGATCTGTTGCAGCTGGTGCGCGACGAGCCCGCACCCCCCGTGCGAGTGTTCTACGCCGGGCGGGGCCTGGCCAAAGCGGAATTATTCGGTCCGGCGGAGGTGTCGGCGAAGTACGGGGTGCCGCTGGAGAACGCGGGCCCGGCCTATGCCGATATGGCGACGCTGCGCGGCGACGCCTCCGACGGCCTGCCCGGCGTGGCGGGCATCGGTGAGAAGTCCGCCGCCACCCTGATCTCCCGTTTCGGCTCCTTGGAGGCCCTGGTCGCGGCCGTCGAGGATCCCGACGCCGACTTGGCCCAAGGCGTGCGCGCCCGGCTGCGCGCCGCCGGGGACTACCTGAAGGCCGCCGCACCGGTCGTGCGAGTGGTCCGCGACGCCGAGGTGGCCCTGTCCCGCAGCGATGTCCTCCCCACCGAACCGGCCGATCCGGATCGCCTGCGCGCCCTCGCCTCGGCTTACAACGCGGAGAGCCCGGTCACGCGCCTGATCACGGCACTCGGCGCCCGCACCGCCTGACCTCGGAAGCCGACGGCCCCATCGCGTACCTCGATGGGGCCGTCACCCGGACAGTGGCGACGACATCGCCGCACGACACGCTAGCTCGGGCGACCGACCTCGTAGGTGCCGTCGTCCTTGGTGATCTTGATGGTCACCTTCTTGGCCTCGCCGCTCACCTTCACACTGCATTCGAAGGTGGCGTCGACCTTGACTTCCTGGCCGGACGGGCAGGAGACGTCGCTGATGTCCTGGATGCCGTAGGAATCGGACAGCACTTTCTTCACGCCGTCCTGCACCGCGGCCTGGTCCAGTTGGTCCTTGGCGGTCAGCACGAGCACGAGCGCGACGATCGCGCCGACCACCGCGACGCCGAGCAGCGAGAGACCGATGATCAGGCCTTTGCCCTTGCCACCCTGCTGCGGCGGCTGGCCGGGAGCGCCCCACTGCGGCTGCGGCTGCTGGGGCTGACCCCACTGCGGCTGCTGACCCTGCTGGCCCCAATCCTGCGGCTGTGGCTGACCCCACTGCGGCTGCCCCTGCGCGGCCTGCTGGCCCCATTGCGGCTGCTGCGGCTGCTGAGGCTGCTGCGGTTGCTGGCCCCACTGCTGCTGCTGGGGTTGCCCCCACTGCTGCTGCGGTTGCTGCTCACCCCAGTGCTGGGTCGGCTGGGCCGAGGCCGGGGTCTGCGGCTGACCGCTCCACTGCTGCGTGGGACCGGCTCCGCCCGGCGCCTGCTGTCCACCCCACTGCTGGGTGGGATCGTTGCGTCCCTCCCCGGGGTCGTTCGGTCCGTACGGGCCGCTCATCTGCTTGCCTCCACTCGCATCGTTGTACACACGGTAGCCCCCCGCGTGGGCCTCGTCGCATGACACGACTACTCCGCCACGGTCGGTACGCGAAAGAAATCAAATCACAATCGAATCCGCCGTGTTGATATTGCCGCCGCCGCGCGCCCCGCGCGCACACCGCTCAGGCGGCGTCCACCGCCACGACACCCCGCCGGATCGCCCGCACCGCTTTGGCCGCGGTGGCGGCGACCTCGGGATCGTCGGCGGTGCCGTGGATCTGGTCGAGCAGATCGATCACCTGCCTGCACCAGCGCACGAAGTCGCCCGCCGACAGCGGTGCGCCCGCGTCACCGCTGGCGAGCAACGACTCGGCCAACCCGTCGCCGCGCGCCCACTTGTAGACGCCGTCGACGAAACCCAGATCGGGTTCCCTGGTCGGCGGCAGCTTGTGCCGCGCCTCGTCGGTGCGCAGCTCCGACCAGACGCCGATGGTCGCGCCCACCGCACGGCGGATCGGCGCCGTCGGCCCGCTCGCGCCGAGATACCCGCCCTCCTGGCGGGATTCGTAGACCAGGATCGACACCACGCCCGCCAGCTCGGCCGGACCGAGGCCGCGCCACAGCCCCTTCCGGAGGCATTCGGCGACCAGCAAATCGCTCTCGGCGTAGATGCGAGCCAGCCGGCGTCCGTCCGCGGTCACCTCGCTCTCGTGCACGAAACCGCGTTCCTCCAGCAGGCCGAGGATCCGATCGAAGGTGCGCGCGAGCGAATTGGTGGTAGCGGCAACCTTCTGGCGCATCGACTCCGTCTCGCGCAGCAGCCGGTTGTAGCGTTCACCCACCCGCGCCAGCTGCTCGCGATCGGGCCGGGCGTGCGCCGGATGCGCGCGCATACTGCGCCGCAACGTCGCCAGCTCCCGGTCGTCGGCCGCTGCGGACTGCCTGCCGCGCCGTGGCCTGCCCGGCACCGAGATCCCCGTGCTGCGCAGCGCGGAAGCCAGATCCCGGCGGGTGCGTGCGGTCCGATGATCGACCCGGCGCGGCAGCCGCATGTGCCCGAGCGCTTCGGCGGGCACCGGGAAATCGGCGACCGACACCCGTCCAGCCCACTTGTCCTCGGTGAGCACCAGCGGCCTGGGATCGCCCGGCGTCGCGTCCGGCTCCAGGATCACCGCGAGCCCGGCGCGGCGGCCGGAGGGAATGGCCACCACGTCGCCGCGGCGCAGGGCGCCGAGCGCGTCCACCGCGGCGCCGCGCCGATCGGCGCGATTCTGCTGGGCCAGCTGCCGCTCCCGCTGCTTGATCCGGTCGCGCAGCGCGAGGTATTCCAGGAAACCGCCTTCCGCGCCGCCGAGCTGATCGCGCAGCTTGCGCAGCGCCCCCTCGTTGCGCTCGATGCCGCGCACCAGCCCGACCACCGACCGGTCCGCCTGGAACTGGGCGAAGGATCGCTCCAGCAGGGCCCGCGATTCGTCGGCGCCCATCCGATCGATGAGATTGATCGACATGTTGTAGCCCGGCCGGAACGAGCTGCGCAGCGGATAGGTGCGCGTAGAGGCCAGACCGGCGACCGCGCTGGTGTCCACTTCGGGCTGCCACAGCACCACCGCGTGGCCTTCGACGTCGATGCCGCGCCGCCCGGCACGCCCGGTCAGCTGGGTGTATTCCCCGGGTGTGAGTTCCGCGTGCGACTCGCCGTTGAACTTCACCAGCCGCTCCAGCACGACGGTACGGGCCGGCATGTTGATCCCGAGGGCCAGCGTCTCGGTGGCGAAGACGGCACGCACCAGCCCGTTGACGAACAACTCCTCGACGGTGTGCCGGAACGCGGGCAGCATCCCGGCGTGGTGCGCGGCGAGGCCGCGGTGCAGCGCCTCGCACCACTCCCAGTAGCCGAGCACCTCCAGATCGGCCTTGGGCAGGTCGCCGGTGTGTTTCCGGATGATCGCGTCGATCTCGTCGCGCTCCTCCGGACGGCTCAGGTCCAGCCGCGACCGCAGGCACTGCGCGAGCGCGCCGTCGCATCCGGCCCGGCTGAAGATGAACGTGATCGCGGGCAGCAGGCCCTCTTCATCCAGTTTGGCCAGCACCTCCGGCCGCGGCAGCGGACGGAAATCCCGGCGCGGGCCGCCGCGGCCGTTGCGCGGGGCGCCCCAGCTGTTCATCCGGTCGGCGGCCTCGCGGTGGCGGATGAACCGCACCAGGTCCTCGTCGACGAGCACCTTCTGCTCGGTGGATTTCGTGTCGAACAGGTCGAACATCCGCCGACCCACCATGACGTGCTGCCACAGCGGCACGGGCCTGGTCTCGTCGACCACGACGGCGGTGTCGCCGCGTACGGTCTCCATCCACGCGCCGAACTCCTCGGCGTTGCTCACCGTGGCCGACAGGCTGACCAGGCGCACGTCCGGAGGCAGATGCAGGATGACCTCCTCCCAGACGGCGCCGCGGAACCGGTCGGCGAGGTAGTGCACCTCGTCCATCACGACGTAGGACAGCCCGCGCAGCGCGTCCGAGGAGGCGTAGAGCATGTTGCGCAGCACCTCGGTGGTCATCACGACCACCGGCGCGTCCGGATTGATCGATTGATCGCCGGTCAGCAGGCCGACGTTGTCGCGGCCGTGGCGTTCGGTGAGGTCGGCGAACTTCTGGTTCGACAGCGCCTTGATGGGCGTGGTGTAGAAACACTTGCCACCGGCAACCAGCGCCAGGTGGACGGCGAACTCGCCAACGACCGTCTTGCCCGCGCCCGTGGGTGCGCAGACCAGGACGCTGTGGCCTTCTTCGAGCGCCGCACAGGCATCGCGCTGAAACGGATCCAGCCGGAACTTCAGTTCGGCGGAAAACGCGTCCAACTCGCCCGTCTGCGACCGGTCATCTGTCACTCGTCAGAGCGTATCGGAGTAGTCCGACACCGGTCGTGCGGATTTCTCCGCGGGCGTGGTGATCGACTCGGCCGGATCGATCGGCTCCGGCTCGCCCAGTTCGGAAGCTTCCTCGTCGGACAGCGCACCCCAGCCCTCGCGCTCCTTACGCGCCCGGCGCAGGTCGTTGACCCGGGAGAATTGGATCGCCACCTCGAACAACACCGTCAACGCCAAGGCCAGCGCCAGCATCGAGAAGGGATCCTGCGGCGTCACGATCGCGGCGAACACGAACAGTCCGAAGGTGATCCCGCGCCGCCACGCCTTGAGGCGCTGATAGGTCAGCACGCCGACCAGGTTCAACCCGATGATCAGCAACGGCGTCTCGAAACTGACGCCGAAGATGATCAGCAACTGGATGATGAACCCGAAATACTGCGACCCGCTCAACGCCGTGATCTGCACGTTGTCGCCGATGGTGAGCAAGAAACTCAACGCGTGCGCGATCACCACATAGGCCAGCACCGCCCCCGCGGCGAACAGCACCGTGCCCGAGGACACGAACCCGATCGCGTACTTGCGTTCCTTCGCGTACAAGCCCGGCGTGATGAACGCCCACATCTGGTACAGCCAGATCGGCGCCGCGAGCACCACGCCCGCGGTCATGCCGACCTTCAACCGCAAGGTGAACTGCTCGAACGGCGCGGTGGCCAGCAGACGGCACTCCCCGTCCGGGCTCAACGACGCACGCGCCGACGCCGGCAGCGAGCAGTACGGTCCGCGCAGGATCTCACCGAGGCTATCGATCCCGAGGAACCCGTGCGCGTACCACAGAAAGCCCAGAATCGTCGTCGCGATCACCGCCGCGATCGACACCAGCAACCGGTAACGCAGTTCCTGCAGATGCTCGACCAACGACATCGTGCCGTCGGGATTGGTCCTGCGCTTACTGCGGCGCGGATCGAACGGGATTCGCATGGTTGGTGATCGCCCCTGGGTTCACGTGCCTGGCTCAGCTCGGCAACAGCACTGAGTCCGGAGTGAGCCCCTGCTCACTCCGGCGCGAGCGGATCCGCTCAGACCGACTTCTGCTCGGTACGGGACTCCGTGGCCTGCGACGGCGTCGACTGCTGCGCGGCGGGCAACTGCGGTGCGGGCTGCTGAGCCGACGCGCCGTTGCCGGGCGCGTTGCTCTCGTTCTGCATCTGACTGACCTCGCTCTTGAAGATGCGCAACGACCGGCCCAAGCTGCGGGCCGCGTCGGGCATCCGCTTCGCGCCGAAGAACATCACGAAGACCACCGCAATGATCAGCCAGTGCCAGATGCTCAGACTGCCCATGATCTACCTCCCAAGACTGTGATGTCTCGATGCTACCGGACCGTGACGTGCGCGAACGCCGCCGTCACTGCTCGTTCGCCCGGCGTTGGGGCGTGGCGCTCACCGCGGCGCCCCGCAACTGGCCGAGCAGCTCTGGGCCGGTCCACCCGCGGCGACCGCCCTGTTCGGCGGCGACGACCAACTCGATCAGCCGCTGATTCACCGGCGTCGGTGCCCCGACCATCGCGCCCAACCCCACGATTTCCCCGCACAGCCAGGGGATTTCGGTGGTGCGGCCGAGCTCGAGGTCGTCCGCCATGGACGAGCGCGCCATCGGGTCGATGGCCAGCACCTGCCCGGCCACCCGCCGGAACACGGCGTCGGGGACGGTCAGCAGCGTGGCCATCACCCGGGGCGGCAGCGGTGTCAACCGGGCGGGGCGAATTCGCGCCTTGTTCATCACAGCGAGGGCTTCGCGCTGGGTCAGCGCGAGACAGCGGCGGTAGTCCCGATCCGCGAGTTCCTCCCGCAGCGGGCGGCCCGACAGCGCGTTGATCGGGTTGTTGAGGTTGAGCAGCAGCTTCGCCCACTGCACGGGACGCAGGTCGGGATAACGGCGCAGGCCCAGCCCCGCCCGCTCGAACACGTCCAGCAACGGCGCCAGCGCCGGATCGTCCTGCACCGCGAGACCGCCCTCGGTGCCGCGGTGGAACCGGCCACCGGGATGGTGCACGACGTTGAACATCACCATGCCGGCCAGCACCACGCAGTGCGGCAGGATCTCCCGGATCACCGAATCGTTGCCGATGCCGTTCTGCAGGCTGAGCACCACGGTGCCCGGCCTGATCTTGCCGGTCAGTTCGCGCACCGCCGCCGCGGTCGCCGCCGATTTCACCGTGACCAGCACCAAGTCCGCCGAGCCGACGTCATCCGGTTCGGTGGCGCGGTGGAATCGGTCCGGCGCCAGCGCGTCGTCACCGCCGTCGAGATCGGTGAGCCGGAGCCCGGACGCGCCGAGTTCGTCGAGCACTCGCCTGCGGCCCACCAGGGTGACCTCCGCGCCCGCCACGCCGAGCTTGCCGCCGACGAAGTTGCCGATGCTGCCCGCGCCGACCACGAGCACCCGAACGTTCATGCCGGTAGGGCCTCTTCGTTCCTCATCTGCCCTCCAGGTATCCGGCTTCCTCATAGGCGGCCAGCGCGGCGTTCGACCGCTCACGCACTGCCGCCACCAGTTCCGGCGGACCGAGGACGGTGACGCCCGCCCCGAAACCGAGCAGCAGCCGGGCCATCCAGTCCAGCGTGGCGAACCGCATGGTCGCCTCCAAGCTGCCGTCGGAGTGCACCGCCAGCCGGTGCATGGGGTACTGATCGAGCACCCAAGCGTAATCACCGTGAATCCGCAGGCGAGCCAACGGGACCGCCGGATCGTCCTGGAACAGGTCCAGGCCGGCCGTCGCCTCGGTGGCGTGCTTGGGCGGCCGAGCGGCCTCGTCCAGTTCGGTCGCGGCCTCGATCCGGTCGAAGCGGAACAGCCGCACCCCCTCGGCCTGCCTGCACCAGGCTTGCAGATAGCTGTTGTCGTCCACCAGGACGATGCGGATCGGGTCCACGATGCGTTCGGACACCACGTCGCGGCTGGCGGAGTAATACACCAGCCGAAGCACCCGGCCGAGCGCCAGCGCCGAGCGCACGGCGGCCACCGCCGGCGCCTCCGGCGGCGCTGTGCGGGATCGCCCGTCCGCGGCCGGCTCCACGCCACCCGCGATGGCCGATTCGATCTTCGCGATGGCCGCGTGGGCCGCGGTCGGGTCCACCATGCCGGGCATGTCGACGATCGAGCGCAGCGCGACCAGCAGCGCGGTCGCCTCGGTGGAGGTCAACCGCAACGGCCGATCGATGCCCGCGGAGAAGGTGACCTCGATGCTCTCTTCGGAGAACGACAGGTCGATCAGGTCACCCGGGCCGTACCCGGGCAGCCCGCACATCCACAGCTGATTGAGGTCGCTCATCAGTTGCTTGGTGGTCACGCCGAGGTCGGCGGCGGCCTCCGCGGCGCTGATCCCGGGGTGGGCGATGAAGTACGGGATCATGTTCAACAGCCGGGAGAGCCGGACCGAGAGCCGCGAGCTCATGCCCGCACCTCCGTGCGGTCGAACACCGAACGCAGCCGCGTGATCACGTCGGCACGCAGGGACTCCGGGGCGAGCACGACGGCGTCCGGCCCCAAACCGGTGATCAGCCGGGCCAGCCAATCGCGGGAGCGCACCGGAAGCTCGACCACGGCGCCCGCCCGGCCGCCCACGACGCGCTCTCCGGTCACCTGGCCGAGCCTGCGGATCTCCCGCCCCCGCCCCTCGGCCACCCACACCGTCGCCGAGCCGCTGACCGGCCCGCTGCTGGTGACCTGGTCGACGATGGCGCGCAGATCGACGCCCTCCGGCTTGCGCACGGCGTTGCGCGGGCCGTACGCGGTCACATCGTCGCCGATGCGGGAGAGCCGGAAACTGCGCACGGCGTCCCGGTCCCGGTCGTGCCCGACCAGGTACCAGCGGCCGTGATGGGTGACGACGCCCCACGGCTCGACGTCGCGCATCAGATACGGCGCGTTGATCGCGCCGCGGTGCTCGAACCGAACCGCCCGGCCGGCATCGATCGCGGCGAGGAGTTTGCCGAGCACCGGTTCGGAGCCGCGAGCGCGAGCCGGAACGGCGGGCACCGACGCCACCGCGGCGTCGGTCTCCACGTGGATACCGGCCGCGCGCAGTTTGAGCAGCGCGCCCTCCGCGGCGGCGGCCAACTCGGGCGATTCCCACATCTGCACGGCGACCGCGACGGCGGCGGCCTCCTCATCGGTCAGGTCGATCTCGGGTAGCTCGTAGGCGTCGCGGTTGATCCGGTAACCCTCGAGCGTCGAGTACCGGCTCACCGGACCCACTTCCAGCGGAATGCCCAGATCGCGCAGCTCGTTCTTGTCCCGCTCGAACATCCGGCTGAACGCTTCGTCGCTGGCGGAGTCCTCGTATCCGGCCACACTCTCCCGGATCCGCTCCGCGGTCAGGAACTGCCGGGTCGACAGCAGCGCGATGACCAGATTCATCAGCCGCTCGACCTTGGATATCGCCACCCGATAGAGGGTAATCTGCGCGGCCAGGCTGTGTTGTCCCGGCCGCGACTTCGTCGCGGCGTGTTCGGACCGCTTCGCCGGTCAGCCTTCGGCCAGGTAGCGCTCGACCTTCTCCACCTTGGCGGTCATCGCGTCCGTCACGCCGGGGCGAATGTCGGCCTTCAGCACCAGGCTGCACCGCGGCGCTACCGCGAGGATGGCGTCGGTCGCCTGTTTCACCACGGCCATCACCTCGTCCCACTCGCCCTCGACAGTGGTGAACATGGCGTCGGTGCGGTTGGGCAATCCGCTGGCGCGCACCACCCGGACCGCTTCGGCGACCGCGCGCCCGACATCGGCGCCGGTCCCGAGCGGTGTGACGGAGAACGCGACGATCACATCGACGCGATCAGGCGATCGACGCGCTCGTCGACCGAGCGGAACGGGTCCTTGCACAGCACGGTGCGCTGCGCCTGGTCGTTCAGCTTCAGATGCACCCAGTCGACGGTGAAGTCGCGACCGGCCTCCTGGGCGGCGGTGATGAAGTCACCACGCAACTTGGCCCTGGTGGTCTGCGGCGGGGTGTCGACCGCGGCGTCCACGGCCTCGTCCTCGGTGACGCGCTTGGCCAGGCCCTTGCGCTGCAGCAGGTCGAAGACGCCGCGTCCGCGCTTGATGTCGTGGTAGGCCAGATCCAGCTGTGCGATCTTGGGATCGGACAGCTCCATGCCGTACCGGTCCTGGTAGCGCTGGAACAGCTTGCGCTTGATCACCCAATCGATCTCGGTGTCGACCTTCGCGAAGTCCTGTGCCTCGACCGCGTCCAGGGTGCGGCCCCACAGGTCGACCACCTGGTCGATCTGGGGATCGCGGTCCCGGTTGCGCAGATGCTCCACAGCGCGGGCGTAGTACTCGCGCTGGATGTCCAGGGCGCTGGCCTGCCGTCCGCCCGCCAGGCGCACCGGACGGCGGCCGGTCAGGTCGTGGCTCACTTCGCGGATCGCGCGGATCGGGTTGTCCAGCGCGAAGTCGCGGAACGAGACGCCCGCCTCGATCATCTCCAGCACCAAGGCGGCCGTGCCGACCTTCAGCATGGTGGTGGTCTCGGACATGTTCGAGTCGCCGACGATGACGTGCAGGCGGCGGTACTTCTCCGCGTCGGCGTGCGGCTCGTCGCGGGTGTTGATGATCGGCCGCGATCGGGTGGTCGCCGAGGAGACGCCCTCCCAGATGTGCTCGGCACGCTGCGACAAGCAGAACGTGGCGGCCTTCGGCGTCTGCAGCACCTTGCCCGCGCCGCAGATCAGCTGGCGGGTGACCAGGAACGGCAGCAGCACGTCCGAGATCCGGGAGAACTCGCCTGCGCGAACCACCAGGAAGTTCTCGTGGCAGCCGTAGGAGTTGCCCGCCGAGTCGGTGTTGTTCTTGAACAGATAGATGTCGCCGCCGATGCCTTCTTCGGCCAGACGCTGCTCGGCGTCGATCAGCAACTCTTCAAGGACCCGCTCGCCCGCACGGTCGTGGGTCACCAATTGCGCCAGGTTGTCGCACTCCGCGGTCGCGTACTCCGGATGGGACCCGACATCGAGGTAGAGCCGAGCACCGTTGCGGAGGAACACGTTCGAGCTACGGCCCCAGGACACCACCCGGCGGAACAGATACCGGGCCACCTCGTCGGGGGACAGTCGACGGTGACCGTGGAAGGTGCATGTCACACCGAACTCGGTCTCGATCCCCATAATTCGTCGCTGCACACCATCGACATTACAGCCATGTCAGGGACTTGCGTGGTGCACCGAACAACCCGCATGCATACGTCTTCACAACAATTTGGCCCGCTTTGTCGGAATTTGCCCGGCTGATGCCCCGCTTTCGCCGGAGGATGCACACAGCGAGACCGGTCGCGGGCATGCCGACGCGGCCCGCGAACGAGGCGTCGTTCGCGGGCCGCCGAGCTCGTGGCCCGGGCGGATCACTCCGAAGGCGGGGTGTCCTTCGCCGAGGGCTCCTCGGCCTCGGCGCCACTCTCCTGCGCAGCGGACGCGCCGTCCGGCTGCGCCGGGTTGAGCAGGCGCTCCAGCACGGCATTGGTCACCCGCCGGAACGCCCGGCGCGGACGCGCCTGCTCCAAGGTCGCGACCTCGAGCGAGCTCACGCCCAGCACCCGCTTCTCTTTCTCCGTCCCTTCCGGCACGCCCGCCTGCAGCGCGCGCACCGCCACACCCACCGCGGAGGCCAGATCCAGACCCGGCTGATAGGACGACTTCAACGCGGTGACGATCGGCTCGGTCGTGCCGCCCATCACCACGAACTCCCGCTCGTCCACGATCGACCCGTCGAAGGTGATCCGGTACAGCACCGACTGCGGCGCCTGTTCCGGATAGCCCACCTCCGCCACACAGATCTCCACCTCGTACGGCTTCAGCTGATCGGTGAAGATCGTGCCGAGGGCCTGCGCGTAGGCATTGGCCAATGCACGGCCGGTGACGTCGCGGCGGTCGTACTGATACCCGCGAATGTCGGCCTGCAGGATGCCGCCCCTGCGCAGATTCTCGAACTCGTTGTACTTGCCGACCGCGGCGAACCCGATCCGGTCGTACAGCTCACTCACCTTGTGCAGCGTCGTGGACGGGTTCTCCGCGACGAACAGCACACCCTTCTCGTACGTCAGCACCACGACGCTGCGCCCCCGACCGATGCCCTTGCGCGCGAGCTCGGTCTTGTCGCGCATGATCTGCTCGGCCGACGCGTAGTACGGCAACGTCATGATCAGGCGCTCCCTTCTTCGGCGGCCGCACGGTCGGCGACGATGCCGCGCGCGATCTCCTCGAGCCGCGACTCGGTCACCTCGACCGCACCCTCCTCATCGATCACGATCGCCGTCGGGAAGATGCCACGCACCAGATCCGGGCCGCCCGTCGCGGTGTCGTCGTCGGCCGCGTCGAACAGCGACTCGACAGCGATGCGCAGCGCGCGCTCCTGATCGATTCCCTTGGCGTACAACTTCTTCAGCGCGGACTTGGCGAACACCGAGCCGGAACCGACCGCGGCGTACCCGAATCGCTCCTCGCTGCGTCCACCCACCACATCGAACGACACGATGCGGCCCGCCTTGTCCGGATCGGTGGCGTTCAGGTCGTAACCGACCAGCATCGGCACCACCGCCAGACCCTGCAGGGCCGCGGGCAGATTCTCCCGCACCATCTTCGACAGCTTGTTGGCCTTGCCGTCGAAGGTCAGCGGCACGCCCTCGAGCTTCTCGTAGTGCTCCAGCTCCACCGCGAAGATCCGCACCATCTCCACCGCCATGCCCGCGGTGCCAGCGATGCCGGCCGCGGAATAGCTGTCCGTGATGTAGACCTTCTCGATATCCCGGCTGGCCAGCAGGTTCCCCTGCGTGGCACGCCGGTCGCCCGCGATCAGCACACCACCGCGGTAACTCACCGCGACGATGGTGGTGCCGTGCGGAGCGATCTCCTTCGCGGAAGTGCCGCCGGAGATTCCGGCGGCACTCTGTCCGAACCTGTTGACAGGCAACAAATCCGGAGCATGCATACGGAGATAGTCGGAGAAGGAAGAGAGGGCGTACCCCAGGTGGAGACGCGAGGGGTCACCGACTGTCACTGGCCACCTTTCTGCACGTACGCGCGGACGAAGTCCTCGGCGTTCTCCTCGAGCACATCATCGATCTCGTCGAGCAGGTCGTCGGTTTCCTCCGCCAGCTTCTCGCGGCGCTCCTGACCGGCGGCATCCACACCGTCCGGGCCCTCGTCCTCGTCGCCACCCCCGGCGCGCTTGGTCTGCTCTTGTGCCATGGCAGCCGACCTCCTCTGTCCTCACCATGACCGGGATCCATCGTGAGCACGATCCCGATCATGAGCATTGTCCGTGCTCGTTCCTCAACACTACCTACCAGCACCGACAGTGTGCTTATTTTGCTGGGTCCTCGGCCGCGCGGGCGCGGCGTGTTCGCGGCCCTCTTATGGCTCGCGTCCGAGCGGCCGAGCCGTCAGCCGACCCGGCGCGTGCCGGAGGCTACGTCGTCAGCTGCTCCACCAGGTCGGCGGCGGTGGTCACGCCGTCGAGGAGTTTGCCGACGTGGGCTTTGGTGCCGCGGCGGGGTTCCAGGGTGGGGATGCGGACGAGGGAGTCGCCGCCCAGGTCGAAGATCACCGAGTCCCAGCTGGCCGCCGCGATGTCGGCGCCGAAGCGGCGCAGGCATTCGCCGCGGAAGTAGGCGCGGGTGTCGGTAGGCGGGTTGGTCATGGCGTCGAGGACCTGCTGCTCGCTGATCAGGCGCTTCATCGAGCCACGGGCGACCAGGCGGTTGTAGAGGCCCTTGTCCAGCCGTACGTCGGAGTACTGCAGGTCCATCAGGTGCAGCTTGGGAGCCGCCCAGCCGAGTCCCTCCCGGCTGCGCATGCCCTCGAGCAGGCGCAGCTTGGCCGGCCAGTCGAGCAGGTTCGCGCACTCCATCGGATCGCGTTCGAGCAGGTCCAGCACCATCGCCCAGTTCTCGATGATGTCCTGGACTCGCTTGTCGTCGTTTCCGGTGCGGTCGACGAATTTGACCACCCGGTCCAGGTAGACCCGCTGCAAGGCGAGGCCGGTCAGCTCGCGGCCGTCGGCGAGCGCGACGGTCGCCCGCAGCGTGGGGTCGTGGCTGATCGTGTGCACCGCGGTGACCGGGCGCGCCAGTTGCAGGTCCGACAGGTCCTCGCCCGCCTCGATGAGATCGAGGACCAGGGCGGTGGTGCCGACCTTGAGGTAGGTCGACATCTCGGCCAGATTGGCGTCACCGATGATGACGTGCAGTCTGCGGTACTTGTCGGCGTCGGCGTGCGGTTCGTCGCGGGTGTTGATGATGCCCCGCTTGAGTGTGGTCTCCAGGCCGACCTCGACCTCGATGTAGTCCGAACGCTGGGACAGCTGGAAGCCCGCGTGGTCGCCGGACTGACCGATGCCGACCCGGCCGGAGCCGCAGACCACCTGCCGGGATACGAAGAACGGCGTGAGCCCGACGATGATCTGGTTGAACGGTGTGTCCCGGCTCATCAGGTAGTTCTCGTGGGTGCCGTACGAAGCGCCCTTGCCGTCGACGTTGTTCTTGTACAGCTGCAGCCGCGGGGCCCCCGGCACGCTGGAGGCGTGCCGGGCGGCGGCCTCCATCACCCGCTCGCCCGCCTTGTCCCAGATCACCGCGTCCAGCGGGTCGGTGACCTCCGGCGCGGAATATTCCGGGTGGGCGTGGTCGACGTAGAGCCGGGCGCCGTTGGTGAGGATCATGTTGGCCGCCCCGACCTCGTCGGCGTCGATCACCGGTGCGGGCCCGTTCATCCGGCTCAGGTCGAATCCGCGCGCGTCGCGCAGCGGCGACTCGACCTCGTAGTCCCAGCGGGTGCGCTTCGCGCGCGGCACGCCCTCGGCCGCGGCGTAGGCCAGGACCGCCTGGGTCGAGGTGAGGATCGGGTTGGCCGACGGCTCGGTCGGGGTCGAGATGCCGTATTCGACCTCTATTCCGATGATGCGCTGCATGGCATCGAGCCTAGGTCACGCACCCGGCCGAACCGGTCGCGACCGGCGGAGTCCAATGTCATACCGCAGGTGGTACTTCCGGAGGACTCCTCGCGGCGCAGGTCGGCGTGATAGTCGGGACATGTCCGAATCGCCCGCGGCCCGCCGCACGCAGACCACCGAACCGCACCGCGCGGCCGCTCCCCCGCCGCCGCCCGCACCCGCCCGGCTCGTCGCGTTGGACGTGCTGCGCGGGATCGCGATCCTGGGCACCCTCGCCACCAATGTCTGGATCATGACCGACCCGGAGGGGCTGGTCGGCTACCTCCACGGCCTGGGCGGGCAGGCCGACGGCCGGTTGTGGACCGAGCGGGTGCTCCAGCAGCTCGCCCAGGGCAAGTTCCTCGGCCTGCTGACCATCATGTTCGGCATCGGCCTGGCCATCCAGCAGCGCTCGGCGACCAAGGCCGGGCGTCGCTGGCCCGGCAACTACCCCTGGCGCGCGGGTCTGTTGTTCGTGGACGGTCTGCTGAATTTCGTGTTCGTCGCCGAGTTCGACGTGCTGATGGGGTACGCGGTGACCGGACTGGTCGTCGCGTTCGTGCTCGCCACCGGCGAGCGGGCGCAGCGACAATGGCTGATCGGCGCGGCGGCCGTGCACGTGACGCTGTTGACCCTGATCGCGCTCGCCCTGGCGCTGGCGCCGCGACAGGACTCGGCGGCACGCGGTGCGCTGGATCCGAACCCGTATGCGGACGGCTCCTTCTGGGATCTCGCGATGTTCCGGATCAGCAACGCCGGGCTGTTCCGGATGGAGGCGATCTTCGTGTTCGCGATGTCGGTCGCGCTGTTCCTGACCGGCGCGCGGCTGTTCCGCGCCGGCGTGTTCGGTCCGGGTGGCGCGCGAATCCGTAAGCGGCTCATGATCGTGGGCTTCGGCGTCGCCGCACCGATCGACCTGGCCGTCGGTCTCGCGGGCGGCGGCGACCTCATCCTGTTCACCCGCTACGGCAGCGCGCCGTTCGTCGCCCTGGGCATGCTGGCGGCGGTCGCCGAGTGGTACGTGCGGCGGCCCGCGGCCGGGTTCGCCGGGCGCCGCCTCACCGAGATCGGCCGCACCGCCCTCAGTTGCTACATCCTGCAGAATCTGGTGGCTTCGACGCTGTGCTACGGCTGGGGTTTCGGACTCGCGGCCCGCGTCCCGGCCGACGACCGCGTCCCGTTCACCATCGGCGTCTACCTGCTGGTCGCGCTGCTCATCGCGAGCGGAGCGCACCTGTGGTTACGTCGCTTCGAGCGGGGGCCGGTGGAGTGGTTCTGGAACGTGAGCTACCGGACACTGGCCCGGGAGAGCTGAATCCGTACGTCCGCATCCACGCGCCGCGGGACGCGGACGTGACCACCCGGACCAGAGCAGCGCCTAACCCGGCTACACCTCGAGCATGTCACCCCGCTGCCCGCGGAAATCCGGCGGACACGATCCCTCGGTGACCGTTACCGTCATCCTGTGACGCTCGCCGACCGCTATCCCGTGCTGCACACACCGGCCCACTGGGCGTGGGGCGATCTTGATGTGCGATTCTCCACCGCGCTGCCGCCGGACGAATTGGTCACCAACATCCACGTCGTCTGTTTCGTCGGCGAGGAGATCGTGCTGTGCCGCGACGATCGCGGCGTCTGGCTGATCCCCGGCGGCACCAGGGAGCGCGACGAGTCGATCGACGAATGCGTCCGCCGGGAACTGCGCGAGGAGGCGGGAGCACGCCCGATCGGACCGCTCCGATGGTTCGGCGCCCACCACGCGACCAGCAATCGCCCCGCGCCGTATCGCGAATGGCAGCCCCACCCGCACAAGGCGTGGCTCTGGTGCACCGCGGACGTGGTGCTCGACTCCGCGCCGACCAATCCCGGCGACGCCGAGCAGATTCTCGAGGTCCGCGCCTTCCCTGTCGCCGAAGCGATGCGGCGGGCCGAATCCGACGGCGAGCACCTGGGCGAACTGGTGGCGTTGGCCGTCGAACTCCACCGGCGCGCGGCGCGGCCGGACCGTCCCGTATGACCGCACCCCTCCGCGCGACGCCTTCGGCCGCCGCCACCGGGTGAGATGAGGGCAGAATCGACGTATGGCAACGGCAACTTGGCACGGCCGCGTCCTCGCGACCAGCAACGACACCATCATCGTCGAGGGCAACCACTACTTCCCGCCGGATTCGATCAGCCCGGAGTTCTTCCAACCCTCCGACACGCACACCTACTGCCCGTGGAAGGGCACCGCCAGCTACTACACCGTGGTGGTCGACGGAGAATCCAATACCGACGCCGCCTGGTACTACCCGGAGCCGAAGACCAAGGCAGCGCAGATCAAGGACTACGTAGCGTTCTGGCGCGGCGTCGAGGTCGCCGAGAGCTGACCGGCATTCTTGCACTGCGAGCAATCGAGCGGCGAACTCATGATCGATGCCGGAATCCGGCCGTGGGGTGATCGCCGGGGTCGGCCGTAATCGGAGGAATCGGGAATACCGCCCGAGCGAAACCGATACGCTCATCCCAGGATTCAGCGTGCGTGTCTCAGCCGGGAGCATCCCATGATGAAGGCTCTGGTCACCGACGGCTTCTCGATGTCGCCTGTGGGCGCAGCGGACGAACCAGCGCAGGCGGGTGTCGCGCTGCTCCGGCCGGGCGTCCTGGCCTTCGCCGGATCGATCGGCCCGACGGAGTTGCACGCGCACCACGCGGTGCAAATCGTGGCCGCGAGCACACCGATCGTGGTGGTGGACGGCAGCGGCGTGCGCAAGCACGGCACGCATGTCATCGTGCCGACCGACGCGCCGCACCGGATCGACGTGGGGTCCGCGCACGGCACGGCCGTCTACCTCGACCCCGAGACCGCCGCAGGCGCGGCGGCCGACCGGAGGGCCCACCTCAACGGCTGGGCCGACAGCGCCGACACGCTGGGCATCGTCGCCGCGGGCGGCGACCTGACCGCACAGGTCACCGCGGTTGTCGAGGACCTGCTGCCGCAGGACGAATCGTCCGGCGCGGACGAGCGGCACGCGGTGATCACCGCGGCTCTGCAACTACTGCCCGCTCTGGTGCGCGCGGGCTCGGTGCGCGGCTCGGATGTCGCTCGGCAACTCGGGATTCCGGCGCCGCGGCTGTCCCACCTGTTCACCGAACAGATGGGAATCCCGTTGCGCCGCTACATCCTCTGGCTGCGGCTGCACATCGCGCGCACCCGCGCGCTGGCCGGAGACGATCTCACGGCCGCCGCACACGCGGCGGGTTTCTCCGATGGCGCCGACCTGACCCGCACCTGCCGCCGGACGTTCGGACTACCACCCTCGGTACTGAGCCGCACGGTCGAGTCGGTTCAAGGCGCGTAGCCAGTCCGACGCGCGGTTCACCGGGCCGGACGGGACTCCACGTAATACTCCGCCGAGATCGTCTTCAGTACCTGCCGCACCCCCACCGGCGCCCACGCCGCGGACGAATCCTGCCGCACGACCGGGTCGGTCAACTCGACGACGCGACCGTTGGTCTCCAGCGCGAACCCGCCCGCCGCGCGAATGTTCTTGACCCAGTCGACATCACGGCCGTACGTCAGCGCGATCCGGTAGGCGCCGTCCTGTTCGAAGACCATCACCGGGGTGCGGTAGGACCGTCCCGACTTCCTGCCTTTGTGCAGCACGATGCCGAAGCCGGGCGCGCGTCCCGCGACCAGGCCCGCGGTCGGATTGGTGACATGCCGGTTGAACTTCGCCAGTGCGTGCGGAAGCACCATGGGCGGCGATCCTCTCTCCCTGTGGCGTGCGGTGTTCACGTTACTCTCGACCCATGTCCGCACCACCGCAGCACGGGTCGCCCCACGCCGGAGATCCGGGGGCGGAACTGATCGCGGTCTACGATCCGACGGGCAACCCGGTGGGCGCGGCCGAGCGGGCTACGGTCTATCGCGACGGATTGTGGCACGCCAGCGCCGGTGTCCTCCTGCGGTCCCGGGACGGTCTGCGCGTTTACGTGCATCGCCGCACCGATACCAAACTCGTTTTCGCGAGCATGCACGACTGCCTGGCCGGTGGTGTGGTCGCGCCGGGTGAAGCGCCGCGCGAGACAGCCCTGCGCGAGGTCGCCGAAGAACTGGGTGTCACTCCGGACCCTGCCGATGTCTCCCCGCAACCGCTGGCCCGGGTCTCCTGGGACGGCGAATGGAACGGCCTGCCGATGCGCTGCCACCTGTTCGCGTACGAATTGCGCTACGACGGCCCGGTGCGCCACCAACCCGACGAGATAGCCGAGGGCTGGTGGTGGACCGACGCCGAGTTGCTGGCGCACCTGGCCGACCCGGACTGGCCTTTCGTACCGGACACCCGCCTGCTCGTCACCGACCTGCTGTCCGGTGCCGATTCCCCGGCGGACGGATGACCGCGAATCAACTGGACGAAGCAGCCGACCCGGCCCAGGCGGCGAACGCGCCGGGATTGCGCGTCTGCAGCAGCACCCGGCCGGGGCCGGTGAAGTCGAAGACGAAGCCCTCGCCCGACTTCAACGACTGGATCGATCGACCCGAGACCGCCCGCCGGATGGCGAAATTCATGGCCAGGTCGTAGGCGACGACGTGCCCGGTGTCGATCGTGATCGGCTCCCCCGGCTGCAGGTCGATCACATCGATCGCGCCGAACACACCCACCACGATCTCGCCCTCGCCGTGCGCGCGCAGACCGAACCCGCCCTCGCCGCCGAACAGATTGGCGAAGCCGCCCCATTTGCTCTCCACCTGCACGCCGTGCGAATTGGCGATCCAGCCGCCGCGGCTGATGAAGAACGGCCGGTCCGGGGTGATCTGCAGGTTGAGCACATCACCGGGGAGCGCGGGCGCCACGTCGACCCAGCCGCCCTGCGGCGGCGCGGTGAAGGTCGAGACGAAGAACGACTCCCCCGCCAGCACCGACCGCTTCAACCCGGCCAGGATGCCGCCTTCGGCCTTGGCCTGCAACGTGACTCCCGCCGAGTGCGCCACCATGGCGCCGCTCTCCACCCGCATCGGCTCGCCGCCCGCGAGAAAGCAGCGCGCGATGGCGGCGGCCGGGCTGTGGCGCAATTGTACCTTCATGTTCGCGACCCTACCGCCGAGGCCCGCCCTCCGGGACGGGCCGGTCGGCAGCGGTCAGAGCAGGTCGCGCAGCGCGGCGTCGTCGCGGGCCACCACTGCTCCGCCGTCAGCGGTGAGCACGATCGGCCGCTGGATCAGTCCCGGATGCCGGACCAGCGCGTCGATCCAGCGGTCCCGGTCCGCGTCGGTCCGTGGCCAGCTCGCCATCCCGAGTTCTTTGGCGACCTGTTCCCCGGTGCGGGTTATGTCCCATGGTTCGGCGTCCAGCCGCCGCAGCACCTCCCGCAACTCGTCGGCCGTCGGCGGCTGATCCAGATACTTCCGCACGGTGTAGCCGACACCGGCCTCGTTCAGGAACGCCGTGGCGTTGCGGCTCTTGCTACACCGCGGGTTGTGCCAGATCTCTGTCTGCCCGGAAGTCATGCACGCAGGGTACCGAGGCAGCGCGCCGCGCCCGTCCGGTGCCCGTTGGCGGATCCCGGACGTCGTACCGCACCGCGCGACGCGAGCTCCGATACTGGGAGCATGAGTGAGCACGCGTCGTCCGAAAACCCTTACGGCACACCGACCACGTCCGGTCCCGAACCCATCCCGTCGCATCAGGCCGTGATGAACGGGGTCGTGCGCGCCCTGCTGCGGGTGCCCGGCCTGTCCGGCATCGTCGGCAAGCGGCTGATGATCCTGCACGTCGTCGGACGCAAGTCGGGGAAGGTCTACGACGTACCGCTTGCCTACACCACGCACGGCGACAATCTGCTGATCGGCACCGCCCTGCGGCCGTGGGTGAAGAACCTGCGGGCGGGCACTCCCGTGCAGGCGTCCTTCGGCGGCAAGCCGCGCACCTTCGACCCGGTCGTCCACACCACCGAGGCCGACGTGCTGCGGCTCTACGAGATCATCGCACGGGACAACAAGCAGAACGCGAAGTACAACGGCATCGGCTTCACCGCCGACGGTTCACCCTCGAAAGCCGACATCTACCAGACCTGGCAGCAAGGCGGCGTCGTGGTGGAGCTGACGCCGCACTGAGCGGTGTCAGCTCGTCCGGAGGTAGCCGTCGGCGACGTCGAGCACTTCGTCGACGATCTCCAGGCCGGTCCGCAGTTCGTCGGCGGTCGTGGTCAGCGGCGGTGCGATCTGGAAGCGGTTGCCCGCGTTGAACGGCCACAGCCCGCGCGCCTTGGCGGCCGCGGTGACCGCGAGCATCGGTTCGGCGTCCGCGCCCGCCGCCGCGAACGGGATCAGCGGTTCCCTGCTGCGTTGATCCCGGACCAGTTCCAGCGCCCAGAAGAAGCCCATGCCCCGGACCTCCCCGACGCTCGGATGCCGGGCGGCCAGCTCGCGCAACCCTTTTCCGAGCACATCGGCGCCGACCGACCGCACGTGATCGAGGATGCCCTCCCGCTCGAACACCGCGATCGACGCCACGCCCGCGGCGCACGCCAGGGGGTGCCCCGCATAGGTGAGACCGCCCGGATACGTCACGTGGTCGTAGCGCTGCGCGATGCGTTCGGCCATCAGTACGCCGCCGAGCGGGACGTAGCCGGAGTTCACCCCTTTGGCGAAGGTGATGATGTCCGGCTCGACGCCGTAGGCCTGCACCGCGAACCATTCGCCCACCCGCCCGAACCCGACCATCACCTCGTCGGCGATGTAGACGATGCCGAACTCGTCGCACAGCGCTCGCACGCCTGCGAGGTAGCCGGGCGGCGGGACCAGCACACCATTGGTGCCGACCACGGTTTCGAGGATCAGCCCCGCGATGTGCTGCGGCCCCTCCAGTTCGATCACCTGCCGCAGGTGCGCCAGCGCGGCGGCCGTCTCTTCCTCCGGACCGGCCGTGCCCCACGGCGATCGATACGGGTAGGGCCCGAAGAACCGCACCACGTCGACGTTGGTGGGCTCCGCGCCCCACCGCCGTGGTTCCCCGGTCAGGCCGATCGCGACACCGGTGCCGCCGTGGTAGGAGCGGTAGGCCGCGAGCATCTTCGTGCGCCCGGTGTAGCTGCGCGCCAACCGCACCGCGTGCTCCACGGCCTCCGCGCCGCCCGTGGTGAACAGGATGCGGTTCAGCTCGCCGGGAGCCCGCTCGACGATCAGCCGCGCCAGTTCGCTGCGCACGTCGTTGCCGACCGTCGGTGAGATCGTCGCCAACCGCTGCGCCTGCGCGACGATCGCGGCGACGATATCCGGATGCTGATGGCCGATGTTGACGTTGACCAACTGGGAGGAGAAGTCGAGGTAGCGCTTGCCCGTGTCGTCCCAGAAGTAGGAGCCGAACGCACCGGTGATCGGAGCCGGGTTCAACTCGGCTTGCGCGCTCCAGGGATAGAAGACGTGATCTGACCCGCTCATGGGGCGAATTCCCCCTTCGATCCTGAATAGAACAGCACATTGGCACCCTAGCCCTATCGGGGCGCCTGCGCGGCTGGAGGCGCGGCATATGACGAGAACTGTCCCGCCTGTGATTCACCCCAGGTCAGGAAGCCACGGCCACGCCGTCACGCATTCCGGAGCCACGGCGGGAGATCCGCGCAACGATCGTCGAAGTCGCACAAGCCCTCGTCGGCTTCACCGCGGAACCGCATCCGCTCGTCCGTCACGTCGAGCGCGACATCGTCGGCGATCACACCGGTTCACCGCAGCGGACGGACATCGAATGACATTGATTATCGCCACGACTCAGCAATGCCTGCGACCGCAGCATCTCGACGAAATCGGCATGCCCGATCATGCCGGACCAAGGTCGGCGCATTGGCCGCGGCGGGGTTCGATGTCTGGGTCGTGGAACGCCGTGGCACCGCAGGCGTGATCCAGGCGGCGGGGTTCGAGCCGGGGGGAGGAGTCGCTGCGCCACGATCTGCCCGTGGTCCAACAACTCGTTGCCGACACCGGCGCCGGTCCCGCGTTCTGGATCGGGCATTCCTTCGGCGGCGTGCTGGTTCGACCGGTCGTATGAGAACCGAGTCGTCGCGGCGGCTCGTGCACGCCCCAGCGAGGTGGCCGGTCCCGCCGGCGGCGTGCACCAGCCTTCCCCGGCGCCGCGCCGAATCGCGGTGCGTCCTCGGAAAACGATCCCGTCGGCGACAATTTCGACGGCTGGACATTTGTGAGAACACACGAAAACATTTCCGGGACCGTCGATCCGACCTGGATGTTTCGAACGCATGAAGGCGGTTTTATATCGAATCGTGATTGTCACAAATTGTTGCGTACTCGCCGGTAACAACCGGATTCCGTGCTGCGCGACCAGCGAATTATCCCAATTGTTGCGAACGGCCGTGCGGTGTCGTCGAGGCGTGATCTGATAAGCCCCGTCCCGATCCTGGGGCGAGTCACATTGCACTACCGAGGATGACTGTATGACCTCCAAGAAAAATCGCTCGCTCGCCATCGCCGCCCTGGCCCTGACCGCGGGCGCCCTCGGCGCCGGCACCGCCTCCGCCGCGCCTACCACCCCGGCTGCGACCCCTGTCGCCGGTTCTGTGGAGGTGTGCCTGCCGATCCCGGCTGGCCCGATCGAGCTGAGTCTCTGCTTGTAGCAGGAAGTGAGCGGCGGTGGTGGTTGCCGCGGAAGTGCCACCACCGCTGCAGCCGGGCATTCAGTCGACAGCGGCGTCGATTCCTGCCGGCCAGGTCGAGCAGAAACACCGTGATAGCTCACCGCTCGGCTATCGATCGCACGGGAACAACCCCACTGCTGGGAACCCGCGGTGAGGGCCGTTACGTCGATTCTCCGGAGCAGTCCGCCGCAGCGGGTGGCGTGACCGTAAATCGACACATCGACGTGAATCGAATGCACCGAAAATTAGTAAAAATAGGACTTCTGTAGTCGGCGACCGCTGGGCTGGGACCGATGGCGTGAACTCGACGAGCGGTACATGGTCGGCCTGATCCACGACTGGGTGGATCAGTTGATCCGAGCCGACGTTTTCAAACCCCATTCGGCCGAGCTCACGACCCGCGCCATCTACGGGCTGTTCACCGAATTGGCTTGGAGTATCGCCGACGCGACCAATGAGGCTGCGCGGCAGGAAGCGGGACGGATCGCGCTCGACATGATCGGTTCCCTACACCGCACAGCCGAGTGACGATGGACGTTCGCATGTCCATCGTGGAGGCGGCACGAGTATGGCCCGCCTACGACGCTGAACCCGAGAAGCTGTGCGCGAACTCAGCGCGATGCAGCAAGCACAGTCCCCGAGCTCTAAACGTCTACACAGGACACGGCGACCAACCCGCACCGGCAATTGCCGGGCGGCACGCGGCTGCACGACGGCAGCCTGGCGCTGACACCGGTGACCTGGACTCTTGGCTCACCTTCGGCCGGATCATCCACGACGTGCGCGGACCTCACAACGGGTGGCAGGCGGTGGATCTGGACATACTCCCTGCCGCCGTATAGCACAACCAGCCGCGGCGAGGTCATTTTCTATGACTTGCCAGGAATCTACCGGGCTCGCAGTTATGACCATCCATGGAGTTGGCTCGATGCGATGGCTTCGCGCAAGGCCCACTGGCAGTATCGACACTCACAGAAACTGGACAACTGGCCAACTTTTTCGAAGGAGTGCCGATGGCCGGTACCGGCCACCCGATCTCTGCCGAATGGACCCACGACAGTAGTGCTGGAAGCCAGCAGGCGGTGGTGAGCACCACCGATGGAGGCCGGTTCCGCCTTACCCGTCTGGGTTTGTACGGCGGTCCGCCGGTCGTGCTGGTTCCGGGCACCTTCGACAACAGAGGAGTGTACCTGTGGCCGGGAGGAGGTGGCCTGGCCGTCGTGCTGGCCGAGGCCGGCTTCGATGTCTGGGTCGCGGAGCGGCGCGGTACCGGCGGGGTGCTGCCCGATCCCCGGGTCCGGGCCGGGTGGGACGAGGCGTTGCGCTGTGATCTGCCCGTAGTCCAGCAGCTCATCGCCGAGACCGGGACCGGCCCAGCATTCTGGGTCGGGCATTCTCTCGGCGGGGTGCTGGTGGCGCGAGCGGTCGCCGAGACGCTGGACAGGCACCGTGTGGCCGGGATGGTGCTCATCAACGCCGCCGTGGAAGTTCCGCTGCTCACCCATCGGCTCGCCACCAGGCTGCTCACCTCGCCGCGGTGGGGCAAGTCGTTTCCAGCTCGCGCGCTGAGGTTGGGACCGGAGGACGAACCGGTCGAAGCGCTGTCGGACGCCACCATGTGGGCAGCTCACGAGCGGGGCCGCACGGCCATCAGCGGAGCGCTGGCCGGTGTCGATGTGCCGGTGCTGGCGCTGACCAGCCCCCGTGACGTCATCGCCGCGCCCAGGCTCTGCCGTCGACTCCTCGACGGCTGCGGTGCACAAGATGTCCGGGTGCAGTCCGCCTCGCGCCGATACGGCTTCGCCCGCAACCACACTCACGAATCGCCGCTGACGCATCCCGACGCCGTGGACGACGTCTTTCCCTTCGTCCGGGACTGGCTGATCGCCCGCAGCCCGGCCCGAACCTGGGTGCGGGTGTTCGAACCTGTCGATCAGGTGCGCCGCCGCCACCGTCTGCGCTTCACCGCCGATCTCGACGCCGACAGCGACACAGTCTTCGATGTGCTCACCAACCAGTGGCCGGCGCTGTGGCCAGTGCGCCTGAGACGCGTGCGCGACGGCGTGGTGGCCGGCGTGCCCAACGGACTCGGGTCGGTACGCGCCGGACGCGCGCTCGGGCTCTGGCCGATCCAAGAGCAGATCACCGTCCACCATGACCCCTGGCTCATCGAATACCGCACCATCCGCGGACCCGTACGCCGCCACCAAGGCCGCATCCAGCTCACCCGCCGCGGCCAGGGCACCCACCTGGACTACCGCATCGACTTCGACACTCCCGCCTGGATCCCCGGCCGACTGCTGACCGCCGCACTGCAGCACACCTGGCACCACTACAGCCTGCCCCGACTGCGCTCGCTGGTCTCATGCCCCTACGGTCAACCATCGGACAACCTGCCCGTCGGATCCGCGCGAGACTGACCCCCCGATGTCACCAGGCCGGACACCGGCTCCGGTATGAGCACTCGAAATAACCACCCCACCAAGTACCACCCGGCGTCAGGCCGATGCCGCCCGCCGGAAATACCGGCTTGCTCCGGGAGACCCGCACAGCAACGGCGCACGCCTCCTCAACACCGGGGGCATCCCTGATGCATTGAAAGAGACGACGTCGTGAACCCCCAAGCCTCGAATCAAAAAACTTTCGTCCAAGCAGATGGCATGCTCGCCGAATTCATGTGCCAAGTCCACCTGCTGGGACTCACCGCGCGACGCGCTCGCGAGCTTCGGCACATCCACCGCTTCCACCACCCGGACGAGTGCATCGTGCATCTGGAGGCAGCCCATCTCCTCATCGTCCAGTGAATACACAGCAACCAACCTCGCCCGGAGGTTCGGCTGCGCGCGCACCGCCTCGGCACGGCGGTCGACAGCGTGTGCACACCCGCGAAACCACCCGTGCTCCGGCGTCGTCGAACCGACCGAGCGCGCTAGCGGCCGGCCTCACGCGTCGTGCCGGTAGCCGATGTCGGCGCGACGAATAGGCGCCGATCGGGTTCGCTCAGCAGCGGTCGGGTTCGATCGCTGCGTGCCGACAGAGCAACCAGTCGATGGGTCGCTCCACGATCCGCTTGCTACTACTCGCCGATGCGGGCGATCGTGTCCGCTACCCGTTGCAGGTGATCGGCCATCGCTTGGCGCGCGGCCTCGGGTGAGCCCGCCTCGATGGCCCGGACGATGGCCTCGTGTTCGCGATCGGAGTCGGCGCGGCGGTCTTGGGTCAGATTGAGGAATTCCGATTGCGGGTCCAGCGCGCGGCGGGTGTCGGCGACCACCGCGGTCAGCATTCTGTTTCCGCTGGCGGCCGCGATCGCGGTATGCAACTCGCCGTCGTAACGGACCCACTCACGGGCGTCGGTGGCCCCCGCCAGCTTGCCGAGCAGCTCGAAGAGCCGCCGCAGTTGGTCCGGCGTGCGGCGTTGCGCGGCGAACCCCGCGGTGGGGATCTCGATGAGTTGGCGGGCCTCGATCAGATCTGCGGCGTCGACACCGGCGAACGTCAGTTGCGGGCTCTCCTTCTTGGAGACGACGAACGTTCCTCGGCCCGTGTGCGTTTCGGTGAGGCCGAGGGTCGCACAGGCGTGCAGCGCCTCCCGCACCACCGGACGGCTGACGCCGAACTGTTGAGCCAAGGCGAGTTCGGCGGGCAGGCGGTCGCCCACCGCGTACTCGCCACTCTGGATCAGCTCCTTAAGCCGACGAAAGACCGCTTCCGTGGCGCCGATGCGGTGCACCCGGCCTTCTTCGACTGTCACGTGACCAAGTATGGAGACCCGCCGATAGAGCGTCAAAACGCTAGCTCCAGCACGTTTCGCGCCGAGATCGAGATTGACAGGGCGATGTGACCCGAATTACAATACAACCTGTCTTACAGCCTGACCGCATGGCAGCCATACTTCTAGTAGCCGGTCGCGCCGCGCAGGCTGGATACGGCCCAAGGAAGGTTTCCATGACGCACTACGACGAACTGTCGGCCCGGCCAGCCACCCCACCACCAGCGGCGAAGCACGATATCGGCGACGTCGGTTATCAGAAACAGCTCCGTAAGCGCCATATGCAGATGATCGCGATCGGCGGCTCCATCGGCACCGGGCTTTTCCTCGGAGCCAGCGGCCGCATGGCGCTGGCCGGGCCGTCGCTGGCCATCGTCTACATCGTGTGCGGCGTCTTCACCTTCATGGTGGTGCGCGCGCTCGGCGAGCTGGTGATGTACCGGCCGTCATCCGGTGCGTTCGTCTCCTACGCCCGCGAATTCCTCGGCGAGCGCGGGGCCTATTCGGTCGGCTGGTTGTACTTCCTGAATTGGTCGACCACCTTGGTCGCCGACATCACCGCCGTGGCGCTGTACGTGCACTTCTGGTCGCCGTTCGTGCCGATCCCCCAGTGGGTCCTCGCGCTGATCGCGCTGGCGGTGGTGGTCGGGCTCAACGTGGTGTCGGTGCGCCTGTTCGGCGAATTCGAGTTCTGGTTCGCGCTGATCAAGGTCGGCACCATCGTCGCGTTCATGCTGCTGGCGGTGGTCTTCCTCGTCACCGGCACACCGGTCGACGGCAATGTCCCCGGCTTGTCGACGATCACCGATAACGGCGGTTTCTTCCCGCATGGTCTCGCTCCGATGCTGACGATCGCGCTCGGGGTGGTGTTCGCCTTCGGCGGGACGGAGATGATCGGCGTGGCCGCCGGTGAATCCGACGACCCGGCCGCCGTGATCCCGAGGGCCGTCAACTCGATCATGTGGCGGATCATCCTGTTCTACGCGGGCTCGGTGGTGCTGTTCACGCTGTTGCTGCCGTGGACGGCCTACTCCCCCAGCGAGAGCCCCTTCGTGACCGTCATGAGCTCCATCGGGATCCCGCATGCGGGTGATGTCATGAACCTCGTCGTGCTCACCGCCGCGATGTCGAGCTTGAACGCGGGTCTGTACGCGACCGGTCGCACCTTGCGGTCGATGGCCGTGGCCGGGGCGGCGCCACGCTTCGCCGCCCGGATGAATCGCCACGGCGTTCCCTACGGCGGAATCCTGATCACCAGTTCGGTGGGCATCGCCGGTGTCGTGCTGAATCTCCTCGTCCCCCAGAAAGCCTTCGAGATCGTGCTGAACCTGGCCGGTCTCGGCATCGTCGGGACCTGGGCTTCGATCATGATCTGCCACTGGATATTCGTGCGGAAATCCCAGCGCGGCGAGTACCGCCGACCGGCGTTCCGGCTTCCGTTCGCTCCGGTGCTCAACATTCTCACCCTGGTGTTCCTGGCCGGTGTCGTCGCGCTGATGTTCTTCGACGACGAGATCGGGCGTATCACGCTGGCGGTGTTCACCGCCGTCGTCGCGGCCATGGTCGCCGGATGGTTCCGGATCAGAGGCCGCCTCGACCCGGATGTCCTCGCCCCGCTGGATCGGCCGGACGCCGCTGAGGGAGCGCGGGGCGCATGATCACTCACCGAACAGCACATCCCACGGCGTTGCGGGTTCACGTTCTCTACACCGGCGGCACGTTCGGAATGGCCGACCAGGGAGCGGGTATGGCACCGCGGTCGGGAATCGCTGCCGAAGTCTCCGAGGTCATCGCCCGATACGAGGACACGAGGGGGCGGCCGGTCGAATTCTGGTACGCCGAATCCGACCGTGTCATCGACAGCGGCGCCGCCGACTCGAACACCGCCTTCCGGATCGCGCAGTGGGTGCGGTACCGCGTCGAATCGGAGCGCCCGCACGGCGTAGTAGTCATTCACGGAACCGACACCATGGCCTATATCGGCGCCCGCGTCGCCTTCGAACTGCGCGGTCTCGCAGCCCCAGTGGTGCTGACCGGTGCCCAGATCCCGCTCGGTCAGCCCGGCAGCGACGCGCAACACAACATGCATCTGGCACTGGATTCGATTGCCACTCGACCAGTTCCGGGAACATATATCGCGTTCGGCTCGGGGTTGCATCCCGCCGTGCGGGCCAGCAAACGTGCGTGCGACGACTACGACGGCTTCACCACCGTCCGAGAATTCACGCCGCCACCGTCCCCTGTGGCATCACTACCGCATCGGGGCAGCACTGCGGCACGCCTTCCAGTGGGACTGCTCACCGTCTTTCCGGGACTGCACAGCGATCTGCTCAACGCGGCGATCCGGCAGTATCCCGGTGGAGTCGTCCTGGAATGCTACGGCTCGGGCACGATGCCGCACACAGCCGAGGTCATCGAGACGATCCGGACGGCGACGCGGCGCGGAACCCCGATCGTCGTGATCACCCAGTGTGACAGCGGTTCGGTCGATCTCGAGCGGTACCTGCCAGGACGATCGCTCCTGGACGCAGGAGCGATCAGCGGAGGGGACATGACCAGAGAGGCGGCACTGGCCAAACTGGCCTACCTCGTCGACCTCGGCGTCTCCGGTGGTCGGCTGCGGGACTGGATGACGACCAACATGCTCGGCGAGCTGTCGGACACGGCCACCTTGCCCCCGGTGTCCACCCACGAAGACGCCCTCACCACACGGAGCCGATGATGACCGGCAGCACCCGAACCGAACAAGACTCCCTCGGCAGCCGCGCTGTGCCCGCCGACGCCTATTGGGGCATCCACACCGCACGCGCACTGGACAATTTCGCCATCACCGGCGACAACATCGGCCGATACCCGGCGCTCGTCGCCACGCTCGCCGCGGTCAAGCAGGCCGCCTGCCGCGCCAACCGAGAGCTCGGCATCCTCGACGCTCGCCGCGCCGAGGCGATCGAATCGGCCTGCGCCGAAATCAGGGGCGGCGCGCTGCACGACCAGTTCCCGATCGACCCGATCCAAGGCGGCGCGGGAACCTCGACGAACATGAACGCCAACGAGGTCATCGCCAACCGAGCGCTGGAGTTGCTCGGCTACGACCGCGGGACCTACAACGAAGTGCACCCGCTCGACCACGTCAACCTCGGCCAATCCACCAACGACGTGTACCCCACCACCATCCGGCTCGCCGTCGTGCGGCACATCCGCGACCTCGTCGCCGCCCTACGACGCCTCGCGGATACCTTCGGCGCCAAAGCCGACGAATTCGCCGACGTCATCAAAATGGGCCGCACCCAACTACAAGACGCCGTGCCGATGACCCTCGGACAGGAATTCGGCACCTTCGCGATCATGGTGGGCGAGGACTGCGACCGGCTCGAAGAAGGCATCACCCTGCTCTGCGAGAGCAACCTCGGCGGCACCGCGATCGGCACCGCCATCAACGGCCACCCGAGCTACCCGGCACTGGCCTGCGCCCACCTCGCCGAACTCACCGGCGAACCCGTCACCCCCGCGGCCAACCTGATCGAGGCCACCCAGGACTGCGGCGCCTTCGTTCAGGTCTCCGGCATCCTCAAGCGGGTCGCGGTGAAACTGTCCAAGATGTGCAACGACCTGCGGTTGATGTCCTCAGGCCCGACAACCGGTTTCGGCGAGATCAACCTGCCGCCGGTCCAAGCCGGGTCATCGATCATGCCGGGAAAGGTCAACCCGGTCATTCCGGAGATCGTCAACCAGGTCGCGTTCGAGACCATCGGCAACGACCTGACCGTCACCATGGCCGCGGAGGCCGGGCAGCTGCAACTCAACGCCTTCGAACCGATCATCGCCTACGGCATGCTGCGCACGACCACGCACCTGACCGCCGCGGTCGACACCCTGGCAACCAAATGCGTCGCGGGCATCACCCCCAACCGCGACCACCTCGAGCAAGGCGTTCGACGTTCCGTCGGCATCGTGACAGCGCTGACCCCCTACATCGGCTACGCCGCCAGCGCCCACATCGCCAAGCAGGCGCTGCAAACCGGGCAATCCGTCGCGGAGATCGCGATCGAACGCGGCTTGCTCACACCCGAAGCCATCGAGGAGATCCTCGCGGCCCGTCGACTCGCGGGCCTCACCGGCTTGGCGGCCGACACCAAACCACTCGGCCGTCCAGTCCACACACGCGCCGCGGGACCAGCGCCGACAGATCGGCACCGCTTCGGAACCGCACGCTGAAACCAGGCGTGCTCACCCCCGGACGCCGAGCGGATGCCGAATAGGTGAGCATCGGTCAGTCGCCGGGAGTCGAGCCGAGGACCTCTCGCGCGGCCCTCCGAGCTGCGGCCGGGTCGGCGGCCGTCAACGCCGCGTCCGCGGCGCGGCGGCACTGCTCGCGAGTGGTCTCGGCGAGGCGGGCGCCTACCGCGGCGACGGCGCCTGCTGCCATGGACAGTGATCCGACGCCCAGGCCGACCAACACGCAAGCCAGAGCTGGATCGGCTGCGGCTTCGCCGCACACGCCTACGGGCTTGCCCAGTCGTCGACCCGCGGCCGCGGTGCGCGCGACGAGAGCCAGCACCGCCGGCTGCCACGGGTCGGTGAGGGCGGCCAGTGCGGGCGACATCCGGTCGGCCGCCATCGTGTACTGCGCGAGGTCGTTGGTGCCGACGGAGAGGAAATCGACGTGGCGCAGAATGGCTTCCGCGGTGAGCGCGGCGGCGGGCACCTCGATCATCGCGCCGGGGATCAGCCCCCGCTCCCGCGCCTTCTCGGCGAAGGATTCCGCTTCGGCCGCGGTCGAGATCATCGGTGCCATCACCCACGGCGCCGGTGCGCGGCCGACGGCGGCTCGGGCGATCGCGTCGAGTTGCCGGTCGAGGATTCCGGCGTCGCGGGCGGCGATGCGGATACCCCGTATTCCGAGCGCGGGATTGGCTTCGTCGGGATGGTCGGCGAACCGCAGGGGCTTGTCCGATCCGGCGTCCAGGGTCCGGATCACCACCTTCGCGCCGGTGTAGGCGTCGAGCACTTCGTGGTAGATGCGTTCCTGCTCGGCTACCGTGGGCTCGGTATCCCGGTCCAGGAAGCACAATTCGGTGCGGAACAGGCCGACACCTTCGGCCGGTGTCCGGCGCGCGGCTTGGGCGCTCGGGCCGTCTTGGACGTTGACCAGGACTTCCACCCGGTGCCCGTCCGCGGTGGCGCCCGGCCCGGCCCAGGCGGCGTCGCGTGCGGTCCGGGCACGGAACTGCTCGACCGCGCGTGCCGCGAGGTCGGGATCGGGATCGCTGACGATGCGCCCGGACGAGCCGTCGAGCAGGACGGGTGTACCCGCCGCGATCGCGTCGAGACCGGTCACCGCGACGACACAGGGGATGCCGAGTTGCCGCGCGATGATCGCCGTGTGGCTGGTAGGTCCGCCGAGGGACGTGGCCAAGCCGATGATGACCGAGGGATCCAGCCCCGCCGCATCCGCGGGCGCGAGGTCCTCGGCGAGCAGAATCGCGGGCTGTTGCGGTACCGGGATGCCGGGTTCGGGCGCGCCGGCCAGTTCGGCGACGACCCGATCGCAGACGTCGCGGAGGTCTGTCACGCGTTCGGCCATGAGCCCGCCGAGCTTGGTGAACATCTCGGCGAACTGGTCGGTGGCCGCGACCGCCGCCGCACGCGCCGGTGTGCCCGCCGCGATCAGCTTCTGCGCCACACCGAGCCAGCCGCGGTCGGTGGCCATCGCGGCGTTCGCGGCGAGAACTTCCGCGGCAGCGCCACCGGCCCGCGCCGCACGCCCCCGCAACCGGTCAGCGACCGCCGTCGCCGCGGCCAGCAACGCCGCCTGCTCGGATGCCCGATCGGACTCGGGAACCACATCAGCCGCCTCCGCGACACGCGGCCGGGCGCCCGGCCGGACAGCGGGCGCGTACGTCACCCCGGAGACCGCCGGTGTGCCGACCAGCACTACAGATCCCGTTTCTACCTGCAAAGATCCTGTCACCTGTCGCCTACCTCCACAGCTGAACCAGCGAGCCCGATTCCATGCCCGCCCGGCCTTCGATGTGATCCACACTACGCCACATCATTGACAAAGCAACACAGACAGAGATAAAACAACATAAACCAACACCTAATCGGGAGGTCGGATGTACGCCGAGGAACGGCAGCAGGCGATCGCGACGCTGGTCGGGCAACGAGGCCGCGTGTCGGTCACCGAGCTGTCCGACCAGTACGGCGTCACCACCGAGACGGTCCGGCGTGATCTCGCGGTCCTGGACCGGATGGGCTTGGTCAGGCGTGTGCACGGCGGCGCGGTGCCTGCCGCGGCGCTGACCGCGATCGAGCTCGGCACCGGCGAACGTGAGCACAGCCGTGCGGCGGAGAAGGACCGCATCGCCAAGGCGGCCTTGGATTTCCTGCCGCCGACCGGCGGCAGCGTCCTGTTCGACGCGGGCACCACCACCGCGCGGATCGCCGCCCTGCTGCCGACCGACCGCGAGCTGGTAGCGGTCACCAACTCGGTGCCGATCGCGGCCCGCCTCAGCGGGCACGCCGCGGTGCGGTTGCACCTGCTCGGCGGACGCGTCCGCGGCGTCACCCAGGCCGCCGTCGGCCCGGAGACCCAGCGCATGATCGCCGAGCTGCGGGTCGATGTCTGTTTTCTCGGGACCAACGCGCTCACCACCGCCCACGGCCTGTCCACCCCGGACATCGATGAGGCCGCGGTCAAGCGAGCCATGGTGGCCAGCGCGCACCGCGTCGTCGTGGTCGCCGATTCCACGAAGGTCGGCCGCGAGGACTTGGTGCGCTTCGCCGAGGTCGAGGACGTCGACGCCCTGGTCACCGACACCGGCGTACCGGATTCGGTGCGTAGCGAGCTCAGCGCGTCCGGCCTCGAGGTGGTCACGGCATGATCGTCACGCTCACCGCCAACCCCAGCATCGACCGCACCGTCACCCTCACCGGCGCGTTGCACCGCGGCGCGTTGCACCGCGCCGCCACCGTGAACTCTCATCCCGGCGGTAAGGGCGTCAACGTCTCGAGGGTGATCGCCGCCGCGGGCCGTGAAACCGTGGCCGTGCTGCCCGGCAACACCGGAGATCCGCTGCTACGGCAGCTCGGCGACGCCGGTATCGCCTACCGGGCCGTCCCGATGCCGGGGACGGCGCGAACCAATCTCACGATCACGGAAACCGATGGGACCACGACGAAGATCAACGAACCCGGTCCCCCGCTGACCACTGCCTGCACCGCTGCGCTGGCCGAGACGCTCGACGGCCTCGCCGCTGCCGCGTCCTGGGTGGTGCTGTCGGGCTCGCTGCCGCCGGGAGTACCTGCCGACTGGTATGTCGCGCTACTGCGGCGGCTGCGCGGCATACCGGTGGCGATCGACGCCTCGGACTCGCCGCTGCGGGCGGTCGCCGCCACCGTCGGCTCCCACCCGCCGAGCTTGCTGAAACCGAACGCCGAGGAACTCGGTCAGCTCACCGGCGCCGACCCCGCCGAACTGGAGAATCCGGTGGTCGCCGCCCGCGCCGCCGCGACGCTGGTCGAGCGGGGCGTCGATACGGTTCTGGCGACCCTCGGTAAGGCGGGCGCCGTCTTGGTCACCCCGGAGGGCGCCTGGTACGCGCCCGCGCCGAGGGTGACACCGCGCAGCACGGTCGGCGCGGGGGATTCGGCCTTGGCCGGGTACCTGCTCGCCGACTCCGAGGGCGCCGAGCCCACCGAACGGTTGCGCCGCGCGGTTGCCTACGGCAGCGCCGCGGCCGCTCTTCCCGGCACCGGCGTACCCGGCCCGCATGACATCGACCTCGACGCCGTCCGCGTCACGG
Organism: Nocardia sputorum; assembly: GCF_027924405.1. Classification (NCBI taxonomy): domain Bacteria; kingdom Bacillati; phylum Actinomycetota; class Actinomycetes; order Mycobacteriales; family Nocardiaceae; genus Nocardia; species Nocardia sputorum. Next base: position 2,524,287 of record NZ_AP026978.1, on the reverse strand, counting down.
CGCTGAACGCCCTGCACAACAGCTGAAGGAGGCCATGGTGGCCGACTCGATCATCTCCGAGGATCTGATCACCCTCGACACCGACCTCGGCGCCGCCAAAGAGGCGGTGATCGCCGCACTCGCGCAGCGCCTGGCCGCAACCGGCCGCGCACGCGACGCGGCGGCGCTGCGGGAGGCGACGCTGGCCCGGGAAGCCCAGTCCGCGACCGGACTTCCCGGCGGGATCGCGATTCCGCACTGCCGCGCCGCGGCCGTCACCGAAGCCTCGCTCGCGTTCGCCCGGCTCGCCCCGCGGGTCGATTTCGGGGCCCCGGACGGTCCCGCCGACCTCGTCTTCCTCATCGCCGCGCCCGAAGGCGCGGGAGCCGAGCACATGAAACTGCTCTCCAGCCTGGCGCGTGCGCTGGTGAAGCCCGAGTTCGTCGCCGACCTGCGCGCGGCGGCGACACCCGCGGACATCGTGTCCCTGGTCGAGGGCGTGCTCGACGCGCCCACTACCACTGCCACCGCGCGCAGCACGACCGCCGCGGAGAGCGCGACCGCGGGCACAAGACCCGAGCACCAGGAACCGGCTGCCGAGCGCACCATCGTCGCGGTCACCGCCTGCCCGACCGGAATCGCACACACCTACATGGCCGCCGACGCCCTCGTCGCCGCAGGCAAACGCGCCGGTGTCAGCGTGCGCGTGGAAACACAGGGGTCCAGCGGCGCCACTCCCCTCGGTGACGAGGTCATCGCGGCCGCCGCCGCGGTGGTCTTCGCCACCGACGTCGGCGTGCGCGGGCGCGACCGGTTCGCGGGCAAGCCCGTCGTGGCTTCCGGGGTCAAACGAGCGATCAACGAGCCGGACGCGATGATCGCCGACGCGCTCCGCGCCGCGGACGATCCGCACGCCGCGACCGTCCCCGGCCGCGCACCCGACGAAAAGCCCTCGGCCACAGAGAAATCCGAAACTCTCGGCTGGGGCACCCGTCTGCGCCAGATCCTGCTGACCGGCGTCAGCTACATGATCCCGTTCGTCGCGGCGGGCGGGCTGCTCATCGCGCTCGGCTTCCTGCTCGGAGGCTACGAGATCGCCGACAACGCCAAGACCATCGTGCTGGACAACTCGCTGACGGCGTTGCCCCAGGGCGGACTGGCCACCTATCTCGGCGCGGTGCTGTTCCAACTCGGCACTCTCGCCTTCGGCTTCCTCGTGCCCGCGCTGGCGGGCTACATCGCCTTCGCCATCGCCGACCGCCCCGGCCTCGCACCGGGATTCACCGCCGGAGCCGTCGCGGTGTTCGTCGGGGCCGGATTCCTCGGTGGTCTGGTCGGCGGACTGATCGCCGGGTTCGCGGCGCTGTGGATCGCGCGAGTCACCGTCCCACAATGGGCTCGGGGCTTGATGCCGGTGGTGGTGATACCCCTGTTCGCGTCACTGATCGTCGGCGCGGCCATGTTCATCGTGCTCGGCAAGCCGCTCGCCGCGGTGACCAGCGGACTCACCCACTGGCTCAACGGACTGTCCGGCACCTCCGCGATCACCCTCGGGACCATCCTCGGCCTGATGATGTGCTTCGACCTCGGCGGCCCGGTCAACAAAGCCGCCTACTCCTTCGCCGTCGCCGGACTGGCCGTCACCGATACCGCGTCACTGCGCATCATGGCCGCGGTGATGGCCGCCGGCATGGTGCCACCCCTGGCCATGGCACTGGCCACCACGATCAGACCACGGCTGTTCACCACCGCCGAACGCGAAAACGGCAAAGCGGCTTGGCTCTTGGGCGCGTCGTTCATCTCGGAGGGCGCCATTCCCTTCGCGGCCGCCGACCCGCTACGCGTCATCCCGTCCATGATGGCGGGAGGCGCCGTCACCGGCGCGCTGATCATGGCCACCGGAACCACGCTCAGCGCACCACACGGCGGCATCTTCGTCTTCTTCGCCGTCGGCCACATCCTCTGGTTCCTCGCCGCCCTCGCCGCGGGCACACTCGTCGGCGCGGTCTGCGTCACCGTCGCCAAAGAACTAGCCCGCACGCGAACCGCCGTGCCCTCCCCCACCACCGTCACCGCCGGATAAACGTCCACCACAGAAGGAGTCACGCCATGCCCCAGACAACCGTCGAAGTCGGCTCGTCCATCGGCCTGCACGCCCGTCCCGCCAACATCATCGCCGAAGCCGTCCATGCCGCGGGCGTACCCGTCACCCTCTCGCTCGTCGACGGCGAACCGGTCGACGCAGGCTCCGCACTGATGATCATGACCCTCGGCGCCACCCAAGGCACCCCGATCCTCATCACCAGCGACGACCAAGCCGCCCTCGACAAGATCGCCGCACTCGTCGCCGCAGACCTCGACACCTGACCGGCACCACGACCGACGACGACATCGGCCAACCGGCTGGAACGCCCGAGCCGAAAACGACGTGCCAGGCGCTTGCCGAGTACTTGGCGACCATGCGCCGAACTCAGACGACACTGCGTCGGTCTCACCACGTCCCGCCTCCGAAAACCCGACATCGTCCGGGCGCCCTTCGGTCGCGATGTCGAGCCCCTGGCCGGCATCGACCGGCGCATGGACGTCCCCGCAATATGCACGCTGCTAGCATGAGGGGCTGGTAGGCGGTCGTCGATTACTACTGGCAGAGGCCCCGAAAACAGCGGACTCGAACGAAAGGCGGAAATGGCCAGCCCATCCGGCCGCGGACGGGGCCGCCCCCGGATCGACGGGTTGGCGGAGCAGCGGCGGTCGCAGATCATCGAGGCGGCCTACGAGGTATTCGCCGATCAGGGGTTCGAAGCGACCACGGTGGGTGCGATCGCGAAGCGTGCCGGGATAGGGCATGGGACCGTCTACCGGTACTTCGACAGCAAAATCGAGATTTTGCGTGAGGTGTTCGACTACACGGCGGAGCGGCTGTTCCAGGTGCTGGACTTGGGCTCGCTGTCGAAGCCGATCGAGTCGATGGATGCGCTTGCCGATCGGATCGCGACGACAACGGCTCGGTTGAGCGATCTGGTGAATCGAGAGCCGCGCCTGCTCAAGATCGTGACCGTCGAGATCAGTTCGGCCGATCCGGAAATGCAGGCGCGTGTGATGAGCTTCGAGCGGATGCTGGCCGGACGACTTGCCTCGACGCTGTCGCGAGCTATCGCCGCCGGGCAGGTGCGCCCGGAGGTGAATCCGGACGCCTACGGCCACTTGCTGCTGAGCCTGACCATGCCGACGTTCCTGGATGCTTTCCAGGGCAGGCTGGCTCCGGCGCTGCGTTACCGGCACACGGCCGCGATCGTCGGGCTGCTGGAGAACGCGCTGAGGACGCGGCCGGTGCAGGCATGAATTCCCCGCGGCCCGAGGGCAAGACAGTTGCCGGGCGCACCGAGCACCGGCGCGCGCAGTTGATCGATACGGCTTATCGGTTGTATCTCGAGCGTGGTTATCGAGATGTCACGATTCCGGATCTCGCTGCGGCGGCGGGGGTGAGCGCGGGAACGGTCTACAACTATTTCGACAACCGCCGAGCCGTCCTGGCCGCGGTCATCGAGGAGCGCTTCGCTGTCGCGGCGCGGGAGGTGCTCGGTGAAGCCCCAGGCGCGGCGGACACCCTCGAGGAGTTCGTGGACTCCGTGATCGGTATCGGCCGCCGGCTGCAGGAGTTCTTGAGCATCGAGACCGGGATGTTGCGCTTCGCGATGTTCGAGGCTCCTGCCGTCGACCAGGACGTTTTCAACCAGATGCTCGGCATCAACGATCAGATCTGCATGCTGTGGACCGACCGTCTCCGGGACGGAATGGCCAAGGGATTCCTGCGGTCGGATCTGGACAGCGAGATCATGGGCCGGACGCTCACCTGGGTGATCGCGGGAGCGGCGCTGGGTTCGCTGCCGGGGGCCGATATCGCCCCCGGCGACGAGATGGTGCAGGCCCTAGCGGACCTTGTTCGCTTCGGTTTCGGCGCCGTCTAGCCCCCGCGGCTTCCGCTGCGCCGGGTCGGGAAGTCTTTCGTAGCGGTAGTCGTCGAGGTCGAAGGTCTTGCTGGCCCGCGTCGCCTGGTATGCGGTGGTGGGGCGTAGGAACGAGAAGTCGCCGTGGTGGTCGATGTAGTAGGAGTTGGCATTCGCGCAGGCTCGTCCGTGCATGAGTGTGTCGGTCGAGCGCGAGCGTATGAAGTCGTAGAACTGTTCGTTGGCCTGCTCGCTCACCGACACCGCGGTGGCGCCGCGGCGCTGTGCTTCGCTGATCACCCGCACCGCATGACGGGAGGAGTTCTCCACCATGACGTGCCAGGAGCTGCCGCTCCAGGCGTAAGGTCCGAAGATCATGAAGGTGTTCGGCAGCTGCGGAATACTGACCCCTTCATAGGCTTTGGCGCGGTGCTTCTCGTAGAAGTCGGCCAGGTCGAAGCCGTCACGGCCGGTGACCGGTCGCATCCGGAACACCCGCGGGCTCTGCGACATCTCGAAACCCGTTGCCAGCACCAGGACGTCGGCTTCGCGATGGGTGCCGTCGACGGTGGTGATACCCGTCGGGGTGATTTCGGCGATGCGGTCGGTCACCAGTTCTACGTTGTCGCGGGTGAAGGTCCTGTAGTAAATGTTCGAGACGCTGGGACGTTTGCACCCGAACCCGTAGTCCGGTGTCAGCTTTTTGCGCAGTTCACGGTCGCGTACCTGGGTGAACAGAAACGCCCGCGTCGCCCAGGCCGGAAGCAGGGTCAAGGGCGCGATCTGCTTGCCGTACACCGTGATTCCGGCCAGGATCAGTTCGACCACGCCTGCGACCACGCCACGTATCACCGACTGCAGACCGGGTGTGTACTTCAACGCCACTTGCGCGGCGCGCGGGATCGCGAAATCTGGTTTGGCGAAGACCCAGATGGCACGGCGCTGGTACACGTCGAGATGCCCGGCAGCCTTGGCCACCTGCGGGACCATCTGCACCGACGTCGCGCCGGTGCCGATGACCGCTACCCGTTTGCCGGTCAGGTCGTACTCATGATCCCAGCTCTGGGTCTGAATCACTTTGCCCGCGAAAGTATCCAATCCTTTGATGTCGGGCACCTTGGGTTCGACGAAGGCACCGAGCGCAGTGATGACGTAGCGAGCGGTGAGTTCGTTGCCGTTGTCGAGAGTGAGCCGCCAGAGATGATTGAGTTCGTCCCATTCTCGTCGCATCACCTCGGTTTTCAGTCGCAGGTGGTCGCGCAGCCGATACTTGTCGGCGCAGCGGTCGATGTACGCCTTGACCTCCGGGCCCTTCGGGAATGTGCGTGACCAGTTCGGATTCTTCTCGAAGGAGAACTGGTAGATGATGCCCGGAATATCCACGGCCACGTCGGGATAGTGATTGTTGTACCAGGTGCCGCCGATGTCGTCGGAACGTTCGATGACGACGAAGTCGTCGAGCTTCGCGCGTTTCAACGCGATGGCGGCGCCGAGTCCGCCGAAGCCGCCGCCGATGATGGCGACCAGGTGCTGCGGCTGGATGGGCGCCCGTGGTGCTGTCCTGTCATCGTTGATCAGGCCTGTGCCGGTCATGGCTGTCCTCACTGGTACCCGGTGCGATCACCGGCGCGGTCGCCGAAGTGAGCGCGGTAGCGGTCTGCATGGTGATGCGGTCGTCGTATTCCTTGCGGCTGTCGCGGTCGATGGGCCCCATGACCCGATCGGCGTTGGTCCATCGCCGGCCCAGCAGCCACAGTGGTTCCGGGACGTGGGCGGCGAGATTCAGAGCGGTGAGCAGGCCGGGCGGTCCGCCGACGAGGGCTGGTCGGCGTCCGAGCGTGCCGACGATGGTCCGGGCGATCCGGGTCGGCGATACGATGCCCATCCGCTCCCAGGCATTGAACGGGATGCCGTCGACCAACTGGGTGCGCACAGCCCATGGCAGTACGGCGGTCACCGAAATCCCGCTGGCCATGAGTTCCTCACGCGCGCATCGGGACAGGCCGGTCGCGGCGTGTTTGGCCGCGACATAGCTACCCAGGCCGGGCGAGTGCAGCTTCCCCGCTGCCGAGGTCACATTGACGATGTGGCCACGGCCGCGTGCCATCATCCGCGGGGCGATGATCTTGAGGGCGTGGTAATGCGCCCAGTAGTTGACGTTGAACGTGGCGACGGCGACCGCGTCGTCTTCGTCCAGCAGCCCACCGACCGGCATGATGCCCGCGTTGTTGACCAAGACGTCGATCGGGCCGACCTCCCGTTCCACGGCATCGATCAGCCGCTGGTAGGACGCTTTGTCGCCGACGTCGACTGGATAACCAAACGCCTTGGAACCCAATGTCTGCGCCGCGCTCGCGGCGGCATCGGCGGTGAGATCGCCGATCACGACGCGGGCGCCTTTGCTCGCGAACAATCCGGCGGTGGCCAAGCCGATGCCGCGAGCACCTCCGGTGATGACCACGATCGCGCCCGACAGCGGAATGGGCGGGAATTTTCTCATCGCGCCACCGCCACAGTCGTATCCGGGCCGGTGATGGTTCGGGTGGGCTCGAATTCGTAGTCGTCGAATCGAACCTTCTTGCTGGCGCGTTGCGCGCTGAACAGTGTGGTGGGCCGGATATACACCATGTCACCGTGGGAGTTGACATAGTAGGTGCGCAGCCCCTGGTTGAGGACGTTGAAGTAGTACGCCATGTTCGCGCCCTGCTTGCGGATCATCGCGTAATACCGCTCGTGCGCGGGCCTCGAGATCTCCACCACGTCGCAACCCCGCCGTATCGCTTCGCCGATCACGGTGAGCGCGTGGCTGGTGCCGATCTCGACCAGTTCGTGCCAGCCGGTGCCGATCCATGAGTACGGCCCCACCAGCATCCATCGGTTGGGCAATCCCGGCACACTCACGCTTTCGTATGCCTGCAGACGGTTCTCGTTGAAGAATTTCGCGAGATCGAAGCCGTCGCGCCCGACGACGGTGCCGTCGCGATAACTTTCCGGATCGGAGAACAACTCGTATCCGGTGGCCAGCACGATGGCATCGAACTCGTGCTGGACACCATCAGTGGTACGGATACCGGTCTTCGTGATGCGCTCGATCGGTGTCGTGACCAGTTCGACGTTGTCGCGACCGAACGCCTGCACGTACTCGTTCGACAGCGTCGGACGTTTACCCAGGGCACCATAAGACGGCAACAATCCCTCGCGCGCACGAGCATCACGGACCTGCCAACGCAGGTATATGCGATACAGGGCCCGCGCGACGCCATCGAACGCCCGTGCAGCCGGCCGGAATACCGGACCCGGTGTGTGCACCATCAGCCGCAGCGCGAGATCGACGACCAGGAACGCGGCCATGCTGAACATCGAGCCCACCCCGGGCAGTGCCATGAAGCGCCGCATCCGCGGCCCCATCGCGAAATCCGGTTTGGGCAGACACCACACCGGTGTCCGCTGGAACACCATCAGATGCGCCACCTCCGAGGCGATGGCGGGAGTGATCTGTACCGAACTGGCTCCGGTTCCGATGACCGCCACCCGCTTTCCGGCCAGGTCGTAGCTCTCGTCCCATCCGACCGGGCGCAGCACCTTACCCGCGAAATCGCGATAACCGGGAATACCCGGGTCGTCCTTGGGATTCAGATAGGCGCCTACCGCCGAGATGACGAACCGCGCGGTGATCACCGACCCCTCGGCAGTGATCAACCGCCAATATCGGCCGGTCTCGTCCCACACCTGCCGCTGCACGGTCACACCGAACCGGGCGTGCTTCGCCAATCCGAACCGGGCCGCCACGTCCTGGTGGTACTCGAGAATCTCCCGGCGCTTGGGAAACATGCGCGTCCAGTTCGGGTTCTTGGCGAACGAGTACTGGTAGGTGAATCCTGGCACGTCCACTCCGAGGCCGGGATAGTTGTTGTCGCGCCAACTGCCACCGAACCCGTGTCCGCGTTCGACGATCACGAACTCCTCGATCCCCTCTTGCCGCAGCCGCGCGCCCGCGCAGATTCCGCCGGGCCCGGCACCGATCACGGCGACCAGGAACTCTGGATGCGCGGGACCTGGCCCGTTGCGTCCACCCGACACTGCTCGCACGCCACAGCCAGATGTACTCGTCATCGAACAACCTCCATAGCTCCGGGACACCGCTTCGACCATCGCGAGGCGGCGTCATAGCCGCCGGGAGCCGGCGCGCAGATCAAAGCTGCGGTCCAGAGCACCCCGAGAACACAATGGCGACGAGCTCGTCGAGAAGGCGTCTTCGGTTCCACCGGTTTTCCGAGATTCGAACTGCGGCGTGACCAGTCCAGCATTTAAGTGACTGTCATGTCAATCAGCTAAATGGTCGATCCGACGGTCCCCGCAAAGCTGCGCCTCCGGATCGAGCCGGTTCACCTGCTGTTTGCTTACGCTGCTCCGACAGAAGGCGAAGGCGTCGGTATATTGACGACTGATTTGTCAGTCATCTACGCTGCCGCCATGATCGCTGGAGATCGACCTCTGCACGGCTACCTCGCCAGCACGCTCATCCCGGGACGTTCGCTGCGGACGAGCATCTTGGCCAGCCTGATGCGGGTGACAGCCAAGCCTGCGTTGGCCGTGTTCGGACGATGGCCCCTGCTCCAGTGGCCGTTCCGGCTGATCGACGCCGCCGCCGTGGTCTTGCCCCGCTATGCCGGAGTGCGCCGGGAGACGGTCGCATTGCGTTATTGCCGCGCCGAGCTAATCACGGCCGCCACCGTGACAGCACATGATCGCGTCATCTTGTACTCACACGGCGGCGGGTTTCTCATTTGCGGCCTCAACACTCATCGTCGGCTTGTGAGCCGCTTGTCGGAAGCCGCCGGGCTTCCGGTGCTGAGCGTGAACTATCGCAAGTCCCCGGCCTACGCGCCCAGCACCGCGATCGAGGATTGCCTCGACGGCGCAGACCGGCTGCGCAGCATGGGCTACCGGACCGGCGACATCGTGCTGGCCGGTGACTCGGCCGGAGGTTATCTCGCGCTCATGACCGCGTTGACTCTGATCGAACGCGGCCTCGGCACACCGGCCGGGGTCCTGCTGTGGTCGCCGGTCACCGATTTGGACAAACCCAAGGCCGAAGGGGGGACTTGGTGGTCGGGCGATCCGCTGTTTCCGGCTTCTGCCATCAACGGCATGTCCCTGCACGCGGCGAGAGCCGAGGCTCGTGTCCTGGTCGAAGGCGCGCCGACCAGGGTGCGCGCACCCCTGGCACTGGACTTGTCGGGGCTGCCGCCGGTGTTGATCCAGTCCGGTTCCCAGGAGTTGTTCGTCGTCGATTCGATCGCTCTGGCCGAGCACCTCGCCGAGTGCGGTGTGCCGACCACCCTGCAACTATGGGAAGGCCAGGTACACGTATTCCCAGCTTTCGCCGATTTCATTCCCGAGGGCGGCAGAGCGATTCGCGCCGCGGCCCGCTTTCTCGCGCATTGCCCGCCCCGGCACCCTTGCGGTCGCGTTCGGCGGTGTCGGCTTGAGTCCGCGAAGCGACGATCCGGGAATGGCCGACGTGTCCACCTCTCGCTTCGCACGCGGTACACGCCTCGGCCGCTTCGCCGCTCGCCAAGCGGTCCGCAACGCTCGAATCCGCTTCGAGCGCTTGACGGATCCGCGTGATGCCGAGGCCCAGGCCACCCACGATGCCGTACTCGCCGCCGCCGACGAACTGGTCGACCTGCTCGGTGGTATGAAGGGCGCGGCCATGAAACTCGGACAGCTGCTGTCGATCATTGATCTCGACGTTCTCCCCGACGGACGGCGCGAGGAATTCCGTAGCAAGCTCGCAGTACTGCAAGACCGAGCACCGACAGTGCCCTTCGAACGCATGCGGCCGGTCCTCGAACAGGATTTGGGCCGTACCGTCGAAGAGACGTTCGCCGAGTTCGACACCACGCCGATCGCCGCCGCGTCCATCGGACAGGTCTATCGCGCACGCACCCACGACGACCGTGCCGTGGCGGTGAAAGTGCAGTACGCCGGGATCGCCACCGCGGTGCGAGCAGATCTGAAAAATCTGGCGCTGTTGCTGAAGTTCTCCAAACCGGTGTTTCCGTCGCTGGATCACACGGCCATGGCCGAGGAGATCCGCCTGCATATCGAGGAAGAGCTCGACTACCTCCACGAGGCTCGAGTCCAGCGCGAACTCGCCCGGCGTTACGCCGATCATCCCGCGATCCTCGTCCCGGACGCGCTCACCGAACTGTGCGGCCCCAGAGTCCTGGTGTCGCAGTATGTCACCGGCAGACGAATGGGCGATGTGCGCACGCTGCCGGCCCAGGTGCGCGATCGCGTGGGCGAGTTGGTCTACCGGTTCTACATCGGCTCGATGTATCTCGACTACCACTTCAATGGAGACCCGCATCCGGGCAACGTGCTGCTCGCCGAGGACGGCCGGGTGGCGTTCCTGGACTTCGGCCTGTTCAAGCGAATGACCCCGGCCGCAGTCGAGATCGAACGACAAGCGCTCCGAGCCGCTATCGACCAACGCGCCGAGGACCTGCGCGATGCACTGGTACGAACCGGCGGCCTTCGGCCGGAGACCACCCTCTCGGCAGATGAAGTCCTGGAGTACACCTACGACGCCTCACCGTGGACTTTTGCCGACGAAGCACTGACCATGACGCCGGAACTCGCCAGCGGGGCCTTCATGGTCCTCGCCGACCCCCGAGCCGAGGATTTCCAGCGCCTCAGGCGCGAGACTTTGCCGGCCGAGCACTTCTTCTCCCGACGTGCGGACTTCTACACCGCAGGCATCCTCGGTCAGCTTCGGGCAACAGCGAATTGGCATCGGATCGCCCGTGAATGGCTGTGCGGTGACGCACCTGCCACCGAGCTGGGAGCGCAGGACGCGCGATGGCGGGATGCCCAGCCGAGGAGCTGAGCACACCGGAAAAGTGGACGCCCATCGAAAATGGAATGGAGTCGTGTCTCGTGGTGACTGATAGGTCAGTCGAGATAATCGCTAATACCGGACGATGGGAACGCGTGCTCGCGGATCGTCTGCCTTTTCCGTGCTTGCGGCGGGAAGCCGCCGGTCTTCACGCCTGGCCGATGCTGCCGTCCGGCAGCGAAGCGCGCCGATCGACCGAGGCGGTGTGTTGTGACATCGCGGTACCACGGCGGCGCGGCGTTGGGACACCTCCAGCGTTGACCGGATCCGCTCTCGGCAAAGGAAATCTTTCGTAGCAATGAACGCCGTACCGCCCCCGCCGTCGATCGAAGCCGCCGTGACAGCCACTTATCCGAACCCGCCTCACACCCCGCCGCTGCCGTCGGACCGTGCGCGTCCGTCCGCCGCCCGGGTGCTGCGGCGGAATTTTTCCGACACCGCCGTGGCGTCGGTGCGCACCTTCGGCCGGGCAGTGCGCATCGCCGAGGAAGCCGTGCTCGGCGCGGTGACCGACCTCGCGCGGGGGCGGCTGCACTGGCGCGAGGCGATCGTGCAGGGGTGGTGGCTGGTGACGGTGACCGCTATTCCGGCGATCCTGATGGCCATCCCGTTCGGGGTGATCGTGTCGGTGCAGGTGGGCAACCTGATTCGCAGTCTCGGCGCGGATTCGCTGCTGGGGGCGACCGGCGGGCTGGGAGTCATCAAACAGGGTGCGCCGCTGGCTACGGGATTCCTGCTCGGCGGGGCGGGGGCGGCGGCGATCGCGGCGGATCTCGGTGCGCGGACCATCCGCGACGAGATCGACGCCCTGACCACCATGGGCATCAGTCCGGTACACCGGCTGGTGATTCCGCGGATCATCGCCATGCTGGTGGTGGCTCCGATGTTGAATGTGCTGATCATCTTCGTCGGCGTGCTGGCCGGCTACACGGTGGCGGTCGGCGGGCAAAATGTCACGCCGGGCAGCTACTGGAGCACCTTCGGGTCGTTCACCACGCTCGCGGACGTGTGGATCTCGCTGGTGAAGGCGATGATCTTCGGCTTCCTGGTGGTGGTGATCGCCTGCCAGCGGGGACTGGAGGCCAAGGGCGGGCCGCGTGGGGTGGCCGACGCGGTGAACGCCGCGGTGGTGCTGTCGGTGGTGTCGATCGTGCTGGTGAACCTGGTGATCACGCAGATCACCGCCATGTTCCTGCCTACGAGGCTGGCGTGATGAGCGCCTCGACCTATGCCCCGAAGGGATTGAAGCGGCTCTTGCGCAGCAGGTTCGGGCTGTCGCGGGTGGAATCGATCGGCTTCGTGCTGGCCTTCACCTGGCAGGTGCTGTCGGCGATCCCGCTGACGCTGCGCCGCTACGGCGCCGAGACGATGCGCGCGATCTCCGCGATGACCTGGGGCGGCGGCTCGGTGATCGTCGGCGGCGGCACGGTGCCGATGATGATCGTGCTGGGACTGGTGATGGGCGCGTCGGTGGCGATCGAATCCTTCGCCACTCTCGACATCGTCGGCATGGGTCCGGTCACCGGGATCGTCTCCGCATACGCCATCACCCGCGAACTGGCGCCGATCGCGGCGGCGGTCGGGTTCGCCGGCCAGGCGGGCTGCCGCATGACCGCCGAGATCGGGGCCATGCGGATCAGCGAGGAGATCGACGCGATCGAGGCTCTGGGGCTGCGCTCGGTGCCGTTCGTGGTGACCACCCGCGTCATCGGCGGAGCGGTGGCCATGGTGCCGACCTTCCTGATCGCGCTGATCCTGTCGTATCTGGCGTGCCGGGGGCTCATCACGCTGGTGCACGGGCAGTCGGCCGGGGTCTACGACCACTACTTCTACCAGTTCGTGTCCGGATTCGACGTGGTCGCCGCGGTGGCCAAGGTGGCGGTCTTCGCGACCGTGGTCATCCTGGTGCACTCCTACTACGGGTTCTTCGCCGCCGGCGGTCCCGAAGGGGTCGGGATCGCGTCGGGTCGTGCCGTGCGTGCCAGCTCGGTGGCGATCATCGCCGTCGACATGGTCCTGTCGATCATGCTGTGGGGCATCGACTCCGCGGTCAGCTTCACGGGGTGAGTGCCGATGCCGAACTACGGAATTCCCGGAGTCACCGTTGATCGCCGCCGTGCGCTCGCGGTGGGCACGCTCGCGGTCGTGCTGGTCGTGCTGGCCGCGCTCGGGACGCTCGGTTATCGGGCGGTCCGTGAGGAACCGGGCGTCCGAATCGTATTGCGCACCAGCCGTGTCGGCGACGGCGTGCTCGCGGGCACGCAGGTGCGGCTGGACGGTGTTCGGGTCGGCCGGGTCACCGGCATCTCCCCCGGCGAGCGCGGCACCCAGAACATCGCGGTGCGCCTGGACTCCGCCCGGCTGCCGGGACTGGACTCCAGCCTGCGGATGGACTACGCGACCGGGAATTTGTTCGGCATCAGCGAGATCGAGCTGCGCCGCGGTCCGGGCGGGGCGCCGCTGCGCTCGGGGGCGGTGCTGGACCTGTCCGGACCCGACGCGGTGTACGACGCGACCATGGGCAACCTGCTGCGCAGCCTGTCGCAGGTCGGCGACGCGGTGCTGACCCCGCGGATGGCGACCCTGCTGGCGACTCTTGCCGCCGACACCCGCGCCTTCACCCCGTTCCTGGAGTCGGTGGTCACGCTGGCCCGCACCGTCACCGAGGTGCAGGCGATGCCGTTGTCGCTGACCCTGGGCCGCTTCGGTGTCACGCTCAACGGTGGCGGCGACTTCATCGACTCCCTGATCGACCTGCTCGACCGCATCTACCGGATCGAGACGCTGCGCGAGGATCGCGCACGGATCGACGGCGGGATCACCATGGTCGTCGACCAACTGCTGCCCGAGGTGGCGCAGGCGTTGCGCTACGCCGAGACCGGTTTCTCGGGCTACACCGGTCTGCTGATACCGGTGCTGCGAATGGTGGCGCAGACGGTGCCCGATCCACGGCGATCCGGTGCGGAGGTCGGAGAGCTGATCCAGCGGATGCGCGATGTCATGCCCGACACTCCCGACGGCCCGGTCCTGCAGGCCGACGTGGACCTGCGCAATATCCCGTCGCTGGCGATCCCGCTGAGCGGCAACCCGATTCTCGACGGAGGCGGACGATGAGGACAACGCGCGGGGCCGCCTGGCGACTGGCCCTGTTCGCCGTGGCGATCGCGCTGCTGCTGGGCGCGATCGTCACGGTCATCAGGCATCCGGTGGACGGCGACACCCACACCTATACCGCGGTGTTCACCGACGTCAACGGCCTGCGCGCCGGGGACGAGGTGCGGCTGCACGGCATCGCCGTGGGCCAGGTGCGAACCATTGCGCTCCAGGGTGATCGAGCGAAGGTGCGGTTCGACCTGGCCACCTCGACGCCGCTGTTCGACACCAGCAAGCTCGCCATCCGATACCAGAATCTGTTGGGCCAGCGCTACATCGACGTGCAGCACGTCCCCGAGCGCGGGGGACCGCTGCGGCCCGGGTCCACGATCGGCGTCGAGCACACCGTTCCCTCGTTCGATGTGACCAGCCTGTTCAACGGGCTGAAACCGGTACTGGCCACACTGTCACCGGAGAAGCTCAACAAGTTCACCGAAAGCATGCTCGCCGTGATCGAAGGCAACGGCAGCGGCATCGGCCCGGCCCTGGACGCCATCGGCGACCTGGCCGCCTACGTCACCGATCGCCAGCAGGTCATCACCACCCTGATCCGCAACTTGTCCCAGATCAACGATACGATCGGCGGCTCCTCGGCGCCGTTGATCACCCTGCTCGGCAATGCCGCCGACATCTTCGACTCGCTGCAGCGCAACGTCGTCGGCCTGATCGACTTCTCGCTCACCGCGCCGCCGGTGCTCAAACCGGTGGACAGCCTGCTGGCCATGCTGGGATTCACCGAGAACGACAACCCCGATCTCGAGGCGATCGTGCGCCTGTTGATTCCCGATCCGCAGCTGGTGGTCGAGGTTCTCGGCCGATTACCGGCCGCGCTCGCCGCGCTGAACGCGTCGATACCGCAGCGCATTCCTGGGTCATCGCCGGTGTGCAGCAAGGGAGAGGCGAGCGCGCCGCAGCCACTGCAGATCCTTCTCGCCGGACAACGGGTGTCGCTATGCCACGCGTGATCGATGCACTGCCCGCACGGGCGCGCCGAATACTGTACGGCCGCGACGAGATCAGCACGATGCGGCGAGAGTTCGGGCTCGGCGCGCTGGGGGTCGTGCTGGTGGTGCTGGCCCTGCTGGTCGCCGCGGCGGTGTACGTGATCCCGTTCGGCCACAGCACCTACACCGCCGAACTCACCGAAGCGGAGACCGTGAAGGTCGGTGACGACGTCCGCCTGGCGGGCATCTCGGTCGGCAAGGTCGAGAAGCTCGAGCTGCGCCCGGACAAGGTGATCATGCGCTTCACCGTGGACAACGACGTGTTCGTCGGCGACGCGACCACACTGGACGTGCGGATGCTCACCTTGGTCGGCGGGCACTACGTGGCGCTGTTCCCGGCCGGGGAGAAACCGCTGGGGAAATCCAAGCCGATTCCCTCCGACCACGTCCGCCTGCCTTACAGCCTCATGGAGACCTTCCAGGACGCGGCCGACCCGATCCGCGGCATCGACGGCAGCACCCTGCGCGCCAACCTGTCCGCCCTCGCCGACTCGATCACCGAGGCTCCCGGCAGCATCCGCCAGATGCTCACCGGCGCCGAGCATCTCGTGGACGTGCTCGACCGCCAGCGCACCGACGTCTCCAAGGCCCTCACGGTCGCGCAGGAGTATCTCGGCGTCGTCGACCTGGGCAAAGGTCAGCTGCGCCGGATGATCGAGAAGATCACGCTGCTCGAGACCATGCTCGGTGACAAGCGGGCCGAGGTGCGCGAGGCGGTCCAGCTGCTGCGGTCGGTGTTCGGCCGGGTCGCGGCGTTACAGCCGTCCTGGGAAACGACGCTGAAGCCGATGGCCCGGCAACTGGCCGACGCCGTCGACGAATTGGAGGACATCGGTGGCAAGCTCACCACCCTCCTCGACTCCGTCCACGGCATCGGGGAACAGTTGACACGGCTGGTGCTGCCCGACGGGCAGGTACAGGTGGGCGATCCCACCGCCACCGTGGCGGCCCCGCAACCGATCGACGCCGGGACACTGCTCGCGCAGATCTGCGTCCCGGTTCCCGGAAAGGCCTGCTGATGTCCGGTCGGATTCGTTCACGCCCGACGGTTGTGCACACCGTGCTCGGGTCCCGCGCGACCATGTCCGTGGCCGGGGCGCTGGTGCTGGTCGCGGTCGCCGTGCTGGGCTATCTCGTCGTCGCGGACCCGCTGCGCAGAACGGTGTCCTACTGCGCGCTGATGCCCGACAGCGTCGGGCTCTACCCGGGCAACCACGTCACCATGCGTGGTATTCCCGTCGGCACCGTCACCGGCGTGCGGCCCGCCGGGGACAAGGTGCGGGTCGACTTCGCCGTCGACGCCGAGCACCCGGTGCTGGCGGACGCCTCCGCGACCACGTTGTCGCGCAACGTCACCACCGACCGCGACCTGGCCGTGCTGCACAGCGGCACCGTCCTGGACCGCTGGGACCCGGGGCAGTGTCTGACCCGCACCCTGACACCGAAGAGTCTCACCGAGACCCTGCACGCGGTGGCGGAGCTGTCGGAGCAGTTACTCGGCCCGGAAACCGAGCAGAACGACGAGATCGGGCGGCTGGTCACGCAATTGAATACCGCCACCGCCGGGACGGGCCCGCAGCTCAACGCCCTCATCGCCAAACTCGGTGCCGCGCTGGACCACCCCGACGCGGCCATCGGCCGGTTGTCCGGGATCATCGACAGCCTCGCCGCGCTGGCCGACAGCGTCTCAACGCACTGGGGCACCATCAATTCGATGGTGCTGGGGCTGGAATCGATCCTGCGTCAGGTCAACAACGAACTGTTCAGCGAGACCACCGTCATCATCGACCGTTTCCGCCGGGTGCTGCCCATGCTCAACGACATCACCACGATGTTCGGCGATCCGATCTTCCTGCTACTGGACGCGTCGGTACCGCTGATCCGGTTCCTCGGCGCGCACATCGCGACGCTGCGCCAGATCGTCGAGATGATCCCCGTGATCACCGGCGCCTTCACCGCGATCATCGATCCGCGCACCGGCGCACCCGGGCTCACCTACGCGCCACCGCGGGTCACCGTACCCACACCGGAGGCCGAGAAGATCTGTGCCGCGATCGCCATGGTCGCGCCGGGGCGGTGCTCGGCCGCCGACGGCGTGGCGACCGTGGATCTGGTGCGGCTGGTCCTGGCCTCGGCAGGTGCACGATGAGGCCCGCCGCCCGGCTGCGCCGGGCCGCGCTGCCCCTCGGCATGGCGGCGGTCCTGGTGTGCGGCGCATGCTCGTTCGACCCGTCGACGCTGCCGCTGCCCGGGGCGAGCGTGTCCGGCCCGTCGTATCACATCCGTATCGAGTTCTCCGATGTGCTGAACCTGCCCGCGCGGGCCAAGGTGGTCGCCAACGGCGCACAGGTCGGCGTCGCGACGCATATCGGACTGGCGCAGAGCGATCGCGAGCCCGCAGATGGCGGTCACGCCGTCGTGGAGGCCGAGATCGACGACACGGTGCAGCTACCCACGACGACCACGGCGGTCCTGCGGCAGAACACCCTGCTCGGCGATATCCACATCGCCTTGACCACTCCCCCAGACGGTTTCGGTGACCTCCTGCGCGACGGCGACACCATCCCCCTCGGCCAGACCCGGCCCGCCGTCCGTGTCGAGGACACCCTCGCCGGCGTCGCGACCTTCGTGCAGGGCGGCGCCATCCAGCATCTGCAGGACCTGGTCACCGACCTCAACGGTGTGCTGCCGCAGGACCCGGCGCAGACGGCGCGCATCTTCCAGGTGCTCGGCGCCGACGCCGTGGACCTGTCGGCCAATCTGAATCAGGTCGACGAACTGCTCAACGGCTTCACCAAGGATTCCCAGGTGATGTACGACCGGCGCGACACCCTCGCCGAACTACTCACCGAATCCGCCGTCGAGCAACTGTCGGCCGCGGTGGCCACCATCGTCAACGTCATCGGCGTCCTCGGCGGCATGGCTCCGGTCGCGCACGCGCTGACCTGGCTCGCCCCGGTGGCGCAGTCCGCGGACAACGCACTCGGGGCGATCTATCCGCTGCTGTTCACCAGCGCACCGCTGGACCTTCAGCGGCCGTCGAACCTCAACGCGTTCGTCGCGGTGATCCGCGACAAGATCATTCCGTTCGTCGAGCACGGGCCGAAGGTGAATCTGCGCGCGGTGACCATCACGCCGCCACAGGGCCCGCCGATGCCGGCCGATGACCAGGTCGAGCAGATCGTGCGGACCCTGCGAATGATCGGAGTCGTGCGATGAAACCGCGCTCGGTGCTGTCTCTCGGGGCGATCGCCGCCGTATCGGTGGTGGGCTCGGCCTATCTGGCCTTCGGTGTCGTCGGCGCGGACCCGTTCGCCGAGTACACCACCGTCACCATGCGCGTGGCCGACTCCGGAGGTCTGGCAACCGGATCGCCCGTGCTGTTGTCCGGGATCGAGGTGGGCGAGATCACCGCCGTCGACTCGACCGCCTCCGGAGTGCGGGTGACGATGGACATCCACGCGATGTACCAGGTTCCGGCCGACAGCCTCGTCACCATCGAGAATCTGTCGTGGCTGGGCGAGCCCTATGTGGAGTTTGCGCCGCAGTCGCCGGGCGGACGGAACCTGCGCGACGGTGAGGCGATCGATACGGCGCTCGTGCGCCCGCCGCTGTCGATCCCGGAACTGGCCCGGCTGGTCACCCGGGTGCTGAGCCGCATCGACCCGGCCGCCGCCAACGCCCTCGTCGACACATTCACCGAGGCGCTGACCGGAACCGAGGCGGTCGTGCCCGAACTCTCGCGCTCCACCGGGCTGCTCGCCGCCGCTCTCGCCGCCCGGTCCCCGGCGGTGGGTGAACTGCTGGGTGATCTGCAGAGCATCGCACCGGACATGGCCGACGCCGGGCCCGCGCTGACGGTGGCCCGTCCACCGCTGATCGAGTTCGGCCAGCGCGTAGACGATATCGCCGAGGCCATCGGCCGCCTGTTCCGCACAGGCGACGCGCCCCGGATGTACCAGGAAGGCACGGGACTCGTGCCCTTCGTGCACCGGCTCGGCCAGTGGGTCGACGAGATCGGCCCGCAACTGGCACCGCTGGCGCCGATCCTGCAGCCGCTCGTGGACGCCATCGTGGGGACGATCCCGCGCGTCGACATCGGCGACCTCATCTTCGCGGCCCTGGCCTCCACCGACCCCGGCGACGGCGCGATCCACCTCCGCATCGCCGTCAAATGACACCGAACCCCCGCCACGCTAAGGACAGGACCGTCCATGCCTCCCGAACCGACCACGCAGCCCTCCCCCGACGAAACGGCCACCGAACCCCGCACCGCCACGCCAGCACAGGACACCGCCGTGGGCACCGAATCACCCTCCACCGCAGAATCCGCCGCCGCCACCGCTGCGTCCACCACCGATAGCGCACCGACCGCAGAATCAGAGCCCGACCCGGACGCGCCGCAATCCGAGTCGGACCCGGAACCCGCCGCCGGGACAGATGACAAATCCGCACGACGCGACAGTGACAGGGCTGAGAACTCCGCCGGTGACCGTGAGGAGGGTGTTACCGAGCCGATAAAGGCGGGGAAGAGCGGTGGCGACCGCCGGGAAGGGCAGTACGCCCGGCGGAGGGGTAAGGATCGCGCCGCGGCGCGGACGGTGTCGGTATCGCTGACCGCGATCGGAGTCGCGGCCGGGGCCGTCGTGCTGACGGCAGCCGTGGCCGTCTGCGGTTACGGCTGGTGGTCGGCGCGGGAAGAGATAGCGCAGATCCGGTCGGACGCGTACGGTGAGCGGCACGCCGAACAGGTCGCCACCGATTATGCGGTCGGCGCGTCGACCATCGACCACCAGAACATCCCGGCCTGGGTGGACAAGCTCAAGGCCAACACCAGCCCGCCGCTGGCGCACAAAATCGACGCCACCGCACCGAAACTCGAGCAGATCCTGCTGCCGCTGCAATGGACCTCCACGGCCGTGCCGATCGCGGCGAAGGTCGCCACGGTCTCTGGTGGCGTGTACAAAGTCAACGTCTTCGTCGACGTCACCTCCACCAACGCCCAAAACCTCAAAGGCGGGCAGATGACCGTCACCTACAACGTCACCGTCGACAGCAACAGTGGATGGCAGATCACCGACGTCGGCGGCCTCGACGGCGCGCTGCCCACGCGATGAACTCAGGCCGGAACCACGAAAACACCGGGGCAGCGCCTACGCCGCACGGTGCTCCACCACCGCGAGTTCGACCGGGAACCCCGTTGATGGCGCCGGCACCAGTTCCTCGATCGACCCGACCGTCACGATGAACATCTCGCTCGGCACCGGACAGCGAGGCATCGAGCAAACGCGCCCGACCGGTGCCGCAGCGCACCGACGAGCGCCCCCATCGACACCCCACCCGACAAGCCGACCCGAGTAGACAGGGGGACACATCAATGACCGATCCCAGGAGCCGACTACACGCCGCGTTGCGCGAGCCAGCCGACGTCATCGCGATGCTCACCACACAGGAATCGGCACAACTGCTGATGATGATCCAACGAGCCAAGCAGCAACAGCGCCGCAGCCTCGACGCCGCGATCGACGCCGGACTCGGCGTCCTCCCGCGCGTGGTGCGCATCTCGGCGAAGACAATCCTCTTCGGAAAGTGACACCATGGCCGACCTGCTGACCCACGCTGAAATCACCATCCTCGCCCAGACCCTCGACACCGACAAGGCCGCCCTGTCGAGTCTGGAACGGCTGGGCGCGGACAACGTTCGCGCACTGCGGACCCGCATCTCCGACCTCCTGTTCGACTCCCTGGCCCCCACCTTCACCCGGGTCAGCAAGCTCGCCGCCGTGGTCCCCGACGCACTGATACTCACGCTGGCCGAACGCGCCGTTCCCGCCGAGGTCGCCGGTCGGGCCGGCGGCGCGATCGGCATGGACCACCCCATTCGATCTCTCGCAGCGCAATGACCGCCTGTCACCCCTTCTCGCGCGCAGGGGATTCCGGCTGCAGACACGCGCCGATGAGCTGGTCTACCGCAAGATCTTGGAACTGCGTGAACGACCCAACGACAGCATCACCGCCAGGCTCATCGACTACGCCGCCCACGAAACCCCGGCCTGGACCGACAAGCGACTGCGCGACATCATCGTCACCCTGCTCATCGCCGGCCACGAAACCTCGGTCGTCGCCTATGCCTGGGCCACCCAATATCTGCTGCACAACCCGCACCCTCGCGCCGAACTCGTCGCCGAAGCCCGCGAAGCCCGCACCGACCGCTACGCCCACGCCTGCAACACCGAAGCACTGCGCATGCAATCCCCCGTCATCGGGACACTTCCGTTCCCGCTGACAGAAGACATCGCGCTCGGCGGCTACCGAATCCCCAGGAGCACCATGGTTTTCGCTGCAGCGAGCGCGCTGCACCACGACGAGGACCTGTATCCCGAGCCCGAAGCGTTCCGGCCCGAACGATGGTTCCAGACCACACCCGACCGATACGGGTACATCCCCTTCGGCGTGGGTGTCCACCGTTGCCCGGGCAGCACCTTCTACTTCACCGAAGCAGCCATCCTGCTGCACCGCCTCTTCGGCCGCCTCGACCTCGAACCCTGCGACCCGAGCGTGGACCCCGCACGGTTCATCTTCGGCGTCGTCGCCCGCCCCAGAGGCAACACCCGAGTCATCGTGCGGCAGCGCAGAAACGCCGAAGACGTGCCGTGGTACCGGCCCGTTGAGAACGAGAAGCCATCTCCGCTGAAGCAAGCGCTCCTACCGGACCCACCCGAAACCGCTGAACCGGCCCACTGCCCCTTCGCTCCCGATTCGCATACCTCCGGGGAGGGCTGACCGCATTTCTCTGACCGGCCCGGAGGTCTATGTGATCGTCGACGACTACGATATGATGGCGTCGAACAATCCGCTGCTGCCGCTGATCGATCTGCTCCCGCAGGCCCGCGATATCTGCCTGCACGTGGTGAGCGCGGCGAGCCGACGGCGCGTCGCGTGCGCTCTACGTCAATGCCCTGGGCCTGCTCGAGGACATGTCGATCGACGGCATTCTGATGCGCACCCCAAGGACGAGGGTGTGCTGCTCGCTGACGTGCGCCCGCGCGGTGTCCGCCGGGCCGGGGCATGCTGGTGTCACGCACGCGTGGGCGCGAGCTCGTCCAGATCTGTCAGCTGCCCGCCCTGTGATCCGATCCGATCGGAAAGGCTTGTGATGAAAGAGCCGAACGTCCCCGCGCACCTGCCGAGGATCGTGGCCGAGCGCGGCGATCGAGCCCCTGTCGTCGCGGTCGGCAGCGTGTGCATCGTCGTCGACCCGCGCTCGGTCGATGCCGCGGGTCGCTACACGGTGGCGCCGGCTGATCTCCAGATACTCGCCCTGGCCGCACTGCTCGCCCGGCCGGGCTTCACGCGCCGCGACGAACCGGTACCCGACCGGCTGCTGACACCCGAGCACATCACCGAAATGCGATGCCAGTCCGACGCTTTCGAGGAAATCCGGTTCTGAACGACGGTCGCTGAGCCGGCGCACGCCCGCTCAGCGACCACACGCTCAGGTCGCGACGGCGACCGCCGCCTTGACCGCACCGGCGAGCAGCCGCATCGATGCGGGAGCGCCGGGATTGATCAGGACATCGATGCCCTCCTCCGGCAGCGCCGCGGCGAGTTCGGCCATCGAGACCTCGGTCCAGCCTTCGACCTGCGCGTGCCGGCGGTGTTCGGGCGCCGAGGTCACCAGCACGCAGGGGATCTGATCCGGGGACGCCGCGACGACCGGATTGCCGTTCTCGTCGACCGCGACACCGACCACCGCGCCGCGCAGGGTCGCCAGCAGCTGGCCCGGTTCGGCTCGCTTCTCCAGGACCAGCCGCAATGTCGCGTCGATCGGATCGATGAAGGGCCCCTCGTCGGCGGGGTGGTAGTCGGGGTTGGGCTGGAATTCGCCTGCTGTGCCGTGGGTATCGACGAACCAGCCGCCCAGCACCGCGTGCGCGGGCGGGCGATCGTCCTCGTCGGCGGGCTGCCAGCCCGGATCTATCAGGAACAGCCATTCCGCGTCGTTGCCGTTGCTCTGCTCGGTCATTGATGAGCCCTTCTCGATCAGTCTTCTCAGCTGGGTTCGGTCGAATCGGGGTGTGGCGGTGGGTGCCGAGTATGGTCGTGCCGGATCTGCTGGCCGTTGCGATAGGACATCCAGCCGGCATTGTGGCTCGCACCCAGCCAGCTGATCCGTATCGGCGACTCCTCCTCGTTGTCGACCCGCAGGACATGAGCGTTGATGGTGCCAGTGCTCGCATGGACCAGGCGCCCTGGGAACACCCTGTCGAAGACCTCGGCGAAGCCGGATACCGCATCGCCCGCTGCCGCCTTGCATGCCATCAAGACGAATGATTTCGGCGTCCCCAGGGCGGCGGCGAGCCCGGAGGCAAGCGCGGCGCCGAAGGGGTGCGCGGACTGGACGATCGAGGCGAAGGTCCTCCCGTCGACGTCGATGGTCACCCCGGATCGCAGGTTGATTTCAAAGACGTTCGCATCGGCGTGTGCACTGATGTATACCGGTCCATTCTTCCCGTTCGCATAGTCGAGGGCCCACGGCGCACGGACGTTGTCGGTGCGCGACGACCCTTCCTGCATGATTCGTTGCACCACCACACTCAAATCGTCTTCGCCGTCGCGCATTCTGGTGACCACGTTGTGGAAATTCTCCGTCCGCGCCCACAACAGCTCGTCCTCGAGATGGTCTGGCTGATGAAAACTGACGCCGATCGTGTCGCCGTGGTGATCGAGCATCGGGTTGACGAGTACATCCGCGACGAAGAACCCGACTACCCGGCCGTCACTGGTCACCGCGAAGTACGGCTCCTCACCGAAAAATCCCTCCGTCGAGCGCAACTGCTCGACCCAGTCGCCGATATCGGTGCCATTCGCCGTCTGTTCGACGAATGCCGCCCTGCCCTCGGTGGCCGGAGCGTCGTACCTCGTCGCGGCGTGGTCGGTCGCGACGGCATTCAGGTAGGACATCCACCCCGCGTTGTCGCCGGCGGCCAGCAGGCCCACCCCGCGACCACTCTCCGCATGGACATCGACATCGCCGCGAGACCCGTAGATCCGGCGGTCGGGGAAAGTCTGGTGCAGTGCGGCCGAGAACTCCTCGCACGCCGAGCCGTTCGCTACCGCACAAGCGATCATGACGACCGACCGCGACGGACCCGATGTCATTGCCGCCTGAAAGGCCGGCGACGCCTGCACGATGGCAGCGAAGGTCGTGCCGTCGACGACGATCGACCGCCCGCCGCGCGACCGGACTTCGAAACCGCGGCTGTCGGCGTGCACCGAAATGTAGAACGGACCCGGCTTGTCCTGCTGGTACTCGGCCTCCCACGGAGCCGGGACGAACCGGTCCAACCCGATTCGACTCCGGTCACCCGCGAGCGCGGCGGCGCCGGCTTCGCCCGGCCGAGTGCGAAAGACCATCCCGTGGCCGTTCGGCGCCCTCCCCCAGGTACGCAGCACCTCCAACTCGTCGGGGCCGTAGAGGAAGGTGATGCCCACCGTGCGGCCCTGGTGATCGAGGATCGGCTCCTGGACCAGATTCTTGGCGCGGAACCGTACAACGTTGTGATCCACGATGCCGGACAACTTCTTTCCACCGACCAGCTGTCCGATTACACCGAGGTGCTTCTTCCAATCGATCGGATGCGAGACGTGCGCGACCGCTGATCCGTCGGCCTCGTCGGTCGCAGGCAACTCGACGCCGAGAAGCTCGGTCTCGTCGGCGGTCTGCGCCGTTTCCGGTGACTCCGAGTGAGTTCCGACCAGGTCGTCGGCGCCCGGCGGGGCGAGCCGGTCGAGTCCGAACAGGCCGCGCGCACCCGGACCACAGATCGCGAGGGTGGCGAATTTGTTGAGATGCCGCAGTTCCACGTCCACCACCCCGTCGGCCTGGAAGGTGATCCCAGGCAGCGGAGGTTGTGCCGATCCGTTCGTGCCCCATGGATTGCGCAGCCGCAACGCCACTGGATCGCCGTCCTCATCTCGCTGCACGCCGAGTGCTGTGTAGCCGTGATTGCCCGCCAGGCCCGGGAATTGCACGGTGTCGTCGCGACCCCAGTTGCGCGTACCCAGCATCACCAGATCGCCTCGACGCAAGGCGAAGTCGACGCGTTCGGCGATGTGCCTGCCGATCTGCTGGTCCAGCTCACGGGTGCGCCAGGACGCCGCTCGGTCCACGGAATCGACGAGGCGATCGATGTTCGAAGCCCACCGCGTGCGCTGCCGCGGGCTCAACTCATGGTTCAGGAAACGCCGGAACCCCTCGGTCGAGCCGGGGTTGTCCGGCCGGATCAGCCGGTAGAACTCACGCACGGCCGCCCACACGTTGTTCCCGTTGCCGGCCACCAGTGCCAGCACCTGTGCGCGATCCACGTCGGCGCCCATCGGATTCGCCTCGCGTGCGCGATGATCGCGCACCCGGTCTTCCCACTCGCCACGCAATGCGGAGACCGCGCGAGCGAACTCGTCATCGCTGCCGGCCAGGCTGCGGAGCTCGTCGATGTCCATGCGCATCGGATGATGGAAATAGGCATCGGTGACCGCCCGGGACGGCTGGAACCGCAATCCGCCGGGCAGCGTGGCGGGCAGCATCGTCGCGGCGGTGGCGCCGGGACTGCCACCGTCGAGTCCGGCATAGCCGAATTCACCGGCGAAGACCGCGTATGCTTTCTCCAGGACCGCGGGCCACAACACCCCCTGGTCGGCGGCGTAGCGAGTGCTGTTGTCGCCGTCGACATAGAGATCCTTGGAGACCCGCACCCAAGACGCGTCACCGCTCTTGTCGAAGAACCGGACGGCGACGGAGTCACCGAGATCTATCATCATCTCGCGGAGCAAGGGCAGCGGGCTGCGGGCCAGCGCCATCATGTTGGCGGCCAGGAAGCAGTTGCCCAGCGCGCCCTGCCGCACGTCCGACACCCGGGGACCACTGATCTCCTCCCAGAGCGGATTGTTCGACCGGCGCAGCTCGGGGACGAGTGGACCGAGGATGTCGCTGTCCAGGGTGTGCCAGGTAGCGGCCTTAGGGCGCCCGAGCATCGTCCGGCTCGGATCCGGTGTCCCATCGGAATTGTGCGCGTGTTTCACCGCCACAACGGCACGCGGAGGTAGCCAGACCGGGGTGTCGCCGGACCCTTCGATTCCGATACCGGCACGGGCCAGGAAGTAGGTGGTCTCCCAGAAGAATGCGGCGGCATTCTCCTCGAACGCCTCGGCGAGCAACGTCTTACGGATCCGGATCGGACTGGCGTCGTGCTTTTGATCCAGCGGAACCAGCCCGACGTATTCGGCGCCGGTGCCGGGATGGCTGAACGTTCCCTTCACGGCGCGCCAGCCGCTGCCGACGTCGAGCCGGTGCTCGGTACCGAGTCCGTCGATCAGCACGCATCGATCGCCGCGAACGAACGCCTCGGCGGCCGGGGCGACATGCAACGGCAACGCCGCCAGGGTTTCCGTGGTCGGTGGGTGATGCTCCGCCGTCGCAGCGGGTGGGCTCGGCGCCGTTGCCGTCGAGCCGGCGTCCGGGTCGGCGAACAGCGTGGCGAATTCGTCATCACTCCACTGGATCTCGGCGGTATCGGCGAGCAAGCCCGCGCCCGGCGCCGGGTGCCGGGCATCCTCGGACATATCCTCGAGATCGGACAGTTCCTCGAGACCGGACCCGTCGCGCAGCGTGCGTCCACGCACCGCGTGGTCGAACGCGTCGTCGAACATGTTGCGGGTCAGCCACTTCCACAGTCGCGCCTCGTTCGCGGCCGCTTCTGCTGAGGTTACCGTCGGGAACACCTCGGTGGCATCCTGGTCCGAGGAGAAACGCAGCGGAGCGCTGAGCGCCCTACCGATGGTCGATCCGGAGCCGACCACGCCACTCGAAGCGGCGGCCGGGCCTGGGTAGCGAGTGGACGCGTGCACTGTTCGAGTGCCGTCGCTGTGCAATGTCACCCAACCGGCATTGCGGTCCGCCGCGAGCAGGCGATAG
This sequence comes from Nocardia sputorum, assembly GCF_027924405.1. Lineage (NCBI taxonomy): Bacteria > Bacillati > Actinomycetota > Actinomycetes > Mycobacteriales > Nocardiaceae > Nocardia > Nocardia sputorum. The sequence continues at coordinate 2,497,326 of NZ_AP026978.1, read as the reverse complement.
TCGACATTCGGCCGTGCCGGATAACGCATAGTCGACTGCCACACCGAGGTAGCGGCGGCATGAACCGGCACATGCGGGAAGTTCTGGTGCAGCGTGCTCGCGAACTTCGTTGCCGCCGATCCCTTTGCTGGTTTGCAGGCCAGCAAAACGATCGAGGTCGCCGCACCGGTGCTCAGCGGGCCTCGCAGTCCCGGTGACCTCTCGACGATCTTCGCGAACGTCGTACCGTTCACCTCGAGCGTGGTTCCGGTCCGAAGCCGGATCTCGAACGTTTTCGAACCCGCGTGGGCGGTGACGAAGACCGGTCGGTGCCCGGTCTGGATGAACTCGGCAGCCCACGGCGCGTCGACCACCTCCTGTCCGACCCTGAGGGGACCGTGGAAGGCCTGCTCCCCGGTCTGCCCCGGCTGGGTGCGCACCACCTTGTCGCGCCACTCCGTCGCGGCCGCCCAGCGTCGATTCACGTCGAGTTCCAGATCGCGGTTCTGGAAGCAGACGCCGGTCAATGCTCCGGTCGAGCCGAACATCTCGTGCGCGACGACATCGGCGTAGGTGAAATTGATCGGCAACTCGAAGGCGTTCTTGCCGTGCAGGACGTCCGGATCGTTGGATACCCGCCACGAGTTCAGATACGTGCGCCAGCCACTGCTCACCGCGGGGGCGACGAGTGCCCCGGACTCCGCGGTGGCGTCGGCCACCGTCTCCTCGGGCACCGCGCCGGTCGGCGTCCCCGTAGACCGCCCGGGTGTCCCGCTCACCGCGGCAGACGCATGCTTGATCGTGTTCTCCTGCGACACCTTCGCGCCATCGGGACCGATGGTGACCCAGCCCCGGTTGTGGTTGACGCCGAGGGTGGCGAAGGCCTTCTGCGCCTTCTTGACGCCGACCACCACCACGCCCGCACCCACGTGCACCGGGGCGGTGGGCAGCAGATCGCGCATCGCCAGCGCGAAATCGGTCGCCGCCGTCCGCTTGCCCGCCTTGCACGAGATCAGCACCAGCGACCGGTCCGTCGCCTGACCACCCGTCCGCGGCGACTCCCGGAAGTACTCGGCGGCCTTCACGATTTTGGCGTAGTCGGCACCGTCGACCCGCACCGATCGAGTCGACTCCTGCTTCGTCCCCTTCTTCCAGATGATCTCGACCATGAACCCCTCCGAGTCCGCGTGCGCGTCGATGAATACCGGACCCGGACCGTTCTGGGCATAGTCGGTCTTCCATGGCGCGTCGACGACATCCTCGCCGAATTCCGAGCGCCGCTTGGTGACCTGGTCCACGGCCTGACCGGTATCGGTCAGCACCACGCTGTCCTGTCCGGATGCCGTGCGCGCCCACTTGTTCGCCTCGCGCTGCCCCTCCGACTCGAGGACGAACGACACTCCGATCGTGGTGCCGTTCTTGTCGAGCAGCGCTCGGGTGAGTACGTCCGAGACTTCGAACTCGGTGCGCTGCTTGCTCGCGCCGCGCACGCCTTCCGCGGTGGTCGTCGTCAGGGGCGAGCTCACCGGTCGATCGAGGACTTCCCTCCATTGCCGCGCGATCGGATTGCGGCTGGAAGCCAGTGAATTCGACCCGGTGAGCTCGGTGGCGGCGGTGGTGGACGATCCGGTCGCGCCGGTGGGATAGCGGGTGCCGGCGTGCTCGACCCGGGTGCCGTCGCTGTGCAAACTCACCCATCCGGCATTGTTGTCGGCGGCGAGGTAGCGGTAACGGACAGTGGGCACGGCCGGGTTCCGCCAGTTGGAGATCCATACCGCGCTGGCGGCGGCGTGCACCGGCGCGGCCGGAAACCTCTGGTGCAGCGTCGCCGCGAAATCGGTGGCCGCCGAACCTTTCGCAGGCTCACACGCGACCAGCACGACCGAGCTCGGACCGCCGGCGGCGCGCGCGGCTTCCAGCGCCGGGGACTGCTCGACGAGCTTGGCGAATGTCGCGCCGCTCACCTCGAGCGTCGTTCCGGTTCGCAGCCGGATCTCGAAGGTGTTCGGACCAGCGTGGGCGTTGACGAAAATCGGTTCCCGGCCGACCCCGCCGTATTCGGCCGCCCACGGCGCCGCGACGACCTCGTGCCCGACCCTGGTCTGACCAGCGAAGACAGCCTTGCCGGTTTGACCGGGCCGGGTACGCACCACCTTGTCGTGCCACTGTTGCGCACCCGCCCAGCGCTCTGCCCCCTCGATCTCCGACTCCACGTGCTTGTAACCGACCCCGATCGGCGTCCCCGCCGGTCCGATCAGGTCCTGGGTCACCACGTCGGCGTAGGTGAAACCGACCGTGACACCGAGGAAGTTCTTGCCGTGCAGCGCATTCGGATCATCGGATACGCGCGCGGAGTTGAGATAGGTTTTCCATCCGCTGCTGATCGCGTGGTCCGCCTGCCCCGGCTTGTTCACTATCGGCGGGACCGTGTGCTCGAGTACCTTCCAGGGAATTCCGGCTGCACGGAGCTGATCCCGCAGGGCTGTTTCCGGCTCCCACTTGAAGACCACATGGTCGATGTCGGCACTGGTGACGCCACCGTGCACCTGCGCCTCCACATACCCCCACTTCCGGAAATCCGGATGCGTCAGGTCTCGCCGCAGACCGATATGGGCGGCCGGCAGGCCGGGCCTGCGGGGCGGGTAGACGCCGAAGGACTCCGGTGCGGGGTCCTCGAGGCTCGAAGGATAGACATTGGACTTATGCTCGATGGAATCTCCCACGCACACCGTCGTGCGGGCCCGCACCGCGGACTTCAGGACGACCACGGCGTCGCCGTAGACATTCAATCGTTCGTCGTGCAGGTCGCCGACCGGCTGTTCACCGCCGACGCGAACGTACCCGTAGACGGCCCGCTTATCGATCGGATGGTCATTCACGTCATGGCCGAACCAGCGGGCTTCGAGCAGCGCTCGGTCATTCGTTCCGGTGCCGATGTCGCCCAGATCGAATACCGTTTTGAACCGGCCATCCCGCAGTACATCCAGCAGCGATTCCTCGGAGATCCGCACGGCGATATCCTTGCCCGCGAGCGCCGTGACCAGCTCGGCCTTCATCTGTGCGCGCGCCGTCTCGAGCGAAATACCGTGCCTCTCGGCAAGTTTCGCCGTGTGCAGATCGATCCTCCCCAGCTGCATCGCGCGCGCCACAGCGATAAGGCGCTGCTCCACCGGCAGCGTCGCGAAGTGATTCTCCAACTCGTCCGCGGCCGTCCGCTGCGCCGTCGACTTGTCACGCAGTACGGCAGCGTCGCGAGTGGCTTTGATCTCGTCGGCCAGCTCCGCCAGCCGCATGCCCAGCACACGACTCTTCGGGTCCGCGAACACTACCGCCGGCGCGGGTACGTGGGTGTTGACAATCGCCGCTTCGGGGACATGGTCACGCTGGAGCGGGCCGGTCGCCCGGCGTGGCGTCACGCCGATCCGATTCGCGTCCACGGACAACCAGCCGACATTCGACCCGCCGTACAGCGTGAACTTGGTCGAGTCGAGCGGATCAGGACGCCCGTAGACGGACCCGGCGGGCAACACCGACGTTGTCCCGGCGGTGACGACATGCGCCCCCGTCGCCGTCGAGCTCACCACCACCGTGCCGTCATCGCGCGTCCGGGTGGTGAAGAGGTCAGCCACCAGTGCGCTGTCGAGCACCACCGGGCCGGAGACCGGATGTTCGATCTCGTGCACGAGGTTCTGCTGGTGCGAATAGGTCCGCACCACCGGCATCTCCTCGTTCCCGAACGCGACCAGATGCCCAGTGGTATCGGCTACGAACAGGCCCGGGAAGTCGACGACGGCCAGCGGCGCCGGCGGACCGAACTGATCGTCGCCGAACAGCTGCGGCAGTTCGGTACCGGTCAGGTCGTCGGGGAGCGAACCGGTAGCCGACTCAGAGACATCGGCATCCTGCTGACCGAGGTCCGCCCCCTGCTCGTGTATCGGCGACGGGATATCCAGGTCCCGTGCGGATGTGGGTGCTGCCACGCTCGCGGGGACGGCGGTCGGCGGCAGCACCGTGCGGCCCATCCGCCGTGCGGCGTTTTCCGCTTGCAGGTGCGACGCCGCGGCCCGCACCGCGGCCTCGGCGGCTTCGCGTTCGGCCGTCGCCGCCTGGTGCGCGTCCTTCGCGATGGTGTAGTCGCCGAGCGCCGCGTCCCGGACCGTGCGGGTTTGCACGGTGCGACGCAGGTCATCGGCATGCTCCGCGCGGTCCTTCGTGGCCAACGCCTCGTCGAGCCGGACGGTCGCGTTCTCATGGCTGGTGACCGCGTCGGTGTAGCGGATTATGGTCTGGGCGTGGTGCGGAGCGGTGGCGAACAGGGCGTCATCGGCGGCGAGGAAGTATTCGACACTGCCGTGTTGGCCGTTGCGCGCGGCGCGGTTCTCGGCCTGGATATCGATGTCACGCACATCCGACTTGCCCGAAATGCTGACATGCAGGCCACCGGCCGCGTTGACGGCATCGCTGATCTCGATATCGACGCCACGGCCGCCTTGACGGTTGATGATCAGGATCTTGCCGAGCTGACCCGCCTTGTCGAAGATCGCTTTCAGGTCGGCTTCCGCGGTGGGGCCCCGGTCGGCGAACCACCGGGCATCGACGACCTCGTGCGGAATATCCGCGAGCTTCAACCGGGCCGAGATCTCGGCGACCTCACTGTTGCGGTTGGTGATCACCAGTTCGGGCCGCGCCTGGGCACTGTGCCGACCGATGACTTTGTCGGCGATCGCATCATGCTTGGCCGATTGGTTCGGAGCCAGATTCGCCTCGAGAGTGTCCAGTTTCGATTCCGTGAAGCGCGGAACCGTGACTACCGGCTTCATCCCGTAGTTGTCGACCAGGTGGCCGGACACCCCCTCGGCCGTGCCCGAAGCGCCCGAGAGCCATTCGTACCGCTCCGCGAGCATGGTCTTGGCGGTGAGGCTTTGTGAAGACACCGAGTCGCCCCGGATCGTGATCCCGTGCTTGGCCTCGATGGCCTGCGCCAAACCGCCGTTCCACCGGCTCTCGGTCGAGGTCGCCGGATCGAACATCACCTTGTGGGTGGTTTGGTCGATGATGTAGACCTTGTCGACGCCGTCACCACCTCGGTGCACGATGTAGTGGTCGTTCTCGACGAACTCCCAGTGCGCCGAGGCGGCGGAATTCACCCGGTCGATCTGGACGGCGAGGTCGTCGGGGCTCGCGCCGGGATCCTCCTCGGCGAGCAGTCTTCTGACCTTCTCGGCGCCCTCGGCGTTGAGCTTCGCCGGGCCGCCGATCTGCCCGTCCGTCCGATCGAAGTCCGCAGGGGTCAGATCCCCGGAAGCGAGCCGATTGTCGAGGAAGTGCCGAGCCGCCATGATGCGGGAGGCGATATGCGGATCCGCGGCCAGGCTGGGGCCGTCGGAGATGATCCAGGTGGTGTCGGCGTAGTACAGCGCCTCGTCGAGTTCGTCGATGACGGCGATATCGCCGCGCATGAACTTGCCGCGGAGTTGCCCGAATGCCGCATCGTCGAGGGTGCCGATGTAGATGGTCGGCTTCGCCGGATCGAGTCCGGTCTCGTCGGCGCCGTTCGGGTTCATCCTGACCACGTTGAACACGTCCGGGCCGAGCACCCCGAGAACCTGTTTGTACAGGTTGACCGCATCGTTGGCCAGAGTGTCGCGAGTGGTGAAGACGTGCACCGAGTCACCGGCGGCGGCCTTCAGAATCGAATCGGCGAGGAAGACGAACGTCTTACCCTCGCCCGCGTCCATATTGATGGGGCCCTCGCGCATTCCCATCGTGCCCATGACCTGGGTCCAGCGCAGGATCTTGCCCGGCGCCACCTCCGCACCGTCGTCGTCGAACTTCGTTGTCCCCCGCCGGATGGTTTCGACAGCGGCGGTCACCGCGCGGTGATATTTCGCAACGCTTTCCGCGTCTCGCGCATCGTGGTGGACGCTCCCCCGCAGCGCCTCCCGCAGGTCCTCGGGTGCGGCGTTCTCCCAGTCTTCGCGCTTGTACATCCGGGTGATGTCTTCGGCTTCTCGGAGAAAGTCCCGCTGCGGCTCATCGGAGACGACACGGGTGAGCGGCTCGGTACGCGCAGTTGAATCACTCTCTGTCGCAGTCGCTTTGCCCGATGTCGGCGTCGGTTCGGCGGCCTGCGTCCAACCCTCGCGATCGGAATCGGTGTACTTGCGTCCCTGCTGGTCGTAATGGTCCAGGTCGCCGTAGATCCCGAGCTTTTCCAGCGCGGCTTTCACCCGGGTCGGCGAGGGCTGGTACGCACCTGCCCAGTCGTGCACCGCGACCATTTTCCCGTTGACGAAATGGGCTTGGAAAGCCACGTAAACGCCCGCGTTGTGGAATTGCTCGTGGTGCAGGTTCTTGCCGACGTACCAGTTGCCGTCATGGTCGCCCACCACGGTACGCATTGCGGGCGCCGACATTTCGGCCCAGCGCTGCAGAATCGGGCCCTGGCGCGGCACCTCGATCGTCGTGGCGCCCTTGCGCGGGATCGCGTCCGATTCGGGATCCGGCTTACCGTTGGATTCCGAATCGGAGGCTTTGGACCAGAGGCCGTCCTTGTCGATCGTGTACCGGTGATCGGGCAGCTCGTCGGTGTTGAACCGGAACACACCCCGGGAGTTCCGTTCGTCGTAACCGCGGACGCCGCCGCCCGCGCCCCCGCCGAAATCGTCGGAGTCGGCCGTCTTCTTCTGGCCGAAGCCAGGCCGCATCGGCAAGTCACCGTCCTGGAACGGCCGGAACAGCTCCCGGCCTTCGTGCGGGGACTTGTTGCCACGGAGCATCTGCGTTGTCTGCTCGAAGCCCAGGACTTCCCGGATGAAAGCCTTGCCACCCGGCCAGGCCGGATCGAGCAGCGATGTATCGACCAGCCGCCAGCGCAGGCCGGTGGCCTCGTCGATTCTTCCCACGAGAGCCAGGTCGTCGCTGATGCCCTTTATGCCTTTGGCGCCCGCGCGGGCCCGCGGTTCGGCCACGGGCGCGGCCGAGGTGTCGCGCGCCGGAGCCCTGTCCCCTTTGTCGCTTTGGGGTTTCGGAGCACCAGCTGGTTCCTTGACCGGTGTTGTCTTGTCGGTTGCCGCAGCCGAATTCTCGGGGTTCGGCCGGGTTCCCTGCGGAGCGTCCGAGCGGTTCGGGGACACCGAATCGGTCTCGGATTGCTCGGATTCCGCACGCGGTTGCACCGGGGACGACGGCACCTCGTCCGGCTCGAGCGCGACGGTCGAGTCGGTGTGTTTCGCTTGAATGGACTCCGGAGCACCGAGTGCGCCACCCGCCCGCGGTTGCGCGCGCACCGAGTGGTCAACGGATACGTCGCTCTTCGGTGCCGTCGTCACGTTGTCTCGGCTCACAACTTTGGTGTCCGCGACACGTTGGGCGGATGGCGACGAACTCGTGGACTTGTCCCCGCCGGGCGCGTTCGACGCCGGCTGCTGGGATGCGTTTGCCGCGTTGGGGGGCTGCGGTACGAGCAGACTGCCGTCGTGCTGCCGCGGCGCGGGCTCGGCTGTTTCGGAAGTGTGCTGCTGCGCAGTCGTTTCCGATTGTTCATGGTTCGCGGGCGCGCGACCGGTGTTCGGGGCGGAAGAGCCGTCACCACCCGATTTCGCGGACGACTGCTGCGACAGGTTGTCTTCGGCGGTGTTCTGGTGCGGTGAGCTCACGGTCGAGGTGGTCTGATCACCGCCCTGGTCGGATGCCGAGGACCCATTGCGGTGTACGGACAGCGATTCGTTCGACTGCGCGCCACTCCCTCTCCCCGCGTTGACATTCGGCGAGGCCGAAGCGCTCTCGGGCCCAGCCTCGGGCCCTGTATCCGACGCCGACGGCGGCACTTTGGTCGGTGGTGTCGATCCGGCCGGACTGCGCGGGCCGCCGACGGGATCGACGTGCACTTTGCCGCTGCCGCCTGCGCCACGCCAACGTCCCGCGCCGGAGCTGAACGCGCCCGCGGCACCGGCGCCGAGCATCCTCGGGTCCAGTTCGAATTCGCCACCGTTGATGACCTGGTTGGCGAAGCCACCGCCGATCATTCCGCCGAGACCACCGGCGCCGCCCTCGACGGCGCCGCGCATGAGCTGCTGAAACCTGCTGTCGAATTGCGAACGGGTGATCTTTCCGCCCAGGAATTGGAACAGATCACCACCGAGCTTGCCGAACATCGCGCCGAACGCACCACCCAGCGCGCCGCCCAGCGCCGCGAACCACAAATCCTTACCGTTGACACCGTCGCGATGCCCGGCCGCCATTTGTCCCAGCTGGATAAGGAGCGTCAGAATCACCTGCTGCCCCAGGGCTTTCAGCGCGGCGACGAGCATCTGCCGCAACAGCTGCTTCAAGTATTGGAAGACAATGTGGTACCACCCGATCAACGCCGCCTGAGCCGGGCCGGCGGTCGGCGGGAACAGCCACGCGAGCGCGATCTCGTAGACCAACTGGACGAGGCCGACGATGATCATGATCTTGTTCTGCTGAATCGCGCAACCGACCTGATCGCACGAATCAGCGAGCTGACCGAGCGATTTGGCGATAGCCTGCAACGAGGCCTGATCCGACTCATCGGTGAGGTTCCGCAGGGTGCGCGCCATGGCCGAACCCGCACCGGCCGACGGATACGCCGAGAGGATATCGTCCACCGCGTCTTCGATAGTCGAGACCAGACCGGTCAATCCCGCCGAGGCTTCCGACCAGGCGTCGGCGAGGGCGAACATGCCGTTCTCGCTGCCCTCCGGCCAAGCGCTGCCGGCGACCCAGCTCAACCACCGCAGGTCCTCGGGCAGGTTGATATCGGATTGCCGGACCGCATCGGGAATCGACATCACCGGCCGCCGTCTCGCAGACCGGGCCCATGCCACGGGTCGGCAGCGTCGGGCTCGGGCTCGAACTGTTCCTCGACCGGCGGCTCACGACGCTCTTGCCGCTTCTCCTTGCCGGAGACCGACTGACCACTACTACTCCCCATCGCGGGCGTCCCCGGCATCCCCGGCATCGCGGCCTGGGGCAGTACGCCCGCACGCGACTGGGCGGCGCCGATGCCACCGGCTTTCGGCACCAGCTTCTCCCCGTCATAGGCCGCCCCGAGCATCCGCGGCAGCGGCGCCGACGGAATGCCGCCACCCTTGCCGCCGGTCGCCGGACTACCGGTCTTGTCGACTGACACACCCGTTCCCGGATCGGTCGCGCGGTACGCGTTCGGACCGAGAGCACCGGGGAACGCGGGCACGCCGGGGTGTGCCGGGATGCCGCCGAGGGTCGGTCCCGGCGTCGCGAGTGCGTCGATCGGGTTCGAGGAGGAAGCCTTTACGCTCAGTGGCGCGGCAGGATCGGGAGTACTGGTGGCCGCGAGATGCGGCGTGGAAGGCATGTTCGGCCGGTTGGCATCCGGGTCACCGGTCGAGGAACCAGCGGGATCAGAACCACCGGAATTCGAGCCACCGCCGGTGGACCCACCCGAATTCTGTCCGCCTCCATTGCCGGACTGCTGGTCCTGATCACCCGGCGGCGGGCCGGACGGGTTGTTGTTTCCGGTGTTCTTCCCGAAGTTCGGATCGGAGCTGAGCGGGCCCTTGTACGGACCGGGGTCGCCACTGGCGTTCTCGTCCACGTAGTTCTTCAGGATCCACTGGGCGTACAGGTCCTCGCCCGCGGCGAATGCTCTGCCCGCCTGCTCGATTGTGGTGCCATAGTTGACCAGCAACTGTCCGAAGATCGGAATCGCTCCGGTGGCGTCCGGCCCCCGGCTCGCGTTGCCCACCAGCGCTTCGGCCGACGCCGAATAGCCCGTCGCGCCTTCGGCGAACTGTTTACCGAACTCGTCTGCGCCCCACGGATTTCCCAGCCGCTGCAAGGAGTCGCTCAGGGTGCTGAGAATGTCGAACAGACCCTTCGGCGAGCTCGGCAGGTCTGCGAGCCGCTTACCCTTGTTGATCAGATCCTGTGGATCGACCTTGATCGGGCCGCCACCGGTGTTGTAATCGGCAGGGCCGCCACTGTAGGGGTTGCCGCCGCCGTTGGAGTTCGAACCGCTGTTGGGCTTGCCGCCAGTGTTCGGGTTCCCACTGCTCGGGCGGTTGTTGCCGGGTGGACCGCCACTCGGCCCCGCACCGCCGCCTTTCGGCGCGGAGTTGCCGGAGCCACCCTTGTCCGAACCGCCTCCGGACGGTGCGGTGGGATCATCCTTTTTGCCGTCTTTGTCTTTGTCGTCCTTGTCCGTGTCCTTGCCGTCTTTTTCGTCTTTTTCGTCTTCGGGCTTGCCATCGCCGTCGAGATCCCAGGGAAGCCTGAACGATTGCCAGTCCCCCTTCAGATCCACGAACGACAACCCCGCCGGCAACCCGAATTGCCCCGACTCACCGATCAGCGAAAGGAACGGGTTGCTACCGGCGTCAGGGTTAGGTGCCACAGGGCGATCGTGCCGTCGCCCTCGTGCCGCTCGCGCGGCACGCCGACGGAGTTCACCGAACCTTCAGGCGTTCACCTGGATGTAAGGTTCGTCGCGACCGAAGCCGGAAAACCGGCCGTGACCAGACCGCACGGGTCGGCACCACCATGATGGTGGCGAGCAACGCCTGCCGGTTGCCGACCAACAACCCGAGTTTCGCACCTGGCGAGCGGCCCACCGAGCGTGTCGCCGACCGAGGCCGCCGTTGCCATCTTCATGCCGAGTGGTTGCGCGACCGCGACGATGCCTTCGTGCGCGGCGACCTTGACCGCCCCGGGTCGGTACCACGCACCGCCTGCAGATACTGGATCGTCCAGGAAGACGATGCCGAATTCCGCCGCGACCGCCGCGGAACGCGCGAACATCGCGGGCTGCGCCCGCGGATCGGCCCGCAGCAGAATGTCGTGCGGCAACTCGCCGCCACGGCGGGTGGCCGCCGCCAGTACAAGAGGACGGCGCCTGCCCCCAGCAGCACGATGACGGGAGCGGCGGTCCAACCCCAGTCGGGCGCCGATGAGCGACAGGATCAGTGCGCGCCGCCCGCGGTTCGACGGCAGCGCCGGTTGCGCCCGGATCACTCGGCCTGGACGGGTGATCTCGACTGCCATGGTGCGCTCTCAACCCGATAGCTCGGCCACCCCCGATCGGAAGCCTCGACTATCGGTGGCGATCTCGCCAGTCGGCACGGCGCCGGCCACCGCGGTCGGCATCAGCCCAAGTGATCGCGCAATGAGGTGATGGTGGCGAACAGGTCGTCCAGTTTGGGCGCCTCGGCCTGGTCGACGTCGAGCGGCGCCATCAGTTCCTTGGCCTTGCGCGCGACGTCGAGCACGGCCGCCCGCGACGCCGCGGTGACCGCGTCGGCGAGTTCCGCCGGGGTCAATTCGCCGATCGCGCCGGAAAACTTGATGTCGGTGGCGATTCCGTCGGCATTCACGGTGACGCGCACCCGCCGTCGCGCAGTGGTGCCTACACCGAGCAGTAGCGCACGTGCGGCTTGCAGATCGGCGATCTCGGCCACCTTGGCCTGAAATCCCTCGACGGCAGCATTGAAATCGTCATCCATGGTGGCGGGCCCTCTCGTCGCGCTGGAGAATTCGGTGGGGCGGCTCATCGGTCCAGAATTCGATGACCATCATTTCGCCGATCGTTCAGCGTGTTCCCCGACGGCGGAGTCAGCGGTGCCGGCGTGTGCGTCGGCAGTTGCGCCCGCAGCTCGGCCAGGCCCGCGAACAGATCCTCGGGCTTGGGCATCCGCGAACGCAGCTCGGCCGCCGGGGCCAGCAGCGTTTCCTGCGCGGCGGCCACCTTCGCGGCCGCAGCCTGCGCCGCCTGAACCGTCGCGCGGGCGATTTGGCCATAGCTGAGTGTGTTGATGTCCTCGGCGTAGTACGTCTCGATGATCGAGCCGGAAACATTGACCACGACGGTGATTCGGCCGTGTTCCACGGTGGCGGACGCGGTCAGCGCGTCGCGGGCGCCGCGCAGATCGCGCATCTGGCTCAGCGCCCGGCCCACGGCGTCGATCAGATCAGCGGCATCGGCCGCCGCGCTCGCGTTCTCCGGTCGTATCATTGTGCCGCCACCTCTGCCATCGCCGCCCGTTCATCGAATTCGACCCATAGTCCGGCGTATCGCGCCAGATACGCGATCACCGCCACGGGATCTTGCCGGCCGGCGAGATCGGGCAGCAGCACCATGAACCGGGCCGGGTCCGGGCCCTGCTCCCCTACCAGCGCGATCAGCTGCCCAGTCCGTAAACGTAGGACCAGCAACGCCTGATCGTCGTCGGGAACCTCGGCAAAGCCCGCCTTCACGGCCCACTCCAGGGCCGAGATGCCGATATCCACCCAGCCGATCAGTCTGCTCGACCCCGGCGTCGGCCAGGTGGCTGGGTCGACGGCGACCGTGACCGGGTCCGGCCAGGGCCGCCGCCGATCCAGCTCCGCCAGCAGGCGGCCGAAGAAGCCCAGGATTTCCTCCCGGTCGACGCCGCCGGCCGCCGCGACGGCGGAAGCGGGCACCGTCTGCGCCGAAACAGCGTGCGCCAGTGCGGGATAGAACTCCTCCACCGTCTCGGCATAGCTGACGCGGTCGATCAGGTCTTCGGCTGCCGCGGCGACGACCTCGGCGGCGGACAGATTCTCGACGTGGGCCATCGATGCGCAGAGCTGAACCAGCGGCGCGGACTCGTGGTCGGTGAACTCGAGCGCATCGGACGGCGCGACCGGTGCGGGCACGGGTTCGAGTGAGAAGAACGGGCGGTCGACCTCCGCCAGGGCCAGAGTGTTCGGATAGTCGTCCCCGGTATCGGGTCGATAGCGCAGGTAGAGTTCGGTTTCAGCACCGCTCAGTCCGGGCCGCTCACTATTGCCTGGTTCGCCCTCGACGAACCCGACCTCCCAGGCCAGGATCGCTGCGAGCTGCGCCGCCGACAGCAGACCGGCGGGCATCGGCTCGTCGGTAACGGTGCAATCGGCGTCAGTGGCCGTAGCGCTGACCAACATCACCCGCAGTTGTTCCGGCGGGGTCGTGCAGTGTCCGGCGGCGTCGAGGGCGTCGGATCCGACGATGACACACACCCCGCCGACAGCGACGACGACGCCGCCATCGTTTCGCCTGCCCACAATCCGCGGCATCAGCAAGTCCCCTTCGCGTTCGACTGCCCGGAAAGTACCCCGCCGACCCACGGGCGGCGACCGGGCACGATCTGGTCGCCACAGCCGTTCACCTTCTCGTCACCCGCGGACACCGGCTACGACCCGTCCGTGCGGACGACCGAATCCGACCGGGGCGCCCGGACACACCGCTGAGACCGTGGCATGCCGGAGACCGCCACGCCGGCAGGGTGCGCCCGCGTATGTGTCGAGGTGTTGATACGGGAACTCGGACCCCCGCCTGTGTGTCGCGCGGCGGCGCTCCGGTACGGAGTCGACGGGCTGATGCCAGCTGTTCGTATAATATGGACCTCGTATCACATTCCGGGTGCTGGCGGAAAGGACGAGGATGGGAACGGGCCGGGCCGGGTCGCAGCATAACCGGAAGTTGACCGTAGAGGTCAAGGATGCCTTGCGGGACTTGAACATCCAGTTGTCGTTGCTCAACCGGCGGTTCAGCGGGCGGGCGGAGCTGCGTGAGGTGGACATGACCTGCCTCGACCTGGTCAACCGGCACGGGCCGATGTCACCCACAGAGCTGTCGCGCCGGGCCGGACTGCACCCGGCCACCTTGACCGGCATCCTGGACCGCCTGCAGAAAGGCGGCTGGATTGTGCGGGAGCGCCACCCGGACGCCGCGGATCGCCGCGCGGTCACCTTGCGGGCCGTCCGCGAGCGCAATTCCGCCCTGTTCGACATATTCTCGGGCATGAACAAGCGCATGGACGAGCTGTGCCGCACCTACTCCGACGCCGAACTCGAGGTGATCGCCGATTTCCTGCGACGCACCGGCAACGCCGGGCAGCAATCGGCCGAAGAACTGGCGCTGGACAACTGACCTCGAGGAACCCGTTGCCCACGGTGACCAGGGACAAGTTGGCGTCCCGCCAGCGCGGCACTGTTACTCCGCCACCGGCGCCGGGTCTCCCCGACCGCCGCGCGGGTCGTTGGTACCTCGATCCGGACGCCGTGGACTCAGGCGGTCAGTCCCCCGTCGGCGGCGATACTCTGGCCGGTGACCCAGCGCGCGGCGGGAGAGGTCAGGAAGCCGACGACGTCGGCGATATCTTCCGGTTCGCCCAGCCGGCCCAGGGGTGTGCGAGCGATGCGTTCCGTCAGCAGTTCCCGGATGCCTTGCGTGGCATCGGTGTTGGTCGGTCCCGGAAGAACGCTGTTGACGGTGATGTGGCGTGGTCCGACCTCGCGGGCGAACGCGCGAACCAGCTGTTCGCCCGCCGCCTTGCTCGCCGCATACAGAGGCATGAACGGATCGCTGGCCCGGGTGACCGAGGAGGAGATGTACACGATGCGGCCGCCGTCGCGAATCCGCCGCGCCGCGTGCCGGAAACCGGAGAACGCCGCCTGCGAGTTGGCGGCGAATGTCCGTGCGTAGTCCTCGTCGGCCGCCGCGGCGATCGGCCCGGCAGCATACCCATAAGCGTTGTGCACGAAGATATCCAGCCCGCCGTGCCACCGTTCGGCGGTGTCGAACAACGACTCGAGCTGGGCGGGATCGGTGACGTCCGCGGGCACGACGAGGGCCTGCCCACCGGCCGCTGAGATCGTGGCGGCCACCTCCTCGGCGGCCACGGCATCGCTCTTGAAATTGACGACGACCTTCACCCCGTCAGCGGCCAGGCGCAGCGCGATCGCCCGGCCGATGCTTCGCCCGCTACCGGTAACGACGGCGACCCGCTCGGTGTGTGCCATGACATTTCCCTCCGTTGAACTGACAGCGGAAATCCGCGCATGATCGCTGGCCGACGCAGCGAGGATCGGGCCGGTCGCGGGACGGCGCTCTCCACGTCCGACGCACTCACTAGCGCAAATAATATCTGATACATATAATATCAGTCTCATATTTTCACTGAGAGTTCGGAAGTGGTGCGCTACGGGTGGCGCGGCGCCGCCGCTGCAGACCGGGATGAGCGCCCCGAGGCAGCCCCGCGTGCGCGGACGCGCGACGGAGGAGCTGGATCAACCGAGCGCGCTCGGCATCGTCGAGAGGGGCGAAGATTTCCTCCTCGAGCGCCTCGGCCTCCGCCGTCGCCGCGGCCAGCAGCGTGTGAGCAGGCTCGGTCAGGTGGACCGCGTGAGCGCGTCGATCTGCCGGATGCACGCGCCGCTGTATCAGACCCTTCTCTTCGAGCTCATCGATGAGACCGACCATCGCATTGCGGTGCACTCGCAACAGGTTGGCGAGTTCCTGTTGACTGCATCCGTCGCTCCTCGCCAGATGGGTCAAGATCCCGAAGTGGGCAGGCTCGATCCCGAGCGGGACGAGCCGCTCGGTGAACCTGTGCGAAACGTGATGCCCCAGCTGAGACAGCAGGAAGGCCCCACGATCGTCCAATGACGGATTCAGCACACGATCAGTATAGCCATTTAATGAGATTGTCTTCTAATATGACATTATGAGCTTGCCTACCGGACATGTCACAGCCCGTACCGAACAGCCCGTGACTCTCATCAACGCCTTCTCGGTGCCGATGTCGCAGAAGGACCGATTCCTCGACCGCTGGAAGGACAACGCGCGGTGCATGGCATCGGCGCCGGGGTTCATCCAGGCCCGCATGCTCCAAGCTGTCAGCGACCAGGCGGAGCTCACCTTCGTGAACGTCGCAGAATGGGAAAGCGGCACCGCCCTGGACGCGGCGCGCACCGACCCGCAGTGGCAGCAATCGATCCGGCGGATGATCGACGACCCCGACTTGGATGTCATCGCGCGGCCGATGGTCTACCGATCCGCCATCGACGTGGTGCCAGGCGACACGCTCCGATGACCGGCTGAGAAGCGGGCTCTGCGCGAGGCCGACTCGGCACTACGCGGCCCGGCAGCGAATCGCCTGCGCGCAACGCCGTACCTGATCTCAGCTCGCGTTGAGCAACTCGCGTCGGGGTGCCCTCGACGACAGGGATGCCAAGGCAGCCAGACCGAGAATCGGTGCTGTCGATGTCGCCGCAGGCCGATTCCTGCCTCGATGTGCTGCGAACGCAAGCGAAGCCCTTCAGCACACGAGCGTCGCCAGTACCGCATCGAGCGCTTTGCGCATGTCGTCGGACTCGATGCGCATGAGCGTATTCTCGTCCAGCGCGCGGAGGTCGAGACTGTCGTCCATCGCGAGGCGGTATTCCCGTTCTTCCTCGGCACTTTCGATAACATTGCGAATGAACCGGCCGTTACCCGCGAGGTCGACACCGCGGCGGGGCAGGCCGCTCTGATCGGTGCCTTCGCTGGCGTACAGCTCCGCACACGCCTGGCGCAACAACTCGACCGCCTCGTCCGACACCGCCGAATCGCGTCGGGCCGCGATGAATCGTCCGATCTCGCACAGCTCCTCGGGCGAGTACGAGTCGAATTTGACCCGCTTGGCGAAGCGGGAGGACAGGCCGTCGTTACTGGCCAGGAAGCGGTCGATCTCGCCGTCGTAGCCAGCGATGATGACGACCAGCCGATCGCGGTCGTTCTCCATCCGCGCGAGCAGGGTGTCCACGGCCTCACGCCCGAACGCGTCACCGCCGGACAGGCCCGCCTGTATCAGGGTGTATGCCTCGTCGACGAAGAGCACGCCGTCCATCGCCGAGTCGATCAGCGCGTTGGATTTGATCGCTGTGGAGCCCAGATGCTGGCCGACGAAGTCGGCACGTTTGGCTTCCACGACCTTGTCGGTCTCGAGCAGGCCGAGCCCGCAGTAGATTTTCGCCACCACCCGCGCGATCGTCGTCTTGCCGGTGCCGGGTGGGCCGGTGAAGGCCAGATGCTGGCCCCGCGGCATGCTGTTGAGCCCCTTCTCGGCCCTGATCTTGGCCATCGTCGCCGAGGACTGGAGCTTGGCGACCTGAACCTTCACCGCCCCGAGGCCGATCTGGGATTCCAGTTCCCGGCGGGCCGCGGCGAGAATCATCTCGGCCCGGTGATGCTGCTCCGCCTCGGCCGCCTCGGCCCGCGACGGCGCCGACGCCGGATCCCACCGATCCGTGCGCGCGTCGATCTGATCCTTGGTGGTGACCATGATGCGGAACTTGGGGTCACGCATCGCGGTCGCATTGGACGCGAACCCGGGCACCTGGGTGTAGACGGTCTCGAACAACGCCCGCGCCTCGTCCTCGTGGCCCTGCTCGCGCAGTGCCAGGCCGCGGCAGTACATCGCGGCGGTGCGCGCCGCCGGAATCGGCCCTCGCTCAGCCAGTTCCAGCCGCCGGGTCGCCTCGCCGAACAGGCCGAGGTGGGCGCAGGCGGTGCCGACCATGACATGGGCGCCCGCAGCCATGTACTGGTCCTGCCATTCGGCGGAGCCGGCCAGTACTGCCATCACATCGGGCCACAGTTGCCCGGTGAAATACAGGACGCCGCGCGCATAGGCGCAGATCTTGTCGTCGATGGCGCGATCGGGATCGTCGACGAGCCGGCCGCGCCGCTGATCGAGTTCATCGAGCACCCGTTCAGCCTCGTCGTAATCTCCGTCCTCGAGCAGGTGCATAGCCTGGGCGAGCCAGATCTCGGTGAGGCTCGCGATCGGATAGTCGATGTACTGCCCGATCTGGAACCGGCCGGCGAGCTGTCGCGACGGAAGCCCGAGGCGACGTTGCTCGCGCAGGAGCGACGTGGTGGAGGTGCGATGCAGATTGCGCAGCACGTCCTGGGTGACGTCGCCCGCTGCCGCCCGCCCGAGCCAGGCATCACACATGTCGGGATCGAGTTCGGTGGCTCGACGGAACGCGACCTTGGCGTACTCGAGATTCTTGGCGGCCTGCTGGCCGTCGACCATCAGACCAAGCGAGAGCACGCCCGCGTCGAAGATCTGTTGCGCTTGCCGAATGGCTGACATGTCCGCAACGTAACCCGGGCTTCCGCGCGCGGCGCGGTGGACTCTCTCGGTTCCCACCGGGCATTCATCGGCGGTTCACCTGCACTCGCCCGCCTTCACCGAAAACCGCATGTCGGAGTCGTTCGACGGTTACGGCGAGGCGAACTCCGCCGGCGCACCCTGTCACCACTGATGCGAGGTGGCTACGTTCGGCGAACGTCGCAACCCACAGAGTCGGAGTTCTCAGCGTTATGGAGTCAACGGCGGTCGAGCCGCAACTGTGCCGGGTCTCGGTGATCGGCGGGAACACCCAGGTCGATGTAGTCCTGCCCGCAACGGTGCCGATCGCGAATTTCATTCCGGATGTGGTGGCACTCATCGCTTCTCACAATCCAGACCTGTCCGAGCAGGAGGAGGAAGGGCCGGTGACCGCGCAGCACTGGACACTGTCGCGGCTGGGGCAGACTGCGATCGATCCGGTGCGCACCCTGACCGAGGCCGACGTCTTCGACGGCGATCTGCTGGTGCTGGGCGCGGTGGATTCGGTCGAGTCGCCCGCGCTCTTCGACGACGTCATCGATGCGGTGGCCCGGCTCACGGACAGTTCGTTCCGCGGATGGACCGCGGAGTCGGCCGGCTGGGCAGGGCTCGGTGGCGCGGTCGCCGCGGTCGTGGGCGCGTGCGTGCTGTTACTGTTCGCCGCCGCGGATGTCGGCGGCGGCCTTCCGGGCGCGGCCGGCCTCGCCACCGGGCTGCTGTCCCTGGTCGGGGCTGCGGTGATCGCACGGATGTACGCGGCGCCGCTGGCCGCCACCGCCGTGGCACTGTGTGGGCTGCTGCTGTGCGGCGCCGGCGCCGGCGCGCTGGTTCCCGGACCGCTGGGCGCTCCGCATCTGTTGCTGAGCTGTGCCGCCATCGTGCTGCTGGCGGTGATCGCGATGCGGGGGATCGCCGTGCGCCCCACCATGTTCACCGCGGTGATCACGGTCGCGGCCTTCGGCACCGGCGCCGCGGGCACGGCGACCCTGTGGCAGGCGTCCCCGTCGAAGATCGCGGCGTGCGTCGTCTTCGTCGCCCTGCTCGGCATCACCCTGGCCCCGCGAATCGCCGTGGCCGCCGCGCGCCTGCCCGTCCCGCCGGTGCCGACCGCGGGCGGGGTGATC
Organism: Nocardia sputorum; assembly: GCF_027924405.1. Classification (NCBI taxonomy): domain Bacteria; kingdom Bacillati; phylum Actinomycetota; class Actinomycetes; order Mycobacteriales; family Nocardiaceae; genus Nocardia; species Nocardia sputorum. Next base: position 2,478,284 of record NZ_AP026978.1, on the reverse strand, counting down.
GACCCGCGCGACCACGAGCCGCGACCGACCATCGAGGGCATCGGCGCGATCGGCGCGACCACGATCCCGTCGGCCGCCGGTCTGGCCGAGCGATCCCGGCTCGCCAACGACTATCAGTCGGGCATGATCGCCGGCATTGTGACGGTGACGGTGACGGCGACGATCGTGGTCGTCGCGGCGGCCATCGACCATCTCTGGCAAACCGCGTTGCTCGCGGTGGCGGTGGGGATCGTGCTCGCCCGGCGCGGACGCGCCTTCTCCGACCTCACCCAGGCGGCGATGATGGTGGCAGGCGGATGCGCGGCACTGATCCCGCCGATCGTGCTGCTGGGCGTGCACATCACGGGTGCGGCCCTGCCCGCGGCGGGTGCGTTGCTCGGGGTGGCGGCGCTGGCGTTGCTGATCGGTGTGGCCGGGCCCGAGCTCGAGATCTCGCCGGTCGTGCAGCGCGCGGGCGAACTGCTGGAGTATCTGATGATCTGCCTGATCGGGCCACTGATCTTCTGGATCGTCGACGTGTACGCCATGGCGCGCAATGCGTGAGTACCTGCGGGTGGCCAGATCAGCCGCGGTGGGGACGGCGGCCGCGACCCTGGTGGCGACGACGGCATTGGCCCCCGCCGGTCCGGCGGCGGCCGTCGCACCACCCGGAGTCGATCCCGGCGCGCTGGTCACCGACGCCCCGGTGGCGCCTCCGGAGCCCTCGCAGCAGCGGCTGCTGTGCTCGGAACCTCGCTGGTCGGGTCCCGCGCCGGTGGGCGTGCCCGCGGTGCAGAAGGCGCTCGCGCTCGCCGACGCCTGGGAGTTCAGCCGGGGCGAAGGACAACTCGTCGCCGTGATCGACACCGGAGTCAACCGGCATCCGCGCCTGACCGTCGAGGCCGGCGGGGACTACGTCTCCGATTCCGACGGCACCGCCGACTGCGACGGGCACGGCACCATGGTCGCGGGCATCATCGCTGCCCACCCGTCCTCCGACGGCAGCGACGGTTTCGCGGGGGTCGCGCCCGCCGCCACGGTGCTGACGATTCGCCAGACCAGTCTGGCCTACCAGGCGAAGAACAGTTACGGCAGCGACCGGCCCGGTGGCATGTCGGCCGGTGGCTACGGCACGGTGGCCACGCTCGCGCACGCCGTGGTCCGCGCGGTGGACCTGCGCGCGTCGGTCATCGATATCTCCGAAGTGTCCTGCCAGCCCGCCGGGTCTCCCCCGGTGGACGGAATGCTGG